>CAXTEJ010000103.1:0-2095 GCA_964243295.1 uncultured Actinomycetales bacterium | reverse complement strand
GGTCGACCGGCACTTCACCCGCAAGCACGGGCCGGACGCCTACTACGGCAACACCCGACCCACCCCGGCCACGACCGCCGGCTACGGCGAGCGCCGCTAGCCCGCGGTGGCGGCCCGGAGCACCGCCGGGTCCAGCACGACGCTGGGCGGGACGCCGCCCGCGATCGGGACCTGCGCCGCCGGGACGGGCCGGCCCAGGTGGTAGCCCTGCGCGACGTCGCAGTCGAGGTCGAGCAGCCGGCTGGCCTGCTCGGGAGTCTCGACGCCTTCGGCGACCGCGGTGAGGCCGAGGCTGTGCGCGAGCCCGATGACGGCGCGGACGATCGCGGTGTCGTCGGCGCGCTCGCCGAGCCCCGCGACGAAGCTCCGGTCGACCTTCACGCCGTCCAACGGGAACTGGCGCAGGTAGGTGAGCGAGGAGTAGCCGGTGCCGAAGTCGTCCACGAGCAGGTGCACGCCGAGCGCCTTGAGGTCGGACAGGACCTGCACGCTCGCCGACCCGTCGCTCATGAGCACGCTCTCGGTGATCTCGAGCGAGATCGTGGCCGGGTCGACGCCGCTGCGCTCCAGCGCGTCGCGCACCGCCGGGACGAGCCCGGGGTCGGTCAGCTGTCGGCCGGACAGGTTGATGCTCACCCACGGCGGCACCTCGCCCGGGCGCTCGTCGCGCCAGTCCCGCGCCTGCTGGCAGGCGACCTGCAGGACGTGCGCGCCGATCGGGACGATGAGCCCCGTCTCCTCCGCGAGCGGCACGAAGTCGGCCGGCTGCACGAGCGGGTGGTCCGGCCGCTCCCAGCGCACCAGCGCCTCGACCCCCTCGACGCGACCGGTCGAGAGCCGCACGACCGGCTGGTAGACCACCCGGAACTCGGCGCGCTCGATCGCCCGGTGCAGCGCGCTCTGGGTGGCCAGGCGGCGGACGGCGCGCTCGCGCATCGCGCCGTCGAACAGCTCGTAGCAGTTGCCGCCGCGCTCCTTGGCGCGGTACATCGCGGCGTCGGCGTCCTGCACCAGCGTCTCGGGGGTCTGCGCGGTGCCGCGGCCGAGCGCGATGCCGATGCTGCTCGTCGCGAACAGCTCGCTGTCACCGAGCGGGAACGGCGCCGCGAGCGCGGCCTGCACGCGGTGGACGACCTGCAGCGCGTGCGCCTCGTCGACGATCCCCTCGCAGAGCATCGTGAACTCGTCGCCGCCGAAGCGGGCCACCGTGTCGCCGGGCCGCACGGCGCTCCGCAGGCGCGTCGCGACCCTGCGCAGCAGCTCGTCCCCCGCGCCGTGGCCGAGGCTGTCGTTCACCAGCTTGAAGCGGTCGAGGTCGAGGAACAGCAGCAGGACGTGGGCGGCACTGCGCTCGGTGGCCCGCAGGGCGTGGCCGACCCGGTCCAGGTAGACGGCGCGGTTCGGCAGGCTGGTGAGCGCGTCGTGCCCGGCCTGGTGCGACAGCCGGCGCAGGACGAGGACGTGGTCGACGGCGAGCGCGGCGACCCGGGCGCCGTCGAGCGCCGCGCGGCCGTGGTCGTCGACCGGCTCGCCCTCGGGGTAGCAGAGCGCCAGCACGCCGCTGGCCCCGCTGTCGTCCGAGCACGGGACCGGCCAGGCCCGCAGCGTGCCCCCGCCGGGCACGGCGACGTCGTGCGGCCCGGAGCCCGACCGGGCCGCGGCGGAGCGGCCGCTCGGCAGGACGGTCGTCAGGGCCTGCTCGACCGCGGCGGAGAAGGGCGCCGGCAGGGTCGGCGACACGTGCGCGATCCGCTCGTCACCGGCCCGGACGAGCACCGCGCAGTGCGCGCCGGAGGTCTGCGCCTCGACCGTGCGGGCGAGCCGGTCGAGCGCTGCTCGAGCAGCGCTACCCGAAGGTCCCGCCACCCACGGCCCATCGAGGACGTCGCGGTCCTCCCGACTCGCCCAGGCCGCCGGGACCACGATCCGGTACTCGTCGCGCAGGAGCGGCTTCTCCACGATCCCCGTGATGTCTCGCTGGGGCGCCTCTCCGTCCCGTTCGAGGACGGCGACGTCGAGCCGGCCGGCCGCCAGGTCCGTGAGGGCGGAGGGTTCGCTGATCTCGATGACGCGGGGCTGCAGCCCGGGGTGCGTC
>CAXTEJ010000102.1:0-2202 GCA_964243295.1 uncultured Actinomycetales bacterium | reverse complement strand
GCGGTGGCTGCGCCGAGGCGGTCCGCGTGCGGCACCGGTGGGGCGCGCTCGCCCGCGCGTGCCGCTGAGCGGCGCGCTGGTGGCGGTGCTGGGCGCGACCGCCGCGGCGACGATCGTGCTGGCCGGCACCGACGTCAGCATCGTCGCCCACCTGCGCGACGACGACGCCCTGGGGCTCACCGGGCTGGTCGTGGGCGCCTGGTGCGCGGCCTCGCTGGTCGGCGGGCTGGTCTACGGGGCGGTGCCGAGGGCGCTGCCGCCGCTCGTGCTGCTGCTCGGGCTGGCCGCCCTGACCGCGCCTGCCGGTCTGGCCCCGGGGCCGTTCGCGCTGTGCCTCGCCGTGCTGCCCGCCGGCCTGCTGTGCGCACCGGTCATCACCGCGACCAGCGAGGCGATCGTCCGGCTGGTGCCCGAGCAGGTGCGCGGTGAGGCGATGGGCTGGCACGGGTCGGCCCTGACCGGCGGCTCGGCGGTCGGCGCCCCGCTCGCGGGCTTCGCGATCGACCACGCCGGCCCGTGGGCGGGCTTCGCCGCCGTGGGTGGCGCGGGCGTCGTGCTGGCGCTGGCGGCGCTGGTGCTGAGCGCGCTGCGCCGCTCACGCCGCGGTGGTGACGACGGGGGAGCGCCGGGCGCCGGCTCACGTCGTCCGCAGCCGGTCACCGCCGCCGGACGCGCTGCCTGACCGGCCCGGCTAGGAGACCCGGCCGGTGAGCCGCTCACCCGGTGCCTGACCCGGCGCGTCCGGCACCGGCAGCGCCTCGGCGAAGGCCAGCTGCAGCTGGCGCAGCCCGTCGCGCAGCAGCCGGGCGTGCTGGTTGCCCACCTCCGGCGCGGCGGCGGTCACCAGCCCGGCCAGCGCCGCGATGAGCTTGCGCGCCTCGTCCAGGTCACGGTGCTGGGCGGCGTCCTCGTCCTCGCCGAGCCCGCACTTGACCGCGGCGGCGCTCATCAGGTGCAGCGCCGTGGTGGTGATCACCTCGATGGCGGGGACGTCGGCGATGTCGCGCCGCTCGTCCGCGCCCGGCTGGTCGGTCGGGTCGGTCGGGTCGGTCGGCTCGGCCGGACCGGTGCCATCGCTCCGACCGGTGCCATCGGTCGGATCGGTCGTGCTGCCGGTCGTGGCGTCCATGCTGCTACCCTTGCACGCAGACCGACCGGTGGCGTGCGCGGGCGAGAGCCCGCAGATCGTCACCGGTGCGCAAGTGGAGCCTCTCCCACCCGCGCGGCCCCTGGCCGCCGGGTCCCGGTCGCACGGTCGCCAGCGTGCTGGTGGCCGGGCACGTGCACGGCCGCGTCGCCGACTCCTCAGGGGTCGTCCCCGTGGTCGTGCCCCGGTGATGGTGGCTCCCCTCGCGACGGCGACGGGAGCCTTTCTCGTCTCCTGCGGTCACCACCAGCAGGAGAAGGAGCAGCACATCAGCGAGCCCCGCATCAACGACCGCATCCGGGTACCCGAGGTGCGGCTCGTCGGACCCAACGGTGAGCAGGTCGGCATCGTGCGCGTCGAGGACGCGCTGCGGTTGGCCCAGGAGGCCGACCTCGACCTGGTCGAGGTCGCCCCGACGGCACGCCCGCCGGTGTGCAAGCTCATGGACTTCGGCAAGTACAAGTACGAGGCCGCGCTCAAGGCCCGTGAGACGCGCAAGAACCAGATCAACACGGTCATCAAGGAGATCAAGCTCCGGCCGAAGATCGACCCTCACGACTACGGCACCAAGAAGGGCCACGTCGTGCGCTTCCTCGGCGCCGGCGACAAGGTCAAGGTGACGATCATGTTCCGCGGTCGCGAGCAGTCGCGCCCCGAGCTGGGCTTCCGGCTGCTGCAGCGCCTCGCCGAGGACGTCTCCGAGCTGGGCTTCGTCGAGAGCGCGCCCAAGCAGGACGGCCGCAACATGATCATGGTGCTCGGGCCGACGAAGAAGAAGGCCGAGGCGCGCGCCGAGGACCGTCGCCGCCGCAGCGCCGAGGACGACATCGCCGCCGAGCAGGCCGAGATCGACGAGGCGACGCGGGTGCCGGTCGCGGTCAGCACTCCGGTCAGCACCCCCGTCAGCACCCCGGTCACGGTGGCCCCCGCCGCTGCTCCGGCAGCCGTCCCCGCCGCGGCGCCGGCTGCTGCTGCCGCCCCGGCGCCGGCCACCGCGCGTCCCGCTCCCGCCCGTCCGGCGCCCGCGCGTCCGGCGGCGACGACCACGGGCACCC
>CAXTEJ010000101.1:0-2466 GCA_964243295.1 uncultured Actinomycetales bacterium | reverse complement strand
TCGCGGGGGAGCGGTGCGTCCTGTCCGTCCTGCAGGACATCACGGAGCGCAAGCGTTCGGAGGCCGAGCTGTTCGAGGCGATCGAGGCGGTGATGCAGGACACGTCGTGGTTCAGCTGCACGATCATCGAGAAGCTGGCGCACCTGCGCCATCCCGAGCGCACGGAGGCGGCACGGGCCGAGCTGGCCGACCTGACGCCGCGGGAGCGGGAGGTGCTGGGCCTGCTGTGCCAGGGCATGAACGGGGACGGCATCGCCAAAGCCCTCGGCTTGTCCCACAACACCGTCCGCAACCACCTCGCGACGCTTTACGCGAAGGTCGGCGCGCATGGCCGCAGCGACGCCATCATCTGGGCGCGCGAGCGGGGTTTCACCGGACCGGCGGGGCGCCCGTCCCGCTCATGACGTTGCCGTGATCCCGCCCGTTCCTTAGCAAAGGACCAGTGCGACTAGTACGGCCGCATCTGTGCGCCGGGACCGCATCAGGCCTAAGTCACGGCTCTCGATGTGACGGTCATCTCCAAGTGCTCCGCATGTCCTTGGTCCTTGCCGGTGCGTCTCGTGCCCTTCTGGGGGCTGAAGGGACTGATTGGACACAGACTGGATCAAGGCCGCCGCAGCACAGGTCAGGACCACGATCGAACAGGCCATCAACAAAGTTGACCGGATCGGCAACAGCAGAGCCGAGCAGCCGGCGCGTCGGGCTTCGGACGACGCGCCTGGTGCCAAAACCGCCCCCGAGGTCAAGAAGCCCGGGGCGAACAACAAGTAGGACCCGGGGACAACGCACCCCGGTGCCAGCAAGGCAACCGCCGGCCCCTCGCGCCGTACCTCGGCCCAGAAGCCCAAACTCCCAACCGGAACAGGCAAAGCCCATGCCAACCACGACGGACACGGACCCCGACCCCAGCACGTTGACGCTGCCGCTGTATGCCGAGGCCCTCGTGGTCGCCCGGCGCCAGATGCACAGGACCGTGCGCGTCGCCACCGTCACCCACGAGCACGAGCAGCTCGTCGACGAGGCGCTGACACATGAGCGGGTCGAGGTCGAGCGGGTGCCGATCGGCCGCACGGTCGAGGCCGTGCCGCCCATCCGCGAGGAAGGCGACACGACGGTCCTGCCAGTCGTGGAGGAGGTCGTCGTGGTCGAGCGGCGGCTGGTCCTCAAGGAAGAGATCCGAATTCGGCACCTGCGCAGCACGGAACGGCACCAGGAAGCCGTGACGCTGCGGACGCAGGACGCCGTGATCACCCGCACCGAGGCGGGGCCGCAACCGGCCGGCGATGTCCGCCAGCCGCTCGGGACTGAACGCAACCTTGCCCAGGAGCCAAACCTATGACCGAAGAAACCCTCGTCGCCATGTATGACACGCCCGCCCACGCTGCCGCCGCCGTCCAGGACCTCAAGGCGGCGGACGTGCCGCCGAACGCCATCAGCAGCCACGCCGAAGGCGGCACCGCCGGCGGGACAACGGCTGCACCCGCCCGCGAGCCCGGCTTCTGGGCCAGCCTGTTCGGCGGCGAGACGACGGACTCCGCGACCTTTGACCGCAGCGTCGCGAGCGGCGCCACCGTGGTCACGGTCAAGGTGCCCGGGCAGCACAAGAGCCGGGTCGTCGAGATCCTGGAGCGGCACGACCCCGTCGACTTTGATGACCGCGCCGCCAGCTACGGCACGACGCAGACCACCACGACCACCACGACCGCAACACCCGTCGCCGCAGCCCCGCTGCCCAAGGCTGCGACGACGGCGACCATGCCGGTCGCGACGGCAAAGGGCGACGACACCATCAAGGTCGTGGAAGAGCGCCTGGTGGTCGGCAAGCGCGCGGTGAACAATGGCGGCGCGCGCGTGCGCTCCTACGTGGTCGAGACGCCGGTGCAGGAGCAGGTCGCCCTGCACAGCGAGACCGTGCACGTCGAGCGCCGTCCGGTGACGGACGGCCGCCTCGTGACCGACGCCGACTTCCGCGAGCGCTCGATCGAGATGCAGGAGATCGACGAAGAAGTTGTGGTGGGCAAGGAGGCCCGCGTCGTCGAGGAGATCTCGCTGCGCAAGGAGGCCAGCGACCGCGTCGAGACGGTGCGCGACACCGTGCGCAGCACCAAGGTCGACGTCGAGCAGGTCCCGGCCGTCGAGACGGCCACGACGACAACCACGACGGCCACGACCAAGACCGCCGCGGCCCCGCTTTCCCCGGCCGCCCCGGTCACCCCGAAGCGCTGAGCGTTCGCTGCCACCGTCCGGGGTGCCCCGCGCATCCCGGACCCGTCCAGGAGGACGCCATGAGCACCACCACCCTTCCCAACCCCGGCCAGCCCCGGTCCACCGTCGTGGAGACCACCACGACGGCCACCCATGAGGGCGAGCACACGCACACCCGCATTTCCTGGGCCGCCATCGTCGCCGGGGTCATCCTGGTCGTCGCGGTGCAGATGCTGCTGAGCATGCTGGGCCTCGGCGTCG
>CAXTEJ010000100.1:0-3288 GCA_964243295.1 uncultured Actinomycetales bacterium | reverse complement strand
CTGGGGACAGGCAGCCGAGCCAGTGTGGGGTGAGGGCAGCGCGAACCTGTGGGCTGCCGGGGAGGCGCTCACGCTCGCCGGCAGCCAGGGCACCGGCAAGACGACGCTCGCCGGGCAGCTCGTCCACGCCCGAGCCGGCCTGTCTGACTCGGTGCTGGGCATGCCGGTCGAGCCGGGACAGCGACGGGTGCTGTACCTGGCGATGGACCGGCCGCGACAGACTGCCCGCGCACTGCGTCGCACGTTCGGCGGCGACCGCCTGGACTGCCTGGCGTTCTGGCCGGGGCCGCCGTTGGCCGACTTCGCCAAGAACCCCGGGCTGCTGCTGGCGATGGCGCAGGCGGCCGACGCTGACACCGTCGTCGTCGACAGCATCAAGGATGCCGCGATCGGGCTGACCGACGACGAGGTCGGGGCCGGGTACAACCGGGCACGACAGACGCTCATCGTCGAGGGAGTGCAGCTGCTCGAGCTGCACCACCTCATCAAGCGGACCGCGAACGGTGGCACACCGAAAGAGCTCGCCGACGTCTACGGGTCGGTGTGGGTGACCGCGGGGACCGGGTCGGTACTGCTGCTCGACGGCAAGGCCGGCGACCCAGTCGTGACCATGCGCCATCTCAAGCAGCCCGTCGACGAGGTCGGCCCACTGCAGGTGCTGCACGACAACACCACGGGCTGGTCGTCGGTGCTCGGGGAGGTCGATCTCGTCGACGTTGTCCGTCGGCGAGGAGGGATCACCGCCAGCACGGCGGCCGTGGTGCTCGGCTCGGTCGACCCTGACCGCAACACCGTGGAGAAAGCCAGACGACGACTCGAGCGGCTCGCTGACCAGGGCCTGCTGAGCCGGTCACCGAGTCGTCCGCCCACGCCCACTACGTACACCGCACCTACTCACGCAACTACTCACGCGGCCCTGCTCGACCGAGGGAGTCACGGATGACAGGCGGACTCACGCCGCATGCATCGGCGCAGGTCAGGAACTCACGCGGCTACTCACGCAACTCACGCGCCCACGTACTCACGTTCGGCCCCCCCTTTAAGGGGGCCGACGCGTGAGTAGGGCCCACCAAGCGACCCGCACCGACCACACCAAGGAGATCCTGTGATCGTCACCCGTACCAATGGCAGCACGTTCGACACCGACAACCTGCGGTCCGGCGGCGACCCGACCGTCGACGTCGAACTCAACCCCCGCGAGCTGGCCGCCCTGGTGGTCGGCAACGAGTCGCCGGCCGGCGCGGACCCGACCGTCGGGGACTTCGCACGCATCCCGATCGACTCACCCCTGCGCACGGACCTCGTGCCGGACCAGCTGGACCGGCCGGGCTGGCACACCCGCTCGACCCCGCCCGCCGTGGCGAAGGCGTGGCGGGCGGTCGAGCAGATGCACGAGCACCTGCTGAGCCTGGCCGACGACTACGACCTGCTGAGTAGCGAGGTCGCGGCTGCCCGAGCCAACACCGAGGCAGCCGCCGTGGCGGCGTTGCGACAGGGCAAGACGGATCCGCCTGCTGTGGCGACAGTGCCCGACGTGGCCGCCCGCACCGAGGCGTTGCGAGTGCAGCACGTGGCCGCTCGGGGCGTGCTGGCCGAACGGCGTCGTGCCTACAGCAAGGCCGTGAGCGATGCTCTCCCGGCCTGGCGGGAGCAGGTGGTCGCCGGACACGAGCCGCTACTGCCGGCCGCTCAGAAGGCGCTGCAAGACTTCCTTGCGGCGTACGGGGCGCTGACCGCCGGCACTGCCGCACTGGCCGCGATGAACCACGAGATCGAGCCCGCGTGGCGCGAGAGCGGCACCGTTGACGTCCGCGTGCGCCAGGCACGGATCGACGCGACGTCCGGGCTGCAGTCGGTCACCGCCGTGCTCAACAGCAGTGAGCCGCACGTCACTGGGGCGTATGTCCGCGACCCCCTCGGTGTCGACCCGCCGGTCTACGTCCGTCGCCGGTGGTCCCGCGAGTCCGACGCTCACCGCCGCCACGTCGAGCAGATCGAGACAGAGGAGAAGGCGGCCGGCAACCAGCGCACGTCCTTCGTCGTCCCTGACGCCCACGGGCGCACGCAGGACTGACCCATCACGGCCGGGTCGGGCGTCAACGTCACCGCGACACGTCGGCGCGTCAGCGTGTCCGCGGATCGATGGCTGTCACACGGTGCCGACTCCTTAGCGGTACGACCGCCAGCGCCCGACCCGGCGCACCACCCCCCTGGGGAGGGGGCCTCGAGATCCCCAAGCGGATCCCGATCTGCTTAGCACCTCCGACTCGCTGCACTGCTCCGCATAGCCCGTTTCGACCCCCGAAAGGACACCTCGCATGGCGCCCCACAAGCCTCTGACAGCCGCCCTGCCGGCCCCGACGCCGGCCGACGGGCCAGCGGGCACACCGGCCCGATCGGCGCGGCAGAAGGCCCCACAGAAGCTCGGCGCGTCCGGCGGTCAGCTGTGGCGCGACTTGGCCGCGCGGTTCGAGTTCGGTCCCGACGAGCGACTGCTCCTCGAGCAGGCCTGCCGCACCGCGGACGACGTCACCCGGCTCGAGCAGGCCCTTGCGGGTGAGCCGCTCACGACCCGGGGCAGCACCGGGCAGGTCCGGTCTCACCCGCTGCTCGCGGAGTTGCGCGGGATGCGTCTGGTGCTCTCCCGGCTGCTCGCCCAGCTCGACCTACCCGAGGAGCAGGAGGACGGCGTGGTCCGGACGGCCGAGTCCGAACGCAAGCGGCAGGCTGCGCTCAGTCGGTGGAACCGCGTCCGCGCCGAGCGGGGTGCCTGATGGCCCGACTCCGCCGAGAGCACGTCGACCGAGACCTGCTCGACCGCACCGACGTCGAGGCGTGGGTGACCGGGGACGAACAGGCCGACGTTGCCGCCGTCGTGGCCGCCCTTCCCGACCCGGCTGCCGCCGACCGACTGCATGCGATCGACGTCATGGCCTCCTACCGCTGGATGTCCACCCCGGATACGGACCGGACCGAGCTCGCCGACCAGGCCGTCCGCGGGCTGGCCCGCCGCCGGCGGGACGCCTACCGGGAGCAGGTCACCGGCCGTGGGTGAGCGGGCCGGTGCGGGTGGCGGTGACACGGCCGTCACTGCGTGGCCGAGGCGGACGTTCGAGCCCCCGGTGAGCCCGGCGCCCGGCCGGTGGGCACTACTCGGCGCCTGCGCGAACGCGACCGGCGACGTCCTGGCCGCCTACGTCACGGAGGAACCGACCGCCGCCGACCCGGCCGCGGTGGCCGTCTGCCGAACCTGTTCGGTGCTGGCCCTGTGTGCCGCCTACGCCGACG
>CAXTEJ010000099.1:0-3417 GCA_964243295.1 uncultured Actinomycetales bacterium | reverse complement strand
GCAGATCTGCGCTTGGCGCCGCCCTCTGTCTTGCATGCCTGTGGTGTCGGCGGTGAGCGGACTGACGATGCAGTTGGAGGCTGGGGAACCGGCGGCCGGGCCGTGGCAGGCCGCCGTACCGATCGAGGAGCTGGTCGAGCGGCTCGGTGGTGCTGCGGGCCCTGTGACGGGTCGGCCCCGCATCGTGGGGATCGATGGGCGCGGCGGCGCCGGCAAGAGCACGCTCGTGCAGCGCTTGCTGGCCGACGTCGCCCGGTCAGCGGTCGTCCACACCGACGATGTGGCCTAGCACCACTCCTGCTTCGACTGGGCGGGGGTGCTCGCCGAGCACGTGCTGGAGCCGCTGCGCCGTGGTGAGGCTGTCGACTTCCGCCCACCGCCGTGGGTCATGAGGGACCGCGCGGGCTCGATCGTGGTGCCCGCAGGCATGGAGACGGTGTGGGTCGAGGGGACCGGTGTCGTACGCGGCGAGCTGGCGCCGCTGTTGGACGCATCGGTGTGGGTCCAAGTCGATCGTCTCGAGGCGGAGCGGCGCCTGCTCGAGCGTGATGGCGACTCCGCTGAGCAACGGCAGCACGTCGAGGCATGGTTGCGTGAGGAGCAGACGTTCCTGCTCACAGAGCGACCGTGGGCGCACGCCACACTCGTCGTCGCCGGCAGCGCAGTGCTCGACGACGCACCGCCAGCGCATGTGGTCATCGCTGCACCCGTCGACAGCCGACCGTAGACAGCAGCCCCACCCCGCGTCGCTGACGCGCCGCCGGCGCCATGAGCGCGCGCGTCGAGACCGCGTAGCGGGGTCGGTCGCCGGCGTGGACGCCAGTGACCCGGAGTGTCCTCGTCATGCTCGGTGACGGTGTGCCGGTAGACCTTCGACTGTCGGCATTCCGCTTCGGCGCGCACGCTGGCCCGTGCCTGCCACGGTGACCGTGCCTGCCGGGTGCCCTAGCGTCGTGTCGTGTCGACCCGAGCTGACGTGGTGCACGCGATCGACGTGGCGACGCAGCGCCTGCTGCACACCGTGAACGCCTTCAGCGACCAGGACATCGAGCGGCCATCGTCGCTGCCCGGCTGGACCCGCGGTCATGTGCTCGCTCACGTGGCGCAGACGGCGGACGCGATGCGGAACCTGCTGGTGTGGGCGCGCACAGGGGTGCCGGTGGCCGCCTACGCCAGTCGAGCCGCGCGTGACGCCGCGATCGAGGCAGGTGCAGGTCGCAGCGCGAGCGCGTTGATGGCCGAGCTGTCGGAGTCGGCCGAGCGGTTCCGCAGCGAGGTCGCAGCCATGCCCGAGCAGGCATGGCAACGGGGTGTGCGGGTGCTGGCGGGCGCGGAGTTCCCCGCGGGCCAGCTGCTCGACCGTCGGCTGGTCGAGGTCGAGCTGCACCACACTGACCTCGACGCGGGGTATGGCCCCGAGCAGTGGCCGAGCGCGTTCGCCCGCATGTCGCTGTCGGAGCCGATGCGAACGCAGCGGGAGGACCGGCGACGCGCAGGCAGCCAAGGGGCACCGGCGGCGTCCGTACGGATCCTGCTGGTGTCCGGCAGCACCCGTGTCGGTTCCACGAACACAGCCGTGCTCCGCACCGCGCCGGCAGTCGCCCCCGAGGGTGTGGCGAGCGTGCTGTACCACGGGCTGGCCAGCCTGCCGGCGTTCAACCCCCACGATGACCACGAGCCGCTGCCTGTGACGGTAGCCGACCTGCGCGCCCAGCTCGCGGCGTCGGACGCGGTGCTGTTCTGCACTCCGGAGTACGCCGGCGCCTTGCCCGGCAGCTTCAAGAACCTGCTCGACTGGACCGTCGGCGGCGGCGAGATCTACGGCAAGCCAGTGGCCTGGATCAACGTCTCCTCGGTCGCCGCACCAACCGGCGGCTCAGACGCGCACACGTCTCTGGCCAAGGTGCTCGGCTACGTCGGCGCCGACATCATCGACGCCGCGTGCGCCCGCGCCCCGATGAGTCGCGACGCAGTCGGGCCCGACGGGACCGTGACTGACCCGCACGTCCGCCAACAGCTCACCCACGCACTCCAGACACTCGCTCGGGACGCGCGCGCGAGGTGTGCGCAGATCGACGATGACTCCTCATCGCAACGACCTGGACAACAGGCGTCTCACTGACCGATCCGCTGGCAGACGCACCTGCGGCACCGTCCTGCTGGTCCTCTCCTCTGGCGGCACCGCGCACCCGCCACCGACGGCCCTGACGTCCTTCTCGGCCGACAGCGCTCACACGCCGCAGCGTTCGTCTTGCCCGGCCGGATCTGCTCCCTGAACCGGACCGAGCTTCCGGTGTCGGCATGATCACTGTCGTCGCGTCGGCACCCTGCGCCACGCGCAGCGCCGCCGAGACCGGGGCACACACCGCTGGAGGTCACAGGTCTAGGGCTCGAGGCACTCCGGGACGGAGTCGCTGCGCCCGGTCGGGACCTGCGTGCGGCCCTGCGGGTCGAGCACCTTCACCACGTCGATCGTCGGGAACTGCTTCAGGGTCGGCACGATCTCGTCGGCGACGCCGACCGTCGAGCCGCCGCTGCGGCAGCCGCCCAGCAGGCGCACCCGGGCGACGCCGTCCTGCACGACGAGCGGGGCCGTCCCGGTCGAGCCGGAGTTCAGGAACCGCAGTCCGGACCGCGCCTCGGCCGGCGTCGGGCCGGCGTAGAGGCGGTCCATGCTTGTCGTGCCGGGCAGCGCCGCGAGCACCGGGCGCGCGACGGCGCGGACGTACGGCGGGGTTCCCGCCGCGAAGCGCCGGCTGTCGAGGAAGAACACCGACCGCTGCACGGTCGGGACGTCGGCCTCGACGTCGACGACCACGCGGGACGGGTTGCGCAGCGTCGTCACCCGGACGGGCTGGCGGCTCGCGAGCCCGACCCCGTAGGTGACGACGGCCTCGAAGTCGCCCGTGACGACGGTGGCGACGACGTTCGGCAGCGCCCACGCCGTGCGGCTCGGGACGGTCGCCCGGCCGGCGTCGGTGTGCGCCGCCGCGCGCGAGAAGCCGATCTCGAGCTGCGCCCGGCCGGCGAGCGGGATCGGCAGCCCCGAGCCGTCACCGACGACCTGCGCGACGTAGCGGGTCGTCGTGCGCTCCGGCAGCCCGCCGGTGAACTCGAACACGAGCCGGTCCACGTCCGGGTGGTGCGCCGCCCGGACGGCCACGAGCAGCGGCGTGCCGGGCGCGGCCTGCACCGCTGCGGCGGCCGGCGGGACGAGGAGCAGGGGGACGAGGACCAGGGCGAGCAGGGCTCGCAGACGGTGTCGCATGGGGACTCCTCCGTCGTGGGGTGCCCGTCAGCGTGCTCCTGCCGCGCGCGACAGGGAAGCCCTCGACCACGGCGCGGCTCTCCACGCGGCGAAGGCGGCCCTCCGCCCGCGGCGCGGCTCACGGCCGCCGGCGGGGCTCAGGGCCGCAC
>CAXTEJ010000098.1:0-3569 GCA_964243295.1 uncultured Actinomycetales bacterium | reverse complement strand
CGTAGGACGTTCGGCTTGCGGGACGTCCGCTCGTGCCGCTGACCACGCGCGTACCGGCGGGCGGACGTGGCGGATGGTCGCTACCAACCCGCTGTCTTGATCCGGGTTGTAGGGAGAGCGGGTAGGAGCGACCAGCCGGCGCCTCGTCAGGCCTTCGCTGGCGCGGTCTCGTTGGTGCCAGCCGGGTCAGGGAGCCGACCGGGTGGATCGAGGCAAACGACCAGGAGCGGGAGGAAGCGCTGGACGAGGGGACCTATGGACAGCGCGTACAAGACGGTGCCGAGCCCGACCGTGCCACCCAGCGCAAACCCGACGCCGACAACCACGACCTCCTGCACCGTGCGGACGAGCCGGATCGACAGTCCGCTGCGACGGGAGATCCCTGTCATCAGGCCGTCGCGCGGGCCGGGGCCCAGTTGAGCCCCGATGTACATGGCGCTGGCGAGGCCGTTGAGCACGATGCCGAGCACGAGGAGAACCGCGCGCAGCCAGAGCTCGGAGGGGCGGGGCAGCACCGAGAGGGTGACGTCGGAAGTCACGCCGATGACAAGGACGTTGGCGATCGTTCCCAGGCCGGGGGCCTGCCGCAGCGGTATCCACGCGAGCAGGACCACGGCGCCGACGAGCGTCACGACAGTGCCGAAGCTGAGCGGCAGGTGGCCGGAGACGCCGTAGTGGAAGACGTCCCACGGGTCGAGGCCCAGACCGCTGCGGATCATCATGGCCATGGAGACGCCGTACAGGGCGAGACCGGCGAGCAGCTGACTGAGGCGGCGTGGCAGGTGGCCGGCGCGCAACTGGGCAGCAGGGCCGAGGTCGGCCAGCACGGTCGAGGTGGTCAGCATGCGTCGAGTCTGACCTAGGGTGGTCTGGTGAAAAAGAGCCACTAGTGCGACAGTGGCCTGCATGAATCGAACCTTGTCCGGGCCGCGGGCAGCCACCCTGCTCGGTGACTTCCCCACGTCCCCCGCGTACCGTGGTCTTGCCGATGGACTTCGTCGGCTGATCGCTGACGGCCGCATTCCGGCCGGCACCCGACTGCCGAGCGAGCGCGACCTCACTGCTGCCCTCGGAGTCAGCCGGACGACGGTGACCCGGGCCTACCAACTGCTTCGGGAGGTCGGCTATGCCAGCGCGCGGCAGGGCTCGGGAACGGTGGCCGCGCTCCCGGTTGCTCGGGGTCACCGCGGCGACCACCTGCTCACGCCCGCCGAAGGTGATGCTGACGACCTCGACCTGACCTGCGCGGCCACCGTCGCGCCGGCCGGGATGTCCGCGGCCTACGAGGCGGCCGTGGCCGAGCTGCCTTCCTACCTCGGTGGCAACGGCTACTTCCCCTCTGGTCTACCGGCGCTGCGGGAGGCGCTGGCCGCCCGCTTTGCGGCCCGCGGGCTGCCGACCTCCCCGTCGCAGATCATCGTGACGGCCGGCGCCCTCGGCGGCCTGGCCATCGCGGCACGGGCGGTGACCGCCACGGGGGACCGGGTGCTGGTCGAGAGCCCGACCTACCCGAACGCCATCGCCACCCTGCAGCGCGCGGGGTGCCGGATCGCCGGCGTGGACGTCGACGTGCACGGCTGGGACATCGGCTCGATGGCCGCCGCCCTGCGCCAGGTCGCCCCGCGAGCGGTCTACCTGATCCCGGACTTCCACCACCCGACCGGCGCTCTGCTGCCCTCGGAGCAACGAGCCGAGCTCGGTGCTGCCCTGCGCGCCTCCCGGACCGCGGCGCTCATCGACGAGTCGATGGTCGACGTACCACTGGAGGAACAGACGATGCCGGACCCGCTCGGCTGCTTCGTGGCCGACAGCATCACCATCGGCAGCGCGAGCAAGAGCTTCTGGGGTGGCCTGCGGATCGGGTGGCTCCGCGTCCCCGACTCCCGATCCGCCACGGTCATCGCGGCGCGGCTCTCGCTTGACCTCGGTGCCCCGGTCCTCGAGCAGCTCGTCCTGCTGCAGCTGCTCGCCTCGGAGGACGAGATCATGATCTGGCGACGAGCCCAGCTGCGGGCGTCCCGAGACGCCCTGATGGTGGCGCTGCGGTCCGAGCTGGCGTCCTGGACGGTAACCCCGCCCCGCGGTGGGCTGGCCATCTGGGCTGAGCTTCCCGAACCCGTGTCCTCGACCCTGACCTTCGTCGCGGAGCGGTACGGCCTCCTGCTGGCCTCCGGGCCGTCGTTCGCCCCCGAGGGCGGACTGGAGCGCTACCTGAGGCTGCCCTACACCCTTCCCCCCGCGTCCCTGGTCCAGGCCGTCAGTCGCCTCCGGCTCGCCTGGGACGAGACCCTCGCGAACGGCACCGCGCACCCGGGCCGACGCACCTTCGTGGCGTAGCTCCGGCAGGCGCCCCCAGGCCGTGATCCAACGCTTCAGCTTGAGTACAGTCCGGTCGCGGCAGTGGGGAAGCGGGCTGTCGCCCCGAGTTCTCGGCTCCACGCTGTGTCCAGCGCCCTGCCAGATGGGCGCGCTGCCCGATGTGCGGAACCCCTCATCTGCCGCGACGCGCGCGGTCCCACTCGAGGATCGCTGAGTGGGACCTCTCGGCGATCATCATGGTGCGACGCCGACGTCGTAGGCCAGGATCACGGCTTGGACGCGGTCGCGGAGCTCCAGCTTGCGCAGGATCTTGGTGATGTGGGTCTTGACGGTCATTTCCGACAGCACGAGCCGCGAGGCGATCTCCTGGTTGCTCAGCCCCTGCGCGATGAGGGCGAAGACGTCGCCCTCCCGCTCGGTGAGGACGGCGATCCTGGGGTGCGACCGCCCGGTGGCAGGTCCTGAGCGCCCGGGCTCCGGCCACCGTTGGGGCAGCCGGTCGGCGTAGGCGTCGAGCAGGCGGCGGGTCAGGCCGCCGGCGACGACGGCATCGCCTCGCGCAACCGTGCGGATGGCGGTGACGAGCTCGGCGGGGGCGACGTCCTTGAGGAGGAAGCCGCTGGCACCGGCTCGTAGGGCGGCCAGAGCGGCGTCGTCGTCGTCGAACGTCGTCAGGACGAGGACTCGGCACGGCAGGCCCTGTCCACGATCCGGCGGGTGGCCTCGACGCCGTCCACGTGCGGCATGCGCACGTCCATGAGTACGACGTCGGGCAGAAGACGGGTGGCGGAAGCGACGGCCGCTGCGCCGTCGCCTGCTTCGCCGACGACGTGCAAGTCGGGCTGGCCGCCTAGGACCATCGCCATGCCCTCGCGGAGCAGGGGCTGGTCGTCCACCAGCAGCAGTCGGGTGGTCACTGCCGTGTCCGGTCGCGCGCGTCCGGCAGCCGCAGCCGGACGTGCCAGCCGCCGCCGGCTCGAGGCCCTACCGTCAGGTCGCCGCCGTGCACCGCGGCACGCTCTCGCATGCCGGCCAGCCCTCTTCCCTCGGCTGCGGCCTCGGTCGTCGCCCCGTCATCGGTCACGTCCAAGACCGTCTCACCCGCGCTGTAGGTGATGCGTACCTGCGCTGTTCGGACGTCCCGAGCGTGGCGCAGCACGTTGGTGAGGGCCTCCTGCACGATCCGATGGACAGTGGCGTGCTCCTGTGCCGACAGTGTCCGTTCCGCGCCGCTCACCGTCAGTCCCGCC
>CAXTEJ010000097.1:0-3912 GCA_964243295.1 uncultured Actinomycetales bacterium | reverse complement strand
GCGGACGCACAGGCCCAGGCGGCTGCCGATGCCGCGGCCCGCGCAGCTGCCGAGGCGGCGGCTCGTGCGGCCGCCCCCCAGCCGGCGCGACCCGCGCCGGCGCAACCAGTGCCGTCAGACCCGCAGCCGGCCGACCCGCAGCCGGCGCGACCCGCGCCGGCAGACCCAGCTCCGTCCGACCCAGCTCCGTCCGACCCAGCTCCGTCCGACCCAGCTCCGTCCGATCCAGCGCCGTCAGCACCGTCTCCCGACCCGGGCGGCAGCAGCGAGGGCTCGTCCGCAGCCGGGCGGCGGGCAGCGGCGTGGGCCGGCGAGCAGCTGGGCAAGGACTACGAGTGGGGCGCCGACGGCCCGGGCACCTTCGACTGCTCGGGCCTGACGTCGCGGGCCTGGGGAAGCGCCGGCGTCGGCCTGCCGCACTCGTCGCGGGCGCAGTACGCCACCACCGAGCACGTGTCGTACGACGACCTGCGGCCCGGTGACCTCGTCTTCTACGCGACCGACAGCACGTCGCCGAGCACGATCCACCACGTCGGGCTGTACGTCGGCGGGGGCCTCATGGTCGAGGCCCCCTACACCGGCGCCCGGGTGCGCACGGCGTCCATCTGGCGCAGCGGCATGATGCCCTTCGCCGGCCGCCCCTGACGGTCGTCCTCAGGCGTGCGGCCCGGGGTGCAGCTGCACCGGGGCCTGGGGTGGCGCGGTCTTCGCGCGCTCGACCGAGCGGAGGATCTCCACCTGCGCCTCCGCCTTGCGCGCCCAGTGGGCGCCCTCGACGGACTTGCCGGGCTCGAGGTCCTTGTAGGTCTCGAAGAAGTGCTGGATCTCGAGCAGGTCGAACTCCGAGACGTCCTGCAGGTCCTGCAGGTGCACCAGCCGCGGGTCGGCCGCCGGCAGGCAGAGCACCTTGTCGTCGCCGCCCATCTCGTCGCGCATGTGGAACATGCCGATGGCGCGGCACTTGATCAGGCAGCCCGGGAACGTGGGCTCCTCCAGCAGCACCAGTGCGTCCAGCGGGTCGCCGTCCTCACCGAGCGTGCCCTCGATGTAGCCGTAGTCGGCGGGGTAGCGCGTCGAGGTGAAGAGCATGCGGTCGAGCCGGATGCGGCCGCTGGTGTGGTCCACCTCGTACTTGTTGCGCTGCCCCTTGGGGATCTCGATGGTGACGTCGAACTCCACTGGTGCCCTCTTCCCGTCGCTCGTGCGGTCGGCGGCTAGGGTCGCACCGACCAGCCCCCCGGGGCGAGCGGACGGCGTCCGGCGCGCTCGGCGGTGGGCCAGTCTCCCGCACGGGGCCGGGGGCGCACGACCGAACCGAGGCGAGCGGGGGCAGGGTGCGGATCACGCGGCGGGGCCGGCTGGCGACGACGCTGGTCGTGGCGGCCACGGCGTACGTCGCGGCCGATGCGGTCGACGTCGCCCCCGGCGTGCTCACCACGAGCCCAGCGCCGCGGCCCACGCCGGCCCCCACGCCGACGGCGACCGCACCGGCCGACCCGTCGCCCGCCCCGCCCACGCCGGTGCTGCCTGCCCTCGCCGCCACGGCTGCGGTACCCACCGGTCTGGCGGCGGCCCTTGGTCCCGCGCTCGCCGCGCCCGCGCTGGGCGGCCGGGTCTCGGCGTACGCCGTCGACGCGCTGAGCGGGCGGGTGCTGCTGGACGTCGGCGCCAGGCGCGCGATGGTGCCGGCGTCGACCACCAAGCTGGTCACCGCCGCGGCGACGCTGCGCGCCGTCGGGGCCGGCGCCACCCTCGCGACCCGCGTGGTGCAGGGCGGTTCGCCCGAGGAGGTGGTGCTGGTCGGCGCCGGCGACATGCTGCTCGCGCCCGGCCGCGCGGCGACGGGCACGGCCGGGCGGGCCGGGCTCGACGAGCTCGCCGGCCAGGTGGCGGCGTCGCTGCGCGGTGAGGGGCAGGAACGCGTGGTCGTGCGCTTCGACGACTCGCTGTTCGCCGGGCCGAACGTGCCACCGCCGTGGCGGCCGGCCGACGTCGCCGCCGGCTACACCGGCCGGGTCGCCGCGCTGGGTCTCGCGACCGACCGCGCCCGGCCCGGGCGGCCGTCGTCCACCGACCCGGCCGCCACGGCGGCCCGGGCGTTCACCGCGGCGCTGGTGCGCGCGGGGGTCGGCGTGAGCGGCGTGCCGCAGCGGGCCGTGGCCCCGGCGGGCGCGCGCGTGCTGGGGGTCGTGCGGTCGGCGCCGGTCGGCGACGTGCTCGACCTGGCGCTGACCGAGAGCGACAACGCGCTCGCCGAGGTGCTGGCGCGCCTGACGGCGCTGGCCGCCGGGAGGCCCGCCACCGAGGCCGACGCGGCCGACGCGGTGCTCGACCAGGTCGGCTCGCTCGGCGTCGACGTCGCCGGGGCGGCGCTGCAGGACGCCAGCGGGCTCGCGCGCGGCAACGCGCTCAGCGCCCGCAGCCTCGGGCAGCTGCTGCGGCTGGCCGCATCCGGCGAGCAGCCGCGGCTGACGACCATGCTCGACGGGCTGCCCGTCGCCGGCCTCACCGGCACGCTGGCCGGTCGCTACGGCACCACCCGCACAAGCCTCGCCGCCGGGCTGCTGCGGGCGAAGACCGGCACGCTTACCGGCACCAGCACGCTCGCCGGCACCGTGGTCGACCGTGACGGCAGGCTGCTGGTGCTGGTCGTCATGGCCGACCGCGTGCCCGCTTCCGGCACCCTCGCCGCGCGCGCGGCCCTCGACCGCGTCGCCACCGCCGCGGCCGGGTGCGGCTGCAGGTGACCGCGTAGGTTTGCCGGATGGACGACGCGCTGCTGGACCGGCTGGTCGACTGGGACGTCGCCAACGCGACCGCCCGCCGGCTGGCGCGGCCGGGGCCGGCTGTCAGCGCCGCCGAGGCCGCCGACGTCGTCGCCGACCTGCGCGAGGCGGCCACCTTCGCCCACCCCCACGTCGAGCGCATCACCGGGCTGCACGCGCCGACGGCCGGTGCCGTCGTCCTCGTCGTCGACCGGCCGGGCTGGGTCGCCGCCAACCTGGTCTCGCTGCGCGCGATGCTCGGCCCCGTCGTGGAGACCATGGCGAGGCGCAAGGGGGCCGGCACGCCCAACGCCGCCGTGGCCGCGATCGGCGGCAAGATCACCGGGGCGGAGGCCGGCGGGCTGCTCGCCTTCTTGTCGAGCAAGGTGCTCGGCCAGTACGACATCCACCCCGGCGGCACCCCGCGGCTGCTGCTCGTGGCGCCCAACGTCGTCCACACCGAGCGCGAGATGGACGTCGACCCCAGCGACTTCCGCCGCTGGGTGTGCCTGCACGAGGAGACCCACCGGGTGCAGTTCACGGCCGTGCCGTGGCTGCGCCAGCACGTGCTCGACCAGGCGACCTCGCTCGCCACCGACCTCGCGCCCGACCCGGCGGCGCTCGCCGGCCGGCTGCAGGACGCCGCCCGCCGCGTGCCCGGCATGGTGCGCGGTGACGGCGGCTCGCTGCTCGAGCTGTTCGCGACGCCCGAGCAGCGCGAGCAGCTGGCCGCGGTGACGGCCGTCATGTCGCTGCTCGAGGGCCACGCTGACGTCGTGATGGACGAGGTCGGCCCCGCCGTCGTGCCGAGCGTGGCCCTCATCCGCGAGCGCTTCACCCGCCGTCGCGGCGGCTCCGACCCCCTCGACCGGCTGCTGCGCCGGCTGCTCGGGCTCGAGGACAAGATGCGGCAGTACCGCGACGGCGCCCGCTTCGTCCGCGGCGTCACCGACGAGGTCGGCATGTCCGGCTTCAACGCCGTCTGGACCTCCCCGGCCACCCTGCCCACGGCCGCCGAGATCGCCGACCCCGGCACCTGGGTGCGCCGGGTGCACGGCTGACCGTCCGCCGCCCGTGACCGGCCCGCCCCCCGCCGTCGCCGCCGTCCGGACGGCGGTGCGCCGGGCCCTGCGCGACCTGCCGGGGC
>CAXTEJ010000096.1:0-5013 GCA_964243295.1 uncultured Actinomycetales bacterium | reverse complement strand
GCAGCGCCAGCGTGGTGGAACCGAGCCGCGACGTCCGGCTGAGGTGCAGGGACATGGGTGATCTCTCCTTGGAAGGGTGTGCAGGACGGAGCTGAGCGGGGGTCGTGCGCAGGTGCGGGGGGCGCGGGTCGCCCCGGGGCCTAGCCGACCCCGTTGCGCGCTGCCACCCGCTGCTGCAGCAGGACGGCGGCGACGATGATGGCGCCCTTGGCCACGGCCTGGGTGGACGTGTCGAGGTTGTTCAGCGTGAAGACGTTGGTGAGCGTCGCGAAGATCATGACGCCGATGACCGTGCCGACGATGGTGCCGCGGCCACCGCTGAGCAGCGTGCCGCCGATGACGACGGCCGCGATGGCGTCGAGCTCGTAGAGCGAGCCGTGCGTGGAGCTGCCGGTCGTCGTGCGGGCCACGATCATCACGGCGGCCAGGCCGCAGGCCGCGCCGAGCAGGACGTACAGCGTGGTCATGTGCCGCTGCACCCCGATGCCGGCCAGGCGGGCCGCCTCCGGATTGCCGCCGACGGCCAGCGTGCGGCGGCCGTAGGTGGTGCGGTTCAGCAGGACCCAGCCGGCGAGAGCGACCAGCGCGAAGATCACGACCAGGACGGGGACGCCGAGCACGTCGCCGCCGAAGAAGTCGACGAAGCCGCGCTGGGTGACGATCTGCGTGCGGCGCTGGGCGATGATCTCCGCCAGGCCGCGGGCCGCGGCGAGCATGGCGAGCGTGGCGATGAACGGCGCCAGCCGGCCGTACGCGATGAGCAGGCCGTTGACGAGCCCGCAGCCGGCGCCGACGAGCAGGGCCGACCCCACCATGATGATCCAGTGGGTGTCCTCGGCGAACGCCTGCGTGGCGAGCGTCGTCGACCACACCGACGACAGCGCGACGATCGCGCCGACCGACAGGTCGATGCCGCCGCCGGTGATGACGAACGTCATGCCGATGCTCACCACGCCGATGACCGACGCGAAGCGGAGCACGGTGAGCAGGTTGTCGACGCTCGCGAACCGGTCGCCGGCCGTGACCGCCCCGACGACGAGCAGCAGGAGCAGCGCGATGACGAGTCCCGCGCTGCGCCCGGCGGGGCTGCCGAGCATCTGCGCGAGGCGGGACGCGGGCGCCGGGTCGCCGCCCACGGGGGCGGTCGACATCCCGGGTGCGTCGTGACCCGTCACGGCGTCGGGCGGCACGGTGGACTGCACCCCCGTCCGCTGGAGCGTGGGCTCGCTCATACGGCACTTCCTTCCATGACGAGGTCGAGCACCTTGTGCTCGTCGATCTCTGACGACGGACCTGTGTGGACGACGCGGCCTTCTCGCAGGACGAGGACGCGGTCGGCCAGACCGAGCACCTCGGGGATCTCGCTGGACACCACGATGACGGCGACGCCCTCGTCGGCGAGCCGGCGGACCAGGGCGTAGATCTCGCTGCGTGCGCCGACGTCGACGCCGCGGGACGGCTCGTCGAGCAGCAGGACGCGGCAGCCGCGCAGCAGCCAGCGGCCGAGCACGACCTTCTGCTGGTTGCCGCCGGACAGGGTGCGGACGTTGCGGTCGACGCCCGCCGGGCGGACGTTGAGCGACTTGGCGTTCTCGCTGGCCGCGGCGCGCTCGGCGGCGCGGCGCATGAAGCCGGTCTGCGCGAAGCGGCCGAGCGTCGACAGCGTGATGTTGCGGGTGATCGACTGGTCGAGCAGCAGCGCCTGGCTCTTGCGCTCCTCGGGGGCCAGGCCCATGCCGGCCGCCACCGCCGCGTTGAGCGAGCCGTTGCGCAGCCGCTTGCCGTCGACCGTGACCGTGCCGGACGTCGCCTTGCGGGCGCCGTAGATCGTCTCGAGGACCTCCGAGCGACCGGCCCCGACCAGGCCGGCGATACCGACGATCTCGCCGGCGCGCACCTCGAAGCTGACGTCGGAGAACTCGCCGAGCCGGGACAGCCCCTCGACCGAGAGCACGACCGGCGCGTCGGGCGCGACCGGCTGGTGCTGCGGGAACACGTACTCGATCGTGCGCCCGGTCATGAGCCGGATGAGCTCGGAGGTCGGGGTGTCGCGCGCCGACAGCCCGGTCGAGACCGTCCGGCCGTCCTTGAGGACGGTGACCCGGTCGCCGACCTCGCGGATCTCCTCGAGGCGGTGCGAGATGTAGATGATGCCGATGCCCTCGTCGGTGAGGTCGCGCATCACGTGGAAGAGCTTGTCGACCTCGCCGGAGTCGAGGACCGCGGACGGCTCGTCCATGATGAGGATCTTGGCGTCGTGCGACAGCGCCCGCGCCATGCTGACGATCTGCTTGCCGGCGGCGGACAGCCGGCCGACCTCGCGGTCGGGCGAGATCTCGGGGTGGCCGAGGCGGCGCAGCAGGTCCTTGGTGGCCGCCGAGGCGGCGCCGGCCTTCATGAAGCCGGCGGCGCTGTGCTCGTGGCCCAGGTAGATGTTCTCCGCGACGGTGAGCCCGTCGACGAGGTCGAGCTCCTGGTAGATCGTCGCGACGCCGAGCCTCATGGCGGCCTGCGGGTTGCTGAGCTTGACCGGCTCGCCGCGCCAGGTGATCTCGCCGTCGTCGGGCTGGTGCGCCCCGGCGAGCACCTTGATGAGGGTCGACTTGCCGGCGCCGTTCTGCCCGAGCAGGCAGTGCACCTCGCCCGGGCGGACGTCGAGGTCGACGCCGTCCAGGGCGCGGACGCCGGGGAAGCTCTTGGTGATGCCGCTCATCTGCAGCAGGGCGGTCGTGCGGTCGTCCCCGCCCGCCACCCGGCGGCTCGTCGACTCAGACATGGCACAGCACCTGGTCGGAGATCATGCGCGTCGCCCCGACGACCCCGGCCTCGGTGCCCATCTCGGACAGCACGATCGGGAGGTTGCCCGTGGCCAGCGGCAGGGACCTCCGGTAGACGACGCTGCGGATCTCTGCCAGCAGGGGGTGACCCAGCCCGCTGGCGACCTCACCACCGATCACGACTGCTCCAGGGTTGAAGAAGCTCACGAGTCCCGCGAGCAGCTGTCCGACACGGCGTCCGCCGTCGCGGACCATGGCGACGGCGACGGGGTCGCCGGCCGCGGTGGCGTCGGCGACGTCGACCGCGGTGAGCTCGCCGGCAGCCGCGAGGCGCTCGGCGAGGTGCGGCGAGGACCCGGACAGGGCCGCGGCCGTGGCCTGCCGGGCCAGCGCCGCACCGCTGAAGTACGCCTCCAGGCAGCCGGTGTTGCCGCAGGAGCACACCACATCGCCGTCGTCGACGGTGATGTGGCCGAGGTCGCCGGCACTGCCGCTGGCGCCCCGGTAGACCTTGCCGTCGACCACGATGCCGCAGCCGACGCCGGTGCCGATCTTGACGAACAGGAAGTCGTCGACCGTGCGCACCACGCCGCGGTGCATCTCGCCGAGCGCCATGATGTTGACGTCGTTGTCGACGAGGACCGGGCAGCGCAGGTGCTGGGCCAGGACGTCGCGCACCGGGAACTGGTCCCAGCCGGGCATGATCGGCGGGGCCACCGGCACGCCCTCGCGGAAGCTCACCGGCCCGGGCACGCCGATGCCGGCGCCGTGCAGCTGCAGCCCCCAGCCCTCGGCCTGCAGCTTGCCGACGAGCTCGAGCACGATGGCGAGCACGGCGTCGGGGCCCTCGCGGACGTCGGCCCGCTGACTGGCGCGCGCGAGCACGCGCAGCTCGCCGTCGGTGACGGCGACGTCGACCGAGGTCGCACCGATGTCGACGCCGAGGAAGCGCAGCGCGGGCGACAGCTCGACGATCGCCGAGCGCCGGCCGCCGCGGGAGGCGGCGAGCCCGGGGCTCGCGACCAGGCCCATGTCGGTGAGGCGGTCCAGCTCGACGGCCAGCCGCGAGCGCGACAGGACGACCGCGTCGCCCAGCGCGGCGCGGCTGATCGGCCCGCCGTCGCGCAGCAGCTGCAGCAGGTGGGCCTGGTGCGCGTTCTCCGGACGGTTCGAGACGCGCTCCACGTGACGAACCCTCCAGGACCTGGGACAGGAGTGACGTCCGCCACTGCCGTTGTTGCGCGACTGTAGCGACTTCGGGCAGACATGGGAAGGCTTCGGTGCGTTCGGCACACACTTCTGCCACGGACCGTCGAAAGCGCGCGGGATCGTCGCCGGACGGTGGCGTCGGTCACACCCTCTCTTCCGCCCCCCTGCCGAGGCAAGCACCCCCGCCGTCCCGGACGGTCGTGGCACGCTGCACCCGCTGCGCACGCGCCGCGGCGACGACACGCCGGTCGGGACGGACCGTCGGCAGCAGAGCGAGGGGGACGAGCCGGTGGACTTCTGGGAGCTGGCGAAGGTCCTGCTGCGCCGCTGGGCGGTGTTCCTGCCGCTCGTCCTGCTCACCGCGGGCGCCGCGTGGGGCGCGACGACGCAGGTGCCGCCGAGGTTCTCGGCCTCCGCGTCGGTCATCCTGCTGCCGCCGACCGGCGGCGAGGGGGCCAACGCCTACCTGAGCCTCGGCATCCCGACCACCGCCGAGTCGCTCGCCGTCGCGACGACCGACGACCGCGTGCGCGAGCAGCTGCTCGCGGGCGGGGCCTCCCCCGACTTCGAGGTCGTGGCCGACCGCCGGTCGGCGCTGCTGCTGGTGACCGCCGAGGCGGGGACGCGGGCGGGCGCCGTCTCGACCGTCGAGGACCTGCTCGAGGTGCTCGCGCAGCGGCTGGACCGCCAGCAGGACGACGTCTCGGCCGCGCAGGACACGCGCATCACGCTGCAGAGCCTGACGCCGACGGTCCTGGCCGTCCCGGTCACCGAGGGCACGACCCGCGTCGTGGTGGTCGTGGTGGCCGTCGGGCTCGCGCTCGCCACCGCCGCCGCGCTCGCCGTCGAGGGCCTCGCGCGCCGGCGGCAGCGCCGTCCGTCCCGCCACGTGGAGCCGCTGGACGACGAGCTGCTCGTCGCCTCGCCGCCGCGGCGCACCGCCGACCTGCGGTCGTGACGGCGGGCCGGCCGAGCGCGCTCGCGCCGGACGCCGCGGCCCGTCCGCGGCTGTCGGCCGGCTGGGCAC
>CAXTEJ010000095.1:0-6229 GCA_964243295.1 uncultured Actinomycetales bacterium | reverse complement strand
GGCCCGGGCAGCCCCGCCCGACGGCCCGCCGCGACCGGCGCCGTACGACGACCCGCCGCGGGCGCCGTCGGGCCTGTCGGCGCGCGGCGCCGGCCCGGCGACCTGCGGGATCTCGACCTCGTCGGGCTCGCCGCCCGCGGCGCGGTGCAGCAGCGAGACCGCGGCGAGCGCCACCGCCGTCACGTCGAACTCGTCGGTGAGCGCGTTCACCACCTCACGGACGCCCTCGAGGTCGTCCTCCAGCAGCCGCGCGTGCAGCGCCTCGCGGGTCTGCTCGAGGCGGGCGGTGCGCAGGTCGGCGGTCGTCGGCACCTTCTCGACGCTGATGCGCTGGTGCGTGACGCGCTCGATCGTCGTGAGCATGCGCCGCTCGCGTGGCTCGGCGAGCGTGATGGCCACGCCCTCGCGGCCACCGCGGCCCACGCGGCCGATGCGGTGCACGTAGGTCTCGGGGCTGCTCGGCACCTCGTAGTTGACGACGTGGGTGAGCTGCTCGACGTCGAGCCCGCGGGCGGCGACGTCGGTGGCGACCAGCAGCTCGGCGGTGGCCGACCGCAGTCGGCCCATGACCTTGTCGCGTTGCTCCTGACCCATGCCGCCGTGCAGCGCCTCGGCGCGGTAACCGCGGCCGTTGAGCGTCTCGGTCAGCTGGTCGACCTCGTCGCGGGTGCGGCAGAACACGATGGTGGCCGCGGGCTGCTCGACGTCCAGGATGCGCCCGAGCGCCGCCGACTTGTGGCCGCGGGCGACGACGTACGCCGACTGCCGCACCTGCGGCGCCTCGCCCACCGCCCGCTCGGAGCGGCGGATCTCGATGCGCACCGGGTCGCGCAGGTGGCGGCGGGCGATGGAGTCGATGCGCCGCGGCAGCGTCGCCGAGAACAGCACGGTCTGCCGCTCGGTAGGCGTCGCGGCGAGGATGGCGTCGAGGTCGTCGGCGAAGCCCATGTCGAGCATCTCGTCGGCCTCGTCGAGCACCACGGTGCGCAGCTCGTCGAGCACCAGGGTGCGGCGCTCGAGGTGGTCGACGGCCCGGCCGGGGGTGGCCACGACGACGTCGACGCCGCGCTGCAGGGCCGCGAGCTGACGGCCGATCGGCTGGCCGCCGTAGACGGGCAGCACGCGGGCGCCCAGCTGGCGGCCGTAGCGGTGCAGGGCCTCGGAGACCTGCATCGCGAGCTCGCGGGTCGGCACGAGCACCAGCGCCGACGGGTGGGGGCCGCGCTGTCCCTCGGGCAGCCGCTGCAGCACCGGCAGCGCGAAGGCGGCGGTCTTGCCGGTGCCCGTGGCCGCCTGTCCGAGCAGGTCACGGCCCTCGACGAGCGGCGGGATCGCCTCGCGCTGGATGGGCGTGGGCTCCTCGTAGCCGAGCCCGGACAGCGCCTGCAGCAGCTCGGGCCGCAGCTGCAGGTCCTCGAAGGTCACGGGGGGCGTCACGGTGGGGGTCGCGGTGGCGGTGCTGGGGTCCTCGGAGCTCACGTCCCCATCCTCCCGCACGCCGCCGCCGGCGCCCGACCCGTCGTCGACGGTCAGCTCGGCCGGCCCAGAGGCGTCTCGTCGAGCCGGTCGCGCATCTCGCCGAGGGACTCGAACACGGCGACCGCGCCGGCCTCGCGCAGCTCCTCGCCGGAGAACCCGCCGGTGCGGACGGCGATGGTGGGGATCTCGATCCGGTCGGCCGCCGCCACGTCCCAGGTGGAGTCGCCCACCATGACCGCGGAGGCCCCGTCGACCCGCGACAGCGCCACCTGCAGGATGTCGGGCTCGGGCTTGCTGTGCTCGGCGTCCTCGGACGTCGTCCAGGCGTC
Source organism: uncultured Actinomycetales bacterium (assembly GCA_964243295.1). Lineage (GTDB taxonomy): Bacteria > Actinomycetota > Actinomycetes > Actinomycetales > Angustibacteraceae > CAXTEJ01. Next base: position 4,421 of record CAXTEJ010000095.1, on the reverse strand, counting down.
GGCGAGGTCGGCGCCGCCGAACAGCTTCAGCAGCGCCTCGACGTGGTCGCCCTGCCCCGAGCTGGCCAGCACCAGCGTGAAGCCGCGCCGCTTGACCTCCTCCAGCAGCGAGCGCGCGTCCGCGAGCGGCGTCACCTCGCCGATCAGCCGGCCGAACTCCTCGGCGTAGGCCGCGCGCAGCCCGTCGCCGCAGCGGTCCTCGACGTCCTGGCCCGCGACCGTGGGGACGAACGTGTCGCCCCCCATGCCGATGCCCCGGTGGATGCGCCACAGCGGGCGCGTGACGTCGTACCGCCGGAAGGCGCGGTGCCACGCCATGGCGTGCTGGTAGTTGCTGTCGACGAGCGTGCCGTCGACGTCGAAGATCGCGGTGTCAGCCATGCGGGCACCCCTACCCGCCGTGCCCGCGATCATCGACCGCTGCGGGGACGTAGTCGCCGTAGGCGAACTCCCCGACGGCGTCACCCGGCACGGCCGCCGACACCCGCGAGGTGATGGCCTTGACCGCTGACGGCTCGACCTTGTGCTTGCGGTCGGCGGTCATCAGGCCGTTGCGCTCCTGCTGGACGTCGGTCAGCTGGGTCCAGCAGAAACCCGCGATGGCCGGCGAGTCGATGAGCGCGTCGACGAGGTCGCGGTAGCCGGCCAGCAGGCGCTCGGCGGTCGGGACGCGACCGTAGCCGCGCCACGTCTCCGGGTCCTCGTCGAGGTCGAGGCTGATGCCACCGAACTCGCTGATGAGCACCGGCTCCTGACCCCGCTTGGCCTCGGCCAGCAGCACCACGCGGTACTGCGGCTGCACCTCGGCCAGCGTGCGCTCGACGGAGTCGCGGTCGCCGTACCGCTGCCGCAGCACCGAGCCCTTGGAGGCGTAGTCGTGGACGGTGAGGACGTCGGTGACCGGCTGCTCCCAGCCGTCGTTGCCGATCACCAGGCGCGTCGGGTCGATCGAGCGCGTCAGGTGGTAGAGGGCCCGCACGAGGTCCTGCTGGGAGCGCGAGCGCTCGAGGATCGGCACGCCCCAGCTCTCGTTGATCGGCACCCAGGCGATGACGCACGGGTGGTTGGCGTCGCGCTCGAGCACCTCCACCCACTCGCGGGTCAGGCGCCCGGTGGTCGTGGGCGAGAACTCGTACGCCGCAGGCATCTCGGCCCACACCAGCAGCCCGAGCCGGTCGCACCAGGCGAGGAACCTCGGGTCCTCGATCTTCTGGTGCATGCGGACGCCGTTGAAGCCCATCTCCTTGGCGATCTCGACCTCGCGCCGCAGCGCTGCCTCGTCCGGCGCGGCGAGGTGGCTCTCAGGCCAGAAGTTCTGCGCGAGAACGAGTCGGAGGTAGTACGGGCGCGCGTTGAGCAGGATGCGGTGGCGCCCGGAGGAGATGCTGCGCAGCGCGGTGTAGCTGCCGACCTGGTCGACCACCCCGTCGTCGTCGTCGAACAGCGTGATCGTGGCCTCGATCAGGTTCGGTGACTCGGGCGACCACAGCACCGACGACTGGCCCAGGCTGACATCGGTCTCGCGCAACGAGATCTGACGCTCGGTCTCGTTGCAGACCACGGCATAGGTGTCGTCGGCGAGGACCTGTCGGTGCTGGGTCAGCCGCACCCGCACCCGCATGCCGGGCCGCAGGGGCCCGGCGACGGTCACGACGACACCGACCGCCAGCCGGTCGACGTGAGGCTTCCAGCGCAACGCCTGCACGTGGGTGGCGGGCACCTGCTCCAGCCAGACCGGCTGCCAGATGCCGCTCGTGCGGTCGTACCAGATGCCGTGCGGCTGCTCCTGCCAGTCCTGCTTGCCGCGCGGCTGGCGCAGGTCCTCGGGCCGGTCCTCCGCGCGCACCACGACCACCTGCTCGCCGTCGCCGACGAGCGCGGAGGTGATGTCGGCGCTGAACGGGGTGTGGCCGCCCTCGTGGGCGGTCACGAGCCGGCCGTTGACCCACACCTGGGAGCGGTAGTCGACGGCGCCGAGGTGCAGCATCACCCGGTGGCCCGGGGTGCGGTGAACGGTGAACGTGCGGCGGTACCACAGCACCGGGTGGAAGCTCGTGTCGTTGATGCCGCTGGCCGGCGACTCGGGCGGGAACGGCACCCGGATGACCCGGTCGAACACCTCGTCGCGGCGCTGCCAGCTCTCCACGACGCCCTGGTCGGCGTCGTCGTAGGCGAACTGCCAGGTGCCGCAGAGGTCGTCCCACCCGGGGCGGGTCAGCTGGGGGCGCGGGTGCATGGGGCCCTCGCCCCACGGCTCGTGCGCACCACCGGGGACGGGGAGGGACGTCTGGCTCATGTGCACCAGCATGACGGGTGCGGGGGCGCCGGTGCGCGCGCTGACCGCGTGCGCCCGCGTTGCCCGCGGGCCGGCGTCCGGCCTAGGGTCGTGGGTGGTGAGCCGCCTCGTCGAGTCCTTCGTCCCGCGCCGGCTGGGCACCTCCTTCCGCTGGCTGCTCGCGTCGTCGTGGGTGTCGAACCTCGGCGACGGCATCGCGCTCGCCGCCGGGCCGCTGCTCGTCGCGTCGCTGACGAGCGACCCGCTGCTCGTGGCCTCCGCGGTGCTGCTGCAGCAGCTGCCCTGGCTGCTGCTCGGCCTGTACGCCGGGGCGCTGGCCGACCGCCTCGACCGCCGGCTGGTCGTGGTGACCGTCGACCTGGTGCGCGTGCTGGTGCTGGCGCTGCTCGCGCTGTCGGTGCTGACCGGCACCGTCTCGATCGCGGTGGTGCTCGGGTCGCTGCTGGTGCTCGGCACCGCGGAGGTGTTCGCCGACAACGCCTCCGGCACGCTCGTGCCCTCGCTCGTGCGGCGCGAGGACCTCACCGTGGCCAACGGGCGGGTGATGACGGGCTTCCTGGTGCTGAACCAGATGGCCGGGCCGGCGCTGGGCGCGCTGCTGTTCAGCCTCGCGACCGCCTCGCCCTTCGTGGCGCAGGCGGCGCTCGTGGCGCTCGGCGTCGCGGCCCTGACGCGGGTGCGGGTGCCCGCCCACGGCCGTGAGGACGTGACCACGCACCTGCGCCAGGACATCGTCGAGGGGCTGCGGTGGGTGCGTCACCACCCGGCGGTGCGCACGCTGGTCGTCACGATCTTCACCTTCAACATCACCTACGGTGCCGCCTGGTCGGTGCTGGTCCTGTACTCCCGGCAGCGGCTGGGGCTCGGCGAGGCCGGCTACGGCCTGCTGACCACGGTGCTCGCGATCGGCGGGGTGGCCGGGTCGGCGTCGTACGGCGTGATCACCCGCCGGGTCAGCCTGGGCAACCTGATGCGCGTCGGGCTGGTCATCGAGACGCTCACCCACCTCGCGCTGGCCCTGACGACCAGCGCGGCCGTCGCGTTCGGCATCGTCGCGGTCTTCGGCGCCCACGCGTTCGTGTGGGGCACCACGTCGGTCACGGTCCGGCAGCGGGCGGTGCCGACGTCCCTGCAGGGGCGGGTGGGCAGCGTCAACAGCCTGGGCACGTACGGCGGGCTGGTGGCCGGTGCGGCGCTCGGCGGCCTGATCGCGCAGCGCTGGGGAGTCACGGCGCCGTTCTGGTTCGCCTTCGCCGGCTCGGCGGTCTTCGTCGTCGCGATCTGGGGGCAGCTGTCGCACATCGCGCACGACGACGCACGGGTCGACGAGGCGTAGCTGAGCCGGCCCGCGCGAAGGCGCCCGGGCAGGTCGCCCGGGCGCCTCACGCGATCGTCGCTCAGCGCTCGCGGACCGGCGCTGCGGCGCTGCCGTCGGCGTCGACGGTGTCGAGCTCGATGTGCTCGGTGCGCACCTCGCCGGTGAGGGTCTGGTGCTCGGTGACGGCTTCCTTGTCCAGCCGCACGCGCTCGACGGGTACGACCTGCTTGGTGACCACCGGGCGCTCCTCGGAGAGCACGATCTCGTGTTCCTCCTCGCCGATGACGAGGCCGGCAGTGCTGAGTCCCGCCGCGGTCATGGTGGCCGCGGTGATCGGCTCGCGCTCGATGCGCACCTGCTCGCGGGTCACCGCCACGGTGACCGACTGCTGCTCGGTCGTGACGTACTTGCGCAGCCGCGCCCGGCCGGCCACGACCCTCTCGGTGCCGGCGACCAGGTGCTCCTCCGAGCGGGTCATCGCGTCGTCGCTCGTGAGGCGCGAGGTGTCGCTGCCGGCCGAGACGAGCTGGTCGCCGGTGCCCACCGTCGTGCGGTCGCCGCCGTAGACGCCGAGACCGTAGTAGCGGTAGAGCTCCTCCTCCTCGGCGACGTCGAGGTGGCCGTCGGCCGCGACCTTGGGCGCGTCCTTGACCTGGCCCTTGACGTAGGCGACCCGCAGGTCCCCGCCGTCCAGGACGGCCCCCTCGAGCGGCACGAAGCTCTCCGAGGTACCGAAGAAGCCGGTGTTGACGGTGACCCACGAGGGGGCGCCGGTGCTGTCGTCGAGGTAGACCTGGCCGGCCTTGC
>CAXTEJ010000094.1:0-6453 GCA_964243295.1 uncultured Actinomycetales bacterium | reverse complement strand
GGGGTGGAGCGGGGAGCGGCAGCCGCCGTGCCCGCCCAGCGGGAGCCGGGCGGGGCCGCAGCGGACGTCGCGGCGCGCCGGGCGCCGGACCCGCGGCGGGCCCGCCGGCTCGACGCGCTCGGGATCAGTGCGTGGGCCGCGGCGCTGCTCGTGTCGGTCGCGCTCGTCGGCGTGCCCACGAACCGGGCCGCGGTCGTGGCCTGGGCGCTGCTGGCGCTGCTGGCCAGCCGGCTGAGCGACCTGCGGGCCGGCGCGCGGTCGGTCGTTCGCGACTTCCTGCCGCTGTTCGTCGCGCTCGGCCTCTACGACCTGCTGCGCGGCCAGGCCGACGACCTGACGTCGGTGGCGCACGTCGACCCGCACCTGCGCTTCGACCAGCTGCTCGGCCTGGGCCGCACGCCGACCGAGCGCCTGCAGGCATGGCTCTGGGAGGCCGGGTCGCCCGCCTGGTACGACTGGGCCGCCTGGGCGATGCACCTGTCGCACTTCGTCGTCTCGACCGCCGTGCTCGTGCTGCTGTGGCGGCTCGGCAGCCCGCGCTTCCGCCCGCTGCTCGTCGGGCTGCTGCTGCTGTCGTACGCCGCGCTCGCGACGTACTGGCTCTACCCGGCGGTCCCGCCGTGGATGGCCAGCGACCAGGGGCACCTCGAGCCGCTGACCCGCGTCGTGCACGCCGTCTGGTCCGACGCCGGGGTCACCCGCGCGCCGCGGCTGCTGAGCACCGGCTCGTCCGGCGAGGGGTCCGAGTCGGTGTTCAGCGACCCGGTCGCCGCCCTGCCGTCGCTGCACGCGGCGCTGCCCCTGCTGCTGGTCCTGACACTGCGCGGCATCGACCGGCGGCTGACGGTGCTGCTGCTGGCGTACACCGCCGGCATGGGGCTCGCGCTCGTCTACGGCGCAGAGCACTACGTCTTCGACCTGCTGCTCGGCTGGGGCTACGCGTGGGCCGCCTGGTGGGCGGCCGACCGCGGCCTGCCCGGCCGGGCGTGGCGGCGGCTGCGCCGCGCGGTCGTCCGCACCCGCCCGGCGCGCTGACCTACGCGTCGGCCAGCGCCCGGAAGGACCGCAGCCGCAGGCTGTTCGTGACGACGAAGACGCTGCTCAGCGCCATCGCGAGCCCGGCGATCATCGGGTTGAGCAGTCCCGCGGCGGCGAGCGGGACGGCCGCCACGTTGTAGCCGAACGCCCAGAACAGGTTGCTCGTGATGGTGCGCATCGTCCGGCGGGACAGGCGGATCGCGTCGACCGCCACGAGCAGGTCGCCCCGCACGAGGGTCAGGTCGCTCGCCTCGATCGCGACGTCCGTGCCGGTGCCCATGGCCAGGCCCAGGTCGGCCTGGGCGAGCGCTGCTGCGTCGTTCACGCCGTCGCCGACCATCGCGACCCGCCGTCCCTGCGCCTGCAGCCGCTGCACGACGGCGACCTTGTCGGCGGGCATGACCTCCGCGAGCACGGTGTCGTCCCCGTCGTCGATGCCGACCTCGCGCGCGACCGCACGCGCGACGGCGCGGTTGTCGCCGGTGAGCAGGACCGGGCGCAGCCCCAGCGCCCGCAGCTGCCGGACGGCGGCGGCGCTCGTCGGCCTGACGGTGTCGGCGACGGTCAGCACGCCGCGCGCGCGCCCGTCCCAGGCGACGGCGACGGCGGTTCTGCCGTCGCGCTCGGCGTCGGCCATCGCCTGCTCGAGCTCGGCCGTCAGCGGCTGCGAGGCGTCGGCCAGCAGCCGGCGACGACCCACGAGCACCTCGTGGCCGTCGACGACGCCGCGCACGCCGAGGCCCTCGACGTTCGAGAACTGCTGCACCGCAGGCAGGTCGCCGACGCGGGCCCGGGCGCCCGTGACGATCGCCCGGGCGACGGGGTGCTCGCTGCCGGCCTCGAGGGCGCCGGCCAGGCGCAGCAGCTCGTTCGCGTCGACGTCGTCCGCGGGCACGACGGCGACGAGGCTCATCTGCCCGGTCGTCAGCGTCCCGGTCTTGTCGAGCACCACGGTGTCGAGCTGCCGCGCGCTCTCCAGCGCCTCGGGTCCCTTCACGAGGATGCCGAGCTGGGCGCCGCGCCCGGTCCCGACCATGAGGGCCGTCGGCGTCGCGAGCCCGAGCGCGCACGGGCAGGCGATGATGAGCACCGCGACGGCCGCGGTGAACGCGGCTCCCAGGCCGTTGCCGGTGCCGGTCCAGAAGCCCAGCGTCGCGACGGACAGGGCGATGACGATCGGCACGAAGACGGCGCTGACGCGGTCGGCGAGCCGCTGCACCTGCGCCTTGCCGTGCTGAGCGTCCTCGACGAGGCGCGCCATCTGCGCGAGCTGGGTGTCGCTGCCGATGCGGGTCGCCCGGACGACGAGCCGTCCGCCGGCGTTGACGGTCGCGCCGGTGACGGCGTCGCCGACGCCGACCTCGACCGGGACGCTCTCGCCGGTCAGCATGCTCGCGTCGACCGCGCTGGTCCCCTCGACGACGACGCCGTCGGTCGCGACCTTCTCGCCGGGGCGCACGACGAACCGGTCGCCCACGGCCAGCCGGGCGGTGGGGATCCGGACCTCCTGCGGACCGCCCGGCCCGTCGCGCAGGACGGCCACGTCCTTGGCGCCCAGCTCGAGCAGCGCCCGCAGCGCAGCCCCGGAGGCCCGCTTGCTGCGCGCCTCGAGGTAGCGGCCCGCGAGCAGGAACATCGTGACGCCGGACGCCGCCTCGAGGTAGACGTCGTCCGAGCCGTCGCCGCGGGCGATCGTCAGCTCGAAGGGGTGCGTCATGCCGAGCTCGCCCGCGGTGCCGAAGAACAGCGCGTAAACGGACCAGCCGAGCGCGGCGAGCGTGCCGACGCTGATGAGGGTGTCCATCGTCCCGGCACCCTGCCTGAGGTTCCTCCACGCCGCGACGTGGAACGGGAACGCACCCCACAGCACGACGGGCGCGGCGAGCGTCAGGGCAAGCCACTGCCAGGCGCGGAACTGCAGGGCCGGCACCATCGACAGCGCGATGACCGGGACGGTGAGCGCGGTGACGAGCACCAGCCGCTGCCGCAGCAGGTCGACGCGGTCGGCCTCGACGAGGCCCTCGCCGGGCGCGCCCTCGCTGCCGGCGGGCCGGTCGGGCGCGGGCAGCCGGGCGGTGTAGCCGGCCTGCTCGACCGTGCTGAGCAGCTGCGCGGGGTCCATCCCGACCGGGACGCTCACCCGGGCCTTCTCGGTCGCGTAGTTGACGGTCGCCGAGACGCCGTCGAGCTTGTTGAGCTTGCGCTCGATGCGCATCGCGCAGGAGGCGCACGTCATCCCGCTGATGGACAGCTCGACCTCGTCGTGCGGCACGACGGCGGTGCCGGCTGCGGTGGTCGGAGAGCTCACGGCTCCTCCTCGATCCTGGTGCTCGGCTGGTGTTCGGGTGGTGCTGGGGTGGTGCTGAGGGCCTGCTCGACCGGGGACCGAGCCCGGAGTCAGTGCCCGTCGGCGTCCTCGTGCCCGGCGTCGGGCGGGGAGGCGTCGCCGGCCTGCGCTGGGCGGACGGCCTGTGCGGTGAGCGCGGCGGTGCGCACGACGCCGTCGTGCGAGAAGTCCAGGAACAGCCGGTGGGGACCGGCGGCCGGGACGTCGGCGGCGAAGACGACCTCCGGTCCGGCCGGGCCCTGCTCCGGGTGCACGTGGAGGTAGGCGAGGTCGCCGGCGCGCAGCGCCACCAGGTGGCCGAAGGCCCCGAGGTAGGGCTCGAGGTCGGTGACGGGGCGGCCGTCCCGGCTGATGCGCAGGGCCAGGCGGCTGCTGCGTCCGGCGACCAGCTGCCCGTGCAGCGTGACGGTGTAGCCGTCGACGGTCGCCGTCGGACGGGCCGGCGGCAGCGGCGTCGGCGTGACCGCACCGGGCACCGTCACCCCGGTGGCGAGCGCGATACCGCTGTCGCGACCAGCCGGGACGAAGTCGGCGATCACCTGGTAGCTGCCGGGTGCGGCCAAGGTCAGCGGGGTGCTCCAGCGGCCGCTGTCGTCGCGCACGGGGTGCACGTGCTGGAAGCCGGTGAGGTCGCGGCGCACGACGACGAGGTGCAGCTCCTTGTCGTGCTCGCGCGCGAAGTCGGTCAGCGGACGTCCGTCCGGGTCGAGCACCTGGAAGCGCAGCACGCCGGGAGCACCCGGGGCGAAGACGGTCTCGTCGAGCTGGAGGGCGTAGCCGTCCTGTGCCATCGACAGCCCGCCCGGCGCGTCGTCGAGGGCCGCCGGGCCGGCCGGGGCGGCGTGCTCGCCGGCATCCGCGTGCGCACCGGTGCCGGGATCCGCGTCGGCGTGCGTGCGCGCGGGAGCGGTGTCGACGGGACCGGCGAGCTGCCCGACGCCGTACGCGCCGCCGAACACGAGGACGAGGGCGGCACCGTACGCGCCGAGGGTCGCTGCGGGGGTCATGCGGTGCCTCCTGGACTGCGCCCGCGCGGGGCGGCTGCGAGCGGAGGGCCGGCTCAGCTGGTCAGCTGGTAGCCGGCCTCCTCGACGGCGGCACGGACGGCGTCCGCGCCGATCGGCTGGTCGGCGACGACGGTCAGGCGTCCGGTCTCGAGCTCCACCTGGACGTCGGTCACGCCGGGGACCTCGGTGACCTCCTCGGTGACGGAGGCGACGCAGTGGCTGCAGGTCATGCCGGTGACGGTGTAGGTCTCGGTGCTCATCGTGCTGCTCCTCGCGCGGTTCGGGTGGTGCGGATCGGGTGCGGGTCGGCGTGTGTGGCGTCAGGAACGGACGAGCCGGGCGATGGCGTCGGACGCCTCCTTGAGCTTCACGGCGCCCTCGTCGCCGCCTGCCGCGACGGCGTTCGCGACGCAGTGCGCCAGGTGCTCCTCGAGCAGCGCGAGCGAGACGGCCTGCAGTGCGCGGTTCACCGCACTGACCTGGGTGAGGACGTCGATGCAGTACTTGTCCTCGTCGATCATGCGGGCGATGCCGCGGACCTGCCCCTCGATGCGCGCCATGCGCTTGAGGTGCGCGTCCTTGTGCGACGCGTACCCGCGGGACTCGCCCGCGTGCGCGTCGGCCGCCGCACCGTCGGTCGTGCCGCCGCTGGTGCCGGCCGTCCCGTCCGCCGGCGCCGTGCCACGGGGGGACGGGCGTCCGGTCCGGCTGCTCCTGCTGGTGGTCATCGGTCCTCCTCGCCGTGTTGCACTCCCGTGTCTAGCACACCCCAGGGGGGTATCGCAAACCGGAGAGGGGAACCCCCGGGGGGTACTTGACACGGCGGTGCCGGCGGGCGCAGCGTGGACCAGCGCCCGGCCACCCGCTGGCACGCCCACCGTGCGCCTCGCCTGCGCACGGGCGCCGCCCGCACCGGACGCACACGGACCGTCCCGCGAACAGGGGAACCCCATGGACCAGACCACGCACGCCGGCCAGTACGCGCACGCCGGCCACGGCACGGGACGCTCCTGCGACCGAGGGCAGGGCGCTCACCCGCCTCGCCGTCTCGGCGACCCTGCACTGCCTCACCGGGTGTGCGATCGGCGAGGTGCTCGGCATGGTCATCGGCACGGCGCTCGGGTGGTCCGACCTGCAGACGATCGCGCTGGCCGTCGCGCTCGCCTTCGTCTTCGGCTACGCGCTGACGATCCGTCCGGTCCTGCGGTCGGGCCTCGCGCTGTCGGCGGCGGTCCCCGTCGCGCTCGCCGCGGACACGGTGTCCATCGCCGTCATGGAGGTCGTCGACAACGCCGTGATGCTGCTCGTGCCCGGCGCGATGGACGCCGGGCTGCGCAGCCCGCTGTTCTGGGGCCCGCTGGCCGCAGCGCTCGCGGTCGCGTTCGTCGTCACCGTCCCGGTCAACCGGTGGCTCATCATCCGCGGCCGGGGGCACGCGGTCGTCCACGCGCTGCACGGAGCACCGGACGTCCGTGCGCGGCACTGAGCTGCCCGCCTCGCACCTGCCCTGCCGCTGCAGCAGGAGCTGCGGGTGACCCGGGACGTGCGCCTCGTCGAGCGGCGCGCCATCGACCTCTGCCTCGTCAGCGGCGCGGTCTGTCGACCCTGACGTGCACGACCGGCAGCGAGCGCCCTGCCCTGACGGCTGCCGCGTCCGACACCCCGTCTGCTGCCGGTGCGCACCGTCGGCGCCGGCGACCCGCGCTGCTCACCGCACGACGGTCGACGACCTGCTCGCAGCGGCGCGCACCGGCTCGACCCGGCCGAGGCCACGCCGCGCAGTCGCACGGCGCGGTGCTCGTCGACATTCGCCCCGCGGCGCAGCGCCGGCTCGAGGGCGAGGTGCCCGGTGCCCTCGTGCTCGAGCGGAACGTCCTGCAGTGGCGGTCCGTCCCGGCCAGCGACGCCCGGCTGCCCGTCGCGGCGCACGACCTGGCGGTGATCGTCGTCTGCTCCGAGGGTGGACGTCGAGCCTCGCCGCCGCTGCCCTGCAGGACCTGGGCGTGCACCGCGCCACCGACCACCGCGCCACCGACCACCGCGCCACCGACCACCGCGCCA
>CAXTEJ010000093.1:0-6918 GCA_964243295.1 uncultured Actinomycetales bacterium | reverse complement strand
GGGTAGCGTCGGCCCACCCGCCCCGCACCGGCCCATCGGGCCCAGCCGCCGCGATCCCGCACCACCCCCGCGCCGCATCCCGCACCACCCACGCGCCGCACCCGCGCACCCACCCGCACGAGAGGACACGCAGATGATCACCGCCATCGTGCTGGTGCAGGCTGAGGTCGACCGCATCCCCGAGGTGGCAGCCGCGATCGCCGATCTCGACGGGGTCAGCGAGGTCTACTCGGTGACCGGCGACGTCGACCTCATCGTGATGGTGCGGGTGCGTGAGCACGACGACCTCGCCGAGGTCATCGCCGACCGGCTCAACAAGGTCGACGGCATCCGCGGCACGCAGACGCACATCGCCTTCCGCGCCTACAGCCGCCACGACCTCGAGTCGGCCTTCAGCCTCGGGTTCGAGTAGCGCCCGACCCGGCTCAGGCGGTCGCTGCGACCCAGCGGTCGAGCGTGGCCGCGGCGGCACCGGAGTCGACCGACGCCGCGGCGACCGCCATCGCCGCCGCCAGCTGGTCGACCAGCGTGCCCGCCGGCACCAGCCCGCCCGCGACCAGGGCGGCAGCGGCGTTCAGCAGCACGGCGTCGCGCACCGGCCCCGGCGTGCCCGCGAGCAGGTCGCGCACGGCGGCCGCGTTGACGTCGGCTCCGCCACCGCGCAGCGCCTCGACGGGTGAGGCGGGCACACCGAGCTCGGCCGGGTCGATCACCTGCTCGCTGACCGCGCCGTCGGCGACGAGCCACACCCGCGACGGCCCGCTCGTGGTCAGCTCGTCCAGACCGTCCTCGCCGCGGAAGACCAGCGCGCTGCGACCCGCGGTCGCGAACACGCCAGCCACCAGCGGCGCCATCCGCAGGTCGGCCACGCCCACCGCGGAGGCGCTGGGCCGGGCCGGGTTGGTGAGCGGCCCCATGAAGTTGAAGACGGTGGGCACACCGAGGTCGCGACGGGCCTCCGCGGCGTGACGCATCGCCGGGTGGAAGACCTGCGCGAAGCAGAACGTGATGCCGGCGACCTCAGCGACCTCGGCGACCCGCTGCGGTGACAGGTCGAGACGCACCCCGAGGTGCTCGAGGACGTCGGCCGAGCCGCACGCGCTCGACGCCGACCGGTTGCCGTGCTTGACCACGCGCACCCCGGCCCCGGCGACCACGAGCGCGGCCATCGTCGAGATGTTGACGGTGTTGGCGCGGTCACCACCGGTGCCGACGACGTCGACGGTGAGCCCCGGCACGCTGATGCGCACCGCGTGCTCGAGCATCGCGTCGGTGAGGCCGGCCAGCTCGTCCACCGTCTCGCCCTTGGCGCGCAGCGCGACGAGGAACCCGGCCACCTGCACCGGCGAGGCGTCCCCGCTCATGATGCGGTCCATCGCCCACGAGGTCTGGGTGCGGCCGAGGTCCTCGCCGGCGAGCAGTTTGCTCAGCAGGCCGGGCCAGGTCGTCGCCCGGCCGTGACCGCCGCTCACACCGCGACGCCGCGCGCGAGGTCGGCGACGGCGGCCGCGACGGCCGCCGGGTCGAGCGGGTGCAGCACGGCGTTGTCGGCCATCGACCAGGCGGCGAGCCAGGAGTCCTGCGGGCGCCCGAGCAGCACCAGCACCGGCGGGCAGCGATAGATCTCGCTCTTGAGCTGCCGGCACAGGCCCAGGCCCCCCACGGGCGAGGCCTCGCCGTCGAGCACCACCAGGTCGACACCGCCGGCGTCGAGCGCGGAGATGACGGCGGGGGCGGTGGCGCACTCGGTCCACCGCACGCGCGGCACGTCGGACGCCGGACGGCGCCCGACCGCGAGCCGCACGGCCTCCCGCGTGGTCAGGTCGTCGCTGTAGAGGAGCACGGACAGCTCGCGCGGCTCCTGCTCGGCGCCGGACGCGTGCGGTGCGCTCATCAGGGGTCCTCACGACGGGGCTGTCAGGGTCGCCGGAATGCTACCGGCCGCCTGGACGGGCGACGGCGCAGCGCCGCGCCGGGCCCCGACGACCGGCCGGCGACCGGGGGCGGTCAGGCGGGCACGGTCAGGTGGGCGCGGCCCGGTGGGCGCGGTCAGGCGGGCACGGTCAGGTGGGCACGGTCGGGCGGGCGCGGTCAGGCGGCGCGGTCAAGCGGGCGCGGTCGGCCGGGCACGGTCAGGTGGGCGCGGTCGGGCGGGCGCCCAGGGGCGTCGCCCCGCGGCCGCGGCCGAGGCCGCGGGGCCGGGCGCGAGGGTGGCCGGCGTCCGTGCTGGTCACGCACGATCACGGCGCCGGGAGCGACCGGCGAGCACAGCCGGTGGGCGACCCGCCGTCGAACGGGGTCGGCCGTGCCGTGAGCACGCCCATGAGGCAATAATGCTCGCGTGGCCACCGCATCAGCAGTCCAGACCCCCGCCGCGCACGCGCCGGTCAGCCGCCCGAACATGGCAGCGGTCGGCACCATCGTGTGGCTGTCGAGCGAGCTCATGTTCTTCGCCGGGCTGTTCGCCATGTACTTCACGCTGCGCGCGGTCGTGCCCGAGCAGTGGCTGAGCGGTCCGGAGATGCTCAACGTGCCGTTCAGCACGGCCAACACGCTGGTGCTCGTCGTCAGCTCGGTGTGGTGCCAGTTCGGCGTCTGGAAGGCCGAGCAGTTCCAGCCCGGCCGCACCGGGGCGCTGTGGCAGGTGCGGCTGTGGGGCATGCGGGAGTGGTACGCGCTGACCTACTTGTTCGGCGCCATCTTCGTCTCGGGCCAGGTCTACGAGTACGCCTCGCTCGTGGGCGAGGGCCTGAAGATCAACACCGATGCCTACGGTTCGATCTTCTACCTGACGACGGGGTTCCACGGCCTGCACGTCACGGGCGGCCTGATCGCCTTCCTGCTCATCATCGGACGCTCGTTCGCCGCACGGCGGTTCGGCCACGCCGAGGCAACCGGCGCCATCGTCACGTCGTACTACTGGCACTTCGTCGACGTGGTCTGGATCGCCCTGTTCGCCACCATCTACCTGCTGCAATGAGATGTGCTGGGCGTCACGTCGCCACGGCCCCTGGCAAGCGCGCCAGGGCTGCCGACGGCTGCGTGGGGCGCCATAGGCTCGAGGCACCGCACGAGACGAGGACCTGGAACGTGACCGCACTTGCCGCCCGCCGGCGCCACCCGCTAGCCCTGGTGGTGCTCATCGCCATCGGGCTCGTGACCACCGGCGCCGTGTACGCCGCGCTGGCCCCCAAGCCTGCCGCCGCCGCGACCGCCGACGCGGACGCGATCGCCCAGGGCAAGCAGCTGTTCCTCGCCAACTGCTCGACTTGCCACGGCAAGAACGCCCAGGGCATGACCAAGACCAACGGCGACGTCGTGGGGCCCAACCTCATCGGTGTCGGCGCCGCCTCCGTCGACTTCCAGGTCGGCACCGGCCGCATGCCGCTGGCCGGCCCCGGCGTCCAGGGGCCGCAGGGACCCGTGCGCTTCAGCAGCGAGCAGATCGCCGCCATGGCCTCCTACATCGGCTCGCTCGCCCCCGGCCCCGGCGTGCCCGCCGCGGAGTACGCGAACGGCCAGGACGGCGACGTGGCCAAGGGCGGCGCCATCTTCCGCACCAACTGCGCCATGTGCCACAACTTCGCCGGCGCCGGTGGCGCGCTGACCCGCGGCAAGTACGCCCCGGCGATCGCCGACATCAGCGGCCAGCACATCTACGAGGCCATGCTCACCGGGCCGCAGGCCATGCCCGTCTTCAACGACGCCAACCTGACGCCGGAGAACAAGAACGACCTCATCGCCTACATCACCAACGTCCAGACCGAGACGAGCGCCGGCGGCACTCCCCTCGGCAACCTGGGCCCGGTCACCGAGGGTCTGTTCGCCTGGATCGTCGGTCTCGGTGCCCTCATCGGCTGCGCCGTGTGGCTCGGCGCGAAGGCGGCCTGACATGAGCGACGCACTCGGCACCGACCGGCACGACGTGCCCGACACCTCCGCCGTCCCTGCCCTGCGCGACCGGGACGACGCACAGCGCGCGGTCACCCTGCCTGGCACGACGGCCGCCCCGACGCTGTTCGAGAACCCGGGTCTGCCCGAGCACATCCACCGCATGGCCGACACCGACGTGCGCGCCGCCAAGCGCGCCGAGCGCCAGGTCGCGCTCATGTTCCTGCTCTCCATGCTCGGCACCGCGATCTTCCTGGTCTCCTACTTCGCCTTCGACGCCGAGCAGTCCGTGATCCTCCCGGGCCTGGGCAAGGTCGGCCTGCAGCACGTGCTGCTCGGCGTCGGCATGGGGCTGAGCCTGTTCTTCATCGGCATCGGCGCGGTCCACTGGGCGAAGACGCTCATGCCCGACGACGAGCTCGTCGAGGAGCGGCACGCGCTGCGCAGCAGCGACGAGGACCGTGCGGGCGCCGTCGAGACCCTCCGCATGGGCAACGAGTCCTCGGGCCTGGCCCGCCGTCCGCTCATCAAGCTCACGATGGGCGGCGCCCTCGGCCTGTTCGGGCTGCCGTTCATCGTGGCGCTGCGCGACCTCGGTCCGATGCCGGGCACGAGGCTGCACAACACCTTCTGGAAGGAAGGGCTCCGGCTGGTCACCGATGTGGAGTTCGCTCCCATCAAGGCCAGCGACGTCACCATCGGCTCGGTCTTCCACGTGATGCCCGAGGGCATCGAGGAGGCCGACGACGTGCTCGAGCAGCGGGCCAAGGCAGCAGTGCTGCTCATGCGGCTCAACCCGGACGACATCGTGTCGGCCAAGGAGCGCGCCTGGGGCTACAACGGCATCGTGGCGTACTCGAAGATCTGCACCCACGTCGGCTGCCCGGTCGGGCTCTACGAGCAGACCACGCACCACCTGCTGTGCCCCTGCCACCAGTCGACGTTCGACGTCACCCAGGACTGCAAGGTCATCTTCGGCCCGGCCCACCGCCAGCTCCCGCAGCTGGAGATCACCGTCGACGCCGAGGGCTACCTGGTCGCCAAGCGGGACTTCAACCAGCCGGTCGGTCCCAGCTTCCCCGAGCGAGGAAACAGATGAGCGTCTCCGTTACCACCCGAGCAGCCGGCGGCACCGCCGGATTCATCGACGACCGCGTCGGCATCGCCAAGGGCACGCGCTGGGGGCTGAACAAGGTCTTCCCCGATCACTGGTCGTTCATGCTGGGCGAGATCGCCATGTACAGCCTGATCATCCTGCTGGTCACGGGCACCTTCCTCACCTTCTGGTACGTCCCCTCCGCCGGGCACGTCGTGTACGACGGCAGCTACGTCCCGCTCAAGGGGATCCAGATGTCGGAGGCCTACGCCTCCACCCTCGACATCTCCTTCGACATCCGCGGCGGCCTGCTGCTGCGCCAGATCCACCACTGGTCTGCGCTGCTGTTCGTCGCCTCCAACGCGGTCCACATGTTCCGGGTCTTCTTCACCGGCGCGTTCCGCAAGCCGCGTGAGCTCAACTGGATGATCGGCGTGGTGCTGGCGCTGCTCGCGCTCGTCGAGGGCTTCGCCGGCTACTCCCTGCCCGACGACCTGCTGTCCGGCACCGGCCTGTCCTTCGCCCGCGGCCTGATCCTGTCGATCCCGATCGTCGGTTCCTACGTCTCGAGCTTCGTCTTCGGCGGCGACTTCCCCGGCGAGGCGCTGATCCCCCGGCTCTACACCGTGCACGTCCTGCTCATCCCGGCCCTGCTGGTCGGGGCCTTCGCGGTGCACATCGCGCTGGTGGCCCTGCAGAAGCACACCCAGTACCCCGGCCCGGGCAAGACCGAGCACAACGTGGTCGGCTTCCGCGTCATGCCGACCTACGCCGCCAAGGCCGGTGGCTTCTTCTTCATCGTCTTCGGCGTCACGGTGCTGCTAGCCGCCTTCGCCACCATCAACCCGATCTGGGCCTACGGCCCCTACGACCCCTCCCCCGTCACCGCCGGCTCACAGCCGGACTGGTACATGGGCTGGCTCGAGGGAGCCATCCGGCTGCTGCCCGGTCGCCTGGAGTTCCAGGCCCTGGGCTGGACGTTCAGCATGAACATCGCCATCGGCGGCCTCATCCTGCCGGGCATCGTGACGATGCTGGCGCTGTTCTACCCGTTCATCGAGGCGTTCGTGACCGGTGACAAGCGCGAGCACCACCTGCTGGACCGGCCGCGCAACGCCCCGACCCGCACGGCTCTCGGCGTCATGGCGATCACCTTCTACCTGCTGCTCATGGCCGGTGGCGGCAACGACATCATCGCCACCCGGTTCGGGATGTCGATCAACGACATCTCCAACTTCCTGCGGGTGTTCGTCTTCATCGGCCCGGCGATCGCGTTCGTGGTCGCCAAGCGCGTGTGCCTCGGCCTGCAGCGCCGTGACCGCGAGATGGTGCTGCACGGTCGCGAGAGCGGCCGGATCGTCCGGCTGCCGCACGGGGAGTTCATCGAGGTGCACGAGCCGCTGTCGGCGACCGAGCGCTGGGTGCTCGTCCAGCACGACGCCCACCGCCCGCTCCCGCTGCCTGCCGGGCAGGACGACGCCGGCGTCCGCGCCCCCGGCACGGTCATCGCCAAGGTGCGGGCCCGGCTCTCGAGCTTCTGGTTCGAGGACCGCATCGAGCCGGTGACGCCGGCCGAGCTGGCCGCGGCCCACTCGCACGGCGAGCACGACGAGATCGCCGGCGCGGACGAGAACCGCTCCATCACCAGCACGCCGCACTGACGTGCACCGGCGCCGGAGGGCGCCGACCGAGGGGGCGGGCACCACACGGTGCCCGCCCCCTCGGCGTCCGGCCCCGTGAGGGACCGACAGGATGCGACGACGCGGTGGGGTCGGGATGGCGGGTGGTCGCGGGGCTGCGAGGATGAGCCGTGCGCGCTTTCGTCTGCCCCGTCTGCCGGTCCCTGCTGTCGTATGAGGACGTGCGGTGCGTGACGTGCGGCACCGAGCTCGCGTACGACCGCGGCACCCAGAGCCTCGCCGACCTCGGGC
>CAXTEJ010000092.1:0-7173 GCA_964243295.1 uncultured Actinomycetales bacterium | reverse complement strand
GTCAGCGCCCGGCCGTCAGCGCCCGGCCGTCAGCGCCGCTTGGTGCGCGCGCCCGTGCGGCGCCGCGAGTCCGCGACGGCCTCGCGGCCGCGCGCCGAGCCCTGCTCGCCGGCGGTCGTGACGGCGCTGTCGGGGTCCTGGCCCGTCGTCGCGACCGGCTCCACGCCGCTCTCGCCGGTGATGAAGCGGTAGGCGAGGCCGGCCACGGCGGCCCCGAGCAGCGGCGCCAGCCAGAACAGCCAGAGCTGGGCGAGCGCCCAGTCGCCGACGAACAGCGCCTGACCGGTCGAGCGCGCCGGGTTCACCGAGGTGTTCGTCACCGGGATGCTGATGAGGTGGATGAGGGTGAGGGCCAGCCCGATCGCGAGCGGGCCGAAGCCCTTGGGCGCGCGACGGTCGGTCACGCCGAGGATGACGAGCAGGAAGCCGGCCGTCAGCACGACCTCGATGACCAGCGCCGAGGTCAGGCTGTAGCCGTCCGGTGAGTGCGCGCCGTAGCCGTTCGCGGCGAACCCGTCGGCGGTCGTGAAGCCGTCCTTGCCGTTGGCCACCACGAACAGCACGGCGGCGGCCGCGACCGCCGCCACCACCTGCGTGACGACGTACGGCAGGGCGTCCTTCGCGTCGAAGCGACGGCCGAGCACCAGCCCGACGGTGACCGCCGGGTTGAAGTGCCCGCCCGAGACGTGGCCCACGGCGTACGCCATGGTCAGCACGGTGAGGCCGAACGCGAGCGACACCCCGAGCAGGCCGATGCCGACGTCGGGGACGCCGGCGGCGAGGACCGCGGCGCCGCACCCGCCGAGGACGAGCCAGAACGTGCCGAGGAACTCGGCGGACAGGCGGTGGACGAGCTTCATGCCGGGCTCCAGGGACACGGGACTGCTCGGTCGGTCGTCGCTGGCGATCGTAGGGGCCTGGTCACGCAGCGCAAGCCCTCGTGGCCGGACGCCGGACGCGCGAACGGCCCCGGACCGGGTGGTCCGAGGCCGTTCGCCGTGCGTGGAGGTGGCGGGAATCGAACCCGCGTCCTCCGGTACCTGAACAGGGCTTCTCCGGGCGCAGCTGGCTGTGCGTTTCTCGGCCCTCCCGGTCACGCCAGCAAGCCGGGAACGGGCTCAGCCACGTGAATTCACCACCCGCCCCCGTGGCCGTGGCGGGTGGTGGTCCTCCTAGCGATGCCAGGTCCCAGGCCGGAGGCGCTCCTGGGCTGACAGCGACGCTCTAGCTGCTAGGCAGCGAGGGCGTACGCGCGCGGACTGGTGTCGGCGCTTGTGTGTTGTGCGACGTTGTTGGTTTTCGAGATCATCGTCGCCTTCCTCGGCCCGCTTCCCCTGTCCCGACATCCGGAGTCGAGACCTGTCACCCCCAGGTCGGTGCTGCGTACCCCGCCAGTCTAGTCCCGGACGGGCGCCCGTGCGCCAGGGCTAGGGCGGACCGCCGACCGCGCGCAGGTGGCGGCCGTCGCCGTCGCGGCGCGGGCCCTCCCCCGGCTCGGGGATCCCCAGGGTGCGGCGCAGGTCGACGGCGGGCATCGGCCGGCCGAGGTGGTAGCCCTGCGCGAGGTCGCAGCCGAGCTCGCGCAGGACGCCGGCCATCGCCGCGTCCTCGACGCCCTCCCCCACGGCGCGTGCCCCGAGGCCGTGCGCGAGCTGCACCGTGGCGCGCACGAGCGCCCGGTCGGACTCCGAGCCGACGATGCCCATCACGAAGCTGCGGTCGACCTTGACCTCGTTGACCTGCACGCGCTGCAGGAAGGCCATCGAGGAGTAGCCCGTGCCGAAGTCGTCGACCGACAGCTCGACGCCGAGCCGGCGCAGCTGCGCGAGGACGTCCTCGACGACGTCGAGCTCGCTCATCATCGTCGTCTCGGTGATCTCGAGGACCAGCCGCTGCGGCGCGAGGCCGTGCCGGGCCAGCACCCGCGTCACGTCGGACGGCAGCTCGCGGTCGAGCAGGTTGCGGGCCGACAGGTTCACCGCGACGCTCACGTCGTGCCCGGCGCAGCCCCAGGCGGCCGCCTCGGCGACGGCCAGGTCGAGCACGGTGAGCGTGAAGTCGCGGATCAGGCCGCTGTGCTCGACCGCCGAGATGAACTCGACCGGTGGCAGGAGCCCGCGCTCGGGGTGCTGCCAGCGCACGAGCGCCTCCGCGCCGGTCAGCGCGCCGCTGCAGAGGTCGAACTGCGGCTGGAAGTGCACGACGAGCTGGTCCTCGGCGAGGGCCGCGCGCAGCTCGGCGGCGAGCGCCAGGCGGTGCAGGCTCGACTCGTCGCGCTCGCCCGCGTAGTGCGCGAACGACCCGCGGGTGTCCTTGGCCTGGTAGAGCGCGACGTCGGCGCGCTGCAGCAGCTCGTCGAAGGTGGCGGCGTCCTGCGGGGAGCAGGCGACGCCGACGCTGCCCTCGATCGACAGCCGCAGGCCGTCGAAGACCACCGGCTCGGCGAGCACGCGCAGCAGCTCGTCCGCCAGCGCGTCGGCCTCGGCGGCGGTCGAGAAGCCGCCGAGCAGCACGGCGAACTCGTCACCGCCCAGCCGGCAGACGGCGTCGGCGTGCGGCACCGCGGCGGCGATGCGGTGCGCGACCTCGTTGAGCAGCACGTCGCCGGCGGAGTGGCCGAGCGTGTCGTTGATCTCCTTGAAGTGGTCGAGGTCGACGATGAGCAGCCCGCACTGCCGGCCGTCCCCGGCGG
Source organism: uncultured Actinomycetales bacterium (assembly GCA_964243295.1). GTDB lineage: Bacteria > Actinomycetota > Actinomycetes > Actinomycetales > Angustibacteraceae > CAXTEJ01. Next base: position 4,481 of record CAXTEJ010000092.1, on the reverse strand, counting down.
CCGCGGCCATGCAGGCCACCGCGCGCTCCTGCAGCAGGACCCGGTTGCCGAGCCCGGTCAGCGCGTCGTGCGACGCCTCGTAGGTCATCGCCTCGGCGTGCGTGCGCATCTCCCGGAACAGCCGGGCGTTCTGCAGCGTGGTGCTGATGCTGTGCGCGAGGGTCTTGAGCACCTGCTGCTCGCGGCGGCGCAGCACGACCGGGCCGCGGAACCCCAGCCGCAGCGCACCGATGCGCCCCTGCGGGCCCTCGAGCGGGGCGGCGTAGACCATGAGCGAGCCGTCGTCGGACTCGAAGCCCCCGAGCCGGTCCGGCACGCCGAGCTGCGGGTCGACGCAGGTGCCGACCAGGCCCGTGGCGTCGCCGCGGTAGACGGTGCTCGTCCCCGAGTCGTAGAGCACGACGGTGGCGGTGTCGGCCTTGAACAGCTGCGCGCTGCGCGACAGGGCAGCGCTGACCACGGTGTTGAGGTCGAGCGAGTTCAGCTCGCGGGTGGCGCTCTCGAGCTGCTGCCAGACGTCGCGCTCCTGCGCCGCCTTGAGGTAGCCGTGGTAGCTGGCGTACAGCGCCACGAGCACCGGTGGCAGCCCGACGAGCGCCGACCCGTCCCAGGTGGCGAGCACGACGACGAGCAGGGCCGTCACGGCGTTGACGCCCGCCAGCCCCAGCCGCAGTGCGAGACCCTGGCGGTAGATGCTCCCCACGGACGCGTGCTGCTCGAGCGCGACGGCCAGCGCCACGCCGCCGCTGTTCACCAGGAAGAAGACGAACGTCCCGACGACCAGCGCGGTGAGGCTGGCCAGCGAGGTGCCGACCAGCACGGGCGACACCGCGTGCGCCGCGAGGCCGGCCAGCGACATCGCGAGCACGAAGTTGGCGGCGTTGAACAGCGCCTTGGTGACCGCGAGGCGCCGGGCCAGGTCGACGACGAGCAGGCACGTCCCGGCGATCACCACCGCGTGCGGCAGCGGCAGCAGGGCGATCGACAGGATGACGCACAGCTCGGCGAACGTGAACGCCTCGACGCTCTGCCCGGTGCGCCGCTCGAGCAGCGGCAGGTCGGCGAAGGCGGCGAGGGCGACGACCGCCAGCACCCTCCAGGCGTCGACGCGCTGCGAGCCGAAGGAGGCCAGCATGACCAGCAGGACGAGCACCCCGGCGGTGTACGACACCGCCAGGTAGGCCGTGAGCCCGTGCTGGTGGAGCCACCCGCGCACGCCACTGCCGGACCGCACGTCCGAAGACGGCGGCCCGGCAGTGGCGGTGCTCATGAGGCGCTCCGGCTGCGACGCATCGTGGCGGCGCGGCTACTCCGCGTCGCTGGTCTCCCCGGGGAGGGTAAGCCCTGCCTTCGGCCGCTGCCCCCAGAACGCTGTGAGGAAGTCGTTGCTCTGCGTCACGTCGAGCGTGGAGTTCCAGCGCGAGCCGTTCCACCGGGACCCGTTCCAGCGCGAGCCGTTCCAGCGCGAGCCGTTCCACCGCGAGCCGTTCCACCGCGAGCCGTTCCAGCGCGAGCCGGTCCAGTTGGAGCCGTTCCAGCGCGAGCCGGTCCACGCCTGGTCGGACCAGGCGCCGCCGCTCCAGGTGCCGCCGGTCCAGCTCTCGCCGTTCCAGCGCGAGCCCGTCCAGGCGGCGTCGTTCCAGCGCGAGCCGGTCCAGGCGTCGCCGTTCCAGCGCGAGCCGGTCCAGGCGGCGGCGTCCCAGGCCTCGCAGCGGACGTCCACCTCACCGAGCACGGGGGTGGCCTCGGTGGCGCCGGGGCAGACGACCTCGACGGTGCTGCCGCCGCGGCTGTCCTCGAGCGAGCCGAGGCCGGTGGCGGTCGGCCGCTGCCAGACGGCCGGACCGGGGTCGGCGGTCAGGGCGGCGGCGAGCTGCACCCGGCCCGCGCCGGCGGTCCCGGAGGGCGCCGACGTCAGCGGCGAGGCGGTGCGGGTGAGCACCCGCTTGACCTGGTCCGGCGTCCAGGTCGGGTGGGCGGCGACCACGAGGGCGGCCAGGCCCGAGGTGACGGCGGCGGCCTGCGAGGTGCCCGAGCCCTTGACCAGGCCGCCGGTGAGCAGCGCCTTGGGGTTCTCCTGCATGACGGCCGAGCCCGGCGAGCCGGCGGTCACGAGCGTGCGGCCGGGGGCGACGAGGTCGGGCTTGGCGAGCCCGGCGGCCGTCGGCCCGCGCGAGGACCAGGCCGGCACGGTGTCGTTGCGGGTGTTGCTGTCGCCCTTGTCGTCGTAGGCGCCGACGGTCAGCACCATCGGGTCGTCCCCGGGCTTGGCGATCGTGCCGGCGGCCGGGCCGGAGTTGCCCGCCGAGACGACGACGACGATCCCCTGCTGCCACAGCCGCTGGACGGCGTGGTTCAGCGGGTCGACGGCCGGGTCCTGGGTGCTCGCGGTGCCCCACGACAGGTTCAGGACGCGGATGCCGTACTGCTCGGCGTAGGCCGAGACCCAGTGCATGCCCTGCAGGATCGTCGAGACGTCGACGGCGCCGTTGCGCCCGGCGACCTTCACGGCCACGACGGTCGCCTCGGGGGCGACGCCGCTGCGCAGGCCGGCCCGGTCGGTGTCGCGCCCGGCGGCCAGTCCGGCCATCACGGTGCCGTGGCCGAAGGTGTCGACCGTCGTGCCCTCGCCGGACAGGTCCGGGCCGTGCACGAGCCGGCCGGCGAACGCGTCGACGGACGACACGCCCGTGTCGAGCACGGCGATGCCGACGCCCCGGCCGCGGTTGCCCGCGCCCCAGGCGGCGGTCGCCTGCGTCGTCGCGGTGAACGGGGACGAGCCGTCGCGGGCCTCGTCCTGCAGCGCGGTGAAGCTGACGTGCCGGTCCTTGGTGACGGCGAGGACGCCGGCCACGGCCGAGAGCTCGGCGAGCCGCGCGGCGGGCACGGCCGCCGCCACGCCGTCGACGAGCGGCAGGGCGGCGCCGACCCGTCCCCCGACGCTCCGCACGGCGTCGGCTGCGGCGTGGACGCCGCCGGAGGCGGTGACGAGCACGCGCTCCACCACGCCGCCGGCGGCGCGCAGGCCCGGGTCGAGGTGCGACACGGCCGGCGCGAGCTGTGGGACGGACGGCGCGGCGATCGAGCCCCAGGCGCTGCCTGGGGCGGCGGCGGCGGTCGACGCCATCGCGGGAGTGCCGGCGAGGACGCCGACGGCGAGCAGGGCAGCTGCTGCGGTGCGCCCGATCGGGCGACCGGCGTGAGACGCTGCGTGCACGGGGAGTACCTCGGCTTCCTGGGGGGCCACGACAGCAGTTGTGTCGTCGCCCCGTCCCGCCGTGCACATAGCCCCTTCTGCTCATGCCGGTGCCACCGGAGCGGACCATGCGGGCTGGCCCGCCGCCCACGACACGCCCGGACGGCGCAGCGGGGCGCGCCCACGGCGGCGTCGGGTGCCTGCCCAGCGCAGCGGACGGCCCAGCGTGCCGGTCAGGCTCCCGGACGGGCCGCCAGGTGGCTCAGCGCCGTCCGCGCTTGATCGCCCGCCCCATCGCGTTGCGCATCTCCTTCTGGGCGTCGCGCTCGGCCAGCACCTGCCGCTTGTCGTGCGCCTTGCGGCCGCGGCCGAGCGCGAGCTCGACCTTGGCCCGGCCGTCCTTGAAGTAGAGCGACAGCGGGACGAGCGCCAGCCCGCTCTCGCGGGTGCGCGCCACCAGGCTGTCGATCTCCTTGCGGTGCATGAGCAGCTTGCGGGTGCGCCGCGGGGTGTGGTTGTTCCACGTCCCCTCGGTGTACTCGGGGATGTGCGCGCCCAGCAGGTACGCCTCGCCGTCCTGCACGACGGCGTAGGCGTCGACGAGCGAGCAGCGGCCCTGCCGCAGCGACTTCACCTCGGTGCCGGTCAGGACGAGGCCCGCCTCGAGGACGTCCTCGATCGAGTAGTCGTGCCGCGCCTTCTTGTTCTGCGCGACCAGCTTGTTGCGGCCGCCGCGCATGCCGTCCTGGACCTTGGGTCCGTTGCGGCTGGCCGCCGAGCCCTTGGTCACGCGCGCAGGCTCCGGCTCATCGGTCCAGTCTACGGCGAGACGAAGCCCAGCGGGTCGACCGGTTCGCCGTCGCGGCGCACCTCGAAGTGCAGGTGCGGACCGGTCGAGACCCCGAGGTTGCCGACCTCGCCCACCTTCTCCCCCGGCCCCACCGACTGGCCGGCGCGCACCGAGATCGCGCTGAGGTGGGCGTAGGCGGTGCTGAGGTCGCGGCCGCCCGACAGGCCGTGGCTCACGACGACCAGGACGCCGTAGCCGGAGGCCGGACCGGCGGACACGACCGTGCCGCCCGCCGCCGCCCGGACGGTCGTCCCGATCGGCGCGCCCATGTCGATGCCGGCGTGGAAGCGGGCGTCGCCGTACACCGGATGCGTCCGCCAGCCGAACCGGCTGGTCAGCGGGCAGCCGCCGCACGGCCAGGCCATCCCACCGGCAGCGGGGGCGGACGCCGCGACCGGCGGCGGCTGGGCCGCGAGCTCGCGCCGGGCCTGCTGC
>CAXTEJ010000091.1:0-7739 GCA_964243295.1 uncultured Actinomycetales bacterium | reverse complement strand
GGTGGACCGTCACCATCACCGACGGCAGACCACGATTCACCCCACCCATGCGCACCTGAGAGCACCGAGCCATGACGTCACGACGACAGCGCGGCCGGTAGCAGGCGCGGGGGTTTCAGCCGATGGGCGACAACGCCCCGGGTCTCCGCGCCAGTCGGCCGCCACGAAACGCATCCACTGGGATGAGCCGCGAAACGCGCCCACAGGGAGGGCCTCGAGACGAACTCACAGGGATGGGCCGCCAGGAGACGAAACCCAATGAATAGGCCGGCGCGAAACGAAACCACTGGTTGGGCCGGCGCGAAACGAAACCCCTGATTGGGCCGGCGCGAAACAAAACCGCACGGGGAGAGGCGCCACGAAATGAAACCAGAAAGAAGGGCCGCCACGAACGCATCCACAGGCATGCGCCACCACGAAACACACCCACGTGGATGAGTCGCGGCGGGGCGGGCCGGTTGCCCAGCGGCATGCCTCACGGGCAGACCGAACTCAGTCGTTCTTGGCCGCGCCCCAACCGTGCCAGCGATCGACCTCGATCCACGCGCTGACGCGACCGCGGTCACGTACGGCGTACGGGCTGCCGGTGTAGTGCGTGGAGATCCGGTCGATGTCGACCATGTCGACATCGTCCTTCAGCTCGGCGACGCGGCCCTGCAGGCTGACGTGGGTGTACCAGTCGCCGTCCTTGAGTGCGGTGAGGCTGACGCGAGGGTCGGATCGCAGGTAGTCCAGGCGTTTGCGGCCGGCATCCATGTTGACGAGCACACGCTCGCCCTCCCACAGGTACCAGGTGGCGACCGAAACAGTTTGACCGTCGGGACGGTTCGACGAGATGACCGCGGGGTTCGGCTGGGAGAGCAGCTCGCTGACCGCTGGCGGCAGCGGAGGCGCGGGCACGTCAGGTGGCCGCGGCGTAGGCGTCGCGCACCGACGCGGGCACCGGGCCGCGCTCATTGACGTCGACGTTGTTGGCGCGGGCCCAGGCGCGAAGCTCGGCCGTGGTCGCTGCCGCGCTGCTGCGACGACTGCGCCTGGTGGGTCGCTGAGCGCTCTCGCGAGCGACGGGCTGGTCGGAGTCGTCGTCGGCCACGACGAGGCGCACACCGTAGAGGGCTCCGACGACGCGCAGCGCGTCCTGCAGCGACTCTGTCGAGTCGAGAGTGACCTTCAACGCGCGTTCCTCCATGGCAGTCGCCGTGCTCCCCCACCACGCGGTGGCGCTGCGCGGAATCGTACCCGCACAGGCACACATGCTCGGAGTCGAACTCGCGCAGGACGACGTACGGCGGAGGACGACGAACCCGCCCGACCCGCGGCGAACCGGCGGTCGTGCCGGGGGCACGGTCAGGCTCAGGCACGCACCAGCCGGCGCAACGCCACCAGAGCGAGCGGCGCGTACGACGCCACCACCGGCAGCGGCCCGTGCACGTCGAGCGTGGTGATGCTGCCACCGCCGGGGCGGGCCACCACGCCATGGACCAACCGGAGCCGCACCCGGTCGAGCGTCAGCGCGCGAAGCGGTCCGGCCGGCCGGACCGTCCACGACCAACGTCGCGCAGCGGCGTCGACCTCGTCGACGCGGAACCGCACGCGCACACCGACCGGCCCGAGCACCGTGCCCGTCAAGCCCGGAGCCAGTCGCTGTGCGCCCGCCCCGACGTCCGGCCCAGCACCGCCCGACCCGACCCCGACGTCCCGCCCAGCACCCCCCGACCCGACCCCGACGTCCCGCCCAGCACCCCCCGACCCGACCCCGACGTCGCCGCTCCCACCAGCCCCAGCCTCAGCACCCGATGGCACGTCCAGCCGCACGGCCAGGATCTGCGGCGCCCACGTCGACCACAGCGCGAAGCGCTCGTAGCGCTCCCAGGCCACGCCGGGGTCGGCGTCACCACGTGCTGTCAACCGCACGACCGGGCCGTCAGCGCAGCGTGACCTGGCGGCTGACGACGCCCGCTCGGGCGCGGCGCTCCTCGTAGGTCAGCGGCGCGGTGACGGCGAGCGCCTCGTCCAGCCGGGCGCCGAAGTCGGTGGCGGGCTGCTCGACGTCGTCCGCCGTGGCGCCGGACGGCAGGTCCCACACGGGGACCAGCAGCCCCTGGGTGCGGAAGGCCCCGAGATAGCGGGTGCCCTCGCCGAGCGAGCTCCCGCCGGCGGCGTGCAGGCGGGCGATGGCGCCGAGCAGCGCGTTCTCGTCCTGCGGCAGCACCCATCGCAGGTGGCTGCGCTCGCCGATCCGGCACCAGTAGGCGCCCTCGACCCCGGTGAGGCGGGCGGTGGGCACGACGCCTGAGTTCGCCTGCTCGAGCGAGGCGCGGACGTCGGCGGTGACCTCGGCGCTCGTGTCGATCCAGAAGTCGAAGCCGTCGTGCACCGTGACGGTCAGCGGCTGGGTCGTGTCGAGCAGGTCCTGCAGCCGGGCCGGGCCCGGCGTGGTGGCGGGCGGCACCGGTGTGCCGGGCGCGGCCTCGAGGGCCGCCAGCAGCGCGGTGGCGATGTCGCGGCTGGCGTCGCCCGAGCCGCCGGTGGTCTGCAGCCCCAGGAGCACCTGGCCGTCGGCGCGGCGCAACCCCGGCCACGCGAGCGGCAGCACGGTCGCGACGGTGACGTCGTCCACCGCCGCCAGCTCGCCCTCGGCCGGACGACGGGAAGCGGGCACGAGCGAGACGGTGGCCGTGGCCGCGGGGACGATCTCGCGCAGCGCCACCCAGTCGACCTCACCGGGCAGGCCGGCGAAGGGACGGGCGACGGGTGTCACAGCAGCGGCGACGGCGGCCGCGCGGCCGTGGCAGGCCTTGTACTTGCGGCCGGAGCCGCACGGGCAGGGCTCGCGCTGCCCGACCACCGGGACCGGCTGGTCGAGCGGGACGGTGGCCCGGGCGGGCTGACGGCGTGCGGACGTGGCCATGAGCGGCAAGCCTACGGGGCTGCCACCGCGGCCACCCTCACGGACGTCGGCGCCGTGAGGGCCCGCCGAGCGTGACCCAGACCGTGCGGCCGTGCCCCTCCTCCTCGTCGTGCACGCCCCACTCGTGAGCGAGCGAGCGCACGATGCGAAGGCCGCGGCCCGAGCTGGCGTAGGGCGAGATGGTGCGCAGCTTGGGCGTGGTGGGACTGCCGCCGTCGGTGACGTCGAGCTCGACCACCCCGCCCTTGACCTGCCAGTGGACGCGGATGCGCCCGTCCGGCAGGGCGGCGGCGTGCCGCACGCAGTTGCCGAGCAGCTCGGCGACCACGATCTCGGCCTCGTCCACCACCTGCGGGCAGACGGGGATGCTGCGAAGGTCCTCGACGAGCGCGCGCCGGGTGCGCGTGACGGCCGATGCGGTCTGCGGGACGCGGAGCGTCCGGTGACGGGTGGGGACCCGTTGCGCCTGAACCATCGTTCCTCCATGTGCAGTCACGAAGAGTGACATATATGCAACAGACGGAGAGCGTAACCCCACATGCCCGTGTGTCACCAGCGCTCGACGGTGCGTGAGCCCCGCAGCGGCCAACTCCGCCGAGGTGTTCGTCAACCCGTCGCCGGCGTGTCACCGTGCAGCAGCCCGATCACGTGCCGCGGCCGGTTGGTGATGATGGCGTCGACCCCGAGCTCGACGCACAGCTCGACGTCGGCGGTGCGGTCGACGGTCCACACGTGCACGTCACGGCCACCGGCGTGCAGCCGCTCGACGTACCGCGGCTTGCGCCGCACGATCGCGATGTCGAGACCCACGCTCTGCACGCCGCGCGGCAGGGCACCGTCGCGGTACTTGCGGCGCAGCCGCTCGGCCGCGAGCAGCACCAGCGGCACGTGCGGCGTGAGGTCACGCATGCGCTTGAGCGCCGAGGGCGAGAACGACATGACGCGCACCGGCGGCGGGTTGCCGTCGTGCGGTCGGGTCCAGCCGTAGTCCTCGAGCACCTTCGCCAGGCGGCGCTCCACCTCGCCGGCGTGCCGGGTCGGGTGCTTGGTCTCGATGGCGACGGTCACCTGGCGGTCGGCGTCACGGACGGCGTCCAGCAGCCGTCGCAGCGTCAGCAGCCGCCCCGCGTCGCGGTCGGGCACCTCGGGGTCGTCCGGCGCGAGGTGCCACGACGCCCAGTCCAGCTGCTCGAGCTCGGCGAGCTCGAGCCGCGACACGGCGCCGCGCCCGTCCGACGTCCGCTCGATGCGCCGGTCGTGGACGCACACCAGGTGCCCGTCGGCGGTGAGCCGCACGTCGCACTCCAGCGCGGCGGCCCCCAGCTCGATCGCCCGCAGGTACGCCCCGAGGGTGTGCTCGGGCTTCTCGGTGCTCGAGCCACGATGGGCCACGACCTCGGGCAGTCTGCGCACGGGGTCACGATGACATGACACCGATCAGCACTCACACCTCAAGCGGGGGGCGCGTTCCATGGGGGTGATGCTTCCGCCCTTCAGCTCGCTGGTCGACGCGCACTGGCGTGACGTCGGCCGGCTCGCCGCCGCCCTCGCCGGCCCGGACGACGGGCCCGACGTCGCCCAGCAGGCGTGGACGAAGGCGCTGGCCGCCTACCCGTCGCTGCGCAGCGACCGCAACCTGCGCTCGTGGCTGCTCACCATCACGGCCAGGTGCGCCACCGACGCCCACCGCGCCCGTGGACGCCGGCCGGTACCGGTCGAGCAGGTCCCCCACGCGCCGGCGCCCGACCACACCGGCCCACCCGACGCGGCGCTGTGGCAGGGGGTGGCCGCGCTGCCCGAGCGGCAGCGCACGGCCGTTGTCCTGCACTACGTCGGCGACCTCGACCACGCGGCCGTCGCCGCGGCCCTCGGCACCACACCGGCGGCCTCAAGACGGCTGGTCAGCGACGCCCTCACGACCCTGCGAACCCTCGGAGTGACCCGATGAGCACCAGCCTCGACCCCCTCACCACCGCGCTGCGCGCCTTCGCGCCGGACGTCGTCCCGCCCGGCCCGCTTGCCGGCGACGTCTCGTTCGTGGTGCACGACACCGCGATCGGCCGGATGCTGCTCGCCGCGCGGCCGGACGGTGCGGCGCTCGCGTCGTCGTTCGTCACCAGCGGCGCGCAGGTCGACGCGGTGCTGTCGCGGCTGTCCCGGCTCGTCTCGCCGCGGGTGGTGCGAGGTGGCGACGGTGTGCAGCGGCTGGTCGACGAGCTCGACGCCTTCGTCGCCGGCGTCACCACGGGGTTCACGGTGCCGGTCGACCTGACGCTCGCGTCACCGTTCCAGCGCGCCGTCCTCACCCGCCTGGGCGCCGACGTCGGCTACGGCGACCGGACCACGTACGGGGCGCTCGCCGCCTCGCTCGGGCGGCCGACGGCGTCGCGGGCGGTCGGCGCGGCGCTCGGCGCGAACCCGCTGTGCGTCGTGTTGCCCTGCCACCGGGTCGTCGCATCGTCCGGCGCGCTCACCGGGTACGCCGGCGGGCTGGCCGCCAAGCAGCGGCTGCTCAACCTCGAATCGGGTGCGCTACCCGCGTCTGGGTCAACCGGTAGACAGGGGTAGAGAGGAGGACGAGTCGCAGCATCACAGCCCTGACCCGAAGGGGTCGACCTGCGACACCGGTGACGGGCCCGACGTCGTGACCGACCCCGAGCCGAGCAGCCACGGGCCGCGCGACCAGTCCTCCGCGAGCACGTCGAGCGCCACGACCACCGCCGGTGACGCCGGGTGGGAGGCCAGCGGCCGGGCCGTCACCTGTTGGAACCGCACGCCCGCGGGCACGTCCGCGCCCGGCAGCACGGCCACGACGGGCTGGGTGGGGACGAGGACCCGACCCTCGCGACCGGCCTTCGCCGACGCCTGCGCGAACACCCGCAGCCGGCCCTGCGGGCTGATGGCGTCGGGCTGGCGGTGGTAGAAGGCCAGCCACCCGGCCAGGTCGTCCATAAAGGACGACGGGTGGACCTGCACGCCGCTGCCGCTCAGCGACCCGACTGCGGGTTCCGCGCCCGGCTCCGGGACGACGACCACGTCGACGGCGTCCCGGACGGCGACCCGGGGCGCGGGCGCGCCGTCCGGCAGCAGGTCGAGCATCAGGCGTGCCGAGCCCGTCAGCGTCACGTCACCACCGGCCGCGGCGACGAGGGCACGGTCGGACGCCACGACCTCGACCCGGCTGCGCAGGCCCGTGGCGATGCTGCAGGTGGCGTCGTCCTGAAGGGTCACCTCGACGTCGGCGTCGGCGCCGTCGACCAGCACCGCTGACGACCCGCGCGCCTGCACGCGCGTCGCGCGGGGCCGCCCGGCGAGCCACGCGCCCTGCGACAGCGTGACGACCACGTCGAGCGCCTGCTCGCTCCCGCCGGTGTCCGGGCGCTCGAGGCCCTCGAGGGGGGCCACGACCACCTTCACCCAGCCGGCGGCCTCGACCTGCGCTCGGCCCGCGCACACCACGCTGCCCGCGCCGGTGGCGACCACCCGGGCGTCGTCGTACGCCTCGACATAGCCGCGCTCGAGCATCCACACCTGCGCCGACCCCACGGCCGTGACCACGGCCCGGCCGCGCGTGCTCACCCGCACGCCGTCAGAGACAACCGGCCGCAGGTCGGGGTGCCCGACCCACACCGGGTGCGCGCCGTCCGCCACCGACTGCGCCAGCTGCTCGAGGTCCTCGCACACCACGTCCGCGCCCTCGCCGGGCCCGGCCGTCGGGGACGACGCGGTGAGCACCGAGGGGACGGGGGACGGCCGCCTGCCCCAGATCACCGGACGACGGCCGCGAGGGTCTGCCCGTTGCGGACGACGTGGCCGGTGAGCGACAGGACGTCAGGGGCAGGACCGTGCCCGCGCTGGACGAAGGTGAAGCTGTTGAACTCCGAGCCCGGCGGCACGGGGTGGCGCTTGAGCAGGCCAGCGAGCTGGGCGCCCTCGCTGCGGTTGACGCCGGACTCGAGCCACCACATGTTGTCCGCACGGTCGGCGCCACCGACCTGCAGGTCGACCCGGTGGTCGATGTCGTAGCGGTAGGCCCGGTCGTAGGGGACGGCGTGCCGCGCCCCGGCCATGTCGACGGGCTGCTGCCGCCCGAACGTCGTGGTGCCCGACCCTCGCGGCGTCGGAGCGTGGGGCATCTGGACCCCGGCGTCGGTCAGGGCGTCTGCCTTGGCGTCGGCGCTCGCGCGCTGGAAGTCGTCCCAGCCGCTGTTGTAGCGGAAGACCACGTCGTAGGTGCCGTCGGCGTTCTTGACCATCTGCGCGGTGCGGACGGTGCCGAAGGTCTGGGCGGCCTCGCTCGCGGCCTTCACGCCCTGCCGGACGACGGACCCGGGCCGCGCCAGCTGCACGCTGCGCATCTGCATGCTCATCGCCGCCAGCGGTCCGTCCAGCCCCGCGGCACCGGCCAGCTGCGTCCGGCCGCCGGCGCTGAGAGTGGGAACCCTGACCGACGCGTACTCCAGGCCCTGCCTCGCCTCGGCCCAGCTCTTGCGGCCGACGCCGAGAGCGAGGTGGAGGTCGCTGGGCAGCGAGCGCAGCCCCTTCGCCATGCTCACGAGGGCCGTCCGGCCCGCGCCGAGGACGTGGACGGCGGCCGCGAGCGTGCCCGCCTCCTTGAAGACGCCGCTGAGCGCCTTGAACGTCGTCAGGCCCTTCGTGCCGGGTATGCACCCCAGTGCTGCGAAGGCGACCTCCCACCAGGAAGCCTTGCCCTGCAACGCCTTCGCGATCGTGTCGGCCAAGATCAGCACCGCCGCCGCGAACACGATCCACGCGATCGGCCCACCGATGATCAGCGCCACGATCCCCAGCACGGCGACCACCACCT
>CAXTEJ010000090.1:0-7994 GCA_964243295.1 uncultured Actinomycetales bacterium | reverse complement strand
TGGCCAACGGGCAAGGACTGTGCGAGCGGTGCAACCACACCAAGTCACTCGACGGCTGGCACGCCGAAGTGCTGCCCGACGACGCGGCAAGGGCTACCAGCGCCGGCCCACCGGGCGTGCACTCCGTGGTTCCCGGCGACGCGGAGACGGTGACCAGCACCGGTCCGCCAGGCGCGCACACCGTCCGCACCACCACACCGACCGGGCACACCTACGACTCCACCGCGCCACCTCTGATCCCTGCCGAGGCTCTCTCGTCGGCGCGCAACGCCGAGGCCGAGGATCGGGTGGATTCATCGAGCCACGGGTTGGCGTCGTGACCAGCGGTGCGTCGTGACGCCGCTGCGATCTCCAGGACGACCCCGCGGTCGAGGAGCACCGGCCGCAACGGTCGAGCGGGGAGCCGGCACGTGACGTCGGTCGGGCGGGTGCGGTCAACCGAGGGCGGCGGAGACGACCTCGCGAGCTGCGTCCTGCACCTCGCGCAGGTGGTCGGGGCCGCGGAAGGACTCGGCGTAGATCTTGTAGACGTCCTCGGTGCCGGAGGGCCGGGCGGCGAACCACGCCGACTCGGTGGTCACCTTGAGCCCGCCCACGGCGGCGTCGTTGCCCGGCGCGCGGGTCAGCTTGCCGGTGATCGGCTCACCCGCCAGCTCGGTGGCCTCGACGGCCTCGGGCGCCAGCTTCGCCAGCCGTGCCTTCTGCTCGCGGCTGGCCGGGGCGTCGACGCGGGCGTAGGCGGGCTCGCCGAACCGCTCGGTCAGCGCCGCGTAGTGCTGGGACGGCGAGCGGCCGGTGACCGCCTGGATCTCGCTCGCGAGCAGGGCCAGCAGCAGGCCGTCCTTGTCGGTGGTCCAGACCGACCCGTCACGGCGCAGGAACGACGCGCCAGCGCTTTCCTCGCCGCCGAACCCGACGCTGCCGTCGAGCAGCCCCGGCACGAACCACTTGAACCCGACGGGCACCTCGACCAGGCGGCGGCCGAGGTCAGCGGCCACCCGGTCGATCATGGACGACGACACCAGCGTCTTGCCGACCGCCGCGTCGGCCGACCACCCCGTCCTGTTGCCGTACAGGTACTGGATCGCCACGGCCAGGAAGTGGTTGGGGTTCATCAGCCCGCCGTCCGGGGTGACGATGCCGTGCCGGTCGCTGTCGGCGTCGTTGCCGGTGGCGATGTCGTAGCCGGCGCCGGCGTCCATCTTCGCCAGCAGCGACGCCATCGCCGAGGGCGACGAGCAGTCCATGCGGATCTTGCCGTCCCAGTCGAGGGTCATGAACCGCCAGGTGGCGTCGACGAGCGGGTTGACGACCGTGAGGTCGAGCCGGTGGGCCTCGGCGATGGCGCCCCAGTAGTCGACGCTCGCACCGCCGAGCGGGTCGGCCCCGATGCGGACGCCGGCCCCGCGGACGGCGTCGAGGTCGAGCACCTCGGGCAGATCGGCGACGTAGGTGCCCATGAAGTCGTAGGTCGACGTGGTCTCGGCCGCCCGCGCCCTCGCGAAGGGGATGCGCCTGACGTCGGCGAGGCCGCCGCGCAGCAGCTCGTTGGCCCGGTCGGCGATCCAGCCGGTGGCGTCGGAGTCGGCGGGGCCGCCGTGGGTGGGGTTGTACTTGAAGCCGCCGTCGCGCGGCGGGTTGTGGGACGGCGTGACGACGATGCCGTCGGCGAGCCCGCTGGTGCGCCCGCGGTTGAACCGCAGGATGGCGTGCGACACGGCCGGCGTCGGTGTGTAGCGATCGCCCGAGTCGACGAGCACCGTGACGTCGTTGGCCGCCAGCACCTCCAGCGCCGTGACCCACGCCGGCTCGCTCAGCCCGTGGGTGTCGCGGCCGATGAACAGCGGGCCGTCGGTGCCCTGCGACGAGCGGTACTCGCAGATCGCCTGCGTCGTCGCCAGGATGTGGCCCTCGTTGAAGGCGCGGTCCAGGCTCGAACCCCGGTGGCCGGACGTGCCGAAGACCACCTGCTGCGACGGCTCGGCGGGGTCGGGCTCGTCGGTGTAGTACGCCGTCACCAGGTGCGGCAGGTCGACGAGGTCGGACGGTGAGGCCGGCTGGCCGGCGCGGGTGTCGCTCATGAGCCCATCCTGGCGCGCGAGGTGCCCACTGGCGAGACCGCCCGGCCGAGGACGGCGCTCGCCATCACCCCCACCGCCGCCCCGAGCATCGGGACGTCGGTGTCCGGGGCGCTGCCGTACAGCTCGAGCAGGCAGCCCGACCCGTCCTGCGACCAGCCGACCCCGATCACCCAGCGCTGGTGCATGCGCCGCAGCAGCGCCACCTCGTCCGCGTCGGCCTGCGGGTCGTCGACCTCGACGGCGAACCAGCCGCAGCCGCGCACCGCCAGCCCGGTGAGCGGGTAGTCGTCGAGCGCGAACACGTGGTCGCTCATCAGGTCGCCCGGCAGCTGCCCCGGCGAGCGGTTGGCGCGCACGCCGAGCGACTCGACGACGACGGTGCCCGCGCCGGTGCCGGTGCCGGTGACGCAGCTGACCGACCACTGGTCGAGGTCGAACGTGTCGAGCAGCTGCTCGCCCAGCCACTCCAGGCGCGCGCGGGGCGATGCGGGCATGGCGGCGATAGCGCCGGCCAGCGTCTGGATGGCGGAGGCCACTCGCGAGTCCTGCGTGGCCGCCCGCTCACGCCGGTCCTGGCCCCGCGGCGCGTGCTGGCGCGACCTCGGGGCGGGCGGCTCGGTGTCGGACAGCGCGACCACGAGGGCGCCGCGGCGCTTGGCGGCGTACTGCGCCGAGTCGGCGAGCGCGAGGACGGTGCGCGCCGGCGAGCCCGCCGGCACCGTGGCCACGCCGCAGCTGATGGCGATGGCGTGGTGGGTCAGCGACACCGCAGCCGTCTCGACCGCGCTGATCGCCGCCGAGCGTTGCTGCCCGGGCAGCACGAGCGTGAACTCGTCACCGCCGGTGCGGACGGCGACCGCTCCCGGAAGCCGGCTGACCGCGGACGACAGGGCGTCGGCCACCGCGACGATCACGCCGTCGCCGGCCTCGTGCCCGAGCTCGTCGTTGACGGCCTTGAGCCCGTTGACGTCGCACACGACGACGGTGCAACCGGCGCCCGACTCGTGCAGCAGGGCGGCGAGCGCGTCGTCCAGGCGCCGGCGGTTGCCGAGCCCGGTGAGCGGGTCCTCGAACGCGAGCTGCGACATCGCCCGCAGCCGCTCGGCCAGCGCCACCATCGGCCCGACGGCAGCGGCGCAGCGGCGAGCCGCGGCACGGGCGCCGGGGTCGAGCGGGCTCTGGCGCTTGGTCGCCCACAGCACGCCCCAGGGGCGGCCGTCGACGTGCACGGGCGCCGCGACCGCCGCGTGCAGCCCCCGCTGCTCGAGCAGGCTGCGCACGAACCCCGGTGTCTGCGCGTCGGTGCGGTGCATCAGCAGCGGCCGGGTGCCGGCCAGGTCGAGCATCCCGCCGTAGCGCGCGAGCTCGAGCACCCGGTTCACCGAGGTCCGTCGCTGCTCAGGCGCGAGGTCGCCGACGGTGACGATCGAGCGCACCGACCCCTCGCCGCGCTCGAGGCGCAACAGGGTGACGGTCGTCGCCTTCAGCACCTCGAGGGCGTACTCGGCCGGCACGGCCAGCTGCTCGGCGAAGTCGTGCGCCGGCAGCTGCAGCAGCCGGAGCAGGGCGCGCTCCTCCGGTCGCGACGAGATCGTCCCCTCCACGGCGAACGCTCCCGTCTCATCGAGCTAGTCCGCCTGCGCCGCCGCCTCCGGCCTGAACCACACGGCGCCGAGCGGCGGCACCGTGATGCTCGCCGACGAGTCCATGCCGTGCCACGGGGTGTCGGTCGCCTCGACGCCACCGAGGTTGCCGACCCCGGAACCGCCGTACACCTCGGCGTCGGTGTTCAGGATCTCTGCCCACCGCCCGGCGAAGGGTAGCCCGATCCGGTAGGCGTGGTGGGGCGCTCCGGAGAAGTTCACCACGCAGGCGAGGACGTCACCTGGCCCCTGCGAGCCGAAGCGCAGGAAGGACAGGGTGTTGCCGCTCGCGTCGTTGGCGTCGATCCACCGGAAGCCGTCGGGCGTCAGGTCCTGCGACCACAGCGCGGTGGTGTCCTGGTAGATCGCGTTCATGTCGCGCACCAGCGAGTGGACGCCGCGGTGGCCCGGCTGCTCGAGCAGCCACCAGTCGAGCTCGCGGCCGTCGGCCCACTCGGAGTCCTGCGCGAACTCCGAGCCCATGAACAGCAGCTGCTTGCCCGGGTGGGCCCACATGAGGGCGAGGTAGGCACGCACGTTCGCCAGCTGCTGCCACCGGTCGCCGGGCATCTTGCGCAGCAGGGAGCCCTTGCCGTGCACGACCTCGTCGTGGCTGATGGGCAGCACGAAGTTCTCGCTCCAGGCGTACATGAGCGCGAAGGTCATCTGGTGGTGGTGGAACTGGCGGTAGACCGGTTCGTGCTGGAGGTAGTCCAGCGAGTCGTGCATCCAGCCCATGTTCCACTTCAGGCCGAAGCCCAGACCGCCCAGGTGGGTGGGACGTGAGACGCCCGGCCAGGACGTCGACTCCTCGGCGATCGTGACCACACCCGGCACGCGGCGGTAGAGCGTCGCGTTGGTCTCCTGCAGCAGCTGCACCGCCTCGAGGTTCTCGCGGCCGCCGTACTGGTTCGGCAGCCACTCGCCGTCCTTGCGGCTGTAGTCGAGGTAGAGCATCGACGCGACGGCGTCGACGCGCAGACCGTCGACGTGGAACTCCTCGCACCAGTAGACGGCGTTGGCCACCAGGAAGTTCTTCACCTGCGGACGACCGAGGTCGAAGATGTGCGTGCCCCAGTCGGGCTGGTCGCCGCGCCGCGGGTCGGGGTGCTCGTAGAGCGCCTGGCCGTCGAAGCGGGCGAGCGCGAACGCGTCCTTGGGGAAGTGGGCGGGCACCCAGTCGAGGATCACGCCGATGCCGGCCTGGTGCAGCGTGTCGACGAAGAACCGGAACTCGTCAGGCGTGCCGAAGCGCGCGGTGGGGGCGAAGTAGCCCGTCACCTGGTAGCCCCACGACGGGCCGTACGGGTGCTCCATCACCGGCAGCAGCTCGACGTGCGTGAAGCCGGTGTCGACCACGTAGGCGGTCAGCTGCTCGGCCAGGTCTCGATAGCTCAGGCCCTCGCGCCACGAGGCGAGATGCACCTCGTAGGTGCTCATCGGCCCGTTGTGGACGTCGGTGGCAGCGCGCGCGGCCAGCCACGCGTCGTCCTGCCAGGCGTAGGCGCTGCTCGTGACGACCGAGGCCGTCGACGGCGGCGCCTCGGTGGCGCGGGCCATCGGGTCGGCCTTGAGCCGTCGGCCGCCGTCGGAACCGAGGACCTCGAACTTGTAGCGCGTGCCCTCGCCGACACCGGGGACGAACAGCTCCCACACGCCGGTCGAGCCGAGCGAGCGCATGGGGTGTGCCGTGCCGTCCCAGTGGTTGAGGTCGCCGACGACGCGGACGCCGCGGGCGTGGGGTGCCCAGACCGCGAACGACGTTCCCTGCACCTCGCCCATGACGCCGGGGTACTGCCGCACGTGGGCGCCGAGCACGGTCCACAGCTGCTCGTGGCGGCCCTCGCCGATCAGGTGCAGGTCGACCGCGCCGAGCGTCGGCAGGAACCGGTAGGGGTCGTCGACGGGGAAGGTGGCATCGCTCTCGGGCGTGCCGTCAGGGCCCTCGTAGGTGACGTCGAGCCGGTAGTCGGTGACCTCGGTGCCGGGCACGACGCCGACGAAGACGCCCTCGTGCTCGTGCTCGAGCGGCACGCGCGTGCCGTCGGGCAGGACGGCGACCACGCCGGCCGCGTTCGGCCGCAGCGTGCGCAGGGTCAGGCTGCCCTCGTGGGGGTGCAGGCCCAGCACCCCGTGGGGGTCGCCGTGCTCACCCATCACGATGTGGTCCAGCTCGGAGGTGCTGACCGGACGTCGGGCAGGCGGGCCCGCGGTGGCGGCGACCGGGGCGGCGACCGGGGCGGCGACCGGTGCGGCCGGGGTCGTGGTCGCGGGGGTGCTCGGGCGCTTCGGGTTCGAAGGGGACACCTGCGTCACCTGCCTCTCGTCGGGGACGGTGCTGAGCAGCCGGTCGACTGCGGTGAGCGGGATGGCGAGCCAGTCGGGCCGGTTGCGCGACTCGTAGACGACCTCGTAGAGCGCCTTGTCGAGCTCGAGGGCGCGCAGCAGCACGGCGTCCTCGCGCGGGTCGCGGCCGGTGACCTCGGCGTAGCCGAGGCAGAACGCCTCGCGGCAGGCCCGGGCCGATGCCCCGGCCCGCTCGGCGGACGCGGGGTCGGCGACGAGCAGGGCGCCGGCGGCGTAGTCGAACGAGCGCAGCATGCCGGCGACGTCGCGCAGCGCGAGGTCGGGCTCGCTGCGCTCAGCGAGCGGGCGCAGCGGCTCGCCCTCGAAGTCGAGCAGCACCCATCCGCGGTCGGGGACGTCGAGCACCTGGCCGAGGTGGTAGTCGCCGTGGATGCGCTGCAGCGCAGGCGGATTGGCGAGACCGGCGACCTGCTCGAGCGCCTTGCGCGCGGGGGTCTCGTACGCCGCCAGCGCCGGTGCGCTGCCCAGCGCCCAGGCCAGCCGGCCCTGCAGGCTGTCGGCGAGCGCCCGCAGCCCGCCGGGCCCGACGGGGTCGGTGCCCATGGCGGTGGCCAGCACCTGGTGGACCCGGGCGGTCTGCTCACCGAGCGCGCGGGCCCGGTCGGCGAAGTCGCGGCCCGCCGCCAGCGCCTCGGTGGCCACCCGCCAGGCGTCGCGGGTGCCGGGGAAGAACTCCTGGGCGAACGCGAGGTGGCCGCTGGCCGGGCCCTGCGGCGTGGTCCACGCACCCTCCACCCAGCCGGTGGTGCCCGGGACGGCGTCCGAGCCGGCCCGCGCGATCGCGGCCTGCACGACCACGTCGGGGTTCTCGCCGGCGGCGACGACGCGGAACACCTTGACGATCAGCGGCGGGTCGCTGTGCACGACGACCGAGGTGTTGGACTGCTCGCCGTCCATGACCCTGCTGGTGGCCGAGGCGTCGGGCGCCTGCGCCCCCGGCTGGCGGACGCCGGCCAGCTGCAGCCCGGTGGGCTCGCCGACCGAGCGCGAGTCGGCCACGAGGCCGAGCAGCGCCTGCACGTACGCGCCGTCGTAGGGACCGTCGTACGCAGACCACGAGGTGCCGCCGACATCGAGGCCCTCGACGACCTCGCCGATGAGCCGGTCCGCGGCGTCGGGCCGGGCGCTCGCGCGCAGGACGACGGGCACCTGGTAGGTCTGGCTGTCACCGGGCGTGCCGTCGTACTCGACGGAGACGAGGTGCACGCGGACGACGACGTCGTCGGTGCGCGACAGCTCGACCTCGTTGTCGCCCACGACCTCGACCGAGCGCCCCTTTCCGGCGAACCAGCGCTGACGGGGCAGCCAGGCCGCCCACTGCGCCGGCGTCAGGCTCATGAGCCGCTCTCGGCGGTCAGGCGCAGCCAGAAGAAGTCGCGCGACCCGAGCGACACCGGCAGGCAGCCGTCCTCCGACACCGGGAAGAAACCGTTGCCGCCGAACAGGTCGGTGATGCGGTGGCCGGCGTGGCCGGGCAGCTCGAGCCGGGCGGCCTGCGGGGTCTGCGACAGGTTGTTGACGCACAGCACCGTCTCGGGCGCCTCGTGCGCGTCGATGTCGGCGTCGAGGATGCGCAGGAACGCCAGCACCGCCGGGTTGTCGGTCTCGACGTTGACGTAGCGCCCGAGGCCGAAGACGGGGTGGCGCTTGCGGATGGCGAGCATGCCGCGCGTCCAGTGCAGCAGCGACGCGTTGGACGCCAGCTGGGCCTCGACGTTGGCGGTCGAGTAGTGGTGCACCAGCGACTGGATCGTCGGCAGGTACAGCTTGCCCGGGTCGGCGCTGGAGAACCCGGCGTTGCGGTCGGGGGTCCACTGCATCGGCGTGCGCACCGCGTCGCGGTCGGCGAGCCAGATGTTGTCGCCCATGCCGATCTCGTCGCCGTAGTACAGGCACGGGCTGC
>CAXTEJ010000089.1:0-8343 GCA_964243295.1 uncultured Actinomycetales bacterium | reverse complement strand
GCGCGACGCGGCCGTCGCGGCGGTCGAGCAGGCGCTGCGGTCGGGTGCCGCGCCGGCGCAGCGTCCGCACCGCGGCACCGCCGCGGTCGGCCGCGTCGTGCTGGTCGGCGGGGGCCCCGGTGACCCCGGGCTGCTGACCCGGCGGGGGTTCGAGCGGCTCGGGGAGGCCGACGTCGTGGTGGTCGACCGGCTGGCGCCGCTCGCGTCGCTGCAGGCGCTGCGCGAGGACGTGCTGGTCATCGACGTCTCCAAGCTGCCGCGTGGCGCCTTCACCCCGCAGGAGCGCATCAACGCGCTGCTGGTCGAGCACGCGGGCGCCGGGCGGGTGGTGGTGCGGCTCAAGGGCGGTGACCCGTTCGTGCTCGGCCGCGGCATGGAGGAGGTCGAGGCGTGCCTCGCTGCTGGCCTGCAGGTCGAGGTCGTGCCCGGCGTCACGAGCGCCGTCGCGGTGCCGGGACTCGCCGGGGTGCCGGTCACCCACCGCGGGCTCTCGCAGGGCTTCAGCGTCGTCTCGGGCCACGTGCCTCCCGGCGACCCGCGCGGCAGCGTCCGGTGGGACGGCCTCGCCCGCAGCGGCACGACCCTCGTGTGCCTGATGGCGGTCGACAACCTGCCGCTGATCGCCGCCGAGCTGCTCGTCCACGGCATGGCCGCCGACACCCCGGTCGCCTGCATCCAGGAGGGCGGGCTGCCCGGCCAGCGCGTCGTCCGCAGCACGCTGGCGGGGGTGCGCGCCGACGGGGCCGGCGTCCGCTCGCCCGCGGTCGTCGTCATCGGCGCGGTGGCGGCGGTCGGTGCGGCAGCGAACGGCACAGCGGTCGGCACGGCCGCGGTCGGTGGGCAGCCGCCCGGTGACGCGAGCGGGCAGCGGGCCTAGGCTGCCGGTCATGAGCGACGCGTGGACCTGGCGCTATGAGGACGCCGAGGGCGGCACCCCGGCCGAGCCGACGTCCGCGATCTTCCCGACGCAGTCGGACGCCGAGAGCTGGCTGGGCGAGGAGTGGCGCGCGCTGCTGGACGCCGGGGTCGAACAGGTGGTGCTGCTGGAGAACGCGCAGCCCGTCTACGGCCCGATGAGCCTGCGACCGGTCGAGTAGCGGCGCCGGCGGCGACGCCCACAGGGGCGCCGCCGTCCGGCGGAGGCTAGCTGCCGATGCGCGTGGTCGGCGCGCTCTGCGCCGTGAGCGCGGGGTCGCGCAGCACGACGTCACCCAGCGCCTCGTCGATGCGCGCCATGGCGTCGGCGGGGATGCGCACGCCCGCCGCCTTGACGTTGTCTTCCACCTGCTCAGGACGCGAGGCACCCACGATGGCTGCCGCCACGTTGTCCTCCTGCAGCACCCACGCCACCGCGAGCTGGGCCATGCTCAGGCCCAGGTCGTCGGCCACCGGCTGCAGCTGCTGCACCCGGCCGAGCACGTCGTCGTCCATGAAGTGCTTGATCATGTCGGCGCCGCCCTTCTCGTCGGTGGCGCGCGAGCCCTGCGGCGGTGCCTGGCCGGGCTTGTACTTGCCCGTCAGCACGCCCTGCGCGATGGGCGAGAAGACGATCTGCCCGACGCCGATCTCGCGGGACGCCGGCACGACCTCGGCCTCGATGACGCGGTAGAGCGCGGAGTACTGCGGCTGGTTGGAGATCAGCTGGAAGCCGAGCTGGCGGCTCAGCTCGACGCCGGCCCGCAGCTGGTCGGCGGTCCACTCGCTGACCCCGATGTAGAGGGCCTTGCCCTGGCGGACGACGTCGGCGAAGGCCTGCATCGTCTCCTCGAGCGGGGTCTCGGAGTCGTAGCGGTGGGCCTGGTAGAGGTCGACGTAGTCGGTCTGCAGCCGCTGCAGCGAGCCGTCGATCGACTCCATGATGTGCTTGCGCGACAGGCCGGTGTCGTTGGGCCCGGTGCCGGTGGGGAAGTAGACCTTCGTGAAGATCTCGAGGGACTGCCGGCGCTGGCCCTTGAGCGCGTCGCCGAGGACGGTCTCGGCCTTGGTGGCGGCGTAGACGTCGGCGGTGTCGAAGGTCGTGATGCCCGCGTCGAGGGCGGCGTGCACGCACTGCGTGGCGACGTCGTTCTCGACCTGCGAGCCGTGGGTGAGCCAGTTGCCGTAGGTGATCTCGGAGATCTTCAGGCCTGAGTTGCCGAGGTAGCGGAAGTCCATGCGCCTCACCCTAGGGCGCGGGTGCGACGTTCACCCGGCGACGGGATCGCGGCGGCCGACGACGTGGGTCAGCGCCGCGAGCCGGCGGTAGGGGTCGGTGCGGCCCAGCCGCTCCTCGGCCGCGAGCAGGGCGGTGAGCCCCGGCTCGGCCGGGGGCGGCCCGTCGTCGCCGTCGCTGAGCAACCGCACGCCGTACCACGCCTCGACGTGCATGCGCCGGCCCGCGACGTACGACGCCAGCTGCTCGAGCCGGTCGGCGTGAGCGGTGACGCCCAGCCCGTTGCGGTAGGTCGGCCGCGCCTGCACCGCGTCGTCCAGGGCCGCGTGCACCTCGTCGTAGGCGCCGCGAAGGCCGGGGCGCAGGGCCAGCCCGTCCGCGTTGCGCACCAGCAGCGACACGATGCCGCCGGGCGCCACGAGGTCGCACAGCTCGACCGTCGGTGCGCGGCTGTCGGGCAGGTACATCAGCACGCCGTGGCAGCAGACGACGTCGAAGCGACCGCTGACGCCGAGCCGGCCCAGCTCACCGTCGACGAGCTCGACGCGGTCGCGGACGGTGGCCGGCTCGGCCGCGAGTGCCCGCTCGAAGGCCTCCCGCATGCCGGCGTCGGGCTCGACGGCCACGACGGTCGCCCCCAGGCGGGCGAGCCGGACGGCCTGGGTTCCTTGGCCGGCCCCGACGTCCAGCACCCGGCCGGGATCGGCCTCGAGGTGGACGGCGAGCTGGCGGGCGACCAGCTCGTGCCGGACGACGGTGCGCAGCAGCCCCTGCCGGCGCAGCCAGGGCTCGCGACCGGGCGTGAAGCCGGCAGCGGGCGGCACGGCGTCAGCCGAGGTCGGCGCCGCGGGGGACGGCCGGGCGCGGCACCCGGCTGCGGCGCAGCTGGAAGGCCCGGAAGATCGCGTACATGGTCGTGCCGCGCACGTAGGCGTCGGCGCCGAAGCGCTCGACGACCCGGCGGCGCAGGCGGCGCGTCATGAGGTAGGCGTCGAGGCTCGACACGATGAGCATCGTGTAGACGACGACGAAGATGATGGTGAAGACCGCCGGCGCGCGGCTCTGCAGGCCGGAGAACGACAGCAGCACGACGACGAGCATGACCGGCAGCAGGAACTCGCCGACGTTCCAGCGGGCGTCGACCACGTCACGGGCCAGGCGCCGCACCGGTCCCCGGTCGCGGGGCAGCAGGTAGCGCTCGTCGCCGCTCAGCATCTTCTCGCGCGAAGCCATGCGCTCGGCGCGCGCAGCGGCCTTGACCTCCTTGCTGGCGCCACGGCCCGTGGCGGCGGTGCTGCCGGTGCGCGTGGGCACCAGCGGCTGCTTGCGCGCGGCTTGGGACTCGCGCCGCTTGGGCGTGGCCCGGCCCTTGCCGTCACCCAGCACGGGGGCGGGGTCGGGGGCGACCGTGGCGGTCTTGCGTCGTCCGAGCACCCCCTGACCCTACCTGGGCGTCGCGGTGTCCTCGATGAACTGGGCGACGCGGTCGCCGTAGCGGTCGCGGACCGTCTGGCGCAGCTCGGCGTCCGACCGCGGGACCGGCTCGATGAACACCTCGACGACGTCGTTGAAGCGCTCGCGCATGCCGCGATTCATCGCCAGCGCGGCTCGCTCGACCCCCGCCGCGTCGAGCGCGTCGTCGAAGTCGACCCGCACGCACACCAGCAGCCGGTCGGTGCCGATGCGCTGGCTGAGGATGTCGACGACTGCGTCGACCTCGTCGTGCTCGGCGAGCCACGACGTGATGGCCCGCACCAGCCGGGGGTCGCCCTGGCTGCCGACGAGCAGGTTCTTGTTGGTGCGGGCGAGCAGGTAGGCCACGGCGCTGAGCAGCACGGCGATCAGCACCGACGCGACGCCGTCACCGATCGCCGACCCGGTCGTCTCGTGCAGGTAGACGCCGCCGAACGCCAGCACCAGCCCGATCAGGGCGGCGGAGTCCTCGAAGAACACGGTCTTGACCGTGGGGTCGTCCGTCGCGCCGAGGTAGTCCCGGAACGACAGCTCGGCGTCGGCGGCCTCGCTGCGCACCTGCCGGGTGGCCTTGATCCAGCTGGCGCCCTCGAGCAGGAACGAGACGCCGAGGACGACGTACGACAGGGTGGCCGACGCGGACTCCTGCGACGGCGACAGCAGGGTGCGCACGCCCTCGAGCGCGGCGAACACGGCGCCCGAGACGAAGATCGAGACGGCGGCGACGAAGGACCAGAAGAACCGCTCGGCGCCGTACCCGAACGGCCGGTTGCGGTCGGCGGGCCTGCTGCTGCGGCGCAGCGCCAGCAGCAGCAGCAGCTCGTTGGCCGTGTCGACCACCGAGTGCGCCGTCTCGGCCGCCATCGCCGCCGACCCCGACGCCACCGCCGCGACGCCCTTGGCGACGGCGATGCCGCCGTTCGCGGCCAGCGCCACGATGACGGTCCCGGTGCTCTCCGGCTTGTCCTCGCTCACCGGGCGCACGCTACGCGGGCGCGCCGTTGATCGCGCCCCGACGCCGCTGCGGCGGGGTGGGAGCGGGACGGCGGCCCGTCGCGGGGCTCCAGGACGGCGGTCCGTGCCCGCCCCTACCCGCGCACGAGGACCCCGCCGCCGGGTGCTCCCGGTTAGGGTGGCTGGCGTGACAGGCGCGGAGGTCTCGTCCGCGCAGACCGTCGACCGGCCCCTGCGCCGGGCGGTCGTGGCGGCGACCGTGCTGCTGGCCGCGGTGCTCGCCGGCTGGAGCCTGCTCACCCCGGTCTACCGCGGTGCCGACGAGCCGATGCACGTGTCGACCTCGCTGCGCCTCGCCGAGTCGGGCACCTACCCCGCGCCGGGCCGCGCCCAGATGCAGCCGTCGGTGCTCGGCTCGTTCTACTTCGTGCAGTACTACGGCTTCTCGGGGCGAAGGCCGGTTTCGGTGCAGGAGCCACGCTTCGCGGACGCCCCGTCCATGGACGCGCTGGCCGACCCCAGCAGCCCCCACCGCGCCCAGCCCGCGATCGACCAGATGACGCAGCACCCGCCGCTGTACTACCTGCTGCTGGCGGGGGTCATCCGGCTGCTGCACCTCGACGGGCTCGGGCCGGTCGGCTTCGTGCTCACGCTGCGCCTGGTGAGCGGACTGCTGCTGCTGCCCGTGCCGTGGCTGTGCGCGCTGGCCGCCCGGCGCGCGGGGCTGGCCCCGCGTGCCGCCGCCGTCGCCGCGTTCCTTCCTGCGTCGTGGATGCAGTTCGTCGACACCTCGGCCGGCGTCAACAACGGCACGCTGCTCGTCCTGCTCACCAGCGTCGTGGGGGCCCTGGTCGTCCCCGTGACGCGCGGGGACGTCGGCGCGCGCCGCGCGCTGCTGGTCGGCGTCGCAGTGGGCCTGGCCCTGCTCACCAAGGGCTTCGCGCTCGCGCTGCTGCCGGTCGTGGTGGTGGCCTACCTCGTCGGCGCCCGCCACGGGGGGGTCCGGCGCTCGGCGCAGGGCTGCCTGGTCGCGGTGGCCGCGTCGGGGATCGGGCTGTGGTGGTGGGTGGTCAACGTCGTCCGCTACGGGCAGGTGCAGCCCAAGGGCACCACCGACCCGCCGCCGGTCGACGTCGTGCCCCCCGTGTCGCAGTGGGTCGGGGAGTTCTCCGACATCTGGATGCGCACCATGTGGGTCGCGATCGGCTGGGCCGAGGGCACTCCGCCGCGGTGGCTGTACCAGGGCGCCACGATCGCGCTCGCGGTGCTGGTCCTGCTCGGCACGCTCGCCCTCTGGCGCCGGCTCGGGCTCGCCCTCGTGCTGCACCTGCTGT
The DNA here is from genome assembly GCA_964243295.1 of uncultured Actinomycetales bacterium. Classification (GTDB taxonomy): domain Bacteria; phylum Actinomycetota; class Actinomycetes; order Actinomycetales; family Angustibacteraceae; genus CAXTEJ01. The sequence goes on along the minus strand of CAXTEJ010000089.1, from coordinate 2,430 downwards.
GGCTCGGCCCGCTCGCGATCGTCGCCCTCGGCAGCTACGAGGAGTTCCAGAGCAGCGGCGTCACGCGCGGCGCCCAGGGCCGCTACGTGCAGACGGCCGTGCTGGCGTTCGCCGTGCTCGTCGCCGCAGCGCTCGCCCGGCTGCGGCCGCTGCTGCCCGTCGTCCCGCTGCTGGTGACGGTGGCTGCCGTGGGCGGCACCGGCTACGGGCTGCTGCACTTCTGGCGGCCGGTGCCGAGCCGCGGCGAGGTGCAGGGTGGGCTGCTGGCGGCCGGCAGCTGGCTGCCCGGCGGCACCACCGGGCTCGTCGCCGCCCTCGTGGTGGCCGTGGTCGCCGGTCTCGCGGGCTGCGTCCTCGTGCAGCGGACGGCGTCCCGCGTCGACGCGCCCCTGCCCGACCCACCGGCGACGGCCGGGCGCCCTCCGGGCCGTCACGCGATGGTCGGGTGAGTCAGCTCGTCGCCGCGACGGGCACGGCGTCACCGCGGGCGAGGTGCACCCGCTCCAGCCGCCCTCGGTAGCGGCGCATCAGCGGGCGCTCGACGAGCACGAACGACGCGTACGCCGCCGCGAACGACAGCGGCACCACCACGGCCGCCGTGACGACCGGCCGGTCGCCGAACGGGCGGAAGATGCCGCCGGCGTAGGCGGCCAGCAGCGGGAAGTGCCACAGGTAGAAGCCGTACGACACCGCGCCGACCAGGCGCAGCGGGCGGGCGGTGAAGGTGCGCGAGCCGGGAGCGAGGCACGCGCACAGCGCCACGAGGGCCAGACCCGTGAGCAGCAGCGCCGCGTTCGTGGGGTGCACCAGTCCGCGCACCGGCTCCACGCGCGGGACGACCAGCATGCCGACGACCGCCGGCCACGCCAGCCAGGTGAGCCGAGCGCGCGGCGTCCACCCGGCGCGCACGGCGGCGGCCACCGCTGCCCCGGCGAGCAGGCACATGGCGTTGGTGTCGGGACGCCGCGGCGCGACGAGCTCGCCACCCGGTTGGTGGCCGACGCGCAGCCGCCACCAGGTCGCCGCGACCGTCAGCACCACCAGCACGCTCGTCATCAGCCGGACGCCGGACCGCCCCGGACGCCGGTCGGCGAACCACAGCATGGCGATGAGCAGCAGCGGCCACAGCAGGTAGAACTGCTCCTCCACCGACAGCGACCAGGTGTGCGCCACGGGCCCGAGGCCACGGCCGAGCGCGGCGAAGTCGGAGTAGTAGAAGAAGACCGGCTTGACCAGCTCGTCGAGGAAGAACCCCAGCTGGGTCCAGCCCGCGCCCCAGAACACGAGCGTCACGACGGCGAGCCACAGCCACAGCCCCGGCAGCAGCCGCAGCGCCCGACGTCCCCAGAACGCCGGCAGGTCGACCCGCCCGCGAAGGTCGTGCTCGCGCAGCAGCAGCGAGGTGATCAGGAAGCCGGACAGCACGAAGAAGGTCGTGACGCCGGCGGCCCCGCCGATGGAGAAGATACGGCCGAGACGTCGGTCGACGTGGGCGTGGTCGAGCACCACCAGCAGCACCGCGATGCCCCGCAGCCCGTCGAGGCCGGCGAGCCGCGACCCGTCGACCGGGCCGACGACCGCGAGCCGCTGCCGCCATCGGCTGCGCCGGCCGGGGCGCGGCAGCCCGGCCCCGTCGTCCGCGACGGCCACCGGGCGGGAGACCACGCTCACGCGAAGGTCACCGGTCCGGCGTCCAGCGGCTCGGCGGCGGCGAGGGCGACCAACTCGGCACGCGACAGCTCCGGCCCGGGGGCGTCGACGGCGAGGGTGATGAAGAACTCGTGGTCGACGGTGTCGTGGAAGGACAGCTCGCGCAGCCCGATCAGGCTGAGGCTGAACAGGTCCTGCACGAGCAGCCGGAAGTGGTGGGGTGTGAGCACCCAGTTGTGGGTGTCGACGTACTCGCCCGACTCGGCGACCGCGCCGCGCTGCTGCACCTGCTCGGGCGTGACCCGGAACGTGACGTCACCCGGGGCGCCTGCGAACCAGGCCACGGCGCCGTCCTTGGTGACCATGTTGAGGTTGTGCTCGACCACCGAGCCGTAGGTGTGCACCGACGGGCCCGAGCGGTAGGTGTCGATCACCCGGCCGAGCGAGGTGCGCTCACGGACGCGGTCGAAGCAGAACCGCTTGTCGGGCAGGGCCAGGGAAAGGCGCCCCCCCGGGCGCAGCAGCGCCTCGCAGTCCTGCAGGAACGAGACCAGGCAGACCGTGTGCTCGGCGACGTGGGAGGCGAGCACGTAGTCGAAGGTGTCGGGGATCGAGTCGGTGAGCCGGCCCGGGGCGAGCACGTAGTCGACCTCCTCGATGCGCTCGGTCGGGCGCACCCCCTCGTACTTCGCGACCAGCCCCGCGCGGTCGAGGTGGTCGGCGATGCGGATGTCGTGACCCTCGGCCTTGCGCAGCAGCGGGTTGTGGCTCGGCCCGACC
>CAXTEJ010000088.1:0-8430 GCA_964243295.1 uncultured Actinomycetales bacterium | reverse complement strand
GGCGCGGACCGTCCGCGGCGCCGGCCAGGTCACCGCGGCGGCGGCCGCGAGACCCGCCGCCAGCCAGGGCAGCGAGCCGCTCACCCGTCGTCCAGCCGGGCGGCGAGGTGTGGCCAGCCGGGACCGCGGCGCCCGGGGTGCGCGGTGTCGTGCGGGTCGGCGGTGAGCGCCGGCAGCACCACCAGACCGTCGGCGCCCGGGTCGACCGCGCCGAGCTCGACGACACGCCGGTGGCCGTCAACCCGACGCAGGTGCACGACGGCCTGCAGCGCGCCTCGCGCCTGGGCGTGCACCGCCTCGCGCCCCAGCCCCGCGAGGGCGCCGAGGGCCTCCAGCCGCGCCGGCACCTCGGCGACGGCGTTGGCGTGGACGGTGCCGCACCCGCCCTCGTGACCGGTGTTGAGCGCCGCCAGCAGCTCGCGCACCTCCGCGCCGCGCACCTCGCCGACCACCAGCCGGTCCGGCCGCATGCGCAGCGCCTGCCGCACCAGCTCGGTGAGCCCCACGCCGCCCGCGCCCTCGACGTTGGGGGCGCGCGACTGCAGCCGGACGACGTGGGGGTGGTCGACGCGCAGCTCGGTGCTGTCCTCGACCACCACGATGCGCTCGGACGACGGCACCGTCCCGAGCAGGCTGCCGAGCACCGTGGTCTTGCCGGTGCCCGTGCCGCCCGTGACGAGCATCGCGGTCCGGGCGCGCACCAGCCGCTGCAGCAGCGGCGCCCAGGACGGCGGCAGGGCGCCCAGCCGCACCAGGTCGGCGAGCGACAGGTGCCTGCGGTGCGGCACCCGCAGGCTCAGCTGGGTGCCCTCGGCCAGCGGCGGCAGCACGGCGTGCACGCGCACGCCGTCCGGCAGCTGCGCGTCGACGTACGGGGACGCGTCGTCGAGCCGGCGGCCACCCACCGCGGCGAGGCGCACCGCGAGCCGACGGACGGTGGCCTCGTCGCCGAGGTCGACGCGCACGCGCTCGACGCCGTTGCCGCGGTCGACCCACACGGCGGCCGGGCCGGTCACGAGAACGTCGGTCACCGCGGGGTCGTCGACGAGCGGCTGCAGCGGCCCGGCGCCGACCAGCTCGGCGCGCAGGGCGTCGGCGACCTCGAGCAGCCCGACGTCGCCCAGCACCGCACCGGCCGAGCGCACGGCGGCCGCCACCCGGCCGGGGGTGACGGGGCCGGGGTCGTCGAGCAGCGCGGCGCGCACCCGGTCGAGCAGGTCGGGGTCCGGCGTCCTCATGCAGCACGCTCGAGCGCGCCCCGGGCCAGCCACCGCTCGACCGCCCGGGCCAGCGGGCCCCGACGCCGCAGCCCCGGCGCCTCGCCGCGGCCGGCCAGGACGTCGAGCCTCGGCTCGTCGTCCATCTGCAGGCACAGCGGGGCACCGACGGCCTCGGCCACGCGCCCGGGCGGCAGCGTGTCACCGCTGCCCTGCCGGACGACCACGTGCAGGGGTGGCGCGGCGGGTCCGAGCCGGGCGACGAGCGCGGCGGCCGCGGCGACGGCCCGCAGCCGCGCCGGGACGACGACGTGCAGCTCGTCGAGGCGGCTCATCGCCACCGCGGCCGCGTCGTCACCGCAGCGGGGCAGGTCGACGACCACCAGGTCGTGGGCCCGGGTCGCCGCGGTCAGGACCGCCTCGACCGCCCGGACCGGCAGGTCGACGGGCTCCTCGCCGTAGGTCAGCACCGCCAGCGCGTCGAGCCGGGGCAGCGCGTCGCGGACGCTGCCCGAGGGCAGCCGGCCCCGGGCCCCGGCCAGGTCGCCCCAGCGCAGGCCGGGGACGTCGTCCACGCCGAGCATGAGGTCGGCGCCACCGCCCAGCGGGTCGAGGTCGGCGAGCAGCACCCGCCGGTCGGTGAGGGCGGCGCCGACGGCGAGGGCGGCGGCCCAGGTGCTGGCACCACCTCCCCCGCACCCGCCGACGACCCCGACGACCCGGCCGGCGCCGCCCCTCTCGACCGCGCCGGCGACGCGCTCGACCAGCCACTCGCGCGAGTCGGGCAGCACCGCGACCTGCTCGGCGCCCAGCTGCACCGCGTGCTGCCAGACGTCCGCGTCGTCGGGGTCGTCGGTCACGAGGACCACGCCGGGGCGCCGCGGGTGGCCGGCGCCGTGGACGGACCGCGCGCGGTCGGCGCCGATGAGGACGAGCCGACCGGCCAGCCAGGCGTCGAGGGGTGGCGGCGCTGCGCTGACGCTCGACCCGACGCCCGCGGCCGCGCACAGCCGGCGCAGCTCGTCGGCCAGCGCGGGCTCGGCCGTCACGACCAGCACGGCGGGCAGTGCGGTGACCGCGGGCAGGTTGCTGACGGCGGGCACGGGCTCACGGCTCTGGGGCACGAGCGGTCCTCCTCAGGCGGGCGGCGTCCGGGTGACGGGCGGGCACCCAGCAGGCTGTCGACGCAGAGGCGACCCCCGCCGGGGCCGGGCCAGAGCTGTGGACGACGGGACGGGCGGCCGTCCCTGTGGACGGCGGGGCCGCGTCAGCGTCGCGACCACGGCAGCGGGGCCGGAATCGCATGGTCACGGCGGGGCTGCCAGGGGTGCGCGGCAGCGGGCCGGATCGCATGATCAAGGCGGGGGTGCCAGGGGTGCGCAGCGGGCCGGGATCGCATGATCACGGCGGGGGGGCCTGGACGTGGGACGACCCCCGTCGGGGGGGCGACGGGGGTCGTCAGGCGCTCCGGCTCGGGGGGGATGAGCCGGTACGCCAGGCACAGCCACGAGGGCCGGCTCGACCAGTGTGGACCCTGCCCGGCGCAGGAGCAAAACGGCGCGCGCGAGGGGCCACACCGATCGTGGGAAGGGCCGGACGGCCCTTCCCATCCGGGTGGAGGAGGAGTATCAAGGAGGACGAGCCGCCGGTTCGCTGGCGACCCAGCACGGCCCTCCAGGTACCCACGTGCGGGCAGTCCACTGGTGGACCGTTCACGCCGGGCTCGACCCGTCGTGACGAGACGCGAGCACGCTTGGTAGCCCGTGACCGTGCGCAGACGGCGCCCCGCCTCGGCGGGGCGCCGTCGTGCTGCCCGGCCACGCCCGCGGTGGCGTCGGCGACCGCAGGCCCGGCGTCGGCGATCCGCGCCGACCTGATCCGAGGGCCGGATCGACCGACCTCGACTGCTGCCGGTGGTGCCGCCGTCGCGCCGAGGTGAGACTGGGGCATGGGCTTCGAGGTGATCGACTCGCGCGGCCAGGCGCCGACGGCCGGTCGCGTGCCCGGGTCCTCACCGGTGGCCGATGTCGTCGAGCTGGACGACGTCGACGCCCCCTCGCCGGTCGAGCTGGACGCCGGACGGCCCGGCGCGGTGACGTCGTCCGGCCGAGCGCTGCTGCGCGAGCGGCGCACGCTGCTGCGGCTGCTGCTGGTGGCGGTCGTCGTCGCCGCGGTCGCCGGGGGTGTCATCGGACGCCGCAGCGCCACCATCGCGGAGGACCGGCGCGCCGCCGCCACGCTCGCCGTCGCCGCGCAGGCGGTCGGTGAGACGCCGTACGAGCTGGCGATCGGGCTCGGCGCCCAGCTCGACGTCAGGGTCACCAACCTCGGCCCGAGGCCCGTGCGCCTCGGCCAGGCCGGGCCCGGCTCCCCCGGCACGCGCACGGCGACGGTCCAGGTGCTCGGCGAGTCCTGGCTGCCCGCGGGCGACAGCGTCACGGTGCTGGTGCGCACGTCGGTCGACTGCCGGGTCGGCCGGGTGCTCACCCCGCGGATCGGCGTGACCACCGAGGATGGCGTCGAGCACACCACCGCGGTCACGATGCCGGACGGCGGCCGCCCGAGCGACCGGCTGTGCCCCCGTCGCAGCAACAGCTCGGCCCTCAGCGCCTCGCTCGTCGGCACGGTGCAGCTGCCGGCCCTGCAGCTGTCGAACCTCACGGCCGACCCGCTGCGCGTCAGCCTGCCCGAGCAGGGCCTGTTCCCCTACCGCGACGGCCGCGTGCTGGAGGTCGTCACCCGGCCGCTGCTGCCGACCACCATCCGACCCAACGACCGGCTGATCGTCCGGCTCCGGCTGGTGTCGCACGGCTGCGTGGCCGAGCTGCAGGACGTGCAGCGCCTCGACCTCGCCACCCTCACCATCGCCGGCACCGCGCTGCGCACAGGGGGCCAGGAGCAGGTCGAGGTCGACATGACCGCGCTGGTGTCGGCGGCGATGGTGCGCAGCTGCGGCTGACGCTCAGCCGCCGAGCCGACCGGCCAGCACCGCGTCGGCGACCGCCTGCCCCTCCTGCGCGCCGATCAGCACGGCGTCCGCGCAGTGCACCAGCCAGGCCGCCACACCCTCCGGCGTCCCCGTCGCGTACGACGTCACCGCGGTCGCGTACGCCGGCAGGCCGAGCCGGGTGAAACCGGCCTCCGGCACGGCGACGGCCGTGGGGTCGAGGCCGCGCTCGACGACCGCGGCGCGGAACAGCGCGCGGGCCACGACGCCGTTGCCGACGACGAACGGCCGGATCGCGAGCACCTCGGCGTGCACCAGGCCGGCGACGACCAGGGCCGGCACGTCGGGCGAGGACGCCATCAGCGCCGCGAGCCCCGCCAGCCGCTCCCGCAGGTGAGCACCCGTCGGCGGCTCGCCCGGGCCGGCGAGGTCGCGCGGGCGCTCGCCGTCCGACCGGGGCCGGCCGAGCGCGTCGTCGGGCAGCAGACCGGCGGCTGCAGCGGTGTGCAGCCGCGCGAGCGCCCGCAGCGGCGAGCGGCGGACGGCGTCACCGAGGGCACCGGCCTCGACCGTCGCTCGCAGCGCACCGCTGACGGTGCGGCCGGCGGCGTCCGGCGGGGCCGGGCGGGCGCCGCGCAGCACGTCGCGCACCACGTCCAGCGGCAGCTCGGCGCCCTCCATCACCGCGCTCTCGCGGGCGGCGCGGGCGGTGGCCTCGGCCGCGGCCCAGCTGGTGCGGCGGCGCAGCGCCTCGTGCCAGCGCAGCTGCGTGCACGCCTCGCGCGCGGCGGCGACGGCCTCGGCGACCCCCGGGAGGTCGGCCAGCCGGCCGAGGGGGTCGCTGCTCACGGCTGCCTCACGCGGGCGACCCTACGTGTCGCTGCGCGGGCGCCGTGCGTCGTAGGGCAGGCCGAAGACCGTGCGCACGCCGTCGGAGTACAGCACCGAGTCCGGCGGCCGCCCCGCGAGCGTCGGGAGCCCCGCCGCGGCGACGAGCGTGTCGTCCAGCTCGACCAGCTCGGCGCTGCGCAGCGGCCACGGCCCGTGGTGGTTGGGCACGTAGAGGGTGCGGCCGCCGAAGCGCGTGTGCAGCCCCCACCGCGCGGTGAGGAACGCCCCGAGCGGGTCGGTCGTCAGCGCCTCCCCCGGCCGGACGACGACCCGACCGCCCGCTCCCCGCGGCCCGGGCGCGCGCCGGCGCGTCTCGTAGGAGAGCAGGCCGTCGTGCCGGGTGATGCGCATGCGCGCCCACTCGTACGGCAGCCCGAACGCCAGCCTCGCCCCGACGACCACGGCGAGCCGTGAGGCCTCCAGCGAGCGGAAGACGACGCCCCGGCGTCCGGTCTCGTCGACGGAGTACAACCGCACGTTGGTCTCGGCGAACGTGCCGAGCCAGGGCACCGCCGGGCCGCGCCCGACGCCCGCCCCGACCATGCGGAACGGCACGAGCCCCACCCACGTCGACCCGTCGTGCACGTCGGGACGGGTGCCGGCGGGGAGCAGCGGCGCGACCAGCGCGGGGTCGACCCGCCAGTGCAGGAAGGTGAGGTCGGCCCACCGCTGCCCCATGATCTGCGGCCGGTCGAGCCGCGGCGCGGGGGCGGTGACCGACTGCGCCGTGACGTCGTCCATGCCCATCAGCCTCCCCCTCACCGGTCTCGGACCGCGCACCGGGGCGACGCGATCGACGCACCGCCGGTCGCCGGTGGGCACCATGGCAGGCGTGCCCGCCGCCCTGCTCGCCTACCTCGCCGCCACCTGCGCCTACGCCGGCTTCCAGTGGACGATCCGCGTCGTCGCCTACCCGCAGCTCGCCGAGGTGCCCGGCGCGCCGTTCGGCCCCTACCTGGAGGCCTACCAGCGGCGGGTCACCTACCTGGTCGGCCCGCTGTTCGCGGCCCTCGTGCTGACGACCGGCTGGCTGGCGCTCACCGACGAGGTGGCCGTCGCGGCGCGGGCCGGCGCCGTCGCGGCTCTTGCCGTGCTGCTCGCGACGACCGGGCTGTTCGCGGTTCCGGTGCACGGCCGGCTCAGCCGCGGCTGGGACGCGGCCGCGCACCGCCGGCTGCTGCGCGTGGACGAGGTGCGGGTGGTGACCGCCACGGCCGGCGCGGTGCTCGCGCTCGTGCTCGCCGCCGGGCGGCTCACCCCTTGACGCCGCCCTCGTTGGCGCCCGACACCAGCCGGCGCTGGAAGATGAAGAACACGATGGCCACCGGGATCGTGGCGACCAGCGCCGCCGCGAGCTTGAGCGGGAACTGGGAGCCGGCCCCGAGCTGCCCAGACGCCAGCCGGGCCAGCGCCAGGATGATCGTCTGCTTCTCGTCGCTCTCGGTCGAGACCAGGAAGTGGGTGAACTCGTTCCACGAGCCCTGGAACGACAGGATCGTCAGCGTGATCAGCGCTGGTCGTGCCATGGGCAGCACCACCGACCAGAAGGTGCGGAAGATGCCGGCGCCGTCGATGCGCGCGGCCTCCTCGACGGCGACCGGGATCGAGTCGAAGAACTGCTTCATGATGAAGACGCCGGCGGCGTCGACGAGCAGCGGCACGATCATGCCGCTGTACTGGTCGTAGAACCCGATCTGCTTGAGCACCAAGAACTTCGGGATCAGCAGCACGACGCCCGGCACGGCCATCACGGCGAGCACGGCGTTGAACAGCGACCGTCGGCCGCGGAACTGCAGGCGCGAGAGGGCGTAGCCGGCGAGGGAGTCGAAGAACACGCGGCCCGCGGTCACCGAGACGGTGACGAACACCGAGTTGAACAGGTAGAGCGGGTAGTTGCCCGCGCCACCGTCGAACAGCCGGCGCCACGCCTCGAGCGTGAAGGGGTTGGGCACCAGCGACAGCGGCCGCGCCGCGGCGTCGGGGTCGGTCTTGAACGACGTCGCGATCTGGATCGCGAACGGCACGACGTAGACGAGGGCGAGCACCACGAGCAGGGCGTAGCCCAGCAGGCGCCTGGACGGACCGCTGCGGGCGACCGGCTCGACAGGGGGCCTGGACGTCGGCCCCGGGGCGGCCGTACGGCTGCCGAGCTCGGCTGCGGTGCTCACTGCGACCGCCCTGCGCCGGCGCGGGCGGTGATGAGTCGCGCCGCTCGGCGCTCGGCGACGGCGTCCTTGTCGCGCAGGACGTAGCGCTGGATGCCGGTCATCACCAGGATGATCACGAAGAGCATGAACGCGATCGCCGCCCCGTTGCCGTAGTTGAAGTCACGGAAGCCGGTCTTGTAGCTGAGGAAGGCCGGGGTGAGCGTCGTCTTGGCCGGGTTGCCGCCACCGAGCAGGTAGACCTGGTCGAAGACCTGCCAGGTGCCGATGAGCCCGAGGGTCAGCACGAGGAACAGCACCGGCCGCAGCTGCGGCAGCGTGACGTACCGGAACTTCTGCCAAGGGCCGGCGCCGTCGAGCAGCGCGGCCTCCTCGACCTCCACCGGGATGTCCTGCAGCGCGGCGAGGAACATGAGCATGAACGTGCCGGCCGTCGTCCACACCACGAGGAACACCACGGCCATCAGCGCGACCGACGGTCCGGAGAGCCAGTCCCACCAGCCGAGGCCGAGGAACCCGTGGTTCACCAGCGCAGCCGGAGGATCCGCCAGGCCGACGAGGCCGAGCTTGTCGGCCGCCACCTGGAACAGCCCGCGGGGGTCGGCGAACCACTGCGGTCCCTGGATGCCGACGAACGACAGCAGCTTGTTGATGGCACCGGTGTTCTGGAACAGGAACAGGAACACGATCGTGATGGCAACCGAGCTGGTCACCGACGGGAAGTAGAACGCCGTGCGGAAGAAGCCGCGACCCTTGAGGTAGCGCTGGTTCACGACGACGGCGAGGAACAGCGAGAGCATCGTCTGCAGCGGCACGACGAACATCACGTAGTAGAACGTGTTGCGCAGGGAGGTCATGAAGTCCTTGCGCGCCAGGCCGTCCACGGTCAGCAGCGACTCGTAGTTGTGCAGGCCGACGAACTTGGCGCCGCCCGCGAACGGGCTGCCCTGGCCGTTCCACTCCAGCAGGCTCACCCAGATGGCCATCACGATGGGCACGAGCATGAACGCGCCCAGGATGAGGACCATCGGCGAGACGAAGAGCCAGCCGGCGCGGCCCTCCCTGGCGCGGATCCCCTTGCCGCCGCCGCCGCCGACGCCGCTCCTGCGGGGCGCCGCCGGCCGGGCACTGGTCACGGCCGTGCTGCTCATGGGTGCTCCTTCGGGACGGCGGTCGTGCGGGACGTCGGACCGGTCGGTGCCGGGCAGTT
>CAXTEJ010000087.1:0-8932 GCA_964243295.1 uncultured Actinomycetales bacterium | reverse complement strand
CTGCTGCGGACGGGCCTGCTGCGGACGGGCCTGCTGCGGACGGGCCTGCTGCGGACGGGCCTGCTGCGGACGGGCCTGCTGCGGAAGGACGGGGCGTCGCGCGGGCCAGCCGGCGGCCTGTGGTGCTCATGCGGTCTCCGTGGTCGGTGCGGCGGCCCGACCCGGGTGGGCGGGCAGCGCAGAACGCCCATCTTCCCACGTCAGAGCGTCCTCAGGCACGGTCCGGCGGACTGTCGCTGAGCGTGTGCGACTCGCTCGCTACCGTGCTCGGATGACGCGCGCAGCCGGCTCCTCCTCCGGCCCCCGCAACGCCCACCGCGCCCACCCCGGGCGCCCCGTCCAGCCGGGCCGTCCCGGGCGGGGCGCGGGCGCGCCCGTCCAGCACGGCGAAGGAGCGGCGGCGTGAGGACGGTCGGGCTCACCGGCGGCATCGGCTCGGGCAAGTCGGCGGTGAGCGCGCTGCTCGCGTCCTACGGCGCGGTGGTGCTGGACGCCGACGCGATGGCGCGCGAGGTCGTCGCCGCGGGCACGTCCGGGCTCGCCGCCGTGGTGGAGGCGTTCGGCCGCGAGGTCCTGCGCCCCGACGGCTCGCTCGACCGCGAGCGGCTGGGCCGGACCGTCTTCGGCGACCCCGCGCAGCTGGCCCGGCTCAACGCGATCGTGCACCCGCTGGTGGGGAAGCGGTACGCCGCGCTGCAGGCCGAGGCCGAGGCGGCCGGCGCGGAGGTCGTGGTGCACGACGTCGCGCTGCTCGTCGAGAACGGTCTGGCCGACCGGTACGACGAGGTCGTCGTCGTGGCCGCCTCGCCCGAGACCCAGCTCGACCGCCTGGTGCGCCTGCGGGGGATGGCCGCGGACGACGCCCGGGCCCGGATCGCTGCGCAGGCGCCGCTCGAGGCGAAGCTCGCCGTGGCCACCCACGTCGTCGCCAACGACGGCCCGCTCGACGAGCTCGCCCCGCAGGTCGAGCGGCTCTGGGCGGAGCTGCGGGCGGCCCGCCCGCGCTGAGCGCCGACGGCCGTGCGGGCCCCTGACCTGGGCCGTCCTGCGCGCGCAGCGTTCTGTCGCACCCCGGACGTACCGTTGAGCGGTGACCATCACTGAGCCCGCCCGCTCACCTGCACCGCACGGCGCGAAGCCGTCCGTGCCGCGTCTCGCCACCGACCTCAAGCGCTCGACGCGGCGCTTCCAGGTGGTCAGCGACTACTCGCCCGCCGGCGACCAGCCGACCGCCATCGCCGACCTCACACGGCGCCTCGAGGCGGGCCAGCCCGACATCGTCCTGCTCGGCGCCACCGGCACCGGCAAGAGCGCCACCACCGCCTGGCTCGTCGAGCAGGTGCAGCGGCCGACGCTCGTCATGGCACCGAACAAGACGCTCGCCGCGCAGCTCGCCAACGAGTTCCGCGAGCTGTTCCCGCACAACGCGGTCGAGTACTTCGTCTCCTACTACGACTACTACCAGCCCGAGGCCTACGTCCCGCAGACCGACACCTACATCGAGAAGGACTCCTCGATCAACGAGGAGGTCGAGCGGCTGCGCCACTCCGCGACGATGTCGCTGCTCACCCGGCGCGACGTCATCGTGGTCGCGTCCGTGTCCTGCATCTACGGCCTCGGCACGCCGCAGGAGTACGTCGACCGCATGGTCCGGCTGACCGTCGGCGACACGATCGAGCGGGACCACCTGCTGCGCAAGCTCGTCGACGTGCAGTACACCCGCAACGACCTGGCCTTCACCCGCGGCACGTTCCGGGTGCGGGGCGACACCGTCGAGGTCTTCCCGGTCTACGAGGAGCTCGCCGTGCGGGTCGAGATGTTCGGCGACGAGATCGAGCGCGTCATGACGCTGCACCCGCTCACCGGCGAGATCGTGGAGGAGCACGAGGAGGTCTTCGTCTTCCCGGCCACCCACTACGTCGCGGGACCCGAGCGGATGGAGCGGGCGACTCGCGGCATCGAGCTCGAGCTGGCCGACCGCCTGGCGCAGATGGAGGCGCAGGGCAAGCTGCTCGAGGCGCAGCGGCTGCGCATGCGCACCACCTACGACCTCGAGATGATGCGCCAGGTCGGCTTCTGCAACGGCATCGAGAACTACAGCCGCCACATCGACGGCCGCTCGCCCGGCACCGCGCCGCACACGCTGCTCGACTACTTCCCCGAGGACTTCCTGCTGGTCCTGGACGAGTCGCACGTGACGGTGCCCCAGATCGGCGCGATGTACGAGGGCGACCGCTCGCGCAAGAGCACGCTGGTCGACCACGGCTTCCGGCTGCCGAGCGCCATGGACAACCGGCCGCTGAAGTGGGAGGAGTTCCTCGAGCGGGTCGGCCAGACGGTCTACCTGTCGGCGACGCCCGGCGACTACGAGATGAGCCGGGTCCGCAACGACGTCGTCGAGCAGGTCATCCGCCCGACCGGGCTGGTCGATCCCGAGATCGTCGTCAAGCCCACGAAGGGGCAGATCGACGACCTCGTGCACGAGATCCGCGTGCGCGCCGAGAAGGACGAGCGGGTGCTCGTCACGACGCTCACCAAGAAGATGTCGGAGGACCTCACCGACTACCTGCTCGAGCTCGGCATCCGCGTGCGCTACCTGCACAGCGAGGTCGACACGATCCGCCGCATCGAGCTGCTCAAGGAGCTGCGGCAGGGCCACTACGACGTCCTGGTCGGCATCAACCTGCTGCGCGAGGGCCTCGACCTGCCCGAGGTGTCCCTCGTGTCGATCCTGGACGCCGACAAGGAGGGCTTCCTGCGGTCGGGCCGGTCGCTCATCCAGACGATCGGCCGCGCGGCCCGCAACGTCTCGGGGCAGGTGCACATGTACGCCGACACGATCACGCCGTCGATGGCCAAGGCGATCGACGAGACGACGCGCCGGCGCGCGAAGCAGATCGCCTACAACACCGAGCGCGGGCTCGACCCGCAGCCGCTGCGCAAGCGCATCGCCGACATCCTCGACGACATCGTCCGCGACGACCCCGAGCTCGTGGGCGGCGGCGGTCGCCAGCAGTCCCGGGGCAAGGCGCCGGTGCCCGGCATGAGCTCGCCGTCCGGGACGGCCGGCAAGCACGTCAAGCAGCTGGCGGGCATGCCGCGGGCCGAGCTCGCGCAGCTCATCCAGCAGCTCAGCGACTCGATGCACGACGCCGCCCGCGACCTGCAGTTCGAGCTCGCGGCGCGGCTGCGCGACGAGGTCAACGAGCTCAAGAAGGAGCTGCGCGGGATGGACGCAGCCGGGGTGCGCTGACGCAGCGCTGACGCAGCCGGGGTGCGCTGAGGCAGCCGGGTGCGCTGACGCAGCGCCCGGCGCCGGCGGTCGCAGCCTCGCCGGGCGGTGTGCCGGCGTCGAGGCGCTCCGGTGCGCGACGTTCCTGCGCCCGTCTGGACCTTGAGGCCCCGCAGGAGGGCCCGTCCCTGCCACGTAGGCTCACCCCTTTCGTGCCGGAGAGGGTGATCGGGTGCTGCAGGACCGTCCGCTGCGGATCGCTCTGCTGAGCTACCGGAGCAAGCCGCACAGCGGCGGCCAGGGCATCTACGTGCGGGCCCTCTCGCGCGAGCTCGTCGCCCTCGGGCACAGCGTCGAGGTCTTCAGCGGCCCGCCCTACCCCGAGCTCGACGCCGGCCCGGACGGCCGCGGACCGCGCCTCACCGAGGTCCCGAGCCTCGACCTCTACCGCGAGCCGGACCCGTTCCGGGTGCCCCGCCCGTCGGAGTTCCGCTCGCCGCTGGACGTCCTCGAGTTCCTGCTCATGTGCACCGCCGCCTTCCCCGAGCCGCTGACCTTCAGCCTGCGCGCGGCCCGGGTCCTGCGCGGCCGGCGCGGGGACTTCGACCTCGTCCACGACAACCAGACGCTGGGCTACGGGATGCTGCTGCTGCAGCGGGCCGGCTGGCCGGTCGTCGCGACGGTGCACCACCCGATCACCGAGGACCGCCGGCAGGACCTCGCCGCCGCCCCGACCCTGCGCAAGCGGGTCACGACGCTGCGCTGGTACTCGTTCCTGCGCATGCAGGCGCGGGTCGTGCGGCGGCTGCCGGCGGTGCTGACCGTGTCGCAGAGCAGCCGCACCGACATCGTGCGCGACTTCGCCGTCCCGGACGAGCGGCTCACCGTGGTCCCGGTCGGCGTCGAGACCGACGTCTTCCGCCCGCCGGCCGGGCCTCGCGTGCCCGGCCGCATCGTCGCCACCGCGAGCGCCGACGTGCCGCTCAAGGGCCTCGTGCCGCTGCTCGAGGCAGTGGCGAAGCTGCGCACCGAGCGCGATGTCGAGCTCGTCGTCGTCGGGCGGCCGAGGCCGGGTGGTCTGGCCGCGGCCGCGATCGACCGGCTCGACCTCGGCGGCGCCGTGCGCTTCGTGCACGGGCTCAGCGAGCCGTCGCTCGTCGACCTGTTCGGGTCGGCCTCCGTCGCGGTGGTGCCGAGCCTCTACGAGGGCTTCAGCCTGCCGGCGGTCGAGGCGATGGCCTGCGCGACCCCGCTGGTCGCCACGACCGCGGGGGCGCTGCCCGAGGTCGTCGGACCCGACGGCGTCAGCGCGCTGCACGTCCGGCCGGGTGACCCGGAGGCGCTGGCCGCCGCCATCGGCCGCGTCCTCGACGACCCCGAGCTCGCCGCGCGCCTCGGCGCGGCCGGCCGTGCGCGCGTGGTCGAGCACTTCACGTGGCGGGCGGTCGCGCAGGCGACCGTCGCCTGGTACCAGACCGTCCTGCAGAGGACGACCGAACAGGAGCGCACCGACATGCCCGACCGGACCCCGCGCGTCAGCCCCGTCCCGAGCCGCTCGTGCTGACCGTCGACTTCGACCGCTTCCCGGTCGGCCCCGGCGACCGGGTGCTCGACATGGGCTGCGGCGCCGGACGGCACGCCTTCGCGCTGTACCGCCGGGGCGCCGACGTCGTCGCGCTCGACCTCGACGAGGCCGAGCTCAAGGACGTCGCGGGCATGTTCGCCGCGATGGACGAGGCCGGCGAGGCGCCCGCCGGTGCGCGCGCGACCGCGGTGCGCGGCAGCGCGTACGCCCTGCCGTTCGAGGACGGCACGTTCGACCGCGTCGTCGCCGCCGAGGTGCTCGAGCACCTGCCGGACGACCAGGACGCGATGGCCGAGCTGTTCCGGGTGCTCAAGCCCGGCGGGCTGATCGCTGTGACGGTGCCGCGGTGGGGTCCCGAGCTCGTCTGCTGGGCGCTGTCCAGCGCGTACCACGAGGTCGAGGGCGGGCACGTGCGCATCTACCGCGGCGACGAGCTGCGGCGTCGGCTGACCGGCGTCGGGCTCACCCCGGTCGACGCCCACCACACCCATGCACTGCACGCGCCGTACTGGTGGCTCAAGTGCGCGGTCGGCGTCGACGACGCCGACCACCCGCTCGTGCGGGCCTACCACCGGCTGCTCGTCTGGGACATGATGCGCGCGCCCTGGCTCACCCGGACGCTCGAGAAGGCGCTCGACCCCGTGATCGGCAAGAGCCTCGTGGTCTACCTGCGCAAGCCGGAGCGGGCGCGTGCCGCTGCCTGACCTGGCCGGCGTGCTCAGCCCGGAGCAGCTGGCGCGCACCGTCGACGCGATCGTCGCCGTGCAGTCGCCGACCGGTGCGCTGCCCTGGCCGGACGGCCACACCGACCCCTGGGACCACGTCGAGTGCGCGATGGCCCTCGTCGTCGGCGGCCGGCTGGACGAGGCGGCCGCGGCGTACGAGTGGCTGCGCCGGACGCAGGCCGCCGACGGCAGCTGGGCGACGTCCTGGGACGGCCTGGCGGTGCTCGACGCCGACGTCGACACCAACCAGTGCGCCTACGTGGCGGTCGGCGTCTGGCAGTGGTGGCTCGTCACCGGCGACCGCGGGCTGGTCGACCGCACGTGGCCCGTCGTCCGGCGGGCGCTCGCCTTCGTCGTCGGGCTCCAGCAGCCGGCTGGCCAGGTCGCCTGGTGCCGCCGCGCCGACGGCTCGGTGGACCCCGACGCGCTCGTGACCGGGTCGTCGTCGACCTACCAGGCGCTGCGCTGCGGCATCGCGCTGGCCGAGCTCGTGGGCGAGCCGCAGCCGCAGTGGGAGGTCGCCGCCGGCCTGCTCCAGCACGCGGTCGCCCGGCACCCCGAGGTGTTCCTGGACAAGCGCCGCTTCTCGATGGACTGGTACTACCCCGTGCTCGCCGGCGCCGTGCGAGGCGCCGCCGCCGACGAGCGGCTGGCCCGCGACTGGGACCGGTTCCACGTCGCCGGCGTCGGCCTGCGCTGCGTCGCCGACCGTCCGTGGGTCACCGGCGCCGAGACCGCTGAGCTCGCGCTCGCGCTGGCGGCGGTCGGCGAGGCCGACCGGGGGCGGGCCCTGCTCGCGCAGGTGCAGCACCTGCGCGAGGACGACGGCTCGTACTGGACGGGGCTCGTGTTCGACGAGGGCGTCCGCTGGCCGGTCGAGCGGTCGTCGTGGACGTCCGCCGCGATGGTGCTCGCCGCGGACGCGCTCGCGGGGGGCACCACCCTGCAGCTGTTCCGCGGCGACGCGCTGCCGACGGGCGTGCTGCTGCCGGTCGACGTGTGCTCGGCCGACGACGCCGTCTGCGCGACCGTCGGCTGACGCCGGTCACCGAGCGTCGGGCGGCCCCGACGCGCCGCCCGCGGCGTCGTGCCGGGGGCGCGCGGGCAGCGTCCACGAGACTGGGCGCATGAGCGCCTGGTCCGCCCCCGTCCGCTACGCCGAGTGCGACATGCAGGGGGTCGTGTTCAACGCGCACTACCTGGCCTACGCCGACGAGGCGATGGTCGCGGTGATGGCCCGGCTCGGGACGTCCTACGAGGCGCTCGCCGAGCGGGGCCTCGACACGGCCGTCGTCGCGGCCGAGCTGACCTGGGTCGCGCCGGCGCGCTGGGGCGACGTCGTCGACGTCGACGGCGAGGTCGAGCGGGTCGGCCGCACGAGCTTCACCGTCAGCTTCACGATCGGCGTGGCCGGCCAGCCCTGCTGCCGCGTCCGCACGTCCTACGTCCTGACCGACGCCGAGCGGACGCCGACCCCGGTGCCGGACGACCTGCGCGCCGCCTGGCTGTCGACGGCGGCCGCTCCCGCGTAGGCCGTCAGGGCCGCTGCAGCACCCGCAGCGAGCCGCAGGCGCTCCGCTCGACGAACCCCTCGTCGCGGGCCCGGCAGAAGACGTTCCACGGCGGACGGCCGCCGTCCTCGGGCCGCTCGAACACGTCGTGGACGAGCAGCAGCCCACCCGGCACCAGGTGCCGGGCGAAGGCGGCGTAGTCGTGCTGCGCGACCTGCTCGGTGTGGTTGCCGTCCAGGAACAGCAGCGTCAGCGGCGAGCTCCACCAGCGCCCGACCTGCTGCGTCGTGCCGACGACGACGCTCACGACGTCGTCGAGGCCGCCGTCCCACAGCGTGCGCCGCAGCGACGGCAGCGTCTCGAGCCGGCCGGTGTGCGGGTCGACGAGGGTCGGGTCGTGCCACTCCCAGCCGGGCTGGTTCTCCTCCGAGCCGCGGTGGTGGTCGAGCGTCACGAGCTGCGCGCCGGCGGCCCGCGCCGCGGTGCCGAGGTGGACGGTCGACCTGCCGCAGTAGGTGCCGACCTCGAGCCACAGCCCGGCCGGCGCCTCGAGGGCCGCGGCGCGCAGGGCGTCCGCCTCGTCCGCCGGCAGGAAGCCCTTGGTCCGGTCGGCCAGCGCGGCGAGCGCGGGGGAGAGGGCGGGGGACGGGGACGGCACGGCGGGCCTCCTGGAGGGTCGGTGGTGGCCCAGCGGGTAGCGTGAGCGGCAGACGGAGGGGAGTATCCCCGCGCGACCGCGTCGTCAGCACGGCCCCTCAGTCCTGACCTCCGGTCTGGCAGAAGGGCCCGGGGCGGTCGGTCCGGTCCTGCTGCCGGCAGGGGTCCGGGCGGGAGAGACCTCCGGTGTGCGCCGCGCCCCACCGGAGGAGTCCCCTTGCTCGAGGTCCACGCCTACACCTGGTTCATCACGATCGGTGCCCTGCTGCTCATCCTCGGCATCGACCTCGTCATCGCCGCCCGCAAGGGCCCGCACGTCATCGGCGTCGGCGAGGCCACGAAGTGGATCTTCTTCTACGTCGCCCTTGCCGTCGCCTTCGGCGTGGGGCTGGCGGTGTTCGCGGGCGGGCAGTCGTCCGGTGAGTTCTTCGCCGGCTACCTCACCGAGTACTCGCTGTCGGTCGACAACCTGTTCGTCTTCGTCATCATCATGGCGAGCTTCCGGGTGCCCGCCGAGCACCAGCACAAGGTGCTGCTGTTCGGCATCGTGCTGGCGCTCATCCTGCGTGGCGCCTTCATCGCGGTCGGCGCGGCCGTCATCGAGGCGTTCTCCGGGATCTTCTTCCTGTTCGGCGCCTTCCTCATCTACACCGCGATCAAGCTGGCCAAGGACCGCGACGAGGAGCCCGAGGTCGGCGACAACCCGCTGGTCAAGCTCATGGAGCGGGTCATGCCGACGACCCGCGAGTACCACGGCGCGAAGGTCACGACGAAGGTCGACGGCAAGCGCGTCGCGACGCCGCTGCTCATGGTCATGATCGCCATCGGCTCGACCGACCTGCTGTTCGCGCTCGACTCCATCCCGGCGATCTTCGGCCTCACGAAGGAGCCGTACATCGTCTTCACGGCGAACGCGTTCGCGCTGCTGGGCCTGCGCCAGCTGTACTTCCTGCTCGACGGGCTGCTCGACCGGCTGGTGTACCTGTCCATCGGCCTGGCCGTCATCCTGGGCTTCATCGGCGTGAAGCTGCTGCTCGAGGCGGCGCACCTCAACATCAGCGAGCGCTTCCCCGAGGTGTCGATCCCGGTCTCGCTCGGCTTCATCGTCACCGTGCTGGCGATCCCGACGGTCGCGTCGCTGCGCAAGACGGCCAAGGACCCGTCCGCGATCAAGCACCACCCGTCGGCCACCGGCGGCGACTCCGCCGACGGCCACACCGCC
>CAXTEJ010000086.1:0-9080 GCA_964243295.1 uncultured Actinomycetales bacterium | reverse complement strand
GTCGGCAGCGGCCTCGGCATCGCGCTCGCCGCTGTCGTCGCCCGGGTGCTGCCGCAGGTCAGCACCGGGCAGCTGGGGCCGTTCGACGTCGACTGGCGGTACGTCGGCGCCGCGGCCGCGCTCGGCGCGGTGGCCTCGATGGCCGCTGCCTTCGCCCCGGCCCTCACCGCCTCGCGCACCGACGTCGTCACGGTGCTCGCCGGACGCCGGTCCGTCGCTCCCGCACGCAAGGGCTGGCCCGCGGCGGGCGCCCTCGTCGCCGCGGCCGGCGTCACGGTCGCGCTGACTGCGGGCACCCGGGCCGGCGGTGAGTTCTTCGTCGCCGGCGGCACCCTGCTGCTCGTCATCGGCGTCATCATGGCGATGCCGTACATCGTGACGGTCGTCGGTCACCTGGGGTCGCGGCTGCCGCTGCCGCTGCGGCTGGCCGCCCGTGACAGCGCCCGCCAGCGAGCCCGCACCGCTCCTGCGGTGGCCGCCGTCATGGCCGCCGTCGCCGGTGTCACCGCGCTCGCCATCGGCATCACCAGCGACACCGAGCAGAGCCGCCGCGACTACCAGCCGCGCACCACGGCCGGCCTCACCACGATCAACGCGTACGGCGCACGCGCCGCCGACTGGCCCACGCTCGACGCCATCACCGCGCAGAACGTGCCCGGACGCCGGCTGCTGCCCACCGGCCAGCTCGGCGGCGACGACACCGCGACGCCCTCACTCCTGACCTACGTGCGCCCGGACGGCTGCCCCGCACTTCCGGACGAGGGCAGCGACCCCCGCTGCGCCGAGTGGTATGCGCAGCCCGACGAGGCGTCCAGCGGGCGCACCTCCCGTCCCAGCCTCGTCGCCTCGCCCGAGACGCTGCAGCGGCTCGGCTACCGGCTCGACGCCGCGCAGCGTGCGGTGCTCACCGCCGGTGGGGTGCTGCTGCCGGCGAGGAGCCTCGTCGAAGGCGGCACGGCGAGCGTCACGACGTTCCACGTCGACGAGTCGGGCACCTCCGACGTCCGCGTCAGGACGGTGCCGGCGGCCTACCTGGCGCCGCTGCGCTCCTCGGGGATGGTCAGCATCGACCAGGTGGTCACGACGCCCGAGGGAGCCACGAAGCTCGGCGTGCCGTGGTCGCGCACCGGCGGCGTGCTGTCCGGCGACCAGACGCTGGCGGCCTCGACGCAGCAGCGGCTCACCGAGGCCCTCGCCGGCACGGTCGACGGCACCGACGTCTACACCGAGCGCGGCTACTCCGACGAGATCGGTGGGGTGCTCGCGGCGCTCGCCGGGACGGCGGCCCTGGTCGTGCTGGTCGGCACGCTGACCGCGACGGGCCTGGCGCTCGCCGACTCCCGGCCCGACCTCGCGACGCTCGCGGCGGTCGGCGCGCGCCCGCGCACCCGCCGCGTCATGGCGGCTGCGCAGGCGCTCGTCATCGGCCTGCTCGGGGCGGTCAGCGGGGTGCTCGTCGGTCTGGTGCCGGGCATCGCGGTCACCTACCCGCTCACCAGCTCGACGTTCGACCTCGCGAGCGGCAGCACGGTGCAGGCGCCGCCGGTGATC
This sequence comes from uncultured Actinomycetales bacterium, assembly GCA_964243295.1. Lineage (GTDB taxonomy): Bacteria > Actinomycetota > Actinomycetes > Actinomycetales > Angustibacteraceae > CAXTEJ01. Next base: position 7,529 of record CAXTEJ010000086.1, on the reverse strand, counting down.
GTGATCCCGTGGCTGCTGCTGCTCGGGCTCGCCCTGGCGGTGCCGGCCATCGCGGCGACGACCGCCGGTGCCGCCGTCCGGTCGCGGCTGCCGCTCACCCGGCGAGTGGCGCAGTGAGGGTCGCGCGATGAGCACCGACCTGGTGGACGCGCCGACGCCGAGCCAGCCCATCCCCGTCCGGACAGGCACGCCGCGGCCGGCGCCCCCGTCGCGGTCCCCCGGGCGACCGCTCGCGGCGCTCGGCCTGGTCGCCCTGCTGACCGGGGCGGGGGTCTGGCACGCCGTCAGCCCGGACGCCCGGGCGCTGGCCGCGGGGGCGCTCTCGCCGGGCGACCCGTCACCGGTCGCGCCGGCCGGCACCGGTGACGTCACGCACCTGCAGCCGGCGGTGCACCGGGCGGTCGACCGTGCGATCGCGGCCGCGGCCGGGGACGGCGTCGCGCTGCGCGTCACCTCCGGCTACCGCACCGCCGCTCACCAGCAGCAGCTGTACGACGACGCGGTCGACAAGTACGGCACGCCCGCGAAGGCTCGCCGCTGGGTGCTGCCGCCGGCCGAGTCCGAGCACGTCAAGGGCGGTGCGGTCGACGTCGGACCGGCCGCGGGGACACGCTGGCTCGACCGCCACGGCGTGCGGTACGGGCTGTGTCGCCGCTACGACAACGAGCCGTGGCACTTCGAGCTGCTCGCGCCCCGCAAGGGGCAGTCGTGCCCGGCCCGCGAGCCGCACGCGTGAGCCGGCTCGCGGCGACCACCCGCCCGATCACCTCGGTGCGCGGCGAGCGAGAGCGCCGACGCCGACGGGTGGCCGGCCGCGCGCTCGCCGAGCTGATCGCCGTACGCCGGACGGCCCGGCACGCGCAGGATCGACGCGGCACCGGCTGACCGCACCCGCCGTGGTGGACTGGGGCCGTGACGACCGATGCCGTCCTGCGCCGCGTGCTGGTCGTCGGCGACCCCGGTGACAGCGACACCGGGCACGTGGGTGAGCGGCTCGTGCAGCGCGGGGCCCGGCTCGACCTGCGGCTGCGCCCGCTGCCCGGGCCGACGCCGCTGGACGACGCCGACCTGGTGCTGCTGCTCGGCTCCGAGCACGCCGTCCACGACCCTGCCCGCGCGGCCACCGTCGAGGCCGAGAGCGCGCTGGTGCGCGAGGCCGTCGGCACGGGGGTGCCGGTGCTGGGTCTGTGCTACGGCGCGCAGCTGGCCGCGCACGCGCTCGGCGGCAGCGTGCGGCGTGGTGAGCACGGCGAGCTCGGCTGGTACGGCGTCACGCCCACGGCCGATCCCGCGGCGCCGGAGCTGTGCCCGCCCGGCCCGTGGCTGCAGTTCCACGACGACGTGCTGACCCCGCCGCCGGGCGCGCGGCTGCTCGGTGCCAGCCCCGCCGGGGCGCAGTGCTTCCTCGTGGAGCCTGGCCCGCGCACCGGCGGCGTCGTCGGCTGGCAGTTCCACCCCGAGACCACACCGATGACGCTCGAGCGCTGGCTGCGCGCGGAGCCGGACGCCGTCGCGCGCCACGGCGTCGACGCGGGCGAGGTGCTGGGCCTGGCGACGTCGGGCGTCGCGGCCTACCGCGCTGCCGCCCACCAGCTCGTCGACGCGGCCCTGGCGCGGCTGCTGCGCTGATCCGCCACCGACCGCCACGCACGCAGGAGCCGGCCCGCCGCAAGGGACGGACCGGCTCCTGGCGTCGTGACGGTCAGCGCAGCTTGCGCACCAGCCAGATCAGCGTCTCGGCCTCCTTGGCGGTGAACGCCTTGCCGGTCTGAGCCGCCAGCTGGTTCTCGAACGCGTTCAGCTGGGTGCGTCGGGTGCGGGCGTCGCGCGCCCGCTCGGCCGCCGCGAGCGTGCGGTTCAGGCTCGCCGCCACCACGGGCTTGGAGCTGAAGGTGCTCACGACCTGCTGCAGCGCGGTGAACCCGCCCTCGTAGACGGTGACCGCCGGGGCGGCCGTCGTCGGCGCGGTCTGTGCCGGCTCGTCGGCGGTCAGGGCGACCGCCGACCTCGCACCCAGCACCACGGACGTGATGGCCGAGGCCTGGTCGACCTTCGAGCGCAGCAGCAGGTCGAGCACGGGTCCGCGACCGACGTACCCCGCCTCGTCGGTCGCCCGGAAGGCGATCGTCCAGGTGCTGCCCGCGAGCGTGGATCCCGTGACCTCGAGGCCCTCGGTGCGGCTGATCGCCGACACGGGGGTGAGGACCGCGGGGTCGACCGTCACGGCGACCTCACCGGCGTGCACCGGCACCGAGAACCCGTCGAGCGCCACGGTGCCGCGCACCTGCTCGCCGGCCACCAGCCGCACGGGCCGGGCGGTCAGCGAGACCTTGCCCCCGGGCACCGTGCGCACCGTCGCCGTGGACAGCACCCGCGTGCCCGCCAGCGCCGTGAGCCGCACGGTGTAGCGCGTTCCGTCGGCCAGCCCGCGGACGACGGCCTGCTGGACGCCGGGCGCCACCGTGGCCGTCCTCACGACCGTGCTGCCGCGCAGCGTCTCGACCCGCACGCCGCTGAAGCCGGCGGCGTCGGGGTCGGTCCAGCTGACCGACGCGGAGCCCGCACCCGGGCGCACCGTGACCGGGGCGATCGAGTGACGGACGACGCGCACGTCGTCGAGGTGGACGACGTTGTCGACGACCGGGCTGCCGACCGTGATGACACCCGTGGACGGGACGTCGGCGACGAGGTGGCCGGCCTGGGAGAAGACCAGCCCGGCGCCCGTGACGGCGCTCGCCGCGGGGTCGAACGGCTCGTCCGTCGGGAAGACGGTGAAGTCCTCCAGCGGCAGCGTGAGCAGCTGCCCCTCCGGCGCGACGTCGTTCAGCCGCGTGGCGGCCTCGGCGTAGCGACCGTCCGCGAGGTACAGCCGCACCGCCATCACGGTGTCGGAGCCGGGCGTGGTGGTGCCCCGGCGGACCCACAGCTGCAGGTCCTCGCGGTCGCTCCAGTCGGCGCCGGCGAGGGCCGTACCGATCTGGGAGAAGGGCTTGATCTGGCGGTTGCTGCCCTCGTTGTAGCTGTACGTCACCACACGCGAGGTGCCGTCGTCGATCCCGCCCGTGGGTGCGGTGCCCGTCGAGATCCGGGCCGACGCGCTGCGGCCGGTGACGACGTCCTCACCGGGCCGGCTGACCGTGCGGGCCCAGGTCGAGTCGCCCGAGCCGCTGTCGACCAGGTACGGCGACGCCGCGACGAGCTCGTCGAAGGTGAAGCTGCCCGTGGTGCCGCCGGCGACCGACAGCTCGGCCTTCACCACCGCTGCCGGGTCGAAGCCCTTGGCGGGGAAGCGGACGAACTGGCTGCCCGAGGCGTCCGAGAGCGTGAAGCGCCAGGTCGCCCTGCCGCCCCTCGCGTCCGTGAGCTGCAGCTGCACGGTGCCACGGCTGTCGTGGCCGTCGAGGGCCAGGCTCAGCCCTTCTCGCGACGACAGGTCGAGCGGCGTCGCGAACGACGTGACCGCCGAGCCGCCCGGCTCGTAGGCCACCCGCACGCCGTCCATGCCGGACGTCGCAGCGGCCGGGTCGAGCGTCAGCGTCATGCGCTTGGCGGTCCACTGCGCGGCGAGCTTCGCCTGGTCGCCCAGCGCGCTGTCGCCGTCCTCGATCGCCAGCGGGTCGGTCGCCTGGGCCACCGTGGGCTCGATGGCGGTAGCGCCGTCGTCGGCCGGGAACGCCGCGTGCCGTGCCGCGACCAGGTCGAGCTCGTCGACCCGGAAGGAGCCCGGGCTGCGCACCGCGTCGTAGAACGCGACGGTGACCTTCTCGTTGTCGCCGGTCGCGAACCGCACCACGTTCGTGCGGAAGGCCTCCGAGGCCGGCACGGTCGTCGGCCGCACGAGGTAGCGGCCCGCCTCGTCGAGCACGGCGTACTTCACGCCGTTCGACGAGTTCTGGGTCGAGAAGGCCAGCGCGTAGTCGGTGCCCTTGGCGACGCGCACCTGCTGGCTCAGCCGACCGCCGCTGCCGGTGACCGCCTTGAGCAGCGCGGTGGTGCTCTGGTTGTTGATCGCGGTGCGCGACCGGAACACCCACGGCTGGTCGGCCTGCCAGCGCACGCCCCAGCCGGTGAAGGTGCTGTTGGCGAGCAGGGTCTCGTGCACGTTCACGTCGTCGACCGCGACGCTGGCGTCCGGTACGGCGTTGCTGACGACCAGGTTGGCCTCGGTGGTGCCGGCCTTGACGTCGAGGTCGCCGCCGTTGAAGACCGCCGAGTAGTAGTGCCACTGGCCGTCGGCGATCGGCGTCACGTCGGACAGCGAGTTCGAGAACTCCTTGTCGACGCTGGTCAGGATCGTGCGGTTCGCGTAGTCGCTGAAGGCGAGCACGCCACCCGCGTTGCTCGGGCCGGGGCCGCGGTACTGGTAGGGATCCACGTCACCGGCGGCCGTGACCTGGCCGGCCCTGTTCTCACGGCTGAGCACCGTGAACTTGGTGGCCGCGCTGGTGGTCTTCATCCAGAACGACGCGACGTAGCTGGTGCGCGGCTTGACCGGCGTCTTGAACCACAGCTCTCCGGTGCCGGTGGCCGTCACCGCGCGAGCACCGGCGTGGGGGTCGGTCGTGAAGGCCGCGACGCCGACCGCGGGGGCGGTGCCGCCGCTGCGGAAGGACAGGCCCGGCGTGGTGCTGTCGCCGGACCACGGCTGCACGGCGTCGCCGGACTCGAAGCCCGGGTCGAGCCCCGCGGCGACGTTGCTGCCGACCGCGGAGACGTCGCCCGCGACCGGGCCCACCACGTTGCTGTACGGCGACCAGCCGGTCGGGTTGTCGACGTTGCGGCCGCGCACCCGGTACCAGTAGCTCGTGCCCGTCTGCGTGCTGACGTCACGGAACAGCGGGCCCTCGCGCACGACCGACATCGAGTCCGACAGGTCGTGGGCGACGACGGTCCAGGGCCCGTCCGCGCTGGTGGCGCGCTCGACGTCGTACCCGTTCGCGCCCGTCGTCCCGCGCCAGTTGATGGCGCTCGGCGAGGCGATGTCGAGCAGCTGCGGCGCGGTGTCGGGCACCGGCGGCGGCGGGGTCTGCTGCCCGTCCATCCGGTAGGAGTACTCGCGGATCATGTCCACGACCTTCTTCTCCTCGAACTCTGAGTTCTCGGCGAAGCCGGGCCAGTGGTAGCTGTTGTAGTTGATGTCGTAGGTGCTCTGGTCGTCGCGGTGCCAGTAGTAGCCGCCACGCGCGTCGCGGTAGCGCAGGCTCCACACCATGGCGCCGTCGACGCCGTAGTCGCCCATGACACGCAGCAGGTGGTCCATCTCGTCAGCCGCCGTCAGGCCGTACTCACCGACGACGTAAGGCTTGCCACCGGCGGCGGCCACCTGCGCGAGCGGCACCATGCCGCCGACGAAGTTCGGCACGCCACTGGCGTAGAAGTGGTCGTTCATGATGTCGACGTACGGCGAGGCGACCCGCACCTTGTACGCGTTCATCCGCGTCACGTTCTCGGCACCGGTCGTGTAGGTGCCGTCCATGAACAGCTGGCTGATGCCCTCGTCGTCGTGCAGGTGCTTGCCGCGCGCGATCGTCCACTGCGAGTCGGCGCCGGTGAACTCGTTGCTGGTCTCCCAGGCCATGACCGCCGGGTCGTCCTTGTACCTGATGCCGGACACCGTGTTGACGCGGTTCATGATGCGGCTGGTGAGCCGGTCGTACATCTCACCCATGAACGCGCTGTTGGCGTTGGTGCCGTAGAAGTCGGAGCCGCGGTTACCGATGCCGTAGTAGTTCGCGAACGCACCGCGGCCGCCGAACCAGTCCCACTCGTTGACGAACGGGAAGACGACGCGCACGCCGTAGCGGTCGGCGGTGGCGAGGAAGTAGTCGACCTTGTCCCAGACCGGCTCGTTGAGGAAGAAGTCGCCGCCGGTGTAGCTCGCGGGCGCCGGGTTGACGCTCTGCACCTTGGGCGCCGTGGGGTCCCAGCCGATGTGCTTGGGCGCCTGCTGCAGCGTGGCGCCGTTCTCGGTGTAGAGCTTGTTGCCCGTGTACGACGGGAGGATCTGGAAGCCCATGGAGTAGACGCGGACGACCTTGGAGTGGCTCTGCGCCACGCTCTTGATCAGGTCCTCCATCTCGTAGTTCTCGATGGAGTGCCAGTTCGGGTCCTCGAGGAACGCGTAGTTCGGACTGTTGTAGCCGACGAACGTGAAGGGGTCCTCGCCGTCGTACAACCCGCCGTCACGGGCCTCGACGTAGTTCTTGTTCTTGTTCTCGTAGACCGTGCCGTCGATGCCGATCGACATCTCCGGAACCGTCCTGCCGGCGTTCTTCGACGTGAAGCTGCCCTCCGGCGAGTCGCCGTCAGCCGCCGTGACCGCCGCCTGGACCGCCGCCTGGGGCGCGCCGGCGGCGACCGGTGGGAGCGCCATGGCGCCGGGGGCCACGGCCACGATGGGCGTCACGGTCATGGCGAGCACCATGAAGGTTGATCTGAGTCTGCGCATGCGGGCGTCCTCACCCCGTCGCGTGCCGTGCGGGCTGCCGGCACATCCGTCATCGGACACAGGCCACGGCCGGTACAGACGGGTCCCGCGCCGGTGCGGACTTGTGTGGATCGCGACCACCAGACCACTGTCGGCACAGCCAGGTCAAGGCTTTGTGCCTCACGTTGTCATCAGCCGGTCAACGGGCGAATCCGGGCAAGAACTCACCCGGGACGGTGCAAGCGCTTGTCGTCTGGCGACAGCCGGATGTGGCGTGACCATCGTGAGACACGTGCGTCCGCCCGCCCGGTCCGCAGCCCCGCCTCCCCCGTGATCATGCAATCCCGGCCCGCTCCGGCCCCACACCGTTGGTGATCATGCAATCCCGGCCCGCTCCAGCCCACACCGTTGGTGATCATGCAATCCCGGCCCGCTCCCGCCCCACACCGTTGGTGATCATGCAATCCCGGCCCGCTCCGGCCCCACACCGTTGGTGATCATGCAATCCCGGCCCGCTCCGGCCCCACACCGGTCGCGATCGTGCAATCCCGCCGCCGCCGGACGTGGGTACAGGGCCGGTCGCGACGTGCTGGTCGCCATCGCGACCACTGCCTCGCCACCACGCCCGCGACCACGCCGCACCCGGCCGCGGACTGGTCGTCGCGTCGGCATCGCACGTCATCCACAGCTGCCGTTCGTCCACAGGTTCGGGTGTTCTTCCCACCGTCCACAACCCCTGCGACACAACGGGTTCTGTCAGTGGTGACAGCTAGGTTCATCGGTATGGACCACCGCACCACACCCGACACGGACGGCGACCCGCCCCCGCAGGGCAGCGGCGACCGGACCCAAGCCGACCTCACCGACACCGCTGACACCGCTGACACCGCTGACACCGCCGGCGGGAACCTCAGCGCGTCACCAGCGACCACAGCCGCAGCAGCAGCACCGGCAGCACCTGCGCCAGCGCCTGCGCCGTCACCAGCCTCACCGGTGCTGCTGGCGCTGGGGCGGTCCCTCGCCGCAACCCGCGACCTCGCCGCCGTCACCACTCACCTGTGGACCCTGACAGCCGACGAGCTCGTCGCCGCCCTCGAAGCCC
>CAXTEJ010000085.1:0-10339 GCA_964243295.1 uncultured Actinomycetales bacterium | reverse complement strand
CGGGCACACCCACACCCGCCACCCCGAACCACCCCTGCCCTGGCACCAGCACACCAACCTCGACCCGTCGTCCGACGAGCTCGCCGAGTGGCATCAGCGCACCGACCTCGACCCCTTCGACGAGCTCGCCGAGTGGCATGATCACACCGACCTCGACCCGTCCGACGAGCTCGCCGAGTGGCACGTTCACGTGCCGCCCACGCCTGCCGGAGCTGAAAGCGACGCGGACACCGACGCGGACACTGACCCCGGCCAGGACTCGCGCGCCGACGGCTGCAGCGTGTGCGACCGGCTGGTGGACGACACGGTGAGCACCATGGAGCAGGCGCTCGCCGACCTCCTCACCGCGCACGGGTTCGCCCTCCAGAACGGCACCGAGGCGGGGCCTGGGCCGCCCCCCTTCTGAGCGCCGCTGGGGCGGTGCCGGCCCTGACGCCGAGCGTGAGCAGTCACCGACCCTGATGGACCCCAGCACGCAGCCCCCACACACCCCGACCACCCGACCACCCGACCACCAAGCACCCCGAGCACCCCGACGCCAAGCACCCAAGCACCCAAGCACCCGACCACCCGACCACCCGACCACCCGACCACCAAGCACCAAGCACCCCGAGCACCCCGACGCCAAGCACCCAAGCACCCAAGCACCCAAGCACCCAAGCACCCGATCACCCGACCACCAAGCACCAAGCACCCCGAGCACCCCGACGCCAAGCACCCGAGCACCCGGGGCGCAGGCTCATGGGCGCAGGCTCAGCGACCCGCGTGTCGCCGCCAGGCATCGAGCGCCTCGACGGCCATCGGGCGTGCCACGTGGTAGCCCTGCGCAGTCGTGCACCCGAGGCGGCGCAGGGCCGCGAGCGTCTCGCCGTCCTCGATCCCCTCGGCGACCGACTCGAGGCCGAAGCGCGCCGCGAGCTCGATGCCGGTGCGAACGATCACGAGGTTCCTCGGCTCGGTGAGCATCGTGGTCACGAACGAGCTGTCGATCTTCAGCTCGTGGACCGGCAGGTCACGCAGGTGCGCCAAGGACGTGTAGCCGGATCCGAAGTCGTCGATGGCCAGGCCCACGCCGAGCTCGCGCAGGCGCATGAGGACGTCCCTGGCGCGGACGGGGTCGGCGATGATCGCACTCTCGGTGATCTCGATGCGCAGCAGCTGCGGCGGGAGGCCGACGGCGCGCAGGTCGGCGACCACGACGTCCGGCAGCGAGCCGTCGATGAGCGAGCGGGCCGAGACGTTGACGGCGACGACGACCGGCCAGCCGGCGTCCTGCCAGGCCTTGGCCTGCCGGCAGGCCTTGGTGATGACGGCCCGGGTGAGGCGATGGATCGTGCCGCTGCCCTCGGCAAGCGGGATGAACCGACCGGGCGGCAGCAGGCCATCGACGGGGTGCTGCCACCGCACGAGAGCTTCGACGGCCAGCACTCGACCGCTGCGCAGGTCGAGCAGCGGCTGGTAGTGCAGCACGAGCTGGTCCAGCTCGATGGCCTCGCGCAGCTCGGCCAGCAGCCGCAGCCGCCGCGGGTCGTTGCCGTCGACGCCCGGCTCGTAGACGACGACCGGCCGCTGCTCCGCCTTGGCCCGGTGCATCGCCGTCTCGGCGCGGCGCAGCAGCGTCTCCGCCGCGACGCCGTCCTCGGGAGCCCGCGCGAACCCGGCACTGGCCTCGAGCGCCACCGTGACGTCGTCGACGAGGAACGGCTGCTCCAGCGCCCGCAGCACCTGTCCGACGACCTCGAGGTGCTCAGCCAGCGCGCAGCCAGGCTGGACGGTCGGCAGCAGCACGCCGAACTCGTCCCCGACCATCCGCGCCGTCAGCCCGCGCTCGCCGACGGTCTCGACCACGCGCTCACCGATGAGCTGCAGCAGCCGGTCGCCGACGCGATGACCCAGGATCTCGTTGATCTCCTTGAAGTGGATGAGGTCCAGCAGCACCACGCCCACTCCCGTCCCGGCGCGCAGGTGCTCCCCGAGCACCTCGGTGAGACGCGTCCGGTTCGCCAGCCCCGTGAGGCTGTCGTGCGACGCCCGGTGCCTGAGGTCGACGGCGGTCTGCTTCAGCTGTGCGGCCAGGGTCGTCGCGTCCGCCAGCGCGCTCGCCTGCGCACCGAGCAGCATCACGAAGTCGGTGACGGGGTCAGCTGCGGCGAAGTCGACCAGCCGCAGTCCCAGCTCGTCGAGGTGGGCGAGCGTCGTCACCCAGGGCGAGCCCAGCAGCAGCGCACCGCCGGGCGCGGCGATCATCTGGCCGCGCAGCACCAGCGCCGATCCCACAGCCTCGACGATCACCAGGCCCGGCGGGACGTCGCCCCACCTCGCGCCACGGGGACTCACGATGCGCAGGTGGGCGTCGACGAGTGACCCGGGCAGCAGGTCGGGGCGGACAAGTGCCAGCGAGGGCCCGATCCGGACGGCGCGACCCCCGTCGTCGACCTCGAGGTGGAAGGGGAACACCTGCTCCAGCACCTGCTCGAGCACCCGGGTGGCCGGCGTGACCACCGCCTCTTCGGCCAGGCCGCTCACGCGGCGGCCGTCGTCGCGTACGCGACCTGGAACTCGTCATGGTCGGCACCGTCCGCAGCCGCACGGACGTGCTGCGCGCTGGCACTGCCGCCCAGCAGCTCGGCGAGGCCCTCGACGAGGCCGACAACCATCGGCGCGAGGCCGGGCCGATCAGACCAGTAGTGCAGCACCAGACTGGAGCCGGTCACATCCGTGCAGGTGAAGGACGGCGGACGCAGCTGCGGCATCATCAGCCGCACCCGCGCGTGCATCGCGTCCAGCCCGCTGAGCACCTCGGGCAGCGTGCCGCCGGTCGCCTGCAGCAGCGGACCCCAGCCCACCTGGGCCGTGTACTGCACCCAGTGGCGCCCGAACGCCGTCAACACCTGCTGCTCGCTGAGCCCGAGCTCGTCGCTGGCGGCGGCGACCAGCCGGAAGGTGAGCTCGTCCGGGTAGCCGGTCATGCTGACGAAGGACTCCTCGTCCACGCCGGCGCGGGTGCGGATCGCCGTCCAGGCGTCCTCGCCACCGACGGCGCGCGCGAGGTCGGCCACGGCGGTGTTGACCAGCCCGTACACGATGCACGCCTCTCCGACGGGACCGGACGCACGATGGTGTTGCGCCTCCGTGCCATCTTCGGGCGCTCCCGGCACCGGCTGTAGCCGTGCCACGGGTCTGTCACCCTGGGCCGGTGCCTCACGTCGAGCGAGCGGTCGAGCAGCATCCCCACCAGCCGGCAGGCGCACCACCCCCCGCGCCGTCCGGCGCAGCCGTCGACTCAGCACCCGACGCAGCACCCGACGCAGCCGAAGACGCCCTCGCGCTGCTCGACTGGCGCCGGCGCACGCACGAGCTGTACCGCTCGGTGCGCGGGCACGCCGACCCGCTGACCGCGCACACGCTCTGGCGCGAGGGCCGCGACCAGATGCTGGGGGCCCACCCGTCGTCCCCGCTGCAGCCCGAGCACCGCGCCGGGTTCGCCGGCCTCGCGGTCGCCGACTACGACGAGCGGTACCGCGTCGAGGCCGTGCTGCAGCCCGCGGAGCCGACGTCCTTCGAGGTGGCCACCGGCACCGACGGCGTGGTGCCGTTCCGCCGCGTCGGGGCGGTGCGGCTGGACCTGCCCAGCGGGCGGGTCGACCTTGACGTCTGGGCGGTCGCGACCTACGGCGGCGGGCTGTTCGTGCCGCTGCGCGACGGCACGAGCGGACGCTCGACGTACGGCGGTGGCCGCTACGTGCTCGACACCGTGAAGGGCGCCGACCTCGGCGGCCTCGACGGCCGGCTCGTGGTCGATCTCAACTTCGCCTACAACCCGTCGTGCGCCTACGACCCCGCATGGGCGTGCCCGCTGGCGCCGGCCGGCAACCGCACGGACGTCGAGGTGCCGGTCGGCGAGCAGCACGCCGGCCCCTGGGTCGACGCCGGCTGAGCGCTGGCGGCGCCCGGCGGGCTAGGAGGCCGTCGCGCCCGCACGAGGCGGCAGCTGGTCGTCCTCGTCGCGACGGTCGACCCGGCAGAAGCGCTCGGTGAGCCAGCCGGCGAGCCACACCAGCACCGCCGCCACTGCCGTCACGAGCACCCGCACCAGCAGCGCGCGCCGCGAGCCGACGTCCAGGGTGGTGAGCATCGCGAGCGCCTGCCCGGCGTACCACCCGGTGAGCAGCGCCCCGGCGTACTGCGCCGCCTTCGCGAGGACGACGGTGCGCGCCGCCCGCAGCGGGTCGAGCGGCCGGCTGCGCGTGCCACGGGTCCACCGGCGCACCGGTAGCCCGGCGCTCAGCACCGCGAGCGCCATCAGCAGCATCACGGCTGGGGTGGTCCACGGCGCGGCCGGCAGCTCGTTGCCCTGCCCCGACCACAGCCGCAGCAGCACGCCGGTCACCACGGCGATGCCGGCGGCGAGGGCCAGCAGCGGCCCCTGGCGCGTCGCGCTCACGACCCCACCCGCAGCGGCCGGACGCCGGACGCGTCGGCGGCGAGCGCCAGCAGGTCGGCGACGGCGGCCACGGATCCGTCGGGCAGCCGCAGCCGGGCGGCCGGGTCGACGTCGGCCCACGGCGCGAGCACGAAAGCGCGCTCGTGGGCGCGCGGGTGGGGCAGCGTCAGCGTCGGGTCGCTCGACACGACCTCGCCGGCGGCACCAGGCGCACCCCAGGCGACGACGTCGACGTCAAGCGTGCGCGCCCCCCAGCGCACCGAGCGCTCGCGGCCGTGGGCGGCCTCGACCGCCTGCGCCGCGGCCAGCAGCGGGCGCGGCTCGAGCGTCGTGGTCACCAGCGCCACGGCGTTGACGTAGTCGGGCTGCTCGGGGCCGCCGACCGGTGCCGTGCGGACGAGCGCCGACACCGCCCTGACGCTGATGCCGGGCACGGCGGCGAGGTCGCGGACCGCCGCGGTGAGCGTCGCCGCCCGGTCACCGAGGTTGGCCCCGAGCGCCAGCACCACGTCGACGGCCGTCACGACCGCCACCGGCGGATCGTGACGCTGACGTCGGCGAAGGGCACCGCGACGGGCGCGTGCGGCTTGTGAACGGTGACGTCGACGGCCTCGGCCCCGGGCGGCATCGCCAGCGCGACCTGCGCGACCCGCTGGGCGAGCGTCTCGAGCAGCGCGACGGGCTCACCGGCGACGGCGGCCGCGACCTGCTCGGCGAGCTCGCCGTAGTGGACGGTGCGGGCGAGGTCGTCGCCGGCCGCGGCGGCACGGGTGTCGAGGTGCAGGGTGAGGTCGACGACGAAGTGCTGACCCAGCTCGCGCTCGGCGGGCAGGACGCCATGGCGGCCACGGACCACCAGGCCCTGCAGCCTCACGCGGTCGAGCGGGCGGCCGCGCTCGTCGGGGACGAGCTGAGCCTCGCTCACCGGCCAGGCGTCGCTCACGACGCCACCCTCGCCGGACGTGGCCTCGGTCACGTCGCCACCCCCGCCGGACGGCGCGAGGCCGCCCGCACGGCCGCGACCACGCGGACGGCGTCGGCGGACGCGCTCACCTCGTGCACCCGCACGCACCACGCACCCGCCATGGCCGCGACCACCGTGAGCGCCGCAGTGGCGTCGTCGCGACCCGCCGGGTCGCGGAGGTCACTGCCGGCGCTGGCGAGCAGCGACCCCAGGAACCGCTTGCGGGAGGCCCCGACGAGCACCGGCAGTCCGAGGTCGGCGAGCACGTCGAGGTGGGCGAGCAGCGACCAGTTGTGCCCGGGCTGCTTGGCGAACCCGAGGCCGGGGTCGACCACCAGCCGGGCGGGGTCGACGCCGGCGTCGGTGAGGGCCCGCACGCGCGCGGCCAGCTCGGCGTGGACGTCGGCCACGACGTCGTCGTAGGAGGCGAGCCGGTCCATGGCGGCAGACTGCCCGCGCCAGTGCATGACGACGTAAGGGACGCCGCTGCGGGCGACGGCGTCGGCCATGGCGGGGTCGGCGAGCCCGCCGCTGACGTCGTTGACCAGCGCCGCGCCCTCACCCACGCACCGCTGCGCCACCTCCGCCCGCATGGTGTCGACGCTGACGACCGCGCCGGCGGCGACCAGCCCCCGGACGACCGGCAGCACCCGGCGCAGCTCCTCCTCGGCGGACGGCCGCTGGGCGCCCGGGCGGGTCGACTCGCCGCCGACGTCGACCAGGTCGGCTCCCTGCTCGACGAGCGCGACGCCGTGGGCGACGGCGGCAGCGGGGTCGAGCCAGCGCCCGCCGTCGCTGAAGGAGTCGGGCGTGACGTTGACGACCCCCATGACGAGGCACCGTCCGGGGGCCGGCAGTCCGGGCAGCATCGCCACCTCAGCGCCGAGCCGTGATCAGGCTCATGGCCTCGGCGCGCGTCGCGGGTGCCTTCAGCAGGCCTCGGACGGCGGAGGTGACGGTGCGGGCGCCCGGCCGGCGGACACCCCGCATCGCCATGCACAGGTGCTCGGCCTCGACCACGACGATGACCCCCCGCGGCTGCAGGTGCTCGACGAGCGAGTCGGCGATCTGGGTGGTCATCCGCTCCTGCACCTGCGGCCGGCGGGCGAAGACGTCGACCAGCCGGGCCAGCTTGGACAGCCCCGTCACGCGCCCGTCGGACGCCGGGATGTACCCGACGTGGGCGACGCCGTGGAAGGGCACCAGGTGGTGCTCGCAGGTGGAGAACACCTCGATGTCGCGCACGAGCACCAGCTCGTCGTGGCCGAGGTCGAAGCTCGTGGCGAGCGCCGAGCCGGCGTCCTGGTCGAGACCGGCGAAGACCTCGGTGTAGGAGCGCGCGACGCGAGCGGGTGTCTCGCGAAGCCCGTCGCGGTCGGGGTCCTCCCCGATCGCGATCAGCAGCTCGCGGACCGCCGCCTCGACGCGAGGCTGGTCGACGGGCATCGGGTGACCCGCGCGCCCGGCCTCAGTGACCGCTGGTGTTGACGGGGCCGTCCTCGGGGACGGCCACGATGGCGACCGGGGGACGCTCGGGCTCGGGGAGCACGTGCCCGTTCTGGGCGGCCTTGGCCTCGGCCGGCGTGAGCACCGGCGGCTGCATGCTGATCGGGCGTCGCTCGCTCGACAGCCACACCGGGCGCTCAGGGGCCTTGCGCACCGAGGCGAAGATCTCGAGCAGCTCGGGGCCGCCCAGCGTCTCCTTCTCGAACAGCTTGAGCACGAGGTTGTCGAGCACGTCGCGGTTCTCGACCAGCACGTGCCAGGCCTCGTCGTGCGCGGCCTCGATCAGCCGGCGCACCTCCTCGTCGACCACACCGGCGACCTCCTCGGAGTAGTCGCGCCCGTGGCCCATGTCGCGGCCCATGAAGACCTCGCCGCTCTCGGCGCCGAGCTTGATGGCGCCGACCCGCTCGCTCATGCCGAACTGCGTCACCATGCGGCGGGCCAGAGCGGTGGCCTTCTCGATGTCGTTCGAGGCGCCCGTCGTCGGGTCGTGGAAGACGAGCTCCTCCGCGACGCGACCGCCGAGGGCGTAGGCGAGCTGGTCGAGCAGCTCGTTGCGGGTGGTCGAGTACTTGTCGTCGACCGGCAGCACCATCGTGTAGCCGAGGGCGCGACCGCGCGGCAGGATCGTGATCTTCGCGACCGGGTCGGTGTTCCGCAGAGCCGCGGCGACCAGGGCGTGGCCACCCTCGTGGTAGGCGGTGATCTTCTTCTCGCGCTGGTTCATCATGCGGGTGCGCTTCTGCGGCCCGGCGACCACGCGGTCGACAGCCTCGTCGATCGCGGCGTCGTCGATGAACTTGGCGTTGGTGCGGGCCGTCAGCAGCGCGGCCTCGTTGAGCACGTTCGCGAGGTCGGCACCGGTGAAGCCCGGCGTCCGGCGCGCGACGGCCTCGAGGTCGACGTCCGGAGCCATCGGCTTGCCCTTGGCGTGCACCCGCAGGATGTGCTGGCGGCCGGCCTTGTCGGGCGCGTCGACCGAGATCTGGCGGTCGAAGCGCCCCGGGCGCAGCAGGGCCGGGTCGAGGATGTCGGGTCGGTTGGTCGCGGCGATCAGGATGACGTTGGTCTTGACGTCGAAGCCGTCCATCTCGACCAGCAGCTGGTTGAGCGTCTGCTCGCGCTCGTCGTGACCGCCGCCCATGCCGGCGCCGCGGTGGCGGCCGACGGCGTCGATCTCGTCGACGAAGATGATGGCCGGCGCGTTGGCCTTGGCCTGCTCGAACAGGTCGCGGACGCGGCTCGCGCCGACACCGACGAACATCTCGACGAAGTCCGAGCCGGAGATCGTGAAGAAGGGGACGCCGGCCTCGCCGGCGACGGCGCGGGCCAGCAGCGTCTTGCCCGTGCCGGGCTGGCCGTAGAGCAGCACGCCCTTGGGGATCTTGGCGCCGACCGCCTGGAACTTGGCGGGCTCGGCGAGGAACTCCTTGATCTCCTGCAGCTCCTCGACGGCCTCCTGCGCGCCGGCGACGTCGGCGAAGGTGACCTTGGGGGCCTCCTTGCTGACGAGCTTGGCGCGCGACTTGCCGAAGCTCATCACGCGGTTGCCGCCGCCCTGGGCCTGGCTCATGAAGAACCACACGGCACCGAGCAGCACGAGGATCGGCAGGAACGACAGCAGCAGGCTGCCGAGCAGGCTCTGCTTGGGCACGTCGTTGTCATAGGTCTCGATGGTGCCGTCGCGCTTGGCTTCGACCACCGCGGTCGCCACGGTCGGCCCCAGCGGGTCGACGTAGAAGGCCTGCACGCGGGTGGCGTCACGGACGCCGTCGCCGGTGTAGCTCTGCCCGCCCTTGAGCTCGAGGTCGATGCGCTGGTCGCCGTCGACGAGCTTGACCGTGTCGACCTTGCCGTCGGCGATCAGCTGCAGGGCGGCCGAGGTGTCGATGCGCTGGTAGCTCTTGCCGAGCTGGCCGATCTGCAGGACGAGGAGCACGCCCAGGACGATGAGGACGACCCAGATGATGGGCCCGCGCAGGAGTCGCCTGAAGTTCATGGTGTCAGGGCGCAAGCCCCATCCTCCTGCTCGATCGAACGCCATCGCTGGATGTCAAGGGTGGTACGACGACGGTACACCGGCACGGTGGAGCGGCCTGGTCGTGCGGAATGCGTCTTCCGGGGCCAACGGGCCGACCCGGACAGGTGTTCCGGGGCCGCCGGTCAGGCGCTACGCCGACAGCGAACGGCGGTCGGAGCCGCTCACGCGTAGACGTGCGGCGCGAGCGTGCCGACGAACGGCAGGTTGCGGTAGCGCTGGTCGTAGTCGAGGCCGTAGCCGACGACGAACTGCGTCGGGATGTCGAACCCCACGTAGCGGACGTCGACCTCGACCTTGGCCGCCTCCGGCTTGCGCAGCATCGTGCACACCTCGACCGAGGCGGCGCCGCGGGAGGTCAGGTTGGCGAGCAGCCACGACAGGGTGAGGCCGGAGTCGACGATGTCCTCGACGACCAGCACGTCACGGCCGGTCACGTCGACGTCGAGGTCCTTGAGGATCCGCACGACGCCCGAGGACTTGGTGCCCGAGCCGTACGACGACACCGCCATCCAGTCCATCTCGACCTTCGAGCTCAGCGCCCGCGCCAGGTCGGCCATCACCATGACCGCGCCCTTCAGCACGCCCACCAGCAGCAGGTCGCGACCGGCGTACGCGGCGTCGATCTCGGCGGCCAGCTCGACGAGCCGGTCGCGGATCTGCTGCTCGCTGACGAGCACGGCATCGAGGTCGTCGCCCATGTCGGTTGCGTCCACGGGGAGCAGCCTGCCACAGCTGCCGAGCACCACACTGCGGCCGTCACGGCGCCCCTGCAGCCCGCCCGGGAGCGACACCGGCCCCTGCCCGTGCCACCGCGTGACGAGCGCGTCGAGCCCGGCGAGGTGGGTGCTGGTCAGCGCCGGCGGCTGCGGCAGGGCAGTCGCCGCAGCCGTCGCGGCCAGCCCGAGCACGCGTCGCCGGACGGCGCGCTGCAGTCCCGCGAGCGCGACGACGTCCAGCTCGACCGGCCCGTCGAGCTCGTGGGCTGAGCCGACCCGCGCCGCGGCGAGCGCCTCGGCCGCGAGCGCGTCGAGGGCGTCGGCGTCGTCGCGGGCGAGGGCGGCCGTGCGCGCGAGGCCCGCCACGACCCCGGGGCCGAGCTCGCGCTCGAGGTGGGGCAGCAGCGCGCGGGCGCGCACCCGGGTGTGGCGGACGTCGTCGTTGTGGGGGTCGTGCCAGGGCTGCAGCCCCAGCTGCTCGCAGGCCTGGTGGGTGACCGCGCGGGGCACGTCGAGCAGCGGGCGCACCAGCCGACCTCGGACGCCGGCCATGCCGCTGAGCGATCGGGTGCCCGAGCCGCGGGCCAGGGCGAGCAGCACGCTCTCGGCCTGGTCCTCGCGCGTGTGCCCGAGCAGCACCGCGTCGGCGCCGGCCGCGTCGGCGGCGT
>CAXTEJ010000084.1:0-10475 GCA_964243295.1 uncultured Actinomycetales bacterium | reverse complement strand
CCCACCCCCACACCCACCCCCCCAGCCAGCCGGCCGACGCCGGAGCCGGCGCAGACCGGCCCGCTGCCGCCGGCGCCGCGCGTGGTGGCGGCGGGCGACCTGCCGGTGTCGGTGCAGATCCCGGCGATCGGGGCGTCGTCCCCGCTCGTGCGTCTCGGCACCGCGGCCGACGGCACCATGCAGGTGCCCTCGGACTTCGCGAAGGCGGGCTGGTTCGCGCCGGGCCCGGCCCCGGGCGAGCGCGGCCCCGCGGTCATCGCCGGGCACGTGGACTCCCGTCGCGGGCCGGCGGTCTTCTACCGCCTGCACGAGCTCGCGCCCGGCGACCTGGTGACCGTGCAACAGCGTGACGGCGACGTCGTGCGGTTCCGGGTGACGCGCGTCGAGCAGTACGCCAAGGACGCCTTCCCGACCGCGCAGGTCTACGGCCCGGCGCCTGGGCCGGTGCTGCGGCTGATCACCTGCGCCGGGTCGTTCGACCGCTCGACCGGCCACTACCGCGACAACGTGGTGGTCTACGCCAACCCGGCGTAGCCGGTGCTGCGGTGCGTCGGCCGGGGACTCAGGCCAGCTGGGGGAACCAGATGCCGATCTCGCGGGCGGCAGACTCGGCCGAGTCGGAGCCGTGGACGAGGTTCTGCTGCACCTTCAGGCCCCAGTCGCGGCCCAGGTCGCCGCGGATCGTGCCGGGGGCCGCCGTCGTGGGGTCGGTGGTCCCGGCCAGCGAGCGGAAGCCCTCGATGCAGCGCTCGCCCTCGATCACGACCGCCGCGACCGGCCCGGACGACATGAACTCGACGAGCGGCTCGTAGAAGGGCTTGCCCTCGTGCTCGGCGTAGTGCTCGGCGAGGACCTCGCGGCCGACGGTGCGCAGCTCGAGGGCGACGAGGGTGTAGCCCTTGGCCTCGATGCGGCGCACGATCTCACCGGTCAGGCCGCGGCGGACGCCGTCGGGCTTGACGAGGACGAGGCTGCGTTCGGTCACGGGAGGTGCCTTCCGGTCGTCAGGGACTGAGGTCGATGCGGGACGCCGGCACCGGGCCGGGCAGCGCCACCCTAGCCACCGGCGGGCAGGTCACCGCGGGCCTCGCCCGCCCGGGCGGCACGGGCGGCGGCGCGCGCCTCGCGCTCACGGCGCACGGTCAGCGCGTCGGCGCGGCTGCCCTGCACCAGGACGACGACCCACAGGATCGCGAAGCCCAGGCCGATCACCAGCATGATCGGCACCCACGCCGCGCTCGCGATCAGCAGCAGCTGCACCAGCCACCCGAGCAGGAAGCCGACGCGCGAGCGCAGCAGCCCCGCGGCGAGCACGCACAGCAGCGCCACCACGCCGCCGGCGAGGTAGACGCGGCTGTCGGGCACGTCCGACAGATCCTTGGCCACCAGCGTCGCGAACCCGATGACGAGCGACTCGCTGATGAGCACGAGCATCGCGAGCAGCCGGCGGTAGGACCGCGAGCGCGTGCGTGGCTCCTCGACCTGCGCGCTCACCGCGCCGCCCCAGCGAGCGTGCGCACCTCGGCCGCGAGGGTGACCGACCCGGTGACCAGCACGCCGGCGCCCATCTCGCCGTCGTCCTCGGCCAGCTGCACCGCCAACTCGACGGCGTCCGGCAGCCGGCGGGCGACGTGCACCCGCTCGTCGCCGAAGACGTCGCGCGCCACCTCGGCGAGGTCGTCGGGGTCGGTGGCCCGCACCGACGTCGACGCGGTGATCACCACCTCGTCCAGGATCGGCTCGAGCACCTCGAGGATGCCCACCGCGTCCTTGTCGCGCAGCACACCGACGACCCCGATCAGCCGGCGGAACGAGAACGCCTCCGCCAGCGCGTCGCCGAGGACGGCCGCACCGGCCGGGTTGTGCGCGGCGTCCACCACGACGGTCGGGCTGGTGCGCACGACCTCCAGCCGGCCCGGCGAGCTCATGTCGGCGACGGCCGACCGCACGACCTCGAGGTCGAGCGGCGCCTCTCCGCCGCCGAAGAACGACTCGACCGCCGCGACCGCGACCGCGAGGTTGTGGGCCTGGTGGGCGCCGTGCAGCGGCAGGAACAGCTCGGGGTAGTCGCCGCCGAGCCCCCGGATGGTGACCAGCTGGCCACCCACCGCGACGTCGCGCTGCACCACGCCGAACTGCCGCCCGGCGACCACCGGCCGCGCCTCGACGGCCATGATCCGCTCGGCCAGCACCTCGTTCGCCTCGTCGAGCTGCTCGGCCAGCACCGCGACCGCGCCCGGTTTGATGATGCCGGCCTTCTCCCCCGCGATGGCCTCGACGGTCGAGCCCAGCAGCCGCTCGTGGTCGATGCCGATCGGGGTGATGACGGCGACCTGCCCGTCGGCGACGTTGGTGGAGTCCCAGGTGCCGCCGAGGCCCACCTCGATGACGGCCACGTCGACCGGCGCGTCGGCGAAGGCCGAGAACGCCATCGCCGTCAGCACCTGGAAGTAGTTGATGAGCGGCTCGCCGGCCTCGCGCGAGCGCTGGTCCACGATCTCCAGGTACGGCGCCACGTCGTCCCAGGCAGCGACGAACCGCAGCGGGTCGATCGGCTCGCCGTCGAGGCTGATGCGCTCACGCACGTCGACCAGGTGGGGGCTGGTGAACCGGCCGGTGCGCAACCCGAGCTCGCGCAGCAGCCGCTCGATCATCCGCGTCGTCGACGTCTTGCCGTTCGTGCCGGTGACGTGGACGACGGGGAACGCCCGCTGCGGGTCGCCCATCAGCTCGACCAGCGACCGGATGGCGTCGAGCGAGGGGTCGACGTCGTTCTCCGGCGCCCGGTCGAGCACCCGCTGCTCGACCTGCCGCAACCGCGCCGCCAGCTCGCCGCTCACGGGGACGTCCTCCAGCGACAGGCCCTCGTCGTCGACCGTCTCCTGCTCGTCGCCGTCCCGCTCCTCCGCGTGCAGCGCGTCGTCGAGCGGGTCGTCGGTCAGCTCGTCGGCGTCGGGCTCGTCGCGCAGCAGCGCCTGCAGCTCGTCGGGCAGGTCGCTGGGGTCGCCGGTGTACGCGTCGCTCATGCCCCCACCCTCTCCACCCGCACGCGCACGCGCAGCCCGTCGCCCACCGCCTGCTCGGTCACGCCCTCGCCGAGCGGCAGGTGCTCGAGGTCGCCGGACGTGCCGGCCTGCGTCGCGAGCGTGTCGGTCATGAGCAGGTCCTGGTGGGCGACGAGCGCCTCCCACACCGCGACGTCGGCCGCGACGGTGAGCCTGATCCGGTCGCTGACGTGCAGGCCGGCGTCGCGTCGCGCCTGCTGGACGACCCGGACGACGTCACGCACCAGCCCCACGGCCTCGAGCTCGGGCGTCACCTCGGTGTCGAGCACCACGAAGCCGTCGCGCGGCAGCACACCGACCGCGCGGCTGCCCGCCGCCTCGCCGCCCGCGACCACCGTGTCGAGGGTGAACTCCCCCTCGACGAGCGCGAAGCCGCCCGCGGTCACCGTGCCGTCGTCGGCGACCGACCAGTCACCGCTCTTGCTGGCACGGATCGCTGTCTGCACGTCCTTGCCGAGCCGCGGCCCGGCCGCGCGCGCGTTGACCGTGAGGCGCTGCGAGACACCGAAGCTGGTGCTCGCGGCGTCGTCCAGGTCGACCAGCCGCACCTCGCGGACGTTGACCTCGTCGGCGACGAGCGACGCGAAGCCCTCGAGCGCGCCGGCCTCGGCGCTGACGACGGTCAGGGACTCGAGCGGCAGCCGCACGCGCAGGCCCTCGGCCTTGCGCAGCGCGAGCACCGCCGAGCAGACCTCGCGCGAGCGGTCCATGCTCGCCACGAGCGCGTCGTCGGCGGGCAGGTCGGCGGCGTCCGGCCAGTCGGCCAGGTGCACGCTGCGCCCGCCGGTCAGCCCGCGCCAGACCTCCTCGGTCGTCAGCGGCAGCAGCGGCGCCGCCACGCGCGTCAGCACCTCGAGCGCGGTGTAGAGAGTGTCGAACGCCGCGGTGTCGTCCTCGCCCCAGAACCGCTCCCGCGAGCGGCGCACGTACCAGTTGGTCAGCACGTCGAGGAAGTCCCGCACCGACCCGCAGGCGGCGCCGACGTCGTACGCGTCGAGCTGGGCCTGCGTGCGCGTCACGAGGTCGTGCAGCTTGGCCAGCAGGTAGCGGTCGAGCACGTCGGTCGACGCCGTAGACCAGCGGGCCTGGTAGTACTTCTCAGTCCCGTCAGCACCGTCGAGGGCGTTGGCGTACAACGAGAAGAAGTACCAGGTGTTCCACAGCGGGATGAGCACCTGGCGCACGCCGTCGCGGATGCCGCGCTCGGTCACCGCGAGGTTCCCCCCGCGCAGCACCGGCGAGGCCATGAGGAACCAGCGCATCGCGTCGGAGCCGTCGCGGTCGAACACCTCACGCACGTCGGGGTAGTTGCGCAGGCTCTTGCTCATCTTCCGGCCGTCCTCGCCGAGCAGGATGCCGTGCACCACAGCGGTCCGGAACGCGGGACGGTCGAACAGCGCCGTCGCGAGCACGTGCATCGTGTAGAACCAGCCGCGGGTCTGCGGCACGTACTCGACGATGAAGTCGCCCGGGTAGTGGTGCTCGAACCAGTCCTTGCTCTCGAACGGGTAGTGCACCTGCGCGAACGGCATCGACCCGGACTCGAACCAGCAGTCCAGCACCTCGGGCACCCGGCGCATGGTCGACCGGCCCGTCGGGTCGTCCGGGTTGGGGCGCGTCAGCTCGTCGACGTAAGGACGGTGCAGGTCGGTCGGGCGGACGCCGAAGTCGCGCTCGAGCTCGTCGAGCGAACCGTAGACGTCGACCCGCGGGTAGGCTGGGTCGTCGGACTGCCAGACCGGCACGGCGCTGCCCCAGTAGCGGCTGCGGCTGATCGACCAGTCGCGGGCGCCCGCCAGCCACTTGCCGAACGAGCCGTGCTTGACGTGGTCGGGCGTCCAGCTGATCTGCTCGTTGAGCTCGAGCATGCGGTCCTTGATCGCGGTGACCTTGACGAACCAGCTCGACACCGCGCGGTAGATCAGCGCGTTGTCGCAGCGCCAGCAGTGCGGGTAGGGGTGGTCGTAGCTCTCCAGCCGCAGCAGCAGGCCTGCCTCGCGCAGGTCGCGCGCGATCACCTTGTTGGCGTCGAAGACGTGCTGGCCCTCGTACGTCGGCACCTCCGCGGTGAAGCGCCCCTGGCCGTTCACGGGCACGACGACCTCGATGCCGGCGGCGTCGGTGACGACCTTGTCCTCCTCGCCGAAGGCGGGGGCGATGTGCACCACACCGGTGCCCTCGTCGGTGGTGACGTAGTCGGCCTGCAGCACCTGGTGGGCGTTCGCGCGCCCGGCGAAGAAGTCGAACGGCGGGGTGTAGCGGCGGCCGACCAGGTCGGCGCCCGTGAGCCGCTCGACCAGTCGCCCCTTCGCCTCGGCGTCGGCGACGTCCGAGAGCCCGAGCTCGCGCTCGTAGTGGCCCAGCCGGTCGGCGGCCAGCAGCACCTTCTCCCCGGCGAACGCGCCCTCCGCCGGGCCGGTCACGACGACGTAGTCGATGTCACGGTTGACCGCGGCGGCCAGGTTGCTGGGCAGCGTCCACGGGGTCGTCGTCCAGATCAGCGCGTACTCGCCGGTCTCCAGCTTCAGCCCGACGGTGACCGCGGGGTCCTGCCGCTGGCGGTAGACGTCGTCCATGCGCGTCTCGGTGTTGCTGAGTGGGGTCTCGCAGCGCCAGCAGTAGGCCAGCACGCGGAAACCCTCGTAGATCAAACCCTTGTCCCACAACGACTTGAAGGCCCACATGACCGACTCCATGTAGTCGGTGTCGAGGGTCTTGTAGTCGTTCTCGAAGTCGACCCAGCGGGCCTGGCGGCCGACGTACTCCTCCCACTCCTTGGTGTAGGCGAGCACCGAGGTGCGGCAGGCGTCGTTGAAGGCCGCCACGCCGAGCGCGTCGATCTCCGACTTGTGGGTGATGCCCAGCTGCTTCTCGGCCTCGACCTCGGCGGGCAGGCCGTGGCAGTCCCAGCCGAAGCGGCGCTCGACCCGGCGCCCGCGCATGGTCTGGTAGCGCGGGACGACGTCCTTGACGTAGCCGGTGAGCAGGTGGCCGTAGTGCGGCAGGCCGTTGGCGAACGGCGGGCCGTCGTAGAAGACGAACTCGTTCGAGCCGTCCTCGCCCGCGGCGCGCTGGTCGATGCTCGCCTGGAAGGTGCCGTCCTGCGCCCAGTAGCGCTGCACGCGGTCCTCGATCGCCGGGAACCGCGGGCTGCTCGGGACGTCGGCGGCGTCGTGCTTCGGGTAGGTCATGCGCACTCCTCGTGGCGGTCCGGCGAACACCCAGCCACGAGGACGACGTCACCCGGTCGACCCGGGCGGCACCGCGGTACCACCTCGCTTGCCCGCCCCAGCAGCAGCGGACCGCTCGTTCACCGGCTGCTGCGCGGGCCGGTCCGCCCGGTTCTACTGCGGGCCTCGCGGCCCGGTTCTTCCGGAGGCTCGCCGGTGATGGCCGGGTCGACGCCTGCCGTCCATCGTACGCCGGACGCCGCGGCGCTCGCACGGCCGTTCTCGGGCGCGACGCCGCCACCGGGTCTGGGAGGATCGGGCCATGTCGACGAGCCAGACCACCACCTCCCCCAGCACGGTCCCCGACAAGCCCTCACTCGAGGGCCTGGAGGTCAAGTGGGGCGCGGTGTGGCGCGAGCAGGGCACCTACGCGTTCGACCGCACGGCCACGCGCGAGCAGGTCTACTCGATCGACACCCCGCCGCCGACGGTGTCGGGCAGCCTGCACGTCGGCCACGTCTTCTCCTACACCCACGCCGACTGCATCGCGCGCTACCAGCGGATGCGCGGCATGGAGGTGTTCTACCCCATGGGGTGGGACGACAACGGGCTGCCGACCGAGCGCCGGGTGCAGAACCACTTCGGCGTCCGGTGCGACCCGTCGATGCCCTACGACCCGTCGTTCACCCCGACGGACAAGCCCGACCCCAAGCGGCAGGTGGCCATCAGCCGCCGCAACTTCATCGAGCTGTGCAACGAGCTCGTGGTCGAGGACGAGAAGGCCTTCGAGGCGCTGTGGCGCAAGCTCGGCCTGTCGGTCGACTGGCAGCAGACCTACACGACGATCGGCGACGTCGCCCGTGCGACCTCCCAGCGCGCGTTCCTGCGCAACCTCGCCCGCGGTGAGGCGTACAGCCAGGACGCCCCGACCCTGTGGGACGTCACCTTCCAGACCGCCGTCGCCCAGGCCGAGCTCGAGGCCCGCGACTACCCGGGCGCTTACCACCGCATCGCCTACCACGGCGCCGACGGGCCGGTGTTCGTCGAGACCACCCGGCCCGAGCTCATCCCCGCCGCGGTCGCGCTGGTCGCCCACCCGGACGACGAGCGCTATCAGGCGCTGTTCGGCACCACCGTGCGCTCGCCGCTGTTCGACGTCGAGATCCCGGTGCTGGCCCACCCGGCCGCCGAGCCCGACAAGGGCGCCGGCATCGCGATGTGCTGCACCTTCGGTGACCTGACCGACGTGCAGTGGTGGCGTGAGCTGCAGCTGCCCAACCGCACGGTCATCGGCCGCGACGGCCGGCTGCTGCGCGAGGTGCCCGAGTGGATCACGGCGGACGGCGGCCGCGAGGTCTACGAGGCGCTCGCCGGCAAGACGACGTTCTCGGCCCGCGAGGTCGTCGTGACGGCCCTGCGCGACAGCGGAGACCTCGCCGGCGAGCCGACCCCGACGCAGCGCATGGCGAACTTCTACGAGAAGGGCGACAAGCCGCTCGAGATCGTCTCGTCGCGGCAGTGGTACATCCGCAACGGCGGCCGCGACGTCGACCTGCGGGCCGCCCTCGTCGAGCGCGGCGACCAGATCAGCTGGGCGCCGCCGTACATGCAGACGCGGTTCACCAACTGGATCGACGGCCTCAACGGCGACTGGCTCGTCTCGCGGCAGCGCTTCTTCGGCGTCGCGTTCCCGCTGTGGTACCGCCTCGACGCGTCCGGTGAGCCGCAGCACGACGACCCGATCGTCGCGCGCGACGACGAGCTGCCGGTCGACCCGGCCTCGCAGCCGCCCGCCGGTTACGACGAGTGGCAGCGCGGCGTCCCGGGCGGCTTCGTCGGCGACCCCGACGTGATGGACACCTGGGCCACGTCGTCGCTGACCCCGCAGATCGTCGGCGGCTGGCAGCGAGACGACGACCTGTTCGCGCGCGTGTTCCCGATGGACCTGTGCACCCACGCCCACGAGATCATCCGCACCTGGCTGTTCTCCCGCGTCGTCCGCTCCCACCTCGAGCACGGCGTCGCGCCCTGGTCGCACACGATGATCTCCGGCTTCGTCGTCGACCCCGACCGCAAGAAGATGGCCAAGTCCAAGGGCAACGCGGTCGTGCCCGACGCCATCCTCGACACCTTCGGCTCGGACGCCGTGCGCTGGCGGGCCGCGATGGCGCGCCCGGGCGCCGACTCGCCGTTCGACGAGAGCCAGATGAAGGTCGGGCGGCGCCTCGCGATCAAGGTGCTCAACGCCAGCAAGTTCGTCCTCGGCTTCGGCACGCCCGACCCCGACCTGGCCGCCGTCACCGAGCCGCTCGACCGCTCGATGCTCGCTGCGCTCGCGGTGGTCGTCGACGAGGCCACCGCCGCGTTCGACGGCTACGACTACACCCGCGCCCTCGAGGTGAGCGAGCGGTTCTTCTGGACGTTCTGCGACGACTACCTCGAGCTGGTCAAGGAGCGCGCCTACGGCGCACAGGGCGAGGCGGCCGCGGCGAGCGCGGCGTCCGCGCTGGCGATCGCGCTGTCGGTGCAGCTGCGGCTGCTGGCGCCGGTGCTGCCCTACGTGACCGAGGAGGTCTGGTCGTGGTGGCGCGAGGGGTCGGTGCACCGTGCCGCCTGGCCGACGTCCGACGAGCTGCGCACGGCGCCGACCGGCGACCCCGCGCTGCTGCCGAGCGTCGCGACGGCGCTGGCCGTCGTCCGCGGCGCGAAGTCACAGGCCAAGGCCTCGCAGCGCACCGTGGTCACCAGCGTCGTGCTGGTCGCTCCGGCGTCCGAGCTGGACCGGCTGGCTGCCGCTGACGCCGACCTGCGGGCGGCCGGGCGGATCGAGCGCCTCGACGTCCGGGCCGGTGACGCGGTGGCCGTGGCGGACGTCGTGCTGGAGCCCGCGCAGAGCTGACCCGGCCCACCCGGAATGTCCGCGGCCGTCGGCGACTTGGCACGAAGGACGGGTGAGCGCAGCTGTGCCCCCGTCGTGCGGTGCCCGCGCTCGGCGCAGGGCCGCCCACCGTCGTCCGACTCCAGGGAGTACCACCACGTGACCACCACCGTGAACGCCTACGCCGTCGCCTCCGCTGACAGCGCCTTCGAGAAGACCACGATCGAGCGTCGTGACCTCGCTGCCACCGACGTGCTGATCGACATCACGTTCGCCGGCATCTGCCACTCCGACATCCACACCGCCCGCAGCGAGTGGGCCGGCACGAACTACCCGCTGGTGCCCGGCCACGAGATCGCCGGCATCGTCAGCGCCGTCGGCCCCGAGGTCACCAAGTACCAGGTCGGCGACCGCGTCGGCGTCGGCTGCATGGTCGACTCGTGCCGCGAGTGCGTGAACTGCAAGGCCGGCGAGGAGCAGTACTGCCTCAACGGCAGCGTCGGCACCTACGGCGGCATGATCGACGGCAAGCCCACCGACGGCGGCTACTCCCAGCAGATCGTCGTCGAGCAGGACTTCGTGCTCGGCATCCCCGAGGGCATCGGCCTGGACGTCGCGGCCCCGCTGCTGTGCGCCGGCGTCACGCTGTTCTCGCCGCTGAACCACTGGAACGCCGGCCCCGGCAAGAAGGTCGCCATCGTGGGTCTCGGGGGCCTCGGCCACATGGGCGTCAAGCTCGCCCACGCCATGGGCGCCGAGGTCACCGTGCTCAGCCAGTCGCTGAAGAAGCAGGAGGACGGTCTGCGCCTCGGCGGTGACCACTTCTACGCGACGAGCGACCCGGAGACCTTCGAGACGCTCGCGGGCTCGTTCGACCTGATCGTCAACACGGTGTCGGCGAGCCTCGACATCGACGCCTACCTGGGCCTGCTCGCCGTCAACGGCAGCCTGGTCAACGTCGGCGCCCCCGAGAAGCCGTTGTCGGTCGCCGCGTTCTCGCTGATCAGCAACCGCCGCAGCTTCGCCGGCTCAGCGATCGGTGGCATCGCCGAGACCCAGCAGATGCTCGACTTCTGCGCCGAGCACAACCTGGGCGCGGACATCGAGGTCATCTCCGCCGACCAGATCAACGAGGCCTACGAGCGCGTCGTCGCGAGCGACGTCCGCTACCGCTTCGTCATCGACGTCGCGACCATGGCCTGAGCCTCACCTCATGACGCCGGGCCCCGACCGGGCCCGGCACCGGTGCCGCACCTCCCGCCCACCAGTGGGGAGGTGCGGCACCGTCATGTTCACCCCCCCACCCCCCGTGACGCTTCTATGTGTGTCAAGGGGTCGTGGCGGCGTGTGCGGTGAGGTAGC
>CAXTEJ010000083.1:0-10932 GCA_964243295.1 uncultured Actinomycetales bacterium | reverse complement strand
GGCGGAGCCCTCGCCGCTGCGGGGGGCGTCGCCGGTCACGGGCCCGTGGGTGGCGGGCTCTCGGCGGGCACCGTCACGCCCGCCGCCGCGGGCAGCGCCGCCGTCACGGCCGCCGCCGTCACGCCCCCCGCCGTCGCGTCCGCCGCTGCGGGGAGCGCCGCCGCGCTTGCCGGTCTCGCCGAGGTCCTCGACCCGCTCGGCGCACAGGCCCTCGCGGGTGCGCTGGGCGCGGGGGAGGCGGCCCTTGGTGCCCTCGGGGATGTCGAGCTCGGCGAACAGGTGGGGCGAGCTGGAGTAGGTCTCGACCGGCTCGGGGATCTCCAGGCCGAGGGCCTTGTTGATCAGGCCCCAGCGGGGCATGTCGTCCCAGTCGACCAAGGTGACCGCCACGCCCTTGCGGCCCGCGCGGCCGGTGCGGCCGATGCGGTGCAGGTAGGTCTTCTCGTCCTCGGTGCACTGGTAGTTGATGACGTGCGTGATGCCCTCGACGTCGATGCCGCGGGCCGCGACGTCGGTGGCGACCAGCACGTCGACCTTGCCGTTGCGGAACGCGCGCAGGGCCTGCTCGCGGGCGCCCTGGCCGAGGTCGCCGTGGATGGCGCCCACGGCGAAGCCGCGCTCGGCGAGGTCGTCGGCGACCTTGGCCACGGTGCGCTTGGTGCGCGCGAAGATCATGCTCAGGCCGCGCTCGCGGGCCTGCAGGATGCGCGCGACCATCTCGACCTTGTCCATCGCGTGGGCGCGGTAGACGAACTGCGTGATCGCTTTGAGCGTGACGCCGTCGTCGGCCGGGTCGATCGCGCGGATGTGCGTGGGCTGGGTCATGAAGCGGCGGGCGAGCGAGACGACCGCGCCGGGCATGGTCGCCGAGAACATCATCATCTGGCGACGGTCGGGCGTGAGCGCGAGCAGCCGCTCGACGTCCGGCAGGAAGCCGAGGTCGAGCATCTCGTCGGCCTCGTCGAGCACGAGGGTGCGTACCTGCGACAGGTCGAGGTGGCCCTGCTGGGCGAGGTCGAGGAGGCGGCCGGGGGTGCCGACGACGACCTCGACGCCGGAGCGCAGCGCCTCGACCTGCGGCTCGTAGGCGCGGCCGCCGTAGACGGTGAGCACGCGCACGCTGCTCTGCCGGCCGGCGGTCGACAGGTCGCCGGCCACCTGGACGGCGAGCTCGCGGGTGGGGACGACGGCCAGCGCCTGCGGCTTGCCGGGCGCGGCCAGCGAGGCGAAGCCCGCCTCGGCGGGAGAGACGACGCGCTGCAGCATCGGGATGCCGAAGCCGAGGGTCTTGCCGGTGCCGGTCTTGGCCTGCCCGATGATGTCGTGGCCGTCGAGGGCCACCGGCAGGGTCATCGCCTGGATCGGGAACGGCGCGACGATGCCGACGGCCGCCAGCGAGTCCACGATGTCGGGGCGGACGGCGAAGTCGGCGAACGTGCGGGTGGGCACACCGTCGGCAGCGAGGTCGGCGGCGGGGTCGATGGCGACCTCGACCACGGCCTCGACGACGTCGGCGAGCTGGTCGCTGGCGTCGGGCAGGGCGTCGTGGGCGACGACGTCATCAGGGGCGTCGAGGTCGTCGGTCAGTGCTTCGGCGAAGTCATGAGGGGTCACAGAACACCTTCGGGTCGGGCGGGGGCCGCACGCCCGGGCTGGGCGGGCCGCTCCGCTTCAGGGGAGCCGATCGGGTTCGTGTGAAGGGCGTGATCCGACCGGGCATCCGTTGCGGCATCCATGCTACCGGGCGCGGCTACGCTCACCGACATGACGACGTGGTCCGACCTCCCGAGCGACCCGTCCGGCGACTGGCGCCCCAGCCCGCAGTCGGGGCCCCTGGCCGACCCGGCCCACCGCGACGCGGTCGTCGACCTGCTCGGTGCCATGGCGTACGGCGAGCTGACGGCGTTCAGCCGGCTCGCTGCCGACGCCGAGCTCGCACCCACGCTGTCCGACAAGGCCCAGCTCGCGCGGCAGGCGGCCGCCGAGCTGCACCACTACGAGATGCTCGAGCACTGGCTGCGGGGGATTGGGGCCGACGTCCACACCGCGATGCAGCCGTTCGTCGAGGCGCTCGACGCCTTCCACGACCGCACCCGCCCCTCCACCTGGCTCGAGGGGCTGGTCAAGGCATACGTCGGCGACGGCATCGCGACGGACTTCTACCGCGAGGTGTCGGCCTACCTCGACCCGAGCACGCGCGAGCTGGTCACCGAGGTGCTGCAGGACATGGGTGGCGCCGAGTTCGCCGTCCACGCCGTGCGCAGCGCCATCGCGAGCGACCCGGCCGTCGCGGGCCGCCTCGCGCTGTGGGGTCGGCGGCTGGTGGGTGAGGCGCTGTCGCAGGCCCAGCGGGTGGCGGCCCAGCGCGACGCCCTCGCCTCGCTGCTGATCGGTGGCTCCAGCGCCATCGGCGGCCCCGACCTCGCCGACATCGGCCGGGTGCTCGCCCGGCTCACCGACGAGCACACCCGGCGGATGGGGCGGCTCGGCCTGTCCGCCTGACCGGCGCCCGCACCGGGGTACGACGAAGGGCCGCACCCGTGGGGGTGCGGCCCTTCGTCCCGCCGCTATCGGACGGAGTTGCGGCTGCCGCCCTTGATGCCCGAGACGATCGCCACGCCGATGACGGCGAGGACGACCTGCAGCAGGATCTCGATCCAGTCGAGCCCGTTCGTGTCGCTGAGGCTACCGGCGATCGCCGTGCCGATCAGGGCGGCGATGATGCCGACCACGACCGTGAGCAGGATGCCGATGTTCTGCTTGCCCGGCAGGACGAGGCGCCCCAGGGCGCCGATGATGGCGCCGATGATGATGGCAGTGACGATGCCGCCGATGGTCATGGAGTACCTCCCAGACAGACCCGCTCGCGCGGGCCTCAGACCCGTCCGCACGGTGGCGCGAAGGGGGCCGGAGGTGCCCGGCCGTCCAGAAGCGTTGCACGAGGGGTGCTCGATTGCACACCAGACGCGCCAGCTCGCTGCGACCAGTCGCGAGAGCGTGTGCTCAGGAGGCGCCGAAACCCACCCGCCGCTCGACGTTGCCGCCGGCCTCGACGTACCCGAGGACGGTGGTCGGGACGACGACGACGCGGCCGCTCGAGTCGGTCAGCCGCAGGGTGCCGCCGGCCGCCACGGCGGCGTCGACGAGCGCCGCGACCTCGTCCGCGTCCTGCGACGAGTCGAGCACGATCTCGCGGGCGACGTTCTGCACGCCGATCTTGACCTCCACAGCGATGGCCTCCAGCCGGTTCAGGGTGGGGACGCAGCGCGTCCCCGGGAGTGCCCAGGCTAACCGCGGCCGTCGCCGGCGTGTTCCGGTGCTGTGCCCCCCGGGGCGGCGCCGCCTGCGGCCGGGTGGCGGTCGATCTTGGGGAAGCCGCCGAGCCCGCGCCACGACAGCTGGCCGATGAGCGTGCTGGCCGCCTCGCGGGGGATGGAGCCCTGGGTGGTGAGCCAGTAGCGGGCGCTGACCTGCGCCATGCCGGTGAGGGCGACGCCGAGCAGCTTGGCTTGCTCCCACGGCAGGTCGGTGTCTTCAGCGATGACCTCGGCGATGGCTTCGGCGCACCGCTCGGTCACCTCGTCGACGCGGGCGCGCACCGCGGCCTCGTTGGTCAGGTCGGACTCGAAGACCAGCCGGAACGGCTCGCCGTCGCGGTCGACGAACTCGAAGTACGCCGCGACGCTCGCCGCGACGCGCTGCTTGTTGTCGTGGGTCGACGCGAGGGCACCGCGCACGGCGTCGACGAGCGAGCCGGTGTGCTGGTCGAGCAGCGCGAGATAGAGCTCGAGCTTGCTCGGGAAGTGTTGGTACAGAACGGGTTTGGAGACCCCTGCGGTGTCGGCGATCTCGTCCATCCCGGCGCCGTGGTAGCCCGACCGCACGAAGACCTCCTGCGCGGCGCCGAGCAGCTGGGCGCGGCGGGCGTTGCGCGGCAGCCGCGGGCTTCGGGCGCGCGTGGTCGGTGCGGTCACGCGCGCCTCCTCACCGGCTGCGGGGCGGTCGCCCACCCGGGCCGGGACCCCGGCGTCCTGATAGTAGGTGCTGAGGGGCCGCCGCTGGACTGCCCAGGACGTCGGCGGCCTAGGCGCAGAACTCGTTGCCCTCGGGGTCGAGCAGCGTCACCCAGTGCACGCCCATCGCGGTGTGCTCGTCGACGCGGGTCGCCCCCAGCGTCTCCAGGCGCTCGACCTCCGCGGCGACGCGGCGGCGCTGCTCGTCCATCGGGACGGCGGCGCCACCGCCGGCGTGCAGGTCGACGTGCACGCGGTTCTTCGTGGTCTTGGGTTCGCTGACGCGCTGGAAGAAGATCCGGGGCTGGCCGCCGTCCGGGCTCTCCAGCGCGGAGGCGGAGCCCCATTGCTCGGGGGGGACCCCCTGCGACTGCAGGAACGACGGCCAGTCGGGGTGTCCGCCCGGCGGCTTCGGCACCTCGTAGCCGCGGTCGGCCAGCGCTGCGGCCCAGAACCGCCCCAGCGCCTCGGGGTTGAGCGCGTCGAAGACGATCTGAACGGGCTCACGCATGGCCCCATCCTGGCCCGGCGGGGTCTCCCGTGTCACGGGTCGGTGGGCGGCCGCTGTGCGCGACGGCCGAGCCTCCATGGGCGCGGGCCCGCGCGGTAGCACGCTGGCCGCGATGAGCCAGCCGCCCCGCCGCCCGCGTTACGACACCGCGACTATCCGCCGCCGCCAGCGCGTCGCGCTGGGGTTGTGCGCGGTGCTCGCCGTCGGCGCCGTGACGGGGGTGGCGCGCCTGGTCGGCGGTGAGCCGGCGCAGGCCGCGCCCGAGCGCAGCGCGGCGCCGGCCAGGCCGACGGCGACGCCGACGTCCGCGGCCGCTGCCCGGCCGACGTCCGGGCCGGTGGTGCAGGCCGGCTCGGGCACGCTCGACGTCGTGCCGGGCTCGGTGCCGGCGCCCGGTGCGGGGAAGGTGGTGCAGGTGCGCGTGGTGGCCGAGCGGGGGGCTGGGCTCGCGCCCGCGCTGTTCGCCGACGCGGTCATGGCGACGCTCAACGACCCGCGCTCGTGGGGCCACGGCGGCACGCGGACGTTCGCGCGCACCGACGGCGACGCCGACGTCGAGGTGGTGCTCACGAGCCCTGCGACCGCCGAGAAGCTGTGCCGGCCGCTCGTGACCCGCGGGACGCTGTCGTGCAGCGTCGGCGACCGCGCGATCCTCACCAACCACCGGTGGCGGCTGGGCACCGAGGAGTTCCCCGACCTCGGCGTCTACCGTCAGTACGTGGTGAACCACGAGGTCGGGCACGTGCTGGGGCACGGTCACGCGCCGTGCCCGGGCGCCGGGCAGCCGGCGCCGGTCATGCAGCAGCAGACCAAGCAGGTCGCCCCCTGCACGCCCAACGCCTGGCCGTTCCCGTGAGCCCGTTCCCGCCGCTGGTCGATCCCGGCCCCCCGCTGACGCGCGAGCAGGTGCAGCGCTACGCCCGCCACCTGCTCGTGCCGGACGTCGGCGAGCCGGGTCAGCGACGCCTGTCGGCTGCGCGCGTGCTGGTCGTCGGCGCCGGGGGGCTCGGCTCGCCGGTGCTGCTCTACCTGGCCGCGGCCGGAGTGGGCACCATCGGCGTCTGCGACCCCGACGTGGTCGAGGTGTCGAACCTGCAGCGCCAGGTCGTGCACGGCGCCGCCGACGTCGGGCGCAGCAAGGTCGACTCCGCGGTCGAGGCGCTCGCGGCCGTCAACCCGCTCGTCACCGTCGTGCCCCACCGCGTCCGCTTCGACACCGCGAACGCCCTGCCGCTGGTCGCCGACTACGACCTGGTGGTCGACGGCACCGACACGTTCGCGACGCGCTACCTGATCAACGACGCGTGCGCGCTGCTCGGAGTGCCGCTGGTGTGGGCGTCGGTGCTGCGCTTCGACGGGCAGGTCAGCGTGTGGTGGGCCGGCCAAGGCCCCTGCTACCGCTGCGTCTTCCCCTCCCCGCCACCGCCCGGCAGCGTCCCGTCGTGCGCAGAGGCAGGGGTCCTCGGCGTGCTGTGCGGGGCGATGGGCGCGGTGCAGGCGACCGAGGCCGTCAAGCTCGTCACCGGCATCGGCGAGCCGCTCGTCGGGCGCGTGCTGGTGCACGACGCGCTGCGCGGCACGTGGGACGACCTCCCGGTGCGCCGTGACCCCGGCTGCGCGGTGTGCGGCGACGCGCCGACCATCACGCTCGAGAGCGGGTTGCCGGACGAGTCGGTCGTGCCCGCCGGTCCCGTCGCGGCGCCGACGCTGCCCACGGTCGACGCCCGCGAGCTCGCCGGACTCCTGGCCGACCCGTCGTCCGGCGTGCTGCTCGTCGACGTGCGCGAGCCGGGCGAGCGGGCGGTCGTGTCGATCCCCGGCTCGATCGCGGTGCCGCGCGGGGAGTTCGACAGCGGGACGGCGTTCGAGCGGGTGCCGTTCGACCGGCCCGTGGTGCTGCACTGCAAGTCCGGTGGCCGGTCCGCCGCGGCGCTGCGGCTGCTGCTCGACGCCGGCCACCCCGACGCCCGGCACCTCGACGGCGGGGTGCTGGCATGGGTCGAGCAGGTCGACCCCAGCCTGCCGACGTACTGACCGCTAGCTCGCCGCGCAGGCCTCGCGGAGGGCGTCGACCGCCTGCGCCGGCGGCTGGTCCGACCCTGAGACCTCGCCGAGCGGGCCGGTCACCTCGGCCGGCAACCCCGCCGCCTTCGCCGCCTGCACCAGGCCCCCGAGCACCTGGCGGTCCTGCGCGCTGATCTGCCCGTCCTGCACCCGGGAGCACACCCGCTGGCGCACCTCGTCGGCCGCCGCCTGGCTCACCTTCGTCGCTGCGGACGACGCGGCGTCGCTGGCGGCGCCGGTGGCGGCGTCCTGCACCGAGCTGCACGCCGTCAGCCCGCCCGCCAGCACGAGGGCGGCCAGCAGGCTCGCGGGTCGGGTGGTCGAGGAGTGCGATCGCATGGGCCATCCTCGCACGGTGGCCTGGGCGTGCCTCTCGCGTCGCAGGGCCCTGCGACAGTGGAGCCGTGAGCGACGACGAGCGCCTGCCGCGCTTCGCCGAGCTGGTGCTGGACGTCGTCCGGCTGGTGCCGCCCGGCAAGGTGCTCACCTACGGCGACGTCGCCGAGTACCTCGGCGAAGGCGGCCCCCGACAGGTCGGCTCGGTGCTCGCCCGGCACGGCTCCGGCGTCCCGTGGTGGCGGGTGCTGCGCGCCGACGGCACACCCGCGCCGCAGGTGCTCGAGCGCGCCCTCGAGCGCTACGCCCGCGAGTGCACGCCGCTGCGGCCGAGCGGCGACCGCGTCGACCTGCGCCTCGCCCGCTGGGACGGCGCCTGACCCCGCCCAGCCGCCCGCCCCCCGCCGCCCGCCCCCTCGCCCCCGGCCCCCCGCTCCCGTGATCATGCGATCCCGGACCGCCGGGCGATGCGGCGCCGGACTGTCGGTGGGCCGTGATGGACTGCGCGTCATGAGCCCGTCCGTTCCCCTCGCGCCCGCCCCGGGCCCCTCGCTGCGGCTGCGCCGCCGGGTGCTGGCGGGGTGGCGGCCACCGACCCTGGACGCCAGCCAGCGGCGCGTGGTCGCGCACCGCGGCGGGCCGCTGCGCGTGGTGGGCGCCCCGGGCACCGGCAAGACGACAGCGGTGGTCGAGGCGGTGGTCGACCGCGTCAACGGGCAGGACGGGCTCGACGCCGGCAGCGTGCTGGTGCTCGCCCCGACCCGCCTCGCGGCCGCGCGGCTGCGCGAGCAGGTGACGGCGCGGCTCGGGCGCACCGTCAGCGAGCCGCTCGCGCGCACACCTGCCTCCTTCGCCTTCGGGGTGCTGCGGCGTGCCGCCGCCCTGCGCGGCGAGCCGGCGCCCCGGCTGATCTCCGGCCCCGAGCAGGACCTCGTCCTGCGCGAGCTGCTCGCCGGTCACGTCGCCGGTGA
Organism: uncultured Actinomycetales bacterium; assembly: GCA_964243295.1. Lineage (GTDB taxonomy): Bacteria > Actinomycetota > Actinomycetes > Actinomycetales > Angustibacteraceae > CAXTEJ01. Next base: position 3,037 of record CAXTEJ010000083.1, on the reverse strand, counting down.
GGGCTCCGCGCCGGTGTGGCCCGACGACCTGCTGCCCGCGCTGCGCACCCGCGGGTTCCGCGGCGAGCTGCGCGACCTGCTGATGCGCGCGGTCGAGCGCGGCCTCGACGACGCCGAGCTGGCCGAGCTCGGACGTCGGCACGCGCGGCCCGAGTGGGTCGCCGCGGCGCGGCTGCTCAACGAGTACCTCGGGGTGACGGGCCTCGCGACACCGGGCGCCTACGACCCGGCGTCCATCGCCGGCACGGCGGCGGCCGAGCTGGAGGCCGACCCCGACCTGCTCGCCGCCGTCCGGTCCGCCGCGCGGTTCGTCGCCGTCGACGACGCCCACGAGCTCACCTCGGCCAGCGCCGACCTGCTGCGCCTGGTGGTCGGACCGGGCGGTCCGCTGCTGCTGGCCGGCGACCCCGACGTGGTCACGCAGGGGTTCCGCGGCGCCGACCCCGAGCTGCTCGTCAGCGCGGCGAGCGGGCTGGCCGCGCCGGGCCACGACGTGCCGACGGTGGTGCTCACCTCCTCCTACCGGCAGGGCCCCGCGCTGCGCGCCGTCACCCGTCGCGTCGTCGACAGCGTGGGCGTGGTCGGTGGCGCGACCCACCGCGAGGTGGCGTGCGACGAGCGGCTCGCGGGCACCTCGCAGGTGCACGTGCTGCGGTCGGCCGTGCACGAGGCCGCCTTCGTGGCCCAGCTGCTGCGCCGGCGCCACCTCGAGGACGACGTCGCCTGGTCCGACATGGCCGTCGTCGTGCGCGGTGGCGCCCGGGCGCAGACGCTGCGGCGCGTGCTGGTCTCCGCGGGGGTCCCCGTCGAGGTGCCGCCGACGGAGGCTCCGGTGCGCGACCAGCCGGCCGTCGTCCCGCTGCTCGACGCCTTCGAGGTGGCGCTGCGGCTGCACGACGGCACGTCGCGCGCCGACGCAACTTGCCCGCAAGTCGAGCCGGCGGACCCTGGGACCGGCGTCGACCCGGCGCTGGAGGCCGCGCTCGACCCCGAGCGGGCCGTCGACCTGCTGTGCTCGCCGCTGGGCGGCGCCGACCCGGTGGCGCTGCGCCGGCTGCGGCGCGCGCTGCGGGCCGAGGAGATCGCCGGCGGCGGTGGCCGCGCGTCCGACGAGCTGCTCGTCGTCGCGCTGCTCGACCCCGCCCTGCTGGCCGGGGTCGACGACGACGTCGCCGCACCCGCCCGCCGGGTCGCCCGCGTGCTCGCCGCCGGTCGCGCCGCGGTCGCGCAGGCCGGCGCGAGCGCCGAGTCGGTGCTGTGGGCGCTGTGGAGCGCCAGTGGCCTGTCGCCGGTGTGGCGCTCGGCGGCGCTGTCCGGGACGACCGCCGCCTCGCGCGCCGACCGCGACCTCGACTCGGTCGTGGCGCTGTTCGACGCCGCCGCGCGGTTCGCCGACCGCCTGCCGCTGGCTCCGCCGTCCGCCTTCGTCGAGCACCTGCGTGGGCAGGAGGTGCCCGGTGACACGCTCGCCGAGCGCGCCGCCGGCCGCGACGCCGTGGCCCTGGTCACCCCGGCCGGCGCCGCGGGCCTCGGGTGGCGGGTCGTCGTGGTCGCCGGGGTGCAGGAGGGTGTCTGGCCCGACCTGCGCAGTCGAGGGTCGCTGCTGGGCTCCCAGCAGCTCGTCGACCTGCTCACCGGCCGGTCCGCGAGCTCACGCGCCGCGGCCCGGGTCCTGCGCGACGACGAGACCCGGCTGTTCCACCTCGCGGTCAGCCGGGCGTCCGAGCTGCTGGTCGTGACCGCCGTCCGCGACGAGGACGAGCAGCCGTCCGACCTGCTCGACATGGTCGACCCGCCGCCGACCGGGCCCGTCCCGGAGGCGGCTGCGGCCGGCGCGACGTCCGGCTTCGACGAGCAGGGGCGCCGCGTGGCCGGCCTCGCCCCCCGGCCCCTGGCGCTGCCCGCTCTCGTCGCCCGGCTGCGGCAGGCCGTGACCCACCCCGACGCCGCCACCGACGAGCGACGCGGCGCCGAGGCCGACGCGGCGGCGCTGCAGCTCGCCCGGCTCGCGACGGCGGGTGTCGCGGGCGCCGACCCTGCCGACTGGTACGCCCTCGCACCGCTCAGCGACGAGGCCGACCTGCGGCTGGAGAGCCCGGTGCGCATCTCGCCGTCCAAGGTCGAGGAGTTCGAGCGCTGCTCGCTGCGGTGGCTGCTGTCGGCCGCGGGTGGGCAGAAGCCCAGGTCGCTGGCGCAGGGCCTCGGCAACCTCGTCCACGAGATCGCCGCCGACATGCCCGACGCCGACACCCCCGCGCTGACCGCCGAGCTGCACCGCCGCTGGGACCGCCTCGGCCTCGGCGCCGGGTGGGCAGCCGACACCGAGCGCGCGCGGCTGCAGTCGATGATCGGCAAGCTCGGCAGCTACCTCGCGGCCGAGCGCGCGCACTGGTCGCTGGTCGACGTCGAGCGCGCCTTCGAGACCGAGGTCGACACCGAGCAGGGGCCGGTGCTGCTGACCGGTCGCGTCGACCGGCTCGAGACCGATGCGCAGGGCCGGCTGCGGGTGGTCGACCTCAAGACCGGGAAGACGGCGCCCACCGGCAGCGACGTGCCCGAGCACGCCCAGCTCGGCACCTACCAGGTCGCCGTCGAGCAAGGCGCCTTCAGCGACGGCGAGCCGGCAGTCAGCGGGGGAGCCGCACTGGTGCACCTCGGCACCCCGACGACCAAGCACAAGACCCAGCACCAGCCGGCGCTCACCGAGGTCGAGCGGCCGGACTGGGCGCTGCAGCTGCTCGCGCGCGTCGGTGCGGGCATGTCGGCCGCCGACTTCCCCGCCACGGTCAACGAGGTCTGCGCGCGCTGCAGCCTGCGACCCTGCTGCCCGGCGGCCGACGGCCGGCAGGTCACGGCGTGAGCGCCCGGCACGACGGTCGGCGCGACGGGTACGACGAGGCAGCGTCGGCCGACCGGCTGGGCGGCGGCGGTGGCGTGCTGCCCGCAGGGGGGACGCGCACCCGCCCGGTCGGCGCCAGCCCTGCCGGGCGCGCCTCGACGCCGACCCCGCCGCCCGCGACCACCGCGACGCCGACGC
>CAXTEJ010000082.1:0-11173 GCA_964243295.1 uncultured Actinomycetales bacterium | reverse complement strand
CGGCCGCGGTGCCGACGGCCGCCGCCGCGCCGGCACCGCCGACGGCGTGCCGTCGCGCGGCTGCGGCGGTCGGCGCCAGCGCGGACGACGGCGCGGCCCGCGCGAGCAGCACCACCATGACGACCACGAGCGCCAGCAGCAGCAGCATCAATGGCACGGCAACGAGCAGTCCGGACAGGGCCACGACGCCTCCTCAATGATACACGTCATTGTATCATTGAGGCAGTCCTGCCCGGCGTCAAGCGGTGCCTTCGTCGGGGGCGGCCAGCCAGGCGTCGACGTCGGCGAGGGCCTGGGTCCTGACCTCGCGGGGTGCGCGCGAGCCGGCGAACGAGCTGCGGGCGAGGTCGGCGAGCGCGGCGTCATCCAGCCCGTGGTGCTCGCGCGCGCCGACGTACTGGTCGAGCAGGCGTGACCCGAACAGCAGCGGGTCGTCGGCGCCGAGCGCCACCCGCGCTCCGGCGTCCAGCAGCCGCCGCAGGGGCACGTGCGCGGCGTCGGGGTAGACGCCGAGCGCCACGTTGCTGCCGGGGCACACCTCGAGGGTGATGCCGCGCTCGACGACCTCGGCCAGCACACCGGGGTCCTCCACGCTGCGCACGCCGTGGCCGATGCGGTCGGGGGCGAGGGAGTCGAGGGCCTGCCGCACGTTGACCGGCCCGAGCAGCTCGCCGCCGTGCGGCACGCTGGCGAGCCCGGCGCGCCGGGCGATGCGGAACGCCGGCGCGAAGTCGGCCGTGACGCCGCGCCGCTCGTCGTTGCTCAGCCCGAACCCCACGACGCCGTGGTCGGCGTACCGGGCGGCGAGCCTCGCGAGGGTGCGGGCGTCCAGCGGGTGGCGGATGCGGCTGGCCGCGACGACCACGGCCATGCCGGTGCCGGTGCGGGCGCTCGCGTCGCGCGCGGCGTCCAGCACGGTCTCGAGGACGGGAATCAGGCCGCCCAGGTGCACGGCGTACGACGTGGGGTCGACCTGCAGCTCGAGCCATCGCGACCCCTCGCGGGCGTCGTCCTGCGCCGCCTCGAGCACCAGCCGGCGCACGTCCTGCTCGTCGCGCACGCACGAGCGGGCGACGTCGTACAGCCGCTGGAAGCGGAACCAGCCCTTCTCGTCCGTCGCGTGCAGCTGCGGCGGGCGGCCGCTGGTGAGGGCAGCGGGCAGCGGGATGCCGTGCTTGGCCGCCAGCTCGAGCAGGGTCGCGGGCCGCATCGACCCGGTGAAGTGCAGGTGCAGGTGCGCCTTGGGCAGCGCGGTGAGGTCACGCACCAGACGCGGTCAGCGCGCCTCGGCGAGCAGCCGCGCGATCCGGCCGACGCCCTCGGCGAGGTCGTCGTCGCCCAGTGCGTACGACAGCCGCAGGTAGCCGCTCGGGCCGAACGCCTCGCCCGGCACGACCGCGACCTCGGCCTCCTCCAGGATCAGCGTCGCGAGCTCGGCGGACGTCGTGGGCGTGCGGCCGCGGATGGTGCGGCCGAGCACACCGCGCACCGAGGGGTAGACGTAGAAGGCGCCCTCGGGCACCGGGCAGACGACGCCGTCGATCTGGTTGAGCATGCCGACGATCGTCGTGCGGCGGCGGTCGAAGGCCTCGCGCATCATCGCGACCGCCGACAGGTCACCGGTGAGCGCGGCGACGGCCGCGCGCTGGGAGACGTTGGCGACGTTGGACGTCGCGTGCGACTGCAGGTTGGTGGCGGCCTTGACGACGTCCGTCGGGCCGATCATCCAGCCGACCCGCCAGCCGGTCATGGCGTAGGTCTTGGCCACCCCGTTGAGCACGACGCAGGTGTCGGCGAGCTCGGGCACGACCACGGGCATCGACACGACCTCGGCGCCGTCGTACGTCAGGTGCTCGTAGATCTCGTCGGTCACGACCCAGACGCCGTGCTCGAGCGCCCAGCGCCCGATCGCCTCCACCTGGGCACGCGGGTAGACCGCGCCCGTCGGGTTGGACGGCGAGCAGAACAGCAGCACCTTGGTGCGCTCGGTGCGCGCGGCCTCCAGCTGGTCGACGGTCACGAGGTAGCCGGCGTCCTCGCCCGCGAAGACCTCCACCGGCACGCCGCCCGCCAGCCGGATCGCCTCGGGGTACGTCGTCCAGTACGGCGCGGGCAGCAGCACCTCGTCGCCCGGGTCGAGCAGCGTCGCGAACGCCTCGTAGACGGCCTGCTTGCCGCCGTTGGTGACCAGCACCTGGTCGGCGCCCACGACGTAGCCGCTGTCGCGCTCGGTCTTCGCGACGATGGCGGCCTTGAGGTCGGGCAGGCCGCCCGCCGGGGTGTAGCGGTGGTTCGCGGGGGCCGAGCACGCCTGCACCGCGGCCTCGACGATGTAGGCCGGCGTCGGGAAGTCCGGCTCGCCGGCGCCGAAGCCGATGACCGGGCGTCCCGCCGCCTTGAGCGCCTTGGCCTTGGCGTCGACCGCGAGCGTCGCCGACTCGGCGATGCCGCCGATGCGGCGGCTCACGCGCGGACGCTGCTGGTCGGACGACGGCTGCGGGTTCTCGCTCACGCGCTCATCCTGTCACCAGGGTCGCGGTGGTCACGGGTTCGACCCGTGCGCTCGGACTCGCGTACACTCCTTCGGTGGGTGGCTGGCCACCACGCTGCACCATGCCCCCGTCGCCGCGGCGCGCGGGCACCTCGGGGTGGCGTGGGACGTCGGACCACCCGTAGGGCAGTGGCTCAATTGGTAGAGCACCGGTCTCCAAAACCGGCGGTTGGGGGTTCGAGTCCCTCCTGCCCTGCGCGGCACCCCCGCCCGGGGGCACCGAGCCGACGACCAGCGATGGGGCTTTCCACGTGAGCGCGACCAGCACGGACGGTGACCGCTCCCCGGGGGCGGGGTCGACGCCGGCCCGGCGCCGCACGGGCCTCGCCCTGTTCGTCCGCCAGGTCATCGCCGAGATGCGCAAGGTCGTCTACCCCACGCGCAAGGAGCTCATCACCTACACGACCGTGGTGATGGTCTTCGTGGTCGTGGTCATGGCGTTCGTGTCGGTGCTCGACCTCGGCATCGGCCGGCTCGTCCTGCTGGTGTTCGGCGGGGACTGAGCCGCCGCTGCGGGGCCGGCCGGGCGTGAGCCGCTGCGACCCGCACGACCAGGCCGCACGCCCAGCCCGCACGACCAGCCCCGCACGACGTGGACCCGACCGACCGAAGACCACGACAAGGAAGCAGGCCCCCCAAGTGTCCGACCAGACGGACCCGACCGACCTCGACGTCCTGCTCGAGCGCGACCGCCTCGAGGTCGCCCAGCACGACGGCGACCTCGCTGCCGGCGACGCCGCGGACGAGCCCGCGGCCGACGCCGCTGACGACGCGCTAGGTGACGAGGCGCTGGCTGACGACGCACCGGCTGACGACGTTGCCGCTGACGACGCGTCGTCCGAGGCCGAGGACGACGTCGACCCGGTCGAGGAGTTCAAGGCCGGGCTGCGGCGCGCACCGGGCGAGTGGTTCGTCATCCACTCCTACGCCGGCTATGAGAACCGCGTGAAGACGAACCTGGAGACCCGGGTGCAGAACCTCGACATGGACGAGTACATCTTCCAGGTCGAGGTGCCCATGGAGGAGGTCCAGGAGATCAAGAACGGCCAGCGCAAGCTGGTGCGCCGCGTGCGCATGCCCGGCTACGTCCTGGTGCGCATGGACCTCACCGACCAGTCGTGGGGGGCCGTGCGCCACACCCCGGGAGTGACCGGCTTCGTGGGCAACACCCACCAGCCGGTGCCGCTCAGCGTCAACGAGGTCTTCTCGATGCTGGCCCCCGCCCTGGAGGTGCCCGACAAGCCGGGCGCCAAGGCCGCCGCGCCGGTGCGCGTCGTCGACTTCGAGGTCGGCGAGTCGGTCACCGTCATGGAGGGCCCCTTCGAGACCCTGCCCGCCACCATCTCCGAGATCAGCGCCGACGCCCAGAAGCTCAAGGTGCTCGTCTCGATCTTCGGCCGCGAGACGCCGGTCGAGCTGTCGTTCAGCCAGGTCGCCAAGATCTGACGCCCGACGTGCTCGACCGAGCACGTTCGTTCAACCCGCAGGTGAGGACCAGCACATGCCCCCCAAGAAGCGAGTCTCCGGGCTCATCAAGCTGCAGATCCAGGCCGGTGCCGCGACGCCGGCCCCGCCCGTCGGCCCCGCACTGGGCCAGCACGGCGTCAACATCATGGAGTTCGTCAAGGCCTACAACGCCGCGACGGAGGCTCAGCGGGGCAACATCATCCCCGTCGAGATCACGGTCTACGAGGACCGCTCCTTCACCTTCATCACCAAGACGCCGCCAGCGTCCGAGCTGATCAAGAAGGCCGCCGGCGTCCCCAAGGGCTCGGGCGAGCCCCACAAGACCAAGGTCGCCAAGCTCACCAGCGCCCAGATCCGCGAGATCGCCGAGACCAAGCTCGAGGACCTCAACGCCACCGACCTCGACGCCGCGTCGAAGATCATCGCCGGCACCGCCCGCTCGATGGGCATCACCGTCGAGGGCTGAGCGTTCCCCTGCGTCGCCCAGCACCACCCGCACCTCGTGGCAGGGCCGAGCGCGGCCCGACCGACCACACCTCCACCCCAGCACGAAGGAGCAGTCATGAAGCGCAGCAAGTCCTACCGGGCAGCGGCCGACAAGATCGACGCCGACCGCCTGTACGCCCCCCTCGACGCCGTCCGCGTCGCCAAGGACACCTCGACCACGAAGTACGACGCCACCGTCGAGGTCGCCTTCCGCCTCGGGGTCGACCCCCGCAAGGCCGACCAGATGGTCCGCGGCACCGTCAACCTGCCGCACGGCACCGGCAAGACCGCCCGCGTGCTCGTCTTCGCCACCGGTGAGCGCGCCGAGCAGGCCACCGCCGCCGGAGCCGACTTCGTGGGCACCGACGAGCTCATCGAGCGGATCCAGAAGGGCTGGCACGACTTCGACGCCGTCGTCGCGACCCCCGACCTGATGGGCAAGGTCGGGCGGCTGGGCAAGGTGCTCGGTCCCCGTGGCCTGATGCCCAACCCGAAGACCGGCACGGTCACCATGGACGTCGCCAAGGCCGTCACCGAGATCAAGGGCGGCAAGATCGAGTTCCGCACCGACAAGCACGCCAACCTGCACTTCATCATCGGCAAGACGTCGTTCTCCGAGCAGCAGCTCATCGAGAACTACGCCGCCGCCCTGGAGGAGGTGCTGCGGCTCAAGCCCGCGTCGTCCAAGGGGCGCTACCTCGCCAAGGCCACCGTCGCCACGACGATGGGCCCCGGCATCCCGGTCGACCCCACCCGCACCCGCAACATCACCCTCGACGAGGGCGCCGAGGCGACCGTCTGACGCACGACCCCCGCTGCGCCCGCACCACCCGACGCCGCCGCACCCATCAGGGTGCGGCGGCGTCGCCGCACCCACCCGCCGCTCCCGTGATCATGCGATCCAGGCCCACCCCACCACCCCGCTCCGCCGTGATCATGCGATCCGGGCGCGGTCGGGGGGTCGGATCCATCAGCGCTCATCGGTGACGCCGCCCCTGACCCACCGGACGATCGAGCGGTCCGGGACCGCATGATCACGCTGGGGGTGGGTTGGGGTGGGCCCGGATTGCATGACCACCGGGAAGGTGGGGGAGCCGGGGATTTGGTCGTGCGGACGCCGGAGCCGTAGGCTGGGCGTGCCCAAGACCGCTGGTCGACGCCGAGCCCCCTGGCCCGACGTCCGAAAGCTCGCCCCGCGAGCGGCCCGCGCAGGTGACTCGAGTCGTCTTCGGACGTCGGCCCCGGCCGACCTCCTGCCACGCCCCGTGCGCCTCGCGCCGGGGCGTTTGTCGTGCGTGGCCTGCGCCGCCAGCGCTCGACCCACGGAAGGAGGCCCATGGCACGGCCCGACAAGGCAGCAGCCGTTGCCGAGCTCACGGACAAGTTCCGCGAGTCCGGTGCCGCGGTGCTCACCGAGTACCGCGGGCTGACCGTCGCCCAGCTGACCAGGCTGCGCGGCTCGATCAGCGACCACGCGACGTACGTCGTCGTGAAGAACACCCTGACCGACATCGCCGCCAAGCAGGCCGGCGTGACGGCCTTCGACGGGCAGCTCGCCGGCCCGTCGGCCATCGCCTTCATCACCGGTGACCCGGTCGAGACGGCCCGGTCCATCCGCGACTTCGCCAGGACCAACCCGGCCCTGGTGATCCGCGGCGGCTACCTCGAGGGCAAGCCGCTCAGCGCCGCCGAGGTCGCCCAGCTCGGCGACCTCGAGCCTCGCGAGGTGCTCCTCGCCAAGCTCGCGGGCGCCATGAAGGCTTCGCTCAGCCAGGCCGCAGCGCTGTTCCAGGCGCCGCTGGCTCAGGCTGCGCGCACCGTCGAGGCGCTGCGCGTCAAGCAGGAGTCCGAGCAGGGTCCGGTCGACGAGCAGGGTCCGGTCGACGAGCAGGGTCCGGTCGACGAGCAGGGTCCGGTCGACGCCGCCCCCGCCGAGGACGCTGCCGGCCAGGACACCGGCGCGGCGTCCGCCGCCGGTGAGGTCACCGCTGACGCCGTGGCCGACACCGTGTCCGACACCGTGTCCGACAGCGCGGTCGACGCCCAGACGGCCTCGGCCTGACCGCCGGCACGCACCAGCTGAACCCGCATCACCACTCGCACCACCCCGACCAGGAAGGAACCGCCACCATGGCGAAGCTCAGCACCGACGACCTCCTCGAGTCCTTCAAGGAGATGACGCTGATCGAGCTCTCCGAGTTCGTGAAGAAGTTCGAGGAGACCTTCGAGGTCACCGCCGCGGCGCCCGTCGCCGTGGCCGCTGCCGGCGGCGGCGCCGCTGCCCCGGCCGAGGCCGAGGAGGAGCAGGACGAGTTCGACGTCGTCCTCGAGGCTGCCGGCGACAAGAAGATCCAGGTCATCAAGGAGGTGCGCTCGCTCACCAGCCTCGGCCTGAAGGAGGCCAAGGACCTGGTCGACGGCGCGCCCAAGGCCGTCCTGGAGAAGGTCGACAAGGCCGCTGCCGAGAAGGCGAAGGCTGCTCTCGAGGGCGCCGGCGCCACGGTGACCGTCAAGTAGCACCACCAGCACCGCTACCAGGGCCGGCTCCGCACCGTGGGGCCGGCCCTGCTGCGTGCCGTCGTCCACACCGACCGGCGCGGCCTCTTGACGGGAGGCCCGGGTCAGGGAATCCTCGTGGCGCGCCCCTGCAGCAGGGCGGTTTACTTCCATGCCCGCGGTCGGCTATGCTAGCGGTTTGCGCTGCCCATCTCCTCCCGTCCCCCCGCTGAGCACTGTCGTGCTCAGCTCGGGTCCGGGGCGATCGGCGTGCGCACCGTACGTTCACAAGGCCCGTGGAAGGACCATCCTTGGCTGCCTCGCGCACCTCTCCGGCGACAGTGTCCACCGCTCGCACGGCCTCCGGCCGTATCAGCTTCGGCAAGATCCACGAACCACTTGAGGTCCCCGACCTCCTCGCGCTGCAGACCGAGAGCTTCGACTGGCTCCTCGGCAACGACCGGTGGAAGGCCCGCGTCGAGTCCGGCGCCGGCGACAGCAACATCCACGACAAGTCCGGCCTCGAGGAGATCTTCGAGGAGATCTCCCCGATCGAGGACTTCTCCGGGTCGATGTCGCTGTCCTTCCGCGACCACCGCTTCGAGCCCCCCAAGTACTCGATCGACGAGTGCAAGGAGCGGGACATGACCTACGCCGCCCCGCTGTTCGTCACGGCCGAGTTCATGAACACCACGACCGGCGAGATCAAGAGCCAGACGGTGTTCATGGGTGACTTCCCGCTCATGACCGAGCGCGGCACCTTCGTCGTCAACGGCACCGAGCGCGTGGTCGTCTCCCAGCTCGTCCGCTCGCCGGGCGTCTACTTCGAGCGCACCGCCGACAAGACCTCCGACAAGGACGTCTACACCGCCAAGGTCATCCCCTCGCGCGGCGCCTGGCTCGAGTTCGAGATCGACAAGCGCGACATGGTCGGCGTCCGCATCGACCGCAAGCGCAAGCAGTCGGTCACGGTGCTGCTCAAGGCCCTCGGCTGGACCGAGGCGCGCATCCTCGAGGAGTTCGGCGACTACGAGTCGATCCGCCAGACCCTGGAGAAGGACCACACCACGGGTCAGGACGACGCGCTGCTCGACATCTACCGCAAGCTGCGCCCGGGCGAGCCGCCGACGCGCGAAGCGGCCCAGACGCTGCTCGAGAACCTGTACTTCAACCCCAAGCGCTACGACCTCGCCAAGGTCGGCCGCTACAAGATCAACAAGAAGCTGGGCACCAACAAGGCCACCGGCGCCAGCGTGCTCGACGTCGACGACATCGTCGCCGCCATCCGCTTCATCGTCACGCTGCACGGCGGCGGGGCCACGATGGCGGGCGTGCGTCACGACGAGGCCGTCGACCTGCGCGTCGAGGTCGACGACATCGACCACTTCGGCAACCGTCGCCTGCGCACGGTCGGCGAGCTGATCCAGAACCAGGTCCGCACGGGCCTTTCCCGCATGGAGCGCGTCGTGCGCGAGCGGATGACGACCCAGGACGTCGAGGCCATCACGCCGCAGACCCTGATCAACATCCGTCCGGTCGTCGCCTCCATCAAGGAGTTCTTCGGCACCAGCCAGCTGTCGCAGTTCATGGACCAGACCAACCCGATCGCCGGTCTGACCCACAAGCGCCGGCTGTCCGCGCTCGGCCCGGGTGGACTGTCCCGTGACCGCGCCGGCTTCGAGGTGCGCGACGTCCACCCCTCGCACTACGGCCGCATGTGCCCGATCGAGACCCCGGAGGGCCCCAACATCGGCCTGATCGGGTCGCTGTCGACCTATGCGCGCATCAACGCGTTCGGGTTCGTCGAGACCCCCTACCGCAAGGTGACCGAGGGCGTCGTCCTGGACGAGGTCGACTACCTCACCGCCGACGAGGAGGACGAGCAGGTCATCGCGCAGGCGAACGCCCCCCTCAACGAGGACGGCAGCTACGCCGAGGAGCGCGTCCTGGTGCGCACCAAGGGCGGCGAGGTCGAGTACGTCCCGCCGACCGAGGTCACCTACATGGACGTCGCCGCGCGCCAGATGGTGTCGGCCGCGACCGCGATGATCCCGTTCCTCGAGCACGACGACGTGAACCGCGCCCTGATGGGCTCGAACATGCAGCGTCAGGCGGTGCCGCTGGTCAAGGCCGAGGCGCCGCTCGTGGGCACCGGCATGGAGCACCGCGCCGCGCTCGACTCCGGTGACGTCGTCCGCGCCGAGAAGCCGGGCGTCGTCCAGGAGGTCTCGGCCGAGCTGGCCACGGTGGCCAACGACGACGGCACCTCCACCACCTACCGGGTGGCGAAGTTCCGTCGCTCCAACCAGGGCACCGCGTACAACCAGCGCACCACGGTGGACGAGGGCGACCGCGTCGAGGCCGGCCAGCTGATCGCGGACGGTCCCTCCACCGACGGCGGTGAGATGGCCCTGGGCAAGAACCTGCTCGTGGCGTTCATGCCGTGGGAGGGCCACAACTACGAGGACGCGATCATCCTCTCCCAGCGGATCGTGCAGGACGACGTCCTGTCCTCGATCCACATCGAGGAGCACGAGGTCGACGCCCGCGACACCAAGCTGGGGCCGGAGGAGATCACGCGGGACATCCCCAACGTCTCCGAGGAGGTCCTGGCCGACCTCGACGAGCGCGGGATCATCCGCATCGGCGCCGAGGTCGTGCCCGGTGACGTCCTCGTCGGCAAGGTCACGCCCAAGGGCGAGACCGAGCTCACCCCCGAGGAGCGGCTGCTGCGCGCGATCTTCGGCGAGAAGGCGCGCGAGGTGCGCGACACCTCGCTGAAGGTGCCCCACGGCGAGACCGGCACGGTCATCGGCGTCAAGCTGTTCGACCGCGAGGAGGGCGACGAGCTGCCTCCGGGCGTCAACCAGCTCGTCCGCATCTACGTCGCCGCCAAGCGCAAGATCACCGACGGCGACAAGCTCGCCGGCCGCCACGGCAACAAGGGCGTCATCTCCAAGATCCTGCCGGTCGAGGACATGCCGTTCCTCGAAGACGGCACCCCCGTCGACGTCGTGCTCAACCCGCTCGGCGTGCCGAGCCGGATGAACGTCGGCCAGGTGCTCGAGACCCACCTCGGCTGGGTCGCCTCGCGCGGCTGGAAGGTCGAGGGGTCGCCGGAGTGGTCCAAGCAGATGAAGGTCGACGCCCTCGAGGCGCCGCCCGGCAGCCGCGTGGCCAGCCCGGTGTTCGACGGTGCGCACGAGGACGAGATCACGGGTCTGCTCGACTCGACGCTGCCGACGCGCGACGGCGTCCGGCTGGTCGACGGCACCGGCAAGGGCGTGCTGTTCGACGGCCGCACCGGTGAGCCGTTCCCCGAGCCGGTGTCGGTGGGCTACATGTACATCCTGAAGCTCCACCACCTCGTGGACGACAAGATCCACGCCCGCTCGACGGGGCCGTACTCGATGATCACCCAGCAGCCGCTGGGCGGTAAGGCCCAGTTCGGCGGTCAGCGGTTCGGTGAGATGGAGGTGTGGGCGCTCGAGGCCTACGGCGCCGCCTACGCGCTGCAGGAGCTGCTCACCATCAAGTCCGACGACGTCCTGGGCCGGGTCAAGGTCTACGAGGCGATCGTCAAGGGCGAGAACATCCCCGAGCCCGGCATCCCTGAGTCCTTCAAGGTGCTCATCAAGGAGATGCAGTCGCTGTGCCTGAACGTCGAGGTGCTCAACAGCGACGGGACGTCGATCGAGATGCGCGACACCGACGAGGACGTCTTCCGGGCGGCCGAGGAGCTCGGCATCGACCTGTCACGGCGCGAGCCCAGCAGCGTCGAAGAGGTCTGACGGCGGCGGGCGCTCCCCCCGGGGAGCGCCCCCGCCGCTCGACCCACCGGCCCTCGAGGCCGTCAGCGCGAGACCTAGAACATTGAGCTGAGAGAAGGACACACGTGCTCGACGTCAACTTCTTTGACGAGCTGCGCATCGGCCTGGCGACCGCGGACGAGATCCGTCAGTGGTCGCACGGCGAGGTGAAGAAGCCCGAGACCATCAACTATCGGACGCTGAAGCCGGAGAAGGACGGGCTCTTCTGCGAGAAGATCTTCGGTCCCACGCGGGACTGGGAGTGCTACTGCGGCAAGTACAAGCGCGTGCGCTTCAAGGGCATCATCTGCGAGCGCTGCGGCGTCGAGGTCACCCGCGCCAAGGTGCGTCGTGAGCGGATGGG
>CAXTEJ010000081.1:0-11796 GCA_964243295.1 uncultured Actinomycetales bacterium | reverse complement strand
AACTCCTCGCAGCAGGGTGTCCTCAAGCTCCTGGGCTGAACCGCCTAGCACCACCTGAACGACGGCACCACCAGCACCACCAGCCCCGCCGGGAGGTGCAGCCCTGGGCTGCACCTCCCGGCGGCGCCGGCCTGCTCCACCGCCCGGTCCGCCGGGCCCGACATGAATCGAGCGTTCGCCGTGGGAAGTACCGTCGATGGGCTCGTGAGTGGTCTGGACACCACCACGATCATCAACCAGCTGATGTCGTTGCAGGCCGTCCCACAGACCCGGCTCAAGACGACGCTCACCGCGACGCAGAGCCAGCTGACCGGCCTGCAGAACATCAACACCGGCATGTCGGCCCTGGCCAAGGCGACCGACGCCCTCACCAAGAACCCCGCCTGGAGCCCGGTCTCGGCGACGTCGAGCTCGACCGACGTGACCGCGACCGCAGCGGCCGGTGCGGCCACCGGCTCGACGAGGTTCTCCGTCACGAGCCTCGCCTCCGGCCAGTCGTCGGCCAGCACCGCGTCCTACGGCTCGCTCACGGACACCTCCGCCTTCGCCCCCGGGCAGACCTTCGAGATCCGCTCCGGCAGCGGCACGATGACGCCGGTGAGCTCGGCCAACGGGTCGGTGCAGTCGCTCGTCGACAGCATCAACGGTGCGAACGCCGGGGTCCGCGCCACCGCCGTTCGCGTGTCCGAGAGCCAGTACCGGCTGCAGCTCACCTCCGCGACGGAGGGCGCGAGCAGCGCCTTCACCGTCAGCGGCCCGGGCGGGGACGCCGCCACCGGCCTCCCGCTGTCGACGGTGACCAAGCCGTCCGACGCGGTGGTGCACGTCGGTGACGCCGACGCCGGCTACGACGTCCGGTCGTCGACCAACACGATCGAGGGACTGCTGCCCGGCCTCACGGTGAAGCTGACCGGCGTCGCGAAGGACGTCACGGTCTCCACCACCACCGACGACACCACCATCACCGCCTCGGCCAAGGCGATGGTCGACGCCGCGAACTCCGTGCTGGGAACGCTGAAGGCCGTCACCGCGGGCGGGACCGTCAACGCCGACGGCAAGCGCACCGGCGCCGGCGTCCTGGCGGGCGACAGCGCGACCAAGGCCCTCGCGGGGCAGATCATCTCCGCCGTCGCCGGCGGCAGCGGCGGTCGCTCGTTCGCCCAGATCGGCATCGCGACGACCCGCGAGGGCACCCTCACCTTCGACGCCAAGGTGTTCGCCGCCGCCCTCGCCAAGGATCCGGCGGCCACCAAGGCCATGTTCACCAACGCGGTCCTCGGCACGGCGGCCACCGACACGCCCGCGGTGCCCGCCGTCGCCGGCACCGGCATCGCCGACCTGGTGAACCGCCTGTCCGCCGCCGCCAGCGGCACCACCGGCACGATCTCCGACGCGATCAGCGGCCGCAACCGCACCATCGGCGACCTGACCACCCGCATCAGCACCTGGGACACCCGGCTCGCGTCCCAGAAGGCTGCTCTGGGCAAGCAGTACTCCGCCCTCGAGACGGCGCTCGGCAAGCTGAAGAACCAGTCCACCTGGCTCGCCGGCCAGCTGAGCAGCCTCGACGCCAACAGGAGCTCGTGACATGCCCTTCGCGACCACGCACGCCTCGGCCTACCAGCGCGCAGCCGGCCGGTACAGCGGCGACGCCGTGAGCACCGCCAGCCCGGCCAAGCTCGTCGTGCTGCTCTACGACCGCCTCGTCCTCGACCTCGCGCGTGCCCACCAGGCGCAGCTCGACGGCAACCGCGCCCTCGCGGGCGAGAACCTCATCCACGCGCAGGACATCGTGGCCGAGCTGCTCTCGAGCCTCGACGTCCACGCCTGGGACGGCGGCCCGCAGCTGGCCCGCCTCTACACCTGGCTGATCGCCGAGATGGTGCGCGCCAACGTCTCCGGTGACCAGACCAAGACATCGGCGTGTCGCGGCATCGCCGACGAGCTGCGCCAGGCCTGGAGCGAGGCGGAGGCGCTGACCTCCACCCGCGTGGCCTCGGGGAGCACGGCCGCCGTCGGTCTGACGGGATGAGCGTGGACGTCCTGCGGCCCCGGGCCGCCGACCCCGCGCCCGGCGCCGGCGCGGGTGCCGCGTCGTCCGACGCGGTCTTCCACGACGCCTGGAGCCAGGCCCTCACCGACCTCGAGCTCGACGTCCAGGAGTGCGAGCGGCTGCTGGCCTCGCTGCACCACGAGGAGCTGCCCGACGTCCTCGCCGGACCGGGCTCGTGGTCGCCACCCACCCACCTCGGCGCGTTGCCCACCTCGCTCGCCGAGCGCGCCCGCATCGTCATGGCGAACCAGCTGCGCGTCGCCGAGCAGCTCGCCGACGCCGCCGTGCGCTCCCAGCAGCACCTCGAGCTGCAGCGGCGGATGCGCCCGGACGACGCCGTCAGCCGGCCGCTGTTCGTGGACGCAGCCTTCTGATCCTCCCGCTCACCGCACAGGGCCTGCCGACGCCGTCGGCGGGCCCTGCGGCCATTCGCGTGAACAGCGAAAAGGGCCAGGGCCGATCTCAAGTCGGCCGCCTGGCCGACGAAGAGGTACCTGGAGCACGGACCGCTCACCCTCGGCCACGGATCGGCCACCACGATGATCGACCTCTGGCGGTAGACCCGTGTTCAACGACGTGACCAGCGTGGCGCTGGCGAGTGCCCTCAGCGGCCTCGCCGACCGCCAGCGCGCGATCGCCAGCAACATCGCCAACATCCAGACCCCCGGCTACCACGCGCAGCGCGTGCAGTTCGAGGACGACCTGCGACAGGCGGTGCGGTCGGGTGGTTCTGCGGCAGTGGCGTCGACCACGCGCACGTCGCTCGAGCCGACGCGCCTGGACGGCAACAACGTCAACCTCGACACCGAGACGCTGAGCAGCATCGACACGAACATGCGCTACCAGCTGGCGCTGCGCGCGGTCGACCACGACTTCAGCATCCTGCGCACCTCGATGAGGAGCACCTGATGACCACCTTCAGCGCGATCGGCATCGGTCAGTCCGGCGCCACCGTCTACCGCAAGTGGCTGGACGCGATCAGCGACAACATCGCGAACGTCAACACGGTGACCGCCACCAGCGGCGCCGCGTACCAGGCCGAGTCGGTCATCGCGACGGCCATGCCGGACGGTCAGGGCGTGCAGGTCGGCGGCACCGCGCTCGGCAGCGCCGAGGGCCGCGTCGTCTACGAGCCCAACCACCCGCTGGCCGACACGAAGGGCTACGTGCGCTACCCGGACGTCGACCTCGGAGAGCAGATGAGCGAGATGATCATGGCCCAGCGCGGCTACCAGGCGAACCTCAGCGCCGTCGACCGGGCCCGCGAGGCCTACATGGCCGCGATCCAGCTCGGGAAGGGCTGATGAGCATCGGCGCCGTCACGGCGCTCGCCGGCGCGACCCCCGCGGGCCTCGGCACCGACGCGCTCGGCGCGCTCGGCGCCCTGCCCGACATGACGGGCGCCGCCGGCGCCCCGTCGGTCAGCAGCGTGGACTTCGGCGAGGTCCTCAGCGGCGGGCTGGCCAAGCTCGACGCCACGCAGCACAGCGCCGACGCGCTGGCCGTGCAGGCCGCGACCGGCGACCTCACCGACGTCCACGCCTACACGATGGCCGCCACGCAGGCCGAGCTGACCACCGAGCTGACCGTCACGCTGCGCAACAAGGCCCTTGACGCGTTCACCGAGATCATGAGGATGCAAGGCTGATGGCCACCGCACTGAACAGCAGCCTGGCTCGGGCCAGAGCCATGCTCGCCCCCTACAGCGTCGGCCAGAAGTTCGTCGGCGTCGTCATGCTCGTCGCCCTGCTCATGGCGGGCACCGTGTTCTACCGCTGGGCCGCGGCTCCGGCGTACGCACCGCTGTTCTCGGGGCTGTCCGGCACCGACGCCAGCGCGATCGTCGACAAGCTGGACGCCGCCGGCGTGAAGTACGAGCTGTCCGACGGGGGCGGCACCGTCTCGGTGCCCAAGGACCAGGTCTACGCCCAGCGCGTGAGCCTGTCGGGCCAGGGCCTGCCGGCCGGCAAGGACAGCGGCGGCTACGGCCTGCTCGACAAGCAGTCCATGACGTCCTCGACGTTCCAGCAGCAGATCACCTACCAGCGCGCCCTCGAAGGCGAGCTGGGCAAGACCGTCAACGCCATCGACGGCGTGCAGACGGCGGTCGTGCACCTGTCGATCCCGGCCAAGAGCGTGTTCCTCGACAACGAGTCCAAGCCGAAGGCCTCGGTGCTGCTCGCGCTGCGCCCCGGCTCCGAGCTCACCCAGCCGCAGGTGCAGAGCATCGTGCACCTGGTGGGCGGCAGCGTCCCCGAGCTGGACTCCAAGGACGTGACCGTCGCCGACTCGGCCGGCACGCTGTTCGCCGCCCCGGGCATCAACCAGGGCGCCGCGGGCGTCGACAGCAACACCCAGCAGACGACCACCTACGAGGCGCAGAAGGCCGCTGACATCCAGGCCGTCCTCGACCGGATCGTCGGCCCCGGCCGCGCGGTCGCCAAGGTCAGCGCGAACCTCGACTTCAACGAGACCACCCAGAAGACCCGCCGCGTCTTCACCGACAAGCTCGCCAAGCCGAGCTCGGTGTCGGTCGAGAAGGAGACGATGGCCGGCGGCAGCGGGGCGGGCACCAGCTCCGGCGTCCTCGGGTCGGACAACATCAGCGTGCCCAACACCTCCGCGGGTGGCACGGGCACGTACAACAACGAGAAGACGACGACCGACAACGCGAACTCCCTGGAGGAGAAGGTGGAGGTCGTCGCCCCCGGCGGCGTGCTCAAGCAGTCGGTGTCGGTCGTCGTCGACTCCAAGGCGAGCAGCGTCGACACCACCAAGCTGCAGACGGCCCTCGCCACAGCGGCCGGCATCGACACCAAGCGCGGCGACACGATCACCGTCACGAGCCTGCCGTTCGACCAGACGGCGGCCACCGCCAACGCGGCCGAGCTGAAGAAGGCCGAGGGCGCTGCGAAGCAGGCCGCCATGGTCGGCTACGCCAAGCAGGGGCTGCTCGCCCTCGGCATCGTGATCTTCCTGCTCGTCGCGACGGTGTCGCGCCGCAAGCGCAAGAAGGCCAAGGCCGCCGACGACCTGGTGCGCCTGGAGATGCTCGAGCAGCGCGCCAACACCCCCGTCGTCGCGGCGCAGGCGCTGGCGAGCATCGACCTGCCGGCGCTCGAGGCCGCCACCGCCCTGCCGCAGCAGCGGCGCAAGGACGACGTGCTCGCCATGGTCGAGCGCCAGCCCGACGAGGTCGCCGAGCTGCTGCGCGGCTGGCTCGCTGACAGGAGGGGCTGACGATGACCGTCGCCACCACCGAGGTCGCCGTCCCCAGCCTGACCGGGCCGCAGAAGGTCGCCGTCCTGCTCATGCAGATGGGCCGCGAGGCCTCGTCCGGGATCCTGTCGCAGCTGCGCGAGGCGGAGGTCGAGGAGATCGCCGCCGAGATCGTCCGCATGCGCTCGGTCTCGCCCGACGTCGCGGACGACGTGCTCCGCGAGTTCCAGGACACCATGCACAGCGGCCGCTCGAGCTCGGGCGGCGGCGTCGACGTCGCCCACGAGCTGCTGGCCGCCACCTTCGGTGCGGCGCACGCGGACGAGGTCATCGACCGCTTGGCCCAGGCCCACGCGAAGGACCCGTTCTCCTTCCTCGCCGACGCCGAGCCCCGCACCCTGATGAGCTTCCTCAGCGGCGAGCACCCGCAGATCGTCGCCGTGGTCCTCGCGCACCTGCAGCTCGACCAGTCCTCGGTGATCATGTCGGGCCTCGCGCCCGACACCCAGGCCGAGGTGGCGCACCGCATCGGCGTCATGGAGCGCACCAACCCCGAGATGGTGCGGATCATCGCCGAGACCCTCGAGCGGCAGACCTCCTCGGTGCTGACCACCGGCCGCAGCGCCACGGTCGTCGGGGGCGTGCAGCCGCTGGTCGACCTGATCAACCGGGCCGACCCGGCGACCGAGCGGATCATCCTGGAGAGCCTGGAGAAGCGCGACGCCAAGCTCGCCGAGGCCGTGCGAGCCAAGCTGTTCGTGTTCGACGACATCACGACCCTGGAGGACCGCGGCGTCCAGCTCGTCCTGCGCCAGGTCGAGAGCGGCGACCTCGCCATCGCGCTCAAGGGCGTCGCCGACGTCGTCCGCGACAAGGTGCTCGGCAACGTCTCCGAGCGTGCCCGCGAGACGCTGCTCGAGGAGATCGACCTGCTGGGCCCGCAGCGTGTCTCGGCCGTCGAGGAGAGCCGCGCGAAGATCGTCCAGGTCATCCGCTCGCTGGAGGAGACCGGCCAGATCGTGCTGCGACGCGGAGGCGACGATGACTTCGTCGACTAGGCGGTTCGCGCCGCTGGGCGGGGGAGCGGCGCCGGCCCTCGCGTCCGACCGCCTCGCCGCGCAGGCGCAGGGCTACGCGGTCGGCTGGGCCCAGGGCCAGCAGGCGGCCATGGCCTCGACCGAGCAGCTGCGTGAGGCGCTGGTGCACGACCACGAGCACCACGAGTCCGTCGCCCGCGCCGCCGTCGAGCAGCTGCTGGTCGCGCTGCGCGGCGCGACGCTGCAGGTGCTCGAGCGCACGACGCCCGCCGTCGAGGACATGACCGAGCTCATCCTGGAGTCGGCCGTCGCCCTCGCCCGGGCGGTGCTGGGCGCCGAGCTGCGCTCGCTGGACGACGCGGCGCTGGACGGGCTGCGGCGGGCTCTCGCGCCACTGCCCGCCGATGGCGCCGTCACGGTGCGCGTCTCGCCTGCCGACCACGACCACCTGCGGTCGCTGCTGGGGCAGCAGGGCGGCGCGATCGCCTTCGGCGCCCACCAGCTGCAGCTGCACCGCGACGCGACGCTCGCTCCCGGCGACGCCGTCGCCGAGCAGGCGGGGTCGATCGTCGACGCCCGCATCGAGGCCGGCCTCGCCCGGGCCCTCGCCGCGGTGCACTCGGGCCGGCCGGCCGACACCGAGGTGCTGACCTCGTGACCTCGGTCCTGCGCGACCGCCTGGACGCCGCGGTGCGGGCAGCCGCGCCGCGGCGCGTCGGGCGCATCAGCGCGGTCGTCGGCCTCGTCGTGGACGTCGTCGGCATCGAGGCGGCCGTGGGTGACCTGGTCATGCTGGCGTCCACCACGGGCCTGGACGGCATCCCCGCCGAGGTCGTGGGGATGGACCGCGGGCGCACCCGCTGCATGCCGCTCGGCGAGGTCCGCGGGCTGCGCGACGGCGACCCGGTGGTCGCGAGCGGCGACGGCCTGCGCATCCGCGTCGGCGCCGACCTGCTCGGCCGCGTGCTCGACGGCGTCGGCCGCCCGATGGACGGCGGCCCGGCCCTCACCGGTGAGCTGACCGGTGTCGACATGGCCGCCCCTGCTGCGCTCTCACGTCAGCTGGTCGACGTGCCGATCAGCCTGGGTGTGCGCGCCCTCGACGTCCTGGTCCCCGCCGGCCGCGGTCAGCGCCTGGGCATCTTCGCCGGCTCCGGCGTCGGCAAGTCCAGCCTGCTGTCGATGATCGCCCGCGGCACCAGCGCGAGCGTCAGCGTCCTCGCCCTCGTCGGCGAGCGCGGCCGGGAGGTGCGCGAGTTCGTCGAGGGTGACCTCGGTGAGGCGGGCCTCGCCCGGTCGGTCGTCGTCGTCGCGACCTCCGACGCCCCCGCGGTCAGCCGGCTGCGCGCGGCGTTCGTCGCCACCCGCATCGCCGAGTGGTTCCGCGACGGCGGGCTCGACGTCCTGCTGATGATGGACAGCCTGACGCGCGTGGCCATGGCCCAGCGCGAGATCGGGCTGTCGAACGGCGAGCCACCGGCGACGCGCGGCTACCCGCCCTCGACCTTCGCCCTGCTGCCGCGCCTGCTCGAGCGCGCCGGCCCCGGCCCCACCGGCACCATCACCGGCATCTACACCGTCCTGGTCGACGGTGACGACCACAACGAGCCGATCGCCGACGCCGCGCGCTCGATCCTCGACGGCCACATCACGCTGTCGCGCAAGCTCGCCACCGCCGGGCACTTCCCGTCCATCGACGTCCTCGAGTCCGTCTCGCGGGTCGCGGGCGCCGTCACCACGCCGCCGCAGCGCCACGCCTCGGGCATCCTGCGACGGGTGCTGGCCGCCCACCGCGACGCGCGCGAGCTCATCGAGGTCGGCGCGTACGCACCCGGCGCCAACCCCGACGTCGACGCCGCCCTCGCCAACTGGCCGCAGGTGAGCGACTTCCTGCAGCAGCCGATCGACGACACCGCCGACCTCGACGAGTCGTGGCAGCGGCTCGGCCGCCTGGTGTCGTCGCTGGTCGAGTCCGGGGCCCGCACGTGAGCCGCTTCAGCCTCAAGGGGCTGCTGCGCGTGCGGACCGTGCAGGAGGAGCAGGCGCGCCGCGACCTCGGCGCCGCCCAGGGCCAGCTCGAGCGCGCTCTGCGGTCGATGCGCGACCAGCAGCACGCGGTCTCCCAGGTGGGCCCCCCGCCGAGCGGACCGGCCGAGGTCTTCCTGGCGGGCGCCGCAGCGCGCGCCGGCATGGCCGCGGCGGTCAACGACGCCGTCACCTACTCGGCCGCGTGCGAGCTGGACCTCGAGCGCGCCCGCAGCCAGTGGTTGGAGGCGCGCATGCGCGCCCGCGCCGTCGAGCGCCTCGCCGAGCGGGCGCGCGAGGCCGAGCAGGCCGACCAGCTGCGCGCCGAGCAGCTGGTGAGCGACGACCTCGCCGGCGCCCGGCAGCGCCGCGACGACACGGAGGACCGGCCATGAGCGACCTGGCCATCACCGCCCGCATCGCCGAGATCCGCTCGATGCTCACCACCCTCGCGCCGCAGCGCCCGGTGAGCCCGATGCGTACCGCCGGGTCGAGCTTCGCCTCGCAGCTGGCCGGTGCCACCGGGTCGTACGCCGGCGGCGACCTCGCCGGCTTGGCCACCTCTGCGGCGGCCTCGGTTGCCACCCCGCTCACGTCGATGGACGCCCGCGCCACGGCGTCCGGCAGCACGGCGTCCGGCGGCACGGCGGGCGCACCGGCAGGCGACGCCGTCGTCGCCGACGCCCGCAGCTACCTGGGCGTGCCCTACCGGTGGGGCGGCACCGACCCCTCGACAGGTCTGGACTGCTCGTCGCTGGTGCAGCGCGTCTTCGGCGACCTCGGTGTCGAGCTGCCCCGCACCGTGAGCGAGCAGAAGGACGTCGGCGTCGCCGTGGCCACCATGGCCGAGGCGAAGCCGGGTGACCTGCTCGTGTTCGGCGACCACCACATCGGGATCTACGTCGGGGCAGGTCAGATGCTGCACGCCCCGAAGTCGGGTGACGTCGTGAAGATCGCCGACGTGTACGCCACGCCCAGCCGCATCCGCCGGCTCACCGCCGGATCGTCCGTGCCCGGCGCGGTCGCCGCCGTCGCGGCTCCCGCCCGAGGCGCCGGCGCCGCGGCGCCCTACGAGGGCATGTTCGCCGAGGCGACCACGCGCTACGGCCTGCCGCAGGGGCTGCTGCGCGCCGTCGCCCGGACCGAGTCGGGCTTCGACCCCGACGCGCGCAGCCACGCCGGCGCTCTCGGTCTCATGCAGCTCATGCCCGGCACGGCGCGGGGACTGGGCGTCGACCCGACCGACCCGGCGCAGGCCGTCGACGGCGCAGCCCGGTTGCTGCGCGACCACCTGCGCAGCTTCGGCTCCCTCGACCTGGCGCTCGCCGCGTACAACGCCGGACCCGGCGCGGTGCGCAAGTACGACGGCATCCCGCCGTACCGGGAGACGCAGGGCTACGTGCGCAAGGTGCTCACGGCCATGGGACAGGTGGCGGCATGACCGGCTCGGTGGGCTCACAGGCGGCGAGGCCACTCGACGGCGTCGCGCCCGGTGCGACGACGGCCGCCCGTGGCCGTGGTGGCCGCGACACCACCGCTGACGGCCGGCCCTTCGACGCGGCGCTCGACGCCGCTGTCGGCTCCTCCCGCGAGCGTGCGCCGCGCGACGGCGCGGTGGGGAACGACCGCGCGGTGACCGACTCCCGCCGCAGCGCCCAGACGCAGCGGGGCACCGCCGGCCGCACGCAGTCGCCGTCAGGGCAGCGCAGCGCCCCGGACGCGGGCCACGTCATGCCGTCCGCGTCGCGAGCAGCCGACCGCGCCACCGCCGCCGGCCGCGACCGCACCCGCGGGCGGGGCGTCCGGGCCGACGACGGCGCGTCCGAGCAGCCGGTGCCCACCCCCGGCACCACGAGCCCCGGCACCACGAGCCCCGGCACCACGAGCCCCGGCACCACGAGCCCCGGCGCCACCGTTCCCGCAGCCGGGGCCGCGGCGGCCAGCGGCCAGCCGGACGCCGGCTCGGCGGCCGGGCGGCCTGTTGACGGCACGTCCCAGCCGGCGAGCGCAGCTACGGGCCGGGACGCCGCGGCCGACGTCCCCGGTACCGAATCCGTTGCAGCACAAACCTTTCGAGTGACCGATGCGACGTCGGCCATGACGGGCGCTGCGGCGCAGCCGGTTCCCGCCTCGGCCACTGCGCCCGGCAGCGGCGTCATCGCCTCTCCGGCGCTGCCGGAGACCGACGCGAGAGCCGTGGTGGCGCCCGGCGCCGACACCGGATCCGTGACGTCCGTGGCTGCGCCCACCACGAGCGAGCCGGCCACCACGACCGCCGCCTCGGCCACGACGACGCCCGTGGGCAGCGCAGGGGCCGGCGCGGCCACAGCCGAGCCAGTCGCCGCGCAGGCCGTGCCCGTCGTCACCGACGATCCCACGATCCCCGTGTCGCTCGCTGCGAAGAAGTCCGGGCCCGGTGTCGCCGACCTCGAGACCTGGCTGCGCCGCCAGGTCGACGGGCTGCCTGTCACCGACACCGCCGCCCCTCCCATGGCGCCGATCGCCGCCGGTGCCGCCGTCCTGGCTCCGGCGCCCACGGGCACCGCGGCGCCAGCTGTTCTCGCGGGCTCGGTCGTCGCGGACCTCGCTCGCGCCGCGGCGGCCACTGCGCCTGACGCTGCTGCGGTTGCCGCGGCCGACGTCGCCGCCGCGCTGTCGGCCCAGCGGTCCACCGGCTCGTCCGCCACGACGTCGCCCGTCTCCGCCAGCGCCGCCAGCGCCGCCGTCGCTGCCGGAGCCGCCGCGACGGCGCCGCTCGTCGCTGCAGCCGACGCGACCGCCGCCGGTGCCGTCGCTGCCTCGACGACCCCCGCCGAGAGCCTCGCGTCACGGATCGGCTCGACTGGTCCGGTCACCCAGAGCACTACTGCCGCAACGTCTGCGGCGGCGTTCGGCGCCGACCAGCCGGCGTCGTCGACGGCACCTGCTGCTGGTCCAGCGCCCACCACGGCGCCGGCCACCACCACGCCGCCCCCCGCGACGGTGCCCGGCAGCCTGCCGAGCAGCGCCGCGACCAGCTCCGTCGGGAGCGCCCCCACGACGAGCACCATCCCGCCCGCCACCGCAGCGCCCGAGACGGCCGCCGCGACTGCGGCGGGCGCAGCAGCGACAGGCATCCCAGCACCAGGCACCGCAGCAGCGGACATCCCAGTGACAGGCGCCGCAGCGACGGGCGCCGCAGACACCGGCCCGTCAGCCACAGGCACACCAGCCACAGGCACGACAGTCACGGGCACGGCAGTCACGGGCACGGCAGCCACAGGCACCGCAGCGACGAGCGCCGCGGTCGAGCCCGCTGCTCCCCTCGCGCCGCCGGCTGCTGCCACGACGTCCGCCGCAGCGGCCGTCTCGGCGCCGCCGTCCGCGACCGGCACAGCCCCGGCGGCTGCAGCGCAGGCCCGGCCGGAGGGTGACGACGCCGCGCGCGCCGTCGCCGCTGGACTCGCCACGCCGGCGCCGGGG
>CAXTEJ010000080.1:0-11818 GCA_964243295.1 uncultured Actinomycetales bacterium | reverse complement strand
CCACGGCGCCGGGCGCGGCCCGCGCCACGGCCGGGGTGGCACCGGCCGTGCCCGCGCCCAGGCCGGCGGCCTCGTGGGCGACGGCGGCGACGGGGCGGTGCACCAGACCGCGGCCGCCCGGCTCGTCGAAGGGGACGACGGCCGTGAAGCCGGCGGCGAGCGGCTCGAGCCGGGCGCGCTCGGCACCGGCTCCGTGCACGGGGCTGGCCCAGGTGCCGGTGAGCTCGACCAGCCGGGTGCCCTCGGTCTCGAGCCACGTCAGCACCTTCTCCGCCTCCTCGGCCGTGCCCGCGGGGGAGGGCAGCACCGGTGGCGAGACCGCCTCGCCGCTGTCGCGCAGGGCGAACACGTAGGGCCAGGGGTCGGCGCCCAGCGGGCTGACCGTCGTCCCGGCGAGGCGACCGTGGCGCACGAGCACGATCTCCCAGCCGCCCTCGGGACGCCGCCGCGCGGCGACGACCTCGGGGCAGGAGGCCACCGCCCGCAGCCGCTGGGCGCGGGCTGCGGCGCGGACCAGGGCGACCATGCGGTCGCGCACGAGCGCCGCCTGCTCGAAGCGCTCGGTGCCGGCCAGCGCCGCGATCCGGGTGCGCAGCCGCGCCACCACCGACCGGCAGTCGCCGGTCATCGCCTGCCGTGCGGCTGTCACGACCTGCTCGTAGTCGGCGGCGGCCTCCTCGCCGCGGACGCACGGGGCGTTGCACCGGCCCATGTCGGCCAGGGCGCACGACCCGCCGCCACCGCGGCGGCTGAGCCGGCGGGTGCACTGGCGCAGCGCGAAGGCCTCGTGCAGCCCGTCGACCGCCTGCTCGGCGGCCCGCCGCGAGCCGAAGGGGCCTAGGTAGGTGGCGTCGTCGTCGCGCACCGCGGTGACGACGGAAAGGCGCGGGAAGGGCTCGGCCGTGAGCTTGACCCAGGGCGCCCGCTCGGGGAAGCGCGACCGGCGGTTGTAGCGCGGCTTGTGCTCGCCGATCAGGCGCAGCTCGCGCACCTGGGCCTCGAGCGTCGTGGCGCAGACCACGGGCACCACCCGCTCGGCGATGCCCACCATCTCGGCCATGCGGGTGCGCTGCTCGGAGGCGGTGAAGTAGGTGCGCACGCGGGTGGCGATGTCGCGGGAGGTGCCGACGTAGAGCACGTGGTCGGAGGCGTCGCGGAAGACGTAGACGCCGGGGGAGTGCGGCAGCCCCTCGGCGAGGTGCCGCTTGCGGCGCTGGGCGGCCGAGACGCGGGAGGTGAAGGTCGACAGCTCCTCGAGGGAGTGGACGCCGAGCGCGCCCACCCGCTCGAGCAGCGCGTGGAGCACGTCCACGGTGGCGCGCGCGTCGGTCAGCGCCCGGTGGTCGGGCGTCGTGGCCGAGCCGAACAACCGGGCCAGCGTGGCGAGCTTGCGGTTGGGCGCCTCGTCGCGCGTGACGACCTGGCGCGCCAGGTGGGCCGTGTCGACCACCTGGAAACCCGGCCAGGGGTGGCCGGTGCGTTGGGCCGCGGCCTTGAGGAAGGAGATGTCGAACGGCGCGTTGTGGGCGACGAGGACGCTGCCCCGGGCGAACTCGAGGAACGCGGGCAGGGCGGTGTCGATGCGGGGGGCCGAGCGGACCATCTGGTCGGTGATGCCGGTGAGCAGCGCGATGAACGCGGGGATGGCTGCCCCGGGGTTGACGAGGGTCTGCAGCTCGCCCAGCACCTCACCGCCGCGCACCTTCACCGCACCGATCTCGGTAATGGCGTTGTTGGCGGCCGAGCCGCCGGTCGTCTCGAGGTCGACGACGACGAACGTCACGTCGGCCAGCGGCGTGCCGAGCTCGTCGAGAGTGCCTTGGACCAGCTTCACGCCGCGACCGTAGGACGGGCCACCGACAGTCCCGCGCAGGCGCGCCCCACGTCGCGACCAGGACGGGCCGGCGGCCGCTCCCGACCGTCCCGGCGAGCTGCCGAGCCGCGGCTGTGGTCGGCGCTGGCTACCCTGCGCAGGTGCCCGAGCCGAGCGTCGACCCGACGCTGAGCCCGGCCGTGCGCCGGCGGGTGCTCGAGGTCGCAGCCGTCGCGCTGGGTGCCCTGCCCGACGGCGACGTGCCCGCGGCCCTGCGGCGGGTGCGCAGCTTCGCACCCGCCCGGCGGGCCGTCGCCGGCGCCGTCCCGCTCGCTGCCGCCCTCGCGCACGACGACGGCTTCCGCGGGAAGGTCGCCGCGGCGATCGCCGACGCCGAGCCCGGGCTCGTCGAGGCCCTGCACGCGGGGACGACGCCCCACGCTGCCGACCCGGTCGACGTGGCCGCCGCGGCCTACCTGCTGCGACCTGACGGCTGGGCCGAGATCCTCACGCGCACGGGTGCCAGCGAGCGCGAGCGCCACGAGGCCGGCGCGGGCGAGCAGGCCAGGGCCACCGCCGACCGGCTCGCCGCGCAGCTCGCTGCGGCGAGGGCCGAGGTCGACGCCGTGCGGGCGGCTGAGCGGGCCGAGCGCGAGCGGCTCGAGCAGGAGCTGGCGACGCTGCGGCGCGAGCTGCGCCGGCACCGGTCGGACGCCGACCGGGCACGGGCGCAGGCCCGCGAGGCGCTGACGCAGGCGGCGGCCCAGCAGGAGGCGGCCGAGCGGCTCAGCGACGTGGCCGACGAGCGGCTGCGACGCGCCGCGAAGGAGGGCGCCGCGGCCCGCGAGACCGTCGAGGCCCTGCGCCGCGCCGAGCGTGGCGGCCGGTCGCTGGCCGGCGCCCGTGCCCGGCTGCTGCTCGACACGCTGCTCGACGCGGCCACCGGCCTGCGCCAGGAGCTCGCGCTGCCACCGGCCGGCACCTCCCCCGCCGAGGCCGTCGCGGCGTCGCTCGTCGGTGACAGCGGTGGTGCCGGTGACGCCGCGGCCGGCCTGGGTGCTGCCGCACGCGGCCGCGCGGAGGACGACCCCAACCGGCTGGACGAGCTGTTGGCGCTGCCGCAGGCCCACCTCGTCGTCGACGGCTACAACGTCACCAAGGGTGCCTACGGCAGCCTGCCGCTGCTCGACCAGCGGCGGCGGCTGGTGGCGGGACTGTCCGGCCTCGCGGCGCGCACCCGCGCCGAGGTGACGTGCGTGTTCGACGGGGCGGTGGTCGACGGGCGGTCGTCGGCGATCGCCGCGCGCGGCGTGCGCGTGCTGTTCAGCGACCCGGGGGAGACGGCCGACGAGCTCGTGCGCCAGCTGGTGCGCGCGGAGCCTCGGGGGCGCGTGGTGGTGGTGGCGTCCAGCGACCGCGAGGTGGCCGACGGCGTCCGGGCCGCCGGCGCGCGTCCGGTGCCATCGGCCGCCCTCGCCCGGCTGCTCGACCGCGGCTGAGGAGCACCGCCTCGGCCGGGAGACCTGCCGGGAGCTGTCCGCCCGCCGGCACCCGTCCCCGGGTCGCACGCACGAGCCCGCCGGACGCCGCGGCACGGGGTCAGCGGACGCCGCGCGTGCGCAGCTGCACGCTGACCCGCGGTCCGACCGCGCGGGCGGTCTTGGGCACGCAGTGCTCCCACGTGCGCTGGCACGACCCGCCCATGACCACCAGGTCGCCGTGCCCGAGCGCGAACCGGTGGGCGGTGCGACCGCCGCGCGGTCGCAGCGCCAGCACGCGCGGGGACCCGAGGGACACGATCGCGACCATGGTGTCGTGCCTGCTGGCGCGGCCGATGGTGTCGCCGTGCCAGGCGACGCTGTCGTGGCCGTCGCGGTAGAGGCACAGCCCGGCCGTGACGAACGGCTCGCCGAGCTCGTCGGCGTAGTGGTCGCTGAGCTGCTGGCGCGCTCGCCCGAGCGCCTCGTCGGGCAGCGCGGCGTCCTCGCCGAACCACGCGAGCAGCCGGGGCACGCCGACGACGCGGTCGTACATCGCCCGCTGCTCCGCGCGCCACGGGACGTCGGCCAGCAGCCGGTCGAGCAGCCGGGACGACCCGCCGACCCAGCCGGGCAGCACGTCGACAAAGGCCCCGTCCGACAGCGCGACCCGACGCAGCCCGCGGAGGTCGCCGAACGACGTGGGCTCGCGCCCGTCGATCGTCGCAGCGCCAGCCACGCCCCCCGCGTGGCGGCCGGACGCCGGCACGGTGGCGTAGGACGAGTCGGGGGCGGCGCTGTCGTGACGGGTCTGCTCGACGACGTCGTCCCACAGCGACGCCTGCAGCGTCGTGGCGCCTGGAGCCGCGCGGGGTGCCGTGCTGGTGGCGGTGCTGGGTGCGGTGGTGGTTGCTCTGCTCATGACGTCGAGCCTACCCCGAATCGAACGCCTGTCCGAGGATGTCCACAGGGCTTCTCGACCCCCTCGTGGGTCGCCGTCGGTTAGGGTCCGAGCACAGCCGGGTGGCCCGGCCGATGCCGGCCGATGCGCCGCCTCCGCCCGTCACCGAGGTGGCGCCCGATCACGGAGGACCCATGAACCACACCCCCACGCCCGTCAGCCTCCCCCACCGCGCGCGCCGCCGGGTCGCGACGCTGACGGCCGTCGCCGCGCTGGCGGCCGGGGCAGGTCTCGCGTCGGCAGCTGGTCCCGCGGCAGCCGTGACGTCCGGTTCGCACCGCGCGTCCGCGCAGCCGGTGGTGCAGACCGGACTGGTGCTCGGCGAGCAGCCCGGCGGGCAGCCAGGCGAGCTGCGCGTCGAGGGGCGGCTGCCGGCCGCAGGGGCGGCTGTCGCGGCCGCCGCTGCGGGCAACCCGAGGGCCTACGCCTTCGTCTCCCGCACCGGACGGCCCACGGCACCGATCGCCCGCTGGAACCCGTGCGCCGGGCCGATCGGCTGGCGCCTGAACCCGGCTCGCGCCAGGCCGCAGGCGCTCGTGCAGGCCAGGGAGGCGTTCAGGCGGCTGTCGGCTGCGACGGGGCTCAGCTTCGCCTACCGCGGCACCACCCGGGTGGTGCCGGGCGCGCGGGGGAGCGCGCCGTACCCGAAGGACACCAAGATCGTGCTGGCGTTCGTCACGCCCGGCCAGAGCGGCTACCTGCCCAAGCCGCCTCCCGGCTTCGGGGTCGCGGCGGGCCAGGGTGGCGGCGCGTTCAGCAGTGGAGCAGTCGACGCCAAGGGTCGGCCGGCGCTGGTCTTCAGCCAGGGGTTCGCCATCTTCAACACCCAGGTGCCGTTGGCCACCGGCTTCGGCGCCGGACCGACGACGGGCGTGCAGGGCACCATGGGCCAGCTGATGATGCACGAGCTCGGCCACGCCGTCGGGCTCGCGCACCCCACGATCCTCGACCCCCGGCAGATCATGTACCCCGCGCTGACCCGCAAGACCGCGACGTGGGGTGCCGGCGACGTCAACGGGCTGCGAGCCGTCGGCCGAGCGGGCGGTTGCCTGCGGTCCGCGCGCTGACCCGTCCCGAGGGCAGGTCAGCCAGGGGTCTGCAGGGGGACCGGCGCCCGGCTCGGCCGGCCGCCGGGCTCGCCGCCGCCGCCACTGTCAGACCCCCGCTCTAGCGTCGCGGTCAGTGGTCGACGAGCCGTCGACTCAAGACACCGGAGGTGCGTCGTGCTGATCGACTGCGACAGCTGTGAGGTCCGTGGGCTCGCCTGCGGTGACTGCGTCGTGACCGTGCTGCTGGGCCGTGCCCCCGAGGGCGTCGAGCTCGACCAGGACGAGCAGGCGGCGATCGGCGTGCTGGCCAGCACCGGTCTGGTGCCGCCGCTGCGGCTGCGTCGCTCCACCGCCTGACGTGGTCGTCCACCGCGCCCGGCGCGCGGGTGGCCCAGGGGTGCCACCTAGCATGCCGAGGTGAGCGACCAGGGCGCCCCCGCGCCGCCGGGACGTCGGCCGCCGGCCGGCCGGGCCCGCCGGCGCCGGGGCGCCGGGTGGGTGCTGGTCCTGCTGCTCCTCGCCCTGGGCGGCGGCGCCGTGCTGGCGGGCAGGCCCGTCCAGACCGGCGACCGGACCGGCCGCGGGCCTGCCGCGTCGGGGGCCACCCCGTCGCCGGCTGCCGCTTCGGGCCTCGGGCCGGCGAACGACCCGGGCCCGCTCATCGGTGCCGACGCCGGGCAGGCCGCGGCGCTGCGGTCGCTGCTGGCATCGCGTGCTGCCGCGATGCGGTCGCGTGACCGCGAGGCGTGGCTCGCGACGGTCGACCCCGATGCGACGGCGTTCGGTGAGCGGCAGGCGCGCGTCTTCGACAACTCGCGCGAGGTGCCGTTCGCCGCGGTCGACCTGCGGGTCGCCTCGCTGGCGACGGGGCCCTCGGCGCAGCGGCGGCGCGAGCTCGGCGCCCCCGCGGTCGTCGTGCGGGTCCTCGCCGGCTACCGGCTGCGCGGTTTCGACCGCACCGACTCCGAGGTCGAGCAGCAGCTGACCTGCGTGCAGCGCGACGGCCGCTGGTACGTCGCCGCCGACACCGACGGCCCCACGCAGCCCCAGCCGTGGGACCTCGGCCCGGTGCACGTCGTCGTCGACGGCGACGTGCTGGCCCTGGGCACCGCACCGCCCGCGGTGGTCGCGGACTACGCCCGCGCGGGCGCCGCGTCGGTGCGCCGGGTGACGTCGGTCTGGGGTCCGGCCTGGCCGCGGCGGGCGGTGGTCGTGGTGCCGCGCGACCAGGCCGAGATGGCGCGGCTGCTGCTGCGCACCGACCAGGACGGCCTCGATCAGGTCGCGGCCGTCACGACCGGCGAGCGGCCCGAGGGTGGCGGCCCGGCGGGCAGCGACCGCGTGGTGGTCAACCCGGCCGCGTTCGCGCGCCTGACCGCCGCGGGCCGGCGCGTCGTCCTCACCCACGAGCTGACGCACGTGGCGGTCCGCTCCTCCACCCGCGCGCCGGTGCCGGTCTGGCTGTCGGAGGGGTTCGCCGAGTACGTCGGCTACCGGGGCGTCGACATCGGCCGCGGAGCCGTCGCGGCACGGCTGCTCGAGCTGACCCGGCAGGGCCGGGGCTTCCCGAGCCTGCCGACCGCCGCTGACTTCGACCCCGCCCGCGCCACGATCGCGCCGGCCTACTCGGCCTCCTGGCTCGCGTGCACGCTGGTCGTCGACCGGTACGGCCAGGACGCGCTGGTGCGGCTGTACCGCGCCGCCGCCGACAGCGACGGCTCCGACCCCGACACCGTCCTGGCGGGGGCGCTGGAGTCGGTGCTGGGCGCGCCCGCGCCCGCCTTCACCGCCGCCTGGGTGCAGTACGTCGGCAGGCTGGCCCGCACGGCCGGGTGACCTAGGGTCGGCGGGTGGACAGCGGGCGCACCCTCATCGTGACCAACGACTTCCCGCCCCGCACCGGCGGCATCGAGTCGTTCGTCCTCGAGATGGCCCGCCGGATGCCGCCGGAGTCGGTCGTCGTCCACACCGCCCGCCAGGACGGGGACGCGGCCTTCGACGCGACCCTGCCGTTCGAGGTCGTCCGCGACAGGTCGCGCCTCATGGTGCCGACACCGACCATCGCGCGGCGCAGCGCCGAGCTCGCGCGCAGCCGCGGCTGCGACCGCGTCTGGTTCGGGGCCGCCGCGCCACTGGGGCTGATGGCGCCCACGCTGCGCGCCGCCGGCGTCCGACGCACCGTGGCGACGACCCACGGGCACGAGGTGTGGTGGTCGACGCTGCCCGGGTCGCGTGCGGCGCTGCGGGCGATCGGCGAGCGCGTCGACGTGCTGACCTACCTCGGCGAGTACTGCCGGTCGCGCATCGCCCGCCCGCTGACGCCGGCGGCCCGGGCGCGCATGGTGCAGCTCACGCCCGGTGTCGACGACACGGTGTTCCGGCCCGGCGCCGGCGGTGCCGACGTCCGGCGCAGGCTGGGCCTTTCCGGCAGGCCGGTCGTGGTGTGCGTGTCGCGCATGGTGGCGCGCAAGGGGCAGGACGTGCTGGTGCGCGCGCTGCCGGCCATCGCCGAGCGCGTGCCCGGGGCGGCGCTGCTGCTCGTCGGGGACGGCCCGCACCGCCGCCGCGTCGAGGCGCTCGTCGACCGGCTGGGCCTGCGCGACGACGTCGTGCTGACCGGCCGGGTGCCGTGGCACCAGACGCCGGCCCACTTCGACGCCGGAGACGTGTTCTGCATGCCCACGCGGACGAGGCTGCTGGGCCTGGAGCCCGAGGCGCTCGGCATCTGCTACCTCGAGGCGGCCGCCACGGGCCTGCCCGTGGTCGCCGGTGACTCCGGCGGGGCACCGGACGCCGTCCTGGCCGACGAGAACGGGTACGTCGTCGACGGCCGCTCGCCCGCGCAGGTGGCGGACCGGTGCGCGACGCTGCTCGAGGACGCCGACCTGCGCCGGCGGTTCGGCGACCGCGGCCGCGCGTGGGTCAGCGAGCAGTGGCGCTGGGACGTCCTCGCCGCGCGGCTGCAGCAGCTGCTGGTGCCGTGACGGTCGCCGGCAGCGCCGCGACGGCGAGCGCGACGAGCGCGCCGACCAGCCAGTACTGGTTGTAGAACGCCTGCTTGTTCACCAGGTTCGCCACCAGCAGCACCAGGGCGAGCCACCCCAGCAGCTCGTGCAGCGGCGGCTGGCGCCGGACGACCAGGGCGCAGGCGGTGACGAGCGTGCCCAGCACGATGACGCCGGTCACGGCGAAGGGCGGCGTCCAGCCGAGCTCGGTCTGCGACGCGATGAACCAGGTGTTGGCGAAGCGGATGGGGTGGAAACCGACGAGCAGCGTGATGGTGTCGTGCACGAAGGCGGACGGCGACGCGACGAACCACGGCACGATCAAGACTCCCGTCGCAGCGCCGGTCGCGATCGCACGGCGGGGCCCGAAGCCGTTCCAGCACAGCAGGATCGGCAGCAGCAGGGCGATGTGCTGCTTGCTGGCGCACGCCAGGGCCAGGGGGACGACCGCCCACCACGCGTGACCGCGGCGCACGAGCAGCGCCCACGCGGCCAGGCACGCGAACAGCAGCGGCTCGGTCCAGGCCTGCTCCGACTGCGTGAGCGTGCCCGGTGCCAGGGCGAGCAGCGTGGTCGCCGCCAGGGCCAGGGACGACGTCCGCCTCGAGCCCTGCGCCCCCAGCGCAGCCGTGCAGGCGAGGCCGACGGCCAGTGCCAGCAGCAGCGCCCACCGCACGTCGCCGAGCAGCCACCGCCCCGGGGCGAGCAGCACCGCGGTCCAGGGCAGGTAGGTGAAGGCGTCCTTGATGCCGGGGGAGTCGACCCACACCATCTGGTAGATGTTCTCGCCGCGGGCCATGCCGTCCGAGGCCTGCTGCAGCGTCACCCACACGTCGATCCGCGGCGCGGGGTCGAGCAGCACCGCCGCTGCACCCGTGCCGAGAGCGGTCGCCGCAGCGACCGCAGCCGCGAGCACCCTGCCGCGGGCGCCGCCGAGCACCAGGGCACCGGCGACCGCGACGCACCCCAGCGCCACCGCGTGCGCGACCCACGCCTGCTCGGCCGCGCTCAGGTAGCTGAAGAAGCGAACCCGTTCTGCCGCAACGGCGCTGGCGAGCGCAGCGGCGGCGAGCACCGGCCGCGGGAGCGACGGCAGCGACCACCGCCGGGCGAGTGCGGTGGCCAGCAGGATGGCCGCCGAGGTGATCACCGCGAC
This sequence comes from uncultured Actinomycetales bacterium, assembly GCA_964243295.1. GTDB lineage: Bacteria > Actinomycetota > Actinomycetes > Actinomycetales > Angustibacteraceae > CAXTEJ01. The sequence goes on along the minus strand of CAXTEJ010000080.1, from coordinate 2,356 downwards.
GATCGCGACGCGGAAGCGCACGACGCTCCACTGCAGCGCCGTGAAGTAGCCGAGCCACACCATCACCAGGCACGCCGCCGCCGACGTCGGTGGCAGGCGGCGCATGCAGCGACCCTAGCCGCACCCCGCGAGGGCCCCGGCGGCGTCTCGAGCTCAGCGGTAGAGCTCGTCGACCTGCGGCGCGAAGTCCTTCATGACCACGCCGCGACGCAGCTTGAGCGACGGGGTCATGTGACCGGTCTGCTCGGTGAAGTCGGTGTCGAGCAGCCGGAACCTGCGGATCGACTCGGCCTTGCTGACGGCAAGGTTCGCGGCGTCGACGGCCCGCTGCACCTCGGCGACGACGGCCGGGTGCCGCGCCGCCTCGGTGACGGGCATCTCGGGCAGGTCGTGGTGGTGCAGCCAGGTCGGCAGCATGTCGGCGTCGAGGGTGACCAGGGCCGCGATGTAGGGCCTGGCGTCACCGACGACGATCGTCTGCGACACCAGCGGGTGCGCCCGCAGCCGGTCCTCGAGCCCGGCCGGCGCGACGTTCTTGCCGCCGGCGGTGACCAGCAGCTCCTTCGTGCGGCCGGTGATCCGCAGGTAGCCGTCGTCGTCGAGCTGGCCGAGGTCACCGGTGCGCAGGAACCCGTCGACGAGGGCCTCGGCCGTCGCGGTCGGGTTGCGCCAGTAGCCGCGGAAGACGTGCGGGCCCTTGACCAGCACCTCGCTGTCCGCGGCGATGGCGACCGTGACCCCGGGCAGCGGCGGACCGACGGTGCCGACCTTGATGCGCTCCGGGGTGTTCACGGTGCTCGGCGCCGTCGTCTCGGTCAGCCCGTAGCCCTCCAGGACGACGATCCCGGCCCCGCGGAAGAAGTGCCCGAGCCGCTCGCCGAGCGGCGCCCCGCCGGAGACGTTGTGGCGCAGCCTGCCGCCCATGGCGGTGCGGATCTTGACGTAGACCAGCCGGTCGAAGACGGCGTGACGCACGCGTAGCGCGATGCCGGCGCCCCCGGTCTCCTGCGCCGCGCTCCACGCGATGGCCGTCTCGGTGGCGAGGGCGAACAGGCGCGCGTTCACCGGCCCGGCGCCCGCGGCCTTCTGCTCGCTGGAGTTGTAGATCTTCTCGAACACCCGCGGCACCGAGAGCAGGTACGTCGGCCGGAACGTCTGGAAGTCCTGCAGCAGGTCCGTGGTGTCGGGCGAGTGGCCGACCCGCGCGCCCGCCGTCAGGCTCAGCACCTGGATCAGCCGGGCGAAGACGTGCGCGAGCGGCAGGAACAGCAGGGTGCTCGCGTCCTCGGCGCTCACCACCTCCGACAGCCGTGCGACGGCGTTGTCGGACAGCGCCATGAAGTTCTGGTGGGTCAGCTCGCAGCCCTTGGGGCGGCCAGTCGTGCCGGACGTGTAGATGATCGTCGCCAGGTCGTCCGGCCCCGCGGCCGAGCGCCGCCGGCAGCTCGTCGTCCCCGATCTCGGTGCCCGCCGCGACCAGGTCGGCGAGGCCGTCACCGTCGATCTGCCACACGTCGACCAGCTCGGGCGTGTCGTCGCGCACCGACGCCACGACGCGCGCGTGGGCCGGTGTCTCCACGACGCACGCGACGGCACCGGAGTCGGCCAGGACCCAGCCGACCTGCTCGATCGAGGAGGTCTCGTAGATGGGCACCGTCACCGCGCCCGCGGTCCAGATCGCGAAGTCGACGACCGTCCACTCGTAGCGGGTGCGCGACATGAGCCCGACGCGGTCGCCGACCCCCACCCCGGCGGCCACCAGCCCGCGGGCGATGCGCTCGACGTCCGCCCGGAACTCCCGCGCGGTGACGTCGGTCCACCCGGTGCCGGTGCGACGGCTGAACAGGGCGCGATCGGGCCTGGCCTGCGCCTGGCGCACCACCAGGTCGGCGAGGTTGCCGCTCGTCGCGAGGGGGACCAGCAGGGGCACGGCGACCTCGACCATGGTGTGCCTCCTCGCACGACGGGCCCGCGGCGCGGGCGCGTCACCGCGCATCGTGTCAGGTGCGCCACGGCGCGAGCGCCGACTCTCAGGGTCACCGAAGGTCAACAGGTGGTCAAGAGAATGCCGCTGCCCGTTGGGGCAGTGCGTGCGCTACCGGGGTGGACGTGGCAGGCAGGTCAGGGCCGTCTCGGTGATGCCGCGCAGGGTGCTCTCGTCGATCCCGGCCTTGCCGAGGGCCTCGATGCCCCGGTGAACGGTCAGCAGCAGGCCGGCGAGCTGCTGGGCATCGGCGGCGGGATCGATGTCGCCGTTGCGCTGACAGGCTTCGAGGTCGGCGGTGAGGGCCAGCTGGACGGTCTCGAAGGTCACCAGCGAGCGAGCCGAGACCACCTCGTCGTGCTCGGTCAGCTC
>CAXTEJ010000079.1:0-12129 GCA_964243295.1 uncultured Actinomycetales bacterium | reverse complement strand
AGGTGACGCGCGTCCGCGCGGCGGAGGGGGTCACGAGCCGCTCGACGCGGGCGCGGGGATCACCGCGGAGGCGCCGGCGGCGATGCCGTAGTGCCCCGCCACGCCGCCCGCCTGCTCGCGCAGCGCGTAGACCGCGCTCACCCGTCCCAAAGGGTCGTCGACGTCGTCGACGGTGCTGACCGCGCGGCGGGCGCCACCGTTGCGCCGCACCGAGGCCAGCAAGCCACCGGCGTCCGCGCTGGCGACCCGCCCGACCACCGCGGCGCCCGCGCCTGCGGTGTCGAGCCCCCGGGCGAGGTCGGTCCAGCCGGCGAGGTCGGCGGTGCGCTGCTCGGCCGGCTGTCCGGCGTCCGGCGCAGGGGCCAGGAGCACCGCGAGGGTCGACAGCGGCGGGCCGTCGCCGTCGAAGCCGATCAGGTCGGCCTGCTTGAGCCCGGCCAGCGTCGCCGCGGCGGCCGGGGTGGTGCGGTCGGCCTCGGTCAGCCGCGGCACCAGCAGGGCGTCCCCGAGCAGCGACGCCATGCGCTCGTCGAGTCCGGCGCCCGCGTCGACGCTGCCGCCGACGGCTGGGGCGAGGGTCGTCGAGAGCTGGTCGCGGAAGGTCGTGCGGGTGGCGTCGGTGAAGCCGCGCGTGATGCTGACGGTGCCGTTGACCGTGGCGCCGGCGGCGGTCAGCACCTTGCGCAGGTTCGACGCGTCGTCCGAGCTGCTGCCGGGGAGCGTGACGACCACGACCGAGCGGCCGCCGAGCTGGCGGGCCACCAGCTGCGGCGTGAGGTCGGTCATGGCCTCGTCGCCGGCCTCGACCTGCGTCTGGGCCTCGTTGAGCTGGGTGCGCAGGTCGGTCTTCTCCTGGCGCAGCGTGTCGACCTGGCTGCTGAGGGTCTTGCCGAGGTCCTCCTGCAGCGGGCCGGCGCCGAGCAGGATGCCGACCGCGAGCGCCAGGAAGATCGAGACGATGGAGACGATGTGGTACCGGAAGTCGATCACGTGACGATCCCCTGCACGAGAGCCTCGGCCCAGGAGGTGAAGTCGTCCCAGCGGGCGCCGAGCAGTCCGAGCAGGGCGTTGCCCGAGGGGGTGATCGACATGGCGACGACCATGGCGATCAGGCCGCAGGCGACCAGCATCACCAGCTGCAGGGTCGAGATGCGTGCGCGGTACAGCCGGCTCACGCCCTTGGCGTCGATCAGCTTGCCGCCCACCCGCAGCCGGGTGAGGAACGTGCTGGCCATGCCGGCGCGGCCCTTGTCGAGGAACTCCACGAGCGTCGCGTGGCTGCCGACGGCGACGATCAGCTCGGCGCCCTTGTCGTCGGCGAGCAGCATCGCGATGTCCTCGCTGGTGCCGGCCGCGGGGAACACCACGGGGTCGATGCCGAGGCGCTGCACCCGCTCGAGCCCGGGCGCGCGGCCGTCCCGGTAGGCGTGGACGACGATCTCGGCCCCGCACCCGAGGGCGCGGTCGGACACCGAGTCCATGTCGCCGACGATCATGTGAGGGGTCAGCCCGACCTCGAGCACGGCGTCGGCCCCGCCGTCGACGCCGATGATGACCGGTCGGTACTCGCGCACGTAGGACCGCAGCGTCTGCAGGTCCTCCTTGTAGTGGTAGCCGCGCACCACCACGAGGACGTGCCGGCCCTCGATCCGGGTGACGACGTCCGGCACGCCGACGCCGTCGAGCAGCAGCTCGCGCTCCTTGCGCAGGAAGTCCATGGTGTTGGCCGCGAACGCCTCCAGCTGCACCGCGAGCCCGGCGCGCGCGAGCTCCATGGACGCCGCGACGGTCTCCTCGCTCTGCCGCACACCGGTCGCGACGACGTCGTCGCCGAGCAGCACCTCGGCGCCCTCGACGCGGATGACGTCACCCTCCTCGACCTTCACCATGACCTCGCGGCCGACCCCGTCGACGAGCGGCACGCCCGCCGCGAGCAGGATCTGCGGGCCGAGGTTGGGGTAGCGCCCGCTGGTGCTGGCGACCGCGTTGACGACCGCGCCGGGCCGCTGCGCGACGAGCGCCTCCGCCGCCACGGTGTCGATGTCGAGGTGGTCGATGACCGCGACGTCACCAGGCTGCAGCCGCTTGGTGAGGTTCTTGGTGCGCGCGTCGACGCGGGCCACACCGACGACCCCGGAGCCGGAGGGCTTCGAGGTCCGACGGTGGATCAGGGGCAGGCGCATCGCGGTCCATGGTGCCACGCACGCCCGCCGGGCCCGAGCAGGCGCGACGGGGTGCGGGCGGGCTCGTGGGCGCTGCGGGCGGTGCGGTCAGGCCGGCGCGGCGGCGTCGGCGCGGGCGGTGGCGACGAGCTCCTGGGCGTGGGCGCGGGCGCTCGCCGACTCCTCCTGGCCGGCGAGCATGCGCGCCAGCTCGACCACCCGCTCGTCGTCGGAGAGCACCGCGACGCCGCTCTCGGTGACGGTGCCGTCGTCGGACTTGCGCACCAGCAGGTGCCGGTCGGCGTACGCCGCGACCTGCGGCAGGTGGGTGACCACGACGACCTGGCTGCTGCGCGCGAGCCGGGCGAGCCGACGTCCGATCTCGACGGCGGCGCGACCCCCGACACCGGCGTCGACCTCGTCGAAGACGAACGTCGGCACAGGGTCGGCACCGGCCAGCACGACCTCGAGACCGAGCATCACCCGTGACAGCTCACCGCCGGAGGCGCCCTTGGCGACCGGCCGGGGCGAGGCACCGGTGTGCGGCGTCAGCAACAGCTCGACCTCGTCGGCGCCGTCGGGGTGGACGTCGACGCTCACCTCGCCCTCGACGGCGAACGTGACGGCGAGCCCGTCCGCGGCCAACCGGCGGGCGACCTGCACGACCAGCCGGGCGTGGGGCATGGCGAGCTGCGCGAGCTCGGCGCTCACCAGCTTCCCGAGCCGGCCCGCGGCCGCGGTGCGGGCGTCGCCCAGCCGGGCGGTGGCCACGGCGAGGTCGGCCCGCAGCCGCTCGCGCTCGGCGCGCAGCGCGTCGGCGCGGCCCTCGTCGTCGTCGAGCTCGAGCAGCCGGGCCGAGGCACGCTGGCCCCACGCGAGCACCGCGTCGGCGTCCTCGCCGTACGTGCGGGTGAGCACCGCGAGAGCCGCTCGGCGCTCCTGCACCACGCCGAGCCGGGCGGGATCGGAGTCGACGCCCGCGGCGTACGACGCGAGGTCGGCCGCGACGTCGGCCGCCAGGTAGCCGATCTCGGCCAGCCGCTCGTCCAGGCTCGCGAGCTCGCGGTCGTGCGCTCGCACCGGGTCGAGGGCGTGACGAGCGGCGGCGATCAGGGCGCCGACGTCGGGGACGTCGTCGGGCGCGGTGGACTGCAGCGCCTCGTGCGCGGTGTCGGCCGCCGCGCGCAGCGCGTCGGCGTTGCCGAGACGGGCGTCCTCCTCGCGCAGGGCGGCGTCCTCGCCGGGCTGGGGGTCGACCGCCTCGAGCTCCTCGAGCCCGAGCCGCAGCAGCGCGGCCTCCTGCGCGCGCTCACGGCCGCGGGTCAGCACCTCGTGCAGCGACCGCTGCACCGTGCGCAGCCGCTCGACGGCTGCGGCGACCTCGGTGACCAGCGGCTCGGTGCCGGCGAAGCGGTCGAGCGCAGCGCGCTGGCGGGCGGGCTGCAGCAGCCGCAGCTGGTCGGACTGGCCGTGCACCGCGACCAGCTCAGCGGCGAGGTCGCCGAGCACGCTGACCGGCACCGCCCGGCCGCCGGCGTGGGCCCGCGAGCGCCCCTGCGCGGTGACGGTGCGGGTCAGCAGCAGCACGTCGTCGTCGAGCTCGGCGCCGGCATCGGTCGCGGCGGCGGCGACCGGGCCGTCGGGGTCGACGCGCACCCGGCCCTCGACGACGGCCGAGCCCGCGCCGTTGCGGACGGCGGCGGCGTCGGCGCGCGCGCCCAGCAGCAGGCCGAGCCCGGTGACCACCATGGTCTTGCCGGCACCGGTCTCGCCGGTGATGACCGTGAGCCCGGGGTGCAGGTCGAGCAGGGCGTCGCCGATGACGCCGAGCCCGCGGATGCGCATCTCCTCCAGCACGCCTCGCCCCTAGCCCAGACCGGTCGGGCCCTGGCCGCGCCACCCGCTGACGGGCAGCCGGAACTTCGCGACGAGCCGGTCCGTGAACGGTCCGCGGGCGAGCCTGGCGAGCCGGACGGGCAGCGCGCCCCGGGTGGCCTCGACGCGCGAGCCTCGCGGGAGGTCGAAGCGCCGGCGACCGTCGCACCACATGACCCCCCCGCCCTGGGTCTCGGCGAGCACCTCCACGGCCAGCGTGGACGTCGGCGCCACCACGAGGGGGCGGGCGAACAGGGCGTGGGCGGCGTTGGTCACCAGCAGCAGCGCCTCGACCTGCGGCCACACGACCGGGCCGCCCGCGGAGAAGGCGTACGCCGTGGAGCCGGTCGGTGTGGCCAGCACGACGCCGTCGCAGCCCATCGTGCTCAGCGGCCGGCCGTCGACGTCGATGACGATCTGCAGCATGCGCTCGTCGGGCGCCTTCTCCAGGCTCGCCTCGTTGAGCGCCCACGAGCGGGCGATCACGGAGTCGTTGCAGCGCACCGTGACGTCGAGGGTCATGCGCTCCTCGACCCCGTAGTCGGCGGCGACGATGCGCTCGACCGTCGACTCGATGCCGTCGCGCTCGCTCTCGGCGAGGAAGCCGACGTGACCGAGGTTGACCCCGAGCAGCGGCACCTGGGTGCCGCGCACGATCTCGGCGCCGCGCAGGATCGTGCCGTCGCCGCCGAGCACCACCACCAGCTCGCAGCCGACCGCTGCGTCCTCGCCGCTGGCGACCTCCACGCCCTCGCTCGTGAGCTCGGGGGCCTCCTCGGGCAGCACCGAGACGGTCACGCCGCGTGAGACCAGGCCGGCGATCATCTCGCGAGCGGCCGACACGGCCTCAGCGCGGCCCGTGTGCGTCACCATCAGCACCCGGCGGTCGGCGGACCGGCTCGTGACGTCGTCCGGGGCGGGCTGCGGCGCCGGGCTCACTGCGGTCCCTCGGCGACGGCCGCGCGGACGGCCGCCTCGACCTGGTCCGGGGCCAGCACAGGTGCGCCCGGGCCGACCTGCGCCGGTCGCGTGAGCCACACGAAGTACTCGACGTTGCCGCTCGGGCCGGGCCAGCGGCTCGCCCGCACCGTGCGCGCCGTCAGCCCGTGGGTGTCGACCGCGCAGCGGAGCACCGACACGACGGCGTCGACTCGCCGGCCGACGTCACGCACGACGCCGCCGGAGCCGAGGCGCTCGCGCCCGACCTCGAACTGCGGCTTGACGAGCAGCAGCAGGTCGCCGCCGGGACGGACGAGCCCGACCAGGTCGCCGAGGACGACCGAGACGGAGATGAAGGACAGGTCACCGACGAGCAGGTCGACGGGGCCGCCCACCTGGTCGGCAGCCAGCCCACGCACGCTGGTGCCCTCGAGGTCGTCGACGCGCGCGTCGTCGCGGACCGTCGCGGCCAGCTGACCGTGCCCGACGTCGACGGCGACGACGTGCTGGGCGCCGCGCTCCAGGAGCACCTGGGTGAAGCCGCCGGTGCTCGCACCCGCGTCGAGGCACCGGCGCCCGCGCACGGCCGGCGCGGCACCGAGAGTCGCGAGGTCGTCGAGCACGCCGGCGAGCTTGCGGGCGCCCCGCCCGACGTAGTCCGGGGTCTCGCCGGCCGCGACGACGATCTCGCTGGCCCCGTCGACCTGCTGCGACGCCTTGCGTGCCGCACGGCCGTCGACGACGACGCGCCCGGCCCTCACGAGCTCGTCGGCCTGGCCGCGGGCCCGGGCGAGGCCGCGACGCACCAGCTCGGCGTCCAGCCGCGACGGCGCAGCGGGCACCGGATCTGGGGGTGGCGTCGCGCTGGCGTCGGGCCCGGCGGGCGCCGTGAGTGCGTCAGCCACGGCGATCAGCCGTCAAGGTCTGCCAGCCGCTCGTGCAGTGCGCGCTGGGCCCTGACGTAGGCGTCGACCTGGTCGCCGACCGGGGCCTGGACGGCGGCAGCGAGGTCGGCTAGCGCGGCGTCCACCCGAGCGTCGTGGGTCGCCGGCGGAGTGGGGACGTCAGCGCGCACGACGTGCTCCCTTCCCGTCACGGTCGAGGCCGGGGCCGCCGTAACGGCGCCGACGAGCGCGGCGTCGGGGGCGCCGTCCAGGACCGTGCGCGCGCTCGCGTCGCCCAGGACCGTGCGCGCGCTCGCGCCGCCCAGGACCGTGCGCGCGCTCGGCTCACCCGCCGGGACGTCGGTCACGTCGTGCCGCTCTCGGCGGCGAGGGCCGCCGCGCGCTCCTGCGCGGCGTCGGACGGCGCGGCCTGCGGCATGGCCGTGGCGGGCGTCGGGCGGTCACCGGCCGAGCCGGTCTTCTTCGCAGGCGCACGCCCCGCGGTCTTGGCCGTGGCCTTCTTGCCGGCGGTCTTCTTCGCGGTGGTCTGCTTCGCGGTGGTCTGCTTCGCGGCGGTCTGCTTCGGGGCACTCTTCTTCGCAGCGGTCTGCTTCTCGGCCGTCTTCTTCTCGGTCGACTTGTCGGCGGTCTTCTTCGGCGTCGTCGTCGCGGACTCCGGCGCGGTCGGCACGGTCGGCTCGGTCGGCGCGGTCGGCGCGGTCGGCTCGATCGACTCGGTCGGCTCGGTTTCGTTCGTCGTGGTGGTCTCTGCAGCCTTCTGCCCAGCACGCTCGGCAGCGACCTTGCGCGCCGCCAGCACCGGGGCATCCAGATCGGCGGTCTCGTCGGAGCCCGCCGCAGCCGCGCCGTCAACAGAAACCTCGGCGGCGGCGTCGGCGTCCGGGGCCAGAGCGGCGGCCACGGTCTCGCTCTGCGCGCGACGGGTCACGACGCGGCCGGACGTCGCGGCGGCGAGGGCCTGCTCGAGCTCGCGGACGCGCGAGCGGGCAGCCGCCAGCTGCGCCTGCACCTCAGCCACCTGCTGCCCGACCCCCAGCCGCGCGACGACGGCCTCGACCTCGGAGGTGACCAGCTGTCGCAGCAGCACGCGGTTCTGCCGCCCGGCCTCGAGCAGCTCGTCGGCGAGGGCGGAGGCCTGTGTGGTCAGCCCGTCGACACCGGCGGAGGCAGCGGGAAGGACGCCCGCAGCGGGAGAGGACGCGAGCGCCTGACGCGCTGCCTCCATGGCGCGCTGGCGGGTGAGCTCACCGACCCCGGTGGCCACCTGCACGTACGCCTTGAGCACGTCGATCACGTCGAACCTCCTTGGCCGACCCACGGGCGCGGGTCCTCGATCACGCTACCGGTCCCATCCGTGCGGCGCCGTCCACGGCCGCAGCGCCTCACGCGCCTGATCGAGGGCGAGAGGCGGCTGCGAGGACGCGGCCGCAGCCCACACCAGCGAGCACGCGGCGCGCACCGCGCACAGCGCGTCGAAGGCCGACGGCGCCCGGTTCCCCACCTCGATCTGACCGCCCCCGGCGGCCGCCGCGCCCGGGGAGGACGCGGCGCGCGTCAGCGTCACGTCGCCGCCGACGAAAGCGGCGCTCACCGGTCCGCACACCCAGGCGTCGCCGTCGGCCGCGCAGCCGGGCTGCGCCGTCGCGAGTCCCGACAGGTCGGCGGCGAGGTACGTCGGTCGCTGGGCGTCCGGCGCCTCGAGCAGCGCCGTGACGGCGTGGACGCCGGTCAGCACCAGCAGGCTCGGGAGACCGGCGGTGGTGCCGCCGGCCACGTCGGTGTCGAGGCGGTCGCCGATGACGAGCGGGGCACGGGCGCTGGTGCGCCGGACCGCCTCGTCCATGATCGGACGGAAGGGCTTGCCGGCGACGACCGGCTCGACGCCCGTCGTGCGGCTGACCACGGCGACGAGCGCACCGTTGCCCGGCGCGATGCCCCGCGGCGTGGGGATGGTGAGGTCAGGGTTCGTCGCGACGTACGGGACGCCGAGGCGGATGCCGACGCAGGCCTCCAGCAGCGAGGCCCAGCTGACCTGCGGGCTGAAACCCTGCACCACGGCGGCCGGGCCGTCGTCCGCGCTGGCGACCGCGAGCAGACCCACCGCCGTCACGGCCTCGCGCAGACCGTCGCCGCCGACGACCAGCACGGCCGCGCCGGGATGCAGCAGACCCAAGAGGACCGTCGCCGCGGCCTGGGCGCTCGTGACGACGTCGTCAACGGACGCAGGAACGCCCAGCTCGCTCAGGTGGGACGCGACCGTGCCGGGCGAGCGGGCGGCGTTGTTGGTGACGAAGGCGAGGCGCAGCCCCGCCGACCGTGCCGCGGCCAGGGCCTCGGGGGCACCGGGGACGGCGTCTGCACCCACGTAGACGACGCCGTCCAGGTCGAGCAGCAGGACGTCGTGCTCGTCCTGCAGCGCACCGCGGGTGGCGCTCCACCCCACCTCGTCACCGCGTGCCCCCTGCGTCACCGGACCTCCAAGCCGGCCTCACGCCGTGCCGCGATGGTGGCGCGCACCTGGCGCAGGGCCGCGACGTACTGCGGCCGGTCGGGCCGCATGGCCGCCGCCATGGACAGGTGCTCGGCGGCGAGGACGAGGCGGCCGAGACGGCTCAGGGCGAGCCCGAGCCCGAAGTGCGCGTAGTCGGACGTCGGCTCGGCCGCCACGAGCTCGGTGAAGCGGTCGGCGGCCGGCTGGTAGCGGCCGCTGTCGTAGCTGGCCCGGCCCAGCGCCTCGAGCAGGCTGCTCGACTGCGGTGCCGCCGCGGCCGCGCGCTCGAGCAGGACTGCGGCCGCGGCGGCGTCACCGCGGTCGAGCAGCGCGAGCCCGCGGCGGCTCCACTCCACCGGCCCGCCGTCGGGTGCACCCGTGCCGCCAGGCACGGCCTCGTCGCCGCTGTCGGCTCCATCGGCTCCATCGGCTGCGCCCGGGGCGGTGCCCGAACCGGCCTCGGGGACGCCGTCCACGGACCCGTCGGTGTCCGCGGTGTGCTCGTGGGAGTGGCCGGGGTCGTGGTCGTGCGTGGTCATGGCCACCTCCGCGCCGTGGGGGCGGGCGCGCGGTGCGCCCTGCGGACCCACCGTACGGGGCGTCACCGTCACCGGTGGCCGGCGGTCGCGAGCCACACGCGCCTCGCCCAGCGGCACCGCGGCGGCTCGTCGCGGCCAGCCGCGACGGTCGGCGGCGGCCACACACACCACCGGCGGCCACCGTCGACTCACGGCGACGCGTGCGTGGGTGCGGACGTGGCGCCGCTCGCTCGGCGCAGCGCGGTGACCTCGACCTCGTAGCGACTGGCCGGACCGGTGGGCGTGCGCCAGAAGCGGCGTCGCAGGCTGCCGTCGACCTCCATCACCGTGCCGTCGGGCACGGCCAGCGCACGGCGTCGCAGGTCCGGCCGCCACACCGCGCAGTCGATCGTGTCGACCCCGGGGCCGTCCCTTGCCACGACGAGCCGAGCCGAGACGAGCACGTCTCCGCTGGGCAGCTCACGCTCCACGGCTCCCGCCCAGCGACCACGCAGGCGCACCTGGTTGAGCACAGGCACCGGGACGACGCCGTCCGCCGCAGCAGACGCGGACGGCGCCCGCGCCGTCGGGGGCCCAGGCGCCGCACGAGTGGCTCCACCTGTCGCCTGCTGTGCCTTGCCGCCGCGCCTGCTCGGGGCGTCGCTGCGCTGGGCCATGACCGTCCTCTCACCGCGCCGGCACACGCGGCGCGGTGACCAGGCTGCCGGTTGCAGACCGACGTCTCGGATGCTCGCGCGTCACCTGTGGACGGTGGGACGACGGCCCGCACCTGTGGACACACGGTGCGGTGCGCGCTCGCCGCACAGTGGCGGCCGACGTCCGTCAGGAGCTCGGCGGTACCGAGAAAGGCGTCGTGACCGGCGGCAGCACCCGCCGCCGGGTGTCCGCGTGGGGCTCGGATGCGTCTTGCCCCACCTCGTCGACCGGGTCGGCGTCCGCGCTGCCGCGCCGGTCGGACTGGTCCGGGCGCCGCTCTTCGCCGCCTTGCTGCCCGTAGCTCACCACGACGTGGCCGCTGTCGACCGCGCTGTCCGCACCCCGGTCGTGCGCGGGCCGGCCGTCGTGCGCGGGCCGGCCGTCGTCAGCGGCTGACGGGTCGACGGCCACACCGGCGGCAGCGGGCGGGGTGTTCGCGATCGCCGCACCGATGCTCCCGTCCGCGTCCCGCGCCGTCGCGTCGCCCGGCGCGTCAAGCGCCTCGTCGAGCAGGTCGACGATGTCGAGGCCGCGCAGCTGCGCCAACCGCTCGTCCGCGTCCGTGACCCCGTCGTGGTCGGACTCGGCCGCCAGCGCGAACCAGTGGTCGGCCTCCTGCTCACGCCCCGCGGCGAGCAGCGCATCGGCGTAGGCGTACCGCAGCCGCGGCGTGAACGCATGGGTCTCCCGCGCCGTCAGCTCGGGCAGCTGCACCGCCAGCACCGCCGCGTCAACCTGCCCCAGGTCGCGCCGGGCACCGGACACGACGATGGACAGCTCGATCCGCGTCGCTGCCGACAGCTGGGACGCCTCGGTCGAGACGGCCAGCTCGAGCGCCCGCTCGGGGCGGCCCAGCCCGCGTTCGCAGTCGGCCATGAGCGGCAGCTGGTGCGACGAGCCACTCATCCGTCGCGCGGCGCGCATCTCCGCCAGCGCCTCCGACCACAGCCCGGCGTGGTACGCCGCGAGCCCCACGGCCTCGCGCACGGCCGAGATGCGACCGGCACGGCGCTGGGCGGCCATGGCGTGCGCGTACGCCTGCTCGGGCTCGTCCAGCAGCAAGCGGGCGGTCATCACCAGGTGCCGGCCGACCATCTCGGCGTTCGCCTTCGACAGCGACCGCAGCTCGCCGCGCACGGCCCGGTCGAGCTCGGCACCGGTGACATCCGCGGGAACAGCGGGTTCGGCGGGAGCGTCACGTCGCGGACCCATGGGGCGCACCGTGCGGGTGTCAGCGATCCCGGTGCCCGGCCCCGAACGAGGAGCGCCGGGCCGGGACGGAGCGCCACCGCGCGCCGGACGCTCGGAACGCTGACCGCCACCACCGCGGCCGCCGTACGACGACCGCCCCGCCGAGTCCGCACCCCGGTCACCGTACGGCGGCCGCGCCCCACCGCTCGTGGGCGCCGCGGACCTGCGGCCATCGGGATCGGGCACGCCGCCCGGACGGTCAGGACGACGACCGGAGGTCGGGCGATCACCGCGCTGGCCGGACGACGGCACGTCGTCACGCTCGCGGTCCTGCGACGCGCTAGGCCCACCCGTCGCGCTGCGGCCTGGACCTGAGCCGGTCCGCCGACCGTCGGCGCTGGGCGCACCCGCACGCTGGGCCGCACCACTGCCTCGCACATCGCGCTGCTCGCCCGTGCCAGGAGCTCCAGCTCGGGGAGCCCGGGCATCCGGACGCCGGTCACGTCGTCCAGCATCCCCAGAAGCGCCCGATCCTGCGATCCCGTCACCGTCCCGGCCTCCTCTGCGAGCCGACCGCTCGTCCGGTTGCGGCGACGCGGCGGACCCGTCGTCCGATCCACGTGACCCCGCGGACCTCCCGTGCGGGCGCTGCGCCTCGTTAGAGCGGCGCTTGGCGCCGTTGGTCGGCGGGCCAGCCGGCTGGTCGGTCATCGCACGCATCTCCTGGTGGTCAACGGTCTGAGCTGCCCGCCAGTCTCCCCCACCTGACGGCCCACGCCTGTCCGAGCTCCTGCCCCCTCCCACCAGCGTGATCATGCGACCGCGGTCCCCAAGCGGCTGCTACGTCGAGTGCGCCGCTGCGGCTTGGTGTCCACGGCAGCCAAGGCCGCCGGCATGGCCCGTCACAGTCGCCGACATCGCTTGTCACGACGGCGGAGCGCGTGCCGTGATTGCCAGATGGAACACTGCGCACCCGTGATCATGCGATCCCGGCTCGCTCGCCGACGCTGCGCCGCGGGCCGACCGGTCCGGGAGTGCATGATCACGGCGGTGCTACCCACGACAATCCCGCGTGATCATGCAGTTCCGGCTCACTCGCCGGCGTTGCGCCGCCGGCGATGGGTCCGGGTTCGCGTGATCACGGGAGTGGGGATGGCTGGCGGTACCCCACTGGTCCGGGATCGCATGATCACGGCAGGGGTCGGGTGGCAGGGGGGCTTGCGGCGGGGGACGTGGCGGAACGCGTGAACGGCTCTTCACCCGCGCCACCCGCAGGAGCGGGTGGGGGTGAAGAGCCGTTCACGGCCGTGCTCAACATGGTGTCCGGCGGC
>CAXTEJ010000078.1:0-12294 GCA_964243295.1 uncultured Actinomycetales bacterium | reverse complement strand
GCGTCCTGGGTGTGCAGGGTCGCGAAGACGAGGTGACCGGTCTCGGCCGCGGTCAGCGCGACGGAGATCGTCTCGAGGTCGCGCATCTCGCCGACCAGGATGATGTCGGGGTCCTGGCGCAGAACGTGCTTGAGGGCGTTGGCGAAGGTCTTGGTGTCCTCGCCGACCTCGCGCTGGTTGACCAGCGAGCGCTTGTGCTGGTGGAGGAACTCGATGGGGTCCTCGACGGTCATGATGTGGTCGGCCCGGGTGCGGTTGGCCAGGTCGATGATGGACGCGAGCGTCGTCGACTTGCCGGAGCCGGTCGGGCCGGTCACCAGCACCATGCCGCGGGGCATGCCGGCGAACAGGCTGACGGACGGCGGGATCCCGAGGTCCTCGAGCTTCTTGATCTCGGACGGGATCGCGCGGAAGACGGCACCGACCGCGTCGCGCTGGCGGAACACGTTGACGCGGAACCGCGCGACGTTGGGCACGGTGTAGGCGAAGTCGAGCTCGAGGTTGGCCTCGAACGTCTCGCGCTGGCCCTGGCTCATCATCGAGAACAGGACTCGCTGCAGTGACGCGGGGGTGAGCTCGGGCTGGTCGTCCAGCGGGTGCAGCTCGCCGCGCACCCGCACCCGGGGCTTGGCCTTGGCCGTCAGGTGGAGGTCGGACGCGCGCATCTCGATCATCCGGGCCAGCAGCTCGGGCACGTTGAACTCGGCGGCCTCGCCGGTGTCGGTGCGGACGGCGGCCATCGGGGCCGGCATCGCCGCGACCGATCCGGCACCGCCGACCGGGGTGGTCGCGGCGGGCGCGAGTCGAGCGGGCGCCTGCTGGGGGATCACACCGGGGACGGCGAGAGCGGCCGCGGGCGCGGGGTAGGCGGCGACCGCAGGCGCAGCGGCGACGGCACCGGACGTCTGCGCGCTCATGGCCTGCACCGTCAGCCGCTGCTGCTGGCCGTACACCGGCTCCGCACCGGTCGCGGGTCCTTCTGCCGTCATCGGGCGTCCCTTCGGGTCCACGGCGCGCAGGCGGCGCCTGGCGCACGCGGCGCCTGCGTGACCCATCGGCGTACCGGCGACCACCTTGAGGCGCCGCGCCCCGCGTCACACCGGCCGTGGCAAGCCGCTCCTAGCCGGGCACCCCTCAGCGGCGGCCGGCTGCGTCGAGCGCTGCCGCCAGCGCGTCGCGCATGACGTCGAGGGGCGCCTCGTGACCGGTCATCAGTCGCACCTGCGCGGCGGCCTGGTGCAGCAGCATGACGGCGCCGCTCACCACCGTTCCCCCGGCCGACCGCCAGGCGAGCGCGAGGTCGGTGGGCCACGGGGCGTAGCCGACGTCGAGCAGCACACCGGTCACCGACGGCGGGAGCACGGCCACCACCGCTCCTCCCCCGGACGTCGGCACGGTGCTGACCGTCGCGAGCGAGCGGCCGAGCACCTCGGGGCCGTCCCCGAACGACGTGACGCGGGGCGCCACCCCCAGCTGCGCGGCCGCGCGCAGCGTCGCGCCGGCCCGCTCAGCGTCGCGCACCACCAGCGTGGGCCGCCGGTCGCCCAGCTCGGCGAGGGCCGCCACCGCGGAGGCGGCGGTGGCGCCGCCGCCGACGACGCACCCCTCGCCGTCCCGCAGCCCGGTGAGGCCGCCCTCGCGCAGGGCCGCGACGATGCCGCCGACATCGGTGTTGTCGCCGCGGCGGCGACCGTCCGGGAAGGTGACGGTGTTCACGGCGCCGACCGCCGCGGCGAGGTCGGTGACGTCGTCCAGCATCGGCAGGACGAGCCGCTTGAGCGGCATGGTGAGCGACAGGCCCGCCCACCCGTCGTCCAGCACCGCCGCGAGGCCGGCGGCGTCAGCCACCTCGACGGCGTCGTACGACCAGCCCTCGAGCCCCAGGTGGGCGTAGGCGGCCCGGTGGAGGGCGGGTGACAGCGAGTGGGCGATGGGGCTGCCGAGCACAGCTGCCCGGTGAGCGGTCAGCACTTCCCCGGGTGGGCGGTGCACCACGTGCGGAACTGCGCGACGTTGCGGTCGTGCTCGGCGCCGGTCACGGCGAACTTCGTCAGGCCCGTGCCCGGGTCGACGGTGACCCAGTACAGCCACGGACCGGGCGTCGGACGCAGCGCCCCCTGGATGGCAGCCTTGCCGGGGTTGCTGATCGGGCCGGCGGGCAGGCCCTTCGCGACGTAGGTGTTGTAGGGCGACCTCACCGCCCGCTCGGCCGCCGTGGTGGTCAGCGTTCGCTTGCCGACCGCGTAGCTCACGGTGGAGTCGAGCTGCAGCTGCATGCCGCGAGCGAGGCGGTTGCCGATGGTGCGCGCGACCTTGGCGTAGTCGGCCGGGGCCGCGGCTTCGACCTCGGCGATGCTCGCGACGGTGAGCACGCGCTCGGAGTCGGCCGGGGCCACCTTCAGCGCAGCCAGCTGGCGCTTGGTCGCGGTGACCATGGCGGCCAGCTGCTGGGCGGCGGTCTGCCGGGGCTCGAACTCGTAGGACGCCGGGAACAGCCAGCCCTCGACCTTGCCCCTCGCCTGCGCGGGCAGGCCCAGCGTGGCGGGATTGCGCAGGGCCGCCGTGTAGGCGGCGACCGGCTGGCCGGTGCTGCGCGACAGCAGCGCGACCACCTCGCGGGCACGCAACCCCTCGCGGACCGTCACCCGCTCGGTGATGCGCGCCTTCGGGTCGAGCAGCAGCGTGACCGCCGAGCCCGCGCTCATCTGCCGGCGCAGCGCGTAGGTGCCGGGCTGGATCGTGGCGGCTGCGGCGTTCGCGCTGTAGGCGTCCTCGAAGGCGCCTGCGGTCTTGACCACCCCGGCGGTCGCGAGCACCTTGGCGATGGCCCGCCCGGTCGCCCCCTGCGCGATGACCACCTCGGCGCGGCCCTGGCCCTCGCCGCTGAAGTCGTCGCTGGCGGTGAGCGACTGGTAGGCGGGCCTCAGCGCGGTCATGGCGCCGTAGCCCGCGCACGCGACGATGGCCAGCGCGACGACCAGGGTGATGAAGCGCCGCAACCGGCGCGGACGTCGGCGCTGCTGGCGGGGGGCGTGCACCGGCCGCACGTCACCGGGCAGCAGGACGTCGAGGTCGTCGTACTCGCGCATGGCGCTCCCCGTCGTCATCGGCCGTCGTGCTGGGTCGGTGCAGCTGCTCGCGTGTGGCGTCGTGCCTGCCGCGGGTCGTCGCCCGCGGTCTCGGTCACGTTCCCGGGGAGGGTACCCGCTCGACCAGGGTGCCCGGTGCGCGCCCGGAGGCGCGCTCGGTGTCGAGCGCGGTCTGCAGCAGGACGACGGCGGCGGCCTGGTCGATCCTGCTGCGCTGCTTGCGGCCCTTCACACCGGCCTCGCGCAGCGACCTCGTGGCGGCCACCGTCGACAGCCGCTCGTCGACCATGCGCACCGGGACGCCGACCAGCGCCGCCAGCCGGCCGGCGTACGCGCGGGCCAGCGCCGCGGCCGGGCCCTCGGTGCCGTCGAGCGAGCGCGGCAGCCCGACGAGCACCTCGAGGGACTGCCGCTCGTCGACCTCCGCGGCGATCGAACGCAGGTCGGCCCCGCCCAGCTCGTCGCGCGCGAGGGTCTGGACGGGCGTCGCGATGAGCCCGTCGGGGTCGCTGCAGGCCAGGCCGACGCGCACCGACCCGACGTCGACGCCCAGCCGCACGCCCCGGCGCATCGTCATGCGCCGGTCACCGCCCGGTGACGCGCTCGCCGACCAGGTGCTCGACGCGCTGCAGCGCCTCGCCGGTGCGGGCCGCGTCCGTGCCGCCACCTTGGGCCACGTCGTCCTTGCCGCCTCCGCCGCCGCCGAGCACGCCCGCGGCGGCACGCACGAGCTCACCGGCCTTGACGCCCCAGCGGCGCGCCTCCCCGTTGGTCGCGACGACCACGACCGGGCGGCCCTTCGCCACGCCGGTCATGGCGACGACGACCGGGTCGCTCGCGCCGAGCCGGCCGCGGACGTCGAGCACGAGGGTGCGCAGGTCGTCACCACCGACCTGACCGGCGTCGTGGCCGACGAAGCGGACGCCGAAGACGTCCTGGGCGCTCTGCGCGAGCTGGCCGCCGGCAGCGAGCACCTGCGCCTGGCGCACCTGCTCGAGCTCCTTCTCGACCTCGCGCAGCCGCGACAGGATCGAGCCGACGCGGTCGGGCAGCTCCTCGGGGCGCACCTTGAGGGCCTCGGTGAGCTGACCGACGAGGGCGTGCTCGCGGGCCAGGAAGCCGTAGGCGTCGGCGCCGACGAGCGCCTCGACGCGCCGCACGCCCGAGCCGATGGACGCCTCGCCGAGCAGCGTGACGAGCCCCAGCTGGCCCGAGCGCTGGGCGTGGGTGCCGCCGCACAGCTCGCGGGCCCAGTCGCCGACCGAGACCACGCGCACCTCGTCGCCGTACTTCTCGCCGAACAGCGCCATGGCGCCGATCTCGAGCGCCTGGGCCTGGGTCATGACCTCGGCGTGCACCGGCAGGTCGTCGGACAGCAGCGCGTTGACGCGGGCCTCGACGTCGCGCAGCACCGACGGCGGGACGGCCGCGGTGGCGCTGAAGTCGAACCGGAACCGGCCGGGCCCGTTCTCGGAGCCGGCCTGGGTCGCGGTGTCGCCCAGCGCCTCGCGGATCGCCTTGTGCACCATGTGCGTCGCGGTGTGGGCGCGGCTGATCGCCTTGCGCCGCTCGACGTCGACGAGGGCCTGCACCTGCTGGCCCACTCTCAGCTCGCCGCTGACGACCCGCGCCCGGTGCACCACGAGCTGGCCGAGCGGCTTCTGCACGTCGTCGACCTCGACGACGACGCCGTCCAGCTCGATGCGGCCGCCGTCGGCGAGCTGGCCGCCACCCTCGGCGTAGAAAGGCGTGCGGTCGAGCACGATCTCGACGCGCTGGCCCGCGACGGCGCTCGAAGCCACGACCCCGTCGACGAGCAGACCGCTGACGGTGGCCTCGCTGGTGACCTCGTCGTAGCCGGTGAAGGCGACAGGCCGGCCGAGACCGTCGGCCAGGGAGCGGTAGGCCGAGGTGTCGACGTGTCCCGACTTCTTGGCGCGCGCGTCGGCCTTCGCGCGGTCGCGCTGCTCGGCCATGAGCTGCCGGAACCCGACCTCGTCGACCATGACGCCCTGCTCGGCCGCCATCTCGAGGGTGAGGTCGATCGGGAAGCCGTAGGTGTCGTGCAGCTGGAACGCGCGGTCGCCCGACAGCGTGTGGGTGCCCGACGTCCGGGTCTCGCGCACCGCGGTGTCGAGGATCGTCGTCCCGGCCGCGAGGGTGCGCCGGAACGCCTCCTCCTCGGCGTAGGCGATCTGGCTGATGCGCGAGAAGTCCTTGCCGATCTCCGGGTAGGAGGCCTGCATCTTGTCGCGGCTCACGGGAAGCAGCTCGGGCAGCGTCGTGGTGTCGACGCCGAGCAGCCGCATGGCGCGCACCGCCCGGCGCAGCAGGCGGCGCAGCACGTAGCCGCGGGCCTCGTTGCCGGGCGTGACGCCGTCGCCGATGAGCATCATCGCGCTGCGCACGTGGTCGGCGACGACGCGCATGCGCACGTCGTCGGTCTCGTCGGCGCCGTAGCGCTTGCCGCTGAGCTCGGCCGCACGGGCGATGACGGGGTAGACCTCGTCGATCTCGTACATGTTCTCGACGCCCTGCAGCAGCAGGGCCATGCGCTCCAGACCCATGCCGGTGTCGATGTTCTTGCTCGGCAGCGGTCCGCGGACGTCGAAGTCGACCTTGCTGCGGACGGCGCTGAGCTCCTCCTGCATGAACACGAGGTTCCAGAACTCGAGGTAGCGGTCGCCGGCCTTCTCGACGTCGCCCTCGGGGCCGAAGGCCGCACCGCGGTCGATGAGGATCTCCGAGCACGGACCGCCCGGGCCCGGGATCCCCATGTGCCAGTAGTTGTCCTTCTTGCCCAGCCGCACGATCTTGTCGTCGGGCAGACCGGCCACGGACTTCCACAGCGCGACGGACTCGTCGTCGTCCTCGTAGACCGTGACGAGCAGGTCGCGCTCGGGCAGGCCGTAGCCGCCGTCGGACTGCGGGCGGGTGATGAGCTCCCAGGCGAACTGGATGGCCCCGGCCTTGAAGTAGTCGCCGAAGCTGAAGTTGCCGTTCATCTGGAAGAACGTGCCGTGCCGGGTGGTCTTGCCGACCTCCTCGATGTCGAGGGTGCGCACGCACTTCTGGACGCTGGTGGCGCGCTGGTAGGGCGCGGTCTCCTGGCCGATGAAGTACGGCACGAAGGGCACCATGCCGGCGTTCACGAACAGCAGGTTGGGGTCGTCGAACAGCAACGGCGAGCTCGGGACGACGGTGTGCCCGTTGTCCTCGAAGAAGCGCAGCCACCGACGGCGGATCTCGGCCGTCTCCATGGGGGTCATCCTCGGTGCGTCAGGGCCTGAGGTCGTTCGGCCTGGTCGGCCCACCCGGACCGGTGGGGTTGTCGATGAGCGACTGGGCGGTGGCGCGGTCCATGCCGGCGGCACCGGCACCCTCGTCGATGCCGAGGGCGAGGCGCAGCTCGGCGTCACGCTCGGCCATCGACTCGCGGACGGTGGCCGCGAGCTCGCGCAGCCCGTCGCCGAGCCCGCTCAGGCCCTGGGCCACGCCCTCGGGGGTGTAGGCCCTGGCGGTGCTGGTCACCTTGCGCATCACCAGGACGCCGGCGGTGGCCCCGAGGGCGACCCAGAACAGGCGGCGCACAGCCGGTCAGCCCCGGCGCCGGCGGACGCCGGACGCGGACGAGCGGCCGGTGAAGGCCTGACGGACGCCGTAGCTGAACGCGGCCACCCTGATCAGCGGCGAGCCCAGGGTCGCCGCGAACAGCGCGGTCAGGGCCGAGGCGTTGGTGGTCATCTGCTGCACGTTGGTCGTGATGGCCGAGACGCGCTCGAGCTCGCCGTTCGTCGTGGTGACCGTGGTGGTCACCTCGCGCAGCAGCGGGAGGCTCTCGTTCGTGACGCCCTGGACGGTGCCGCGGGCGTCGTCGATCAGGCGCCCGAGCTTCAGGATCGGCACGGCCAGCAGCGCGACCAGCGCGACGAACGCGACGGCCGCGATGAGCCCTGCGACGTCTCCCACAGACATGCGGCGGGTCCTCCTCCAGACGGGGCGCCCGGGCGGTGCCGGGGCGTGACGGCCGGCGGCGCCGGTCGGCGGCCACGACCATACCGTGACGACCAGCGCCGCCCGCGTGCTCGGCCCCCGCCGCAGCGGCCCTGGGTCACGGCGCCGGCGGCACGGCGTCACGGCGTCACGGCGGCCGGGTCACTGCGCCGGCGGTCCCGGCGCGTCGCCGCGCAGGATGCGGCGCAGCCGCTCCAGCCGCGGCCGGATCTCGCGCTCGGCGCCGCGGTCGGTGGGCTGGTAGTAGACGCGGCCGGCCAGCGGGTCGGGCAGGTGCTGCTGGGTCGCCACGCCGTGCGGCTCGTCGTGGGCGTAGCGGTAGCCCTGGCCGTGGCCGAGCTGGCCGGCGCCCGGGTAGTGCGCGTCGCGCAGGTGCGGCGGCACGGTGCCGGCCAGCCCCGCCCGGACGTCGGCGGTGGCCGCGTTGATCCCGAGGTAGGACGCGTTCGACTTGGGTGCGGTCGCGAGGTGGACGACGGCCTGCGCGAGCACGATCCGCGCCTCGGGCATCCCGATCAGCTGGACCGCCTGCGCCGCGGCGACCGCGGTCTGCAGCGCCGTCGGGTCGGCCATGCCGACGTCCTCGGACGCGGCGATGACGATGCGCCGGGCGACGAAGCGCGGGTCCTCCCCCGCCTCCAGCATGCGGGCGAGGTAGTGCAGGGCGGCGTCGACGTCCGAGCCGCGCATGGACTTGATGAACGCGCTGATGACGTCGTAGTGCTGGTCGCCGTCCTTGTCGTAGCGCAGCACCGCGGTGTCGAGGGCCGACAGGGCGTGCTCGACCGTGACGACGTCAGCGCCGGCGCTGCTGGCCGCACCCGCCGCGGCCTCCAGCGCCGTCAGCGCCCGCCGGGCGTCGCCGCCGCTGACCCGCACCAGGTGCTCGACCGCCTCGTCGGACAGCCGCACCTCGCCGGCGAGGCCGCGCGGGTCGTCGGTGGCGCGCAGCAGCAGGCCGCGTAGGTCGTCGTCCGTGAGCGGCTTGAGGGTGAGCACGATCGAGCGCGACAGCAGCGGCGCGATGACCGAGAACGACGGGTTCTCCGTCGTGGCCGCCACGAGCACCACGAGCCGGTTCTCGACACCGGGCAGCAGCGTGTCCTGCTGGGCCTTGGTGAACCGGTGGATCTCGTCGAGGAACAGCACGGTGGTGCGGCGGTAGAGGTCGCGGTCGTCGCGGGCGCGGTCCATGACCGCACGGACGTCCTTGACGCCGGCGGTGATGGCCGACAGCTCGACGAACCGGCCGCCGGTGCTGCGGCTCACCACGTGCGCGAGGGTCGTCTTGCCCGTGCCGGGCGGTCCCCACAGCACCACGGACGCCGGGCCCGACCGGCCGTCGCCGCCCTCGACCAGCCGCCGCAGCGGCGATCCCGGCGAGAGCAGGTGCGACTGCCCGACCACCTCGTCGAGGACGGTGGGGCGCATCCGGACGGCCAGCGGGGCGACCGGCCGCGCCCGCGCGCCCGAGCCGGACGACGTCGCGCCGGCGACCGGCTCGTCGTCGGCGTCCGCGGTGAACAGGTCGACCATGGGCACGAGGCTAGGGCGCGGGCTACGGTCCTCCCGACGTCCGCCGGTTCACCGCCCTGGGCCGTCGTCCCCCACCAGGGCCTGGACGGCCCGGACGGCGCTTCGCAGGTCGAGCCCGGTGCGCTGGCGCGTCACCCGGACGGCCTCGACGGTGCCTGCGCGCGCGTGGGCCTGGAGCACCTGCGACCGCACCGGCTCGGGCAGCAGCACGGCCACCGGGTCGGGGTCGATACGGACGCCACGCACCGACGCCGGCCACCTCACGCGACGAAGGGTAGCCCGGCGCCGCCCGCCCTGGCGATGCCGGACCCCATGGCCACCTGGCAGGCTGGTGGCGTGGGGAGACACCGCGCGGACCGCCCGCTGCTCGAGCGGATCGGACGGACGACCGCTGGTCACGCCCGCACCGTGACGTTGCTGTGGGTGGCGGCCGCAGCGCTCGCCCTCGCGACGGCGCTCGGCGCGTTCGGCGGCGGCTCGCTGTTCGACAAGCTCACCAGCGGCTCCGACAACGTGCCCGGCGAGTCGCGCACGGGGCGCGAGCTGCTCGACGCGAGGTCGACCGTCGGAGCGCAGCTGCTGCTGGCGCTCGACGGCGTCGACCCGGCGGCCGACGCGACCCAAGAGCGCGTCGCGGACGTGGCGCAGCGGCTGTCGGACGTGCCGGGTGTGCTGCGGGTGGTGACCCCGTACGCCGTCCCCGGCGGCCTGCGGTCGGCGGCCGGCCGAGTGCTCGTCGCGACCGACGGACGGGGCGTGCTCGTCACCGTGTCGCTGCGCCGCGACCTGTCGGGCGCCGACGGCGCTGTGGCCGACGTGCGGACGACGATGGAGTCCGCCGATGACGGCCTGCCCGGTGCGTCGGCGAGCGTCGGCGGCGTACCGCTGCTCATCACCGAGATCACCGACCAGGTCGAGGCCGACCTGCGCACCGGCGAGTCCATCGCCTTCGCCATCAGCCTCGTCGTGATGGTGCTCGTGTTCGGCGGGTTCCTGGCCGCCGGGCTGCCGCTCGCCGGCGCCCTGGTGTCGATCGTGGGGGCGCTCGCGTCCCTGTACGCGTTCGCGTCGGTGGTCGAGCTGGACTCCACGGTGGTCAACGTCGTCACCGTCCTGGGCCTGGGGCTGTCGATCGACTACGGGCTGCTGGTCGTGAGCCGGTTCCGCGAGGAGATCGCCGGTGACCCTCGCGGTGGGCGCGACCGCACGGCGGTGGTCGATGCGGTCGGGCGCACCGTCGCCCGCGCCGGCCGCACCGTCACCTTCTCGGCGCTGATCGTCGCGATCAGCCTGTGCGGGCTGCTGTTCTTCCAGACCACGGTGCTGCGCGCGATCGGCGCCGCCGCGGTCAGCGTGGTGGTCGTCGCCCTGGCCGTGGCGCTGCTGCTCGTGCCGGCGCTGCTGGGTCTGCTCGGCCACCGGCTCGCCCCCTCGGGCCGGCGCCGGATCGGGTTCGGGGACGTCGCGCCCGAGGTGGGCGTGTTCTCCCGCCTGGCGACGCGGGTGCAGCGCCGGCCGTGGTGGGTCGTGGCGGGGGTGCTGACGCTGCTCGTGGTCGCGGCGCTGCCCGCTCTGTCGATGCGGCTGCGGTCGTCCGGCACCCAGCTGCTGCCCGAGGGTGCCGACCAGCGGACGTTCTTCACCGAGCTCGACCGGCGCTACCCCGCCGCGGCCGGCGCCGACGTCACGGTGGTGGCCCGGGCCACGCAGGCGCAGGTGACGTCGTACGCCGCGCAGCTGGAACGGCTGCCGGGCGTGAGGTCGGTCGAGACCCCGAGCGCGGTCGGGGACGTCACGGCCATCGGCATGCGTGTCGAGGGCGGCGACGAGTCCGGCGAGATCGCGACCGGCGTCGTGCGGCGGCTGCGTGCTGACCGACCCGGCTTCCCGACGTACGTCGTGGGGCAGGCCGCCGAGACCCTGGACTTCGTCGCGGGCATCCGGCGACGGGCTCCCATCGCGATCGGCGTGGTGGTGGCGGCCACGTTCGCGCTGCTGTTCCTGATGACCGGGTCGGTGCTGGTGCCGTTGAAGGCGTTGCTGCTCAACGTCGTCTCGCTCGGCGCGAGCCTCGGCGTCCTCGTCGTCGTGTTCCAGGACGGCGCCCTCGAGAGCGTGCTGCGGTTCACCTCCGCCGGGGGGATCGAGACCACCATCCCGCCGCTGGTGCTGGCGTTCGGCTTCGGCCTGTCGATGGACTACGAGGTGTTCCTGCTCGCCCGCATCAAGGAGCAGCACGACGCCGGGGTGCCCAACGACGCTGCTGTCGTCCGCGGGCTGCAGCAGTCGGGGCGCATCATCACGTGCGCGGCGCTGCTGGTCGTGATCGTGTTCTCCGGCTTCGCTGCCGGCGAGCTGCTCATCGTCAAGCAGACCGGTGTGGCGCTCGTCGTCGCGGTGCTGGTCGACGCCACGCTCGTGCGGATGCTCCTGGTGCCCGCGACGATGACCCTGCTGGGCGACCGGAACTGGTGGGCGCCAGCCCCGCTGCGCCGCCTGCACGACCGCATCGGGGTGACGCACTGACCAGCACCGGCCTCGCGACCGTTTCGTACGACGAGGCCCTGGCGGCCAGCGGCCACGACGAGTTCGTGCGCTGGCAGGTCGACCCGCTGGCCTCACCCACCGGCTGGGTCGTCGGGGACGCGGTCGCCTTCGCGCGCCGACGTCCGGACGGCGGCCGGGCGCTCACCGTCGTCGGACCGGCCCGGGACGCGGCCGCTGCCCTTCGAGAACTGGTGCCCGGCAACGGTTTCACGCGCACGAGCGTCCCGTTCGGCACGCTGGCCGTGCTGGCGGACGACCCGGGCGACGTCGTCGTCGGCGAGGGCGCGGACTGGGAGTGGATGATCACCGACACCGCGCCGACGGCTGCCTCTCGCGCACCGGAGGTACGGTGGCTCACCGAGGAGGACGGGCCCGCGATCAGCGCGCTGCTGCAGGCCGCGAGCCCCCGGCACAGCGCCGACCCGGGTGACGACGACGTCCGCGGCTGGGTGGGCGTGCGGTCGCCGGACGGCACGCTGGTGGCCTGCGCGGCCCACACCGAGGCCGTGCCCGGCGTCCCGCACCTGGCGTCGATCGCCACGCACCCGTCGGTGCGCGGGCAGGGCCTCGGCTCACTCGTGACGGGGACGCTGGTGCAGCGGCTGCTCGGCGGCGGCGCCCCCGTCGTGACGCTGGGCATGTACTCCGACAACGTGGCCGCGCGCCGGATGTACCACTCGCTCGGATTCCGGTGCCGGCACTTCTTCTCCAGCCGCGCGCTGCTGCCGTGCTGACCGACCCCGTGCTCGCACTGCTGAACGATCGCGTCGCCGAGGCTGCCGAGGCCTGGTTGACCGACCCGACCGACGCCGGCGTCTACCAGCGCCTCCTGCTCGCCGTCGCGGCGCGGCGCGCCCACCTGCGCGAAACCCCTGTGCCGCAACCTCTCCAGCGCGCCGCGACACCCGATGAGGCAGCAGCTGATGACGGCAGCGTCGGTGACCTCCGCGACCCAGGCGACGTCCCCCCCGCCGGTGACCTCCTCGACCCGGGCGTCCGCGCCGTCGGTGACCTCCTCGACCCGAGCGGCGTCCGCGCCGTCGGCGACCTCCTGGACCCGAGCGACGTCCGCGCTGTCGGCGACCTCCTGGACCCGAGCGACGTCCGC
>CAXTEJ010000077.1:0-12945 GCA_964243295.1 uncultured Actinomycetales bacterium | reverse complement strand
GAGGCGCTGCACGACGTCGTCAAGGCCGGCAAGGCCCGCTACATCGGCGCGTCGTCGATGTGGGCCTGGCAGTTCGCGCAGGCCCTGTACCTCGCCGACCTCCACGGCTGGACGCGCTTCGCCACCATGCAGGACCACTACAACCTGCTCTACCGCGAGGAGGAGCGCGAGATGCTGCCGCTGTGCGCCGACCAGGGCGTGGGCGTCATCCCGTGGAGCCCGCTCGCGCGCGGCCGCCTCACCCGCGACTGGGACGAGAGCACGCAGCGCTCGCAGAGCGACCAGTTCGGGCAGACGCTCTACGACACCTCGGGCAGCGACCGCGTCGTCGCCGAGCGCGTGGCGCAGGTCGCCGAGCAGCGGGGGGTCCCACGCGCCCAGGTGGGCCTCGCCTGGCTGCTGGGCAAGGACGTCGTCACCGCTCCCATCGTCGGCGTCGGCAAGCAGCAGCACCTCGACGACGCGGTCGCGGCCGTCTCGCTGCACCTCACCGATGACGAGGTGGCCCTGCTCGAGGAGCCCTACGTGCCGCACGAGGTCGCCGGCTTCTGAGGCCGCGGTGTCGCCGTCCGGCGGGGCGGTGGGCGAATGGGTGGCGCGGTGTTGACGCCGGCGGTCGCCACACCGGCGGGCAGAAGTCGCGGACGTGCCGGCCGTTCGTGCTCAGCCGCGTCCCTCAGGTCGACTTCTGCATGTCGGCGTGGCGCTCCCCCCGCCGTGATCGTGCGATCCCGGCCCGGCGGTGAGCCGGAGTTGCATGATCACGGCGGAGGGGGTGGGCCGGATTGCATGATCACGGCGGTTCGGGGGCGGGGTCAGGCGGCGAGGAAGGCGGGGTCGCCCATGACGACCACGGGACGGGCACGGGGGTCGAGCGCGACGAGCAGCTGGCGCATGCCGGGCTCGGGCACCGAGACGCAGCCGTGCGTGGGGCCGCCGTGGTCGACGTGCAGCCAGATGCCGCCGCCCTTGTCGCGGCCCAGCGGGCGGGCAGGGTCGAGCGGCGACCGGCCTGCCCGCCGGTTGTAGTCGACGGCGACGACGTAGTCGAAGCTGCCGGCGAGGCTGTCGCCGAAGACGCTGTCACCGGTGGGCACGAACGAGGGGGACCGGTGGTAGGGCAGCGCGGTGCCGGGGTCGGGCTTGAGGCCGCCAGCGTCGGTGAGCGAGTAGGTGCCCGCTGGAGTGCGCAGGTCGCCCTCGCGGTGGTCGGCCGTCCAGCCCCTGGCGCCGTTGTGGCCGCGCCACTGCGCGACGCGCACCCACCCCGCCGGCGCGCGCCGGAGGAGCACGATGGTGGCGCCCGCCGAGCCGGCGCCGTCACCGCGGACGACGACGACCTGCGAGGTGGTCGAGGGCACCGTCGACGCGGCGCGGGGGCCGAGCGATGCGGCGGCAGCGAGGGTGGCCACGGGCGCCGGCGTCACCCCCGGCAGGGCGGACGACGAGGGCCGGCTCGCCGCGGGCGTGCCGGCTGGTGCGGGGGCCGGCGGCGCGTCGTCCGGGCCGCCGTGGCGGACCATCGCCGTGGTGCCACCGATGAGCGCCAGCAGCAGCATCGCCGCGCCGGCGCGCCGCCGGCGCACCCGCGCGGAGACCGGGCGCCGCACCGGGGCTCGCGGCGGCAGCGACGTCTGCTGGACGATCGCGGCACCTCCGGCTGGTCGGGCCGCCGGCGCGGACGGCCTGCGGGCGAGCTCAGCCGCGGGCGCCAGGTCGCAGGGTCAGCGGCAGCACCGGCCACCCTACGACGAAGGACGCCGGCGTCGCGGCAGCCGCGGCCCGGGCCGCGCCCGCGTCGGTGGGCGACGAGCCCACCGCTCACGTTCTGGGGTCGCGCCCCAGCCCCCGCAGGAAGTCGGGGTCGTCATCTGGCCCCTGCGGGCCGCGGGGCGCGCCGCCCGGGCCGGCCGACGAGCCGTCGGGCCGCCCGGCGAGCAGCCAGCCGATCGGGCCGAACGGCGGCAGCAGCACGATGAGCGCGACCCACAGCGCCTTGGGCAGGTGGCGCACCGCCTCGCGCGGGGTCTGGATGCAGTCGACGAGGCAGTAGACCAGCAGCGCGGCGAGCAGGATGCCGGGCAGGTACCTCACCACGGTGACGTCACCGTCATCGACTCGCCGAGGCGGCCGTGGCGTACAGCGCCTCGACGTCCTGCGCGAAGTCGGCCATCACCTTGCTCCGCTTGAGCTTGAGGGTCGGAGTGAGGTGGCCGGAGTCCTCGGTCCAGGCGCTCGCCAGGATGCGGAACCGACGGATCTGCTCGGGCCCGCTCACGGTGGCGTTGGCCGCGTCGACGGCGCTCTGCACCGCGGCGCGCAGCTGTGGGTCGTCGGTCAGCTGCGCGACGGGCGCGCTCGCGCGGCCCTGCTCGGCGAGCCAGGCGTCCAGCGACTCCTGGTCGAGGGTCACGAGCGCCGCGACGTAGGTGCGCTGGTCGCCGACGACCATGGCCTGGGCGACGACCGGCGAGGCGCGGACGACGTCCTCGAGCGCCGCGGGAGCGACGTTCTTGCCCCCCGCCGTGACGATGATCTCCTTGGACCGGCCGGTAATCGTGAGGAAGCCGTCGGCGTCCAGCGAGCCGAGGTCGCCGGTGCGGAACCAGCCGTCGGCGTCGAGCACCTCGCGGGTCGCGGCCTCGTCGCGCCAGTACCCGGTGAACACGTGACCCCCCCGCACGCAGATCTCGCCGTCCTCGGCGGTGCGCACCTCGAAGCGCGGCAGCGCGCGCCCCACGGTGCCGATGCGGGTGCCGGCGCGGGTGTTGACCGTCGCCGCGGCCGTCGTCTCGGTCAGGCCGTAACCCTCGAGCACCGTGACGCCGATGCCGCGGAAGAAGTGCCCGAGGCGAGCGCCGAGCGGTGCGCCGCCCGAGACGGCCCACTCGGCGCGACCGCCGAACGCGGCGCGCAGCTTGCTGTAGACCAGCCGGTCGAACACCGCGTGCTGGGCGCGCAGCAGCAGGCCGGGCCCGCCGGCGTCCATCGCGGTGCTGTAGCGCGAGGCGGTGGTGCTCGCGAGCTCGAAGATGCGGCCCTTGCCGTCGGCGACGGCCTTGCGGCGGGCGGTCTCGTAGATCTTCTCGAAGACCTGCGGCACCGACAGCACGAACGTGGGCGAGAACGCCGCGAGGTCCTTGACCAGGCGCGCGGGGTCGCTGTGGGCGAGCCGGACGCCGCGCATGATGACGGCGACCTGGATCATCCGGCCGAACACGTGGGCGAGCGGCAGGAACAGCAGCGTCGAGGCGTCCTCGCGCTCGAACAGCTCGGGCAGCACCTCGACGGCGCTCGAGCACTCGGCCAGGAAGCTGCCGTGCGTGAGCATGCAGCCCTTAGGGCGCCCGGTCGTGCCGGAGGTGTAGATCAGCGTGGCGAGCGACTGCGGCGTGAGCGCCTGGCGACGGGTCTCGAGCTCGGCGTCGGGGACGTCGGTGCCGCCGGCAGCGAGGGCGTCGAGCGAGCCGTCCTCGATCTGCCAGACCTCCCGCAGCGCCGGCAGCTGGTCGCGGACGCCGGTCAGCCGGGTCGCGTGGCCGCGGCTCTCGACGACGCACCCGACGGCCTCGGCGTCGCCCAGGATCCACGACACCTGGGTGGGGGAGGAGGTCTCGTAGATCGGGACGCTCACGGCGCCGGCGGTCCACAGCGCGAAGTCGACGAGCGTCCACTCGTAGCGGGTCTTCGACATGATGCCGACCCGGTCGCCGGCGGCCACCCCCGCGGCCACGAACCCCTTCGCGAGCGCCCGCACCTGGTCGCCGAACTGCTGCGCCGTGACGTCGTCGAAGCCGGACGACGAGCGCCGGCCGAAGAGCGCCTTGCCCGGCGAAGCCGTGACGGTCGCGTGCAGCACGTCGACGAGGTTGCGGGCAGCAGGAGCGGCGATCACGCCGGTGTGGGTCGTCACAGCCTTGAAGATCTCACAGCGTCGGAGATACGGCCATCGCCCGTTGTCGCGCCGTTCACCTAGCTGCTCACGTCCTTGGTCGTCAGGCGCGCCCAGGCGAGGGACAGGAAGATCGCGGCGTAGCTCGCCTGGGTCAGCAGCCCGACGGCCATGTCGTGGGTGGGCACCGGCGAGCGCAGCAGGTCGCCGAACGCGAACCACGGGTTGGTGATCAGGTAGGGCCAGAGCCCCCGCACCTGCGGCACGGCACCGACGATCTCGAACACGAGCGTCAGCACCGCCGTGGCGGCCATCGCGCCCATCGGCACCTCGGTGAGGGTCGACATGAACACCCCGATGGCGGCGACGCCGGCGAGCATCGCGCCGACGTACAGCGCGACGAGCAGCGCCCGGCCGAGCGCCTCGGCGAGCGACACCGTGGTGCCCGACAGCAGGGTCACCTCGCCGCGGGGGAACAGCGCCAGCCCGACGAGCAGCCCGACGCCCCACACCACCAGCGCCGAGGCGAGCGCGAAGGCGACGACCGACGCGTACTTCACCAGCAGCAGCCGGGTGCGGCCCACCGGCACGACCAGCAGGTTGCGCAGCGTGCCGGTGCTCGCCTCGCCGGCGATGGACTCGCCCGCCACGACCGACACCGACAGCGGCAGGAAGAAGGGCAGCGTCACGGTCAGCGCCGTGAAGGCGAGGAACAGCCCGTTCTCGGTGATCTGGTTGATGAAGGCCGGGCCGCCGCCCCCGCCCCCGCCGT
Source organism: uncultured Actinomycetales bacterium (assembly GCA_964243295.1). Taxonomy (GTDB): domain Bacteria; phylum Actinomycetota; class Actinomycetes; order Actinomycetales; family Angustibacteraceae; genus CAXTEJ01. Next base: position 8,281 of record CAXTEJ010000077.1, on the reverse strand, counting down.
TCGACGACACCCGCACCGCGACGCCGATGAGGATGGGCGCCAGCGACAGCACGACGAGCAGCGCCTGGTTGCGGCGCCGGCCGAACACCAGCCGCAGCTCGGAGCGGAGCAGCCGCAGCGGGGCGCTGCGCGCCGGGGGTGCTGACGGCCCGGCGACCAGCTCACTCGTCGACATCGAAGCCCTCCCCGGTGAGCTGGACGAACAGGTCCTCGAGGTCGGGGCGCTCGACCACCAGCTGGTGCACCGCGACGCCGGCCGCGACCAGCTGCTGGGCGAGGACCGCTGTCGCCACCGGCTGGCCCGCGCCGTCGGCCAGCTCGGCGACGACGGGTCGCACCCCGCCCGCGGCTCCGTCGGCCGGTGCGGGGAAGGTCGGGGCCGACGTCCCGAGGCGGCGCATGACCTCGGCGGCCTGGGCGGGACGGTCGGTCTCGACCCGCACCCGCGCGGCGGCCCGGCGCCGCAGGTCGGCCATCGTGCCCTGGAAGACCAGGCGGCCGTGGCTCATGACCCCGACGTGGCGGCACATCAGCTCGATCTCGCTCAGCAGGTGCGACGACAGGAAGACGGTCGTGCCGTCGCCGGCGAGCTCGCGCACCAGCGCCCGCACCTCCCGCGTGCCCTGCGGGTCGAGTCCGTTGGTCGGCTCGTCGAGCACCAGCAGCTCGCGGGGGCGCAGCAGCGCGCCGGCGAGGCCGAGGCGCTGGCGCATGCCGAGGGAGTAGTTGCGGTAGCGCTTGCCGGCGGCCGCCGACAGGCCGACCCGCTCGAGGGCCTCGTCGGCGCGGCGCCGGGCGCCGCCCGCGCCGACCGTGCGGTCGGCCGCGTCGAGGCGCAGCAGGTTGGCGCGGCCGCTGAGGTAGGGGTGGAAGGCCGGGCCCTCGACGAGCGCCCCCACCCGCGGCAGCACGCCGGCGCCGCCACCTGGCATCGGCGTGCCGAGCAGGTCGTGGTCGCCGGACGTCGGCGCGACCAGCCCCAGCAGCATCCGGATGGTCGTCGTCTTGCCCGAGCCGTTGGGCCCGAGGAACCCGTAGACGGTGCCGCGCGGCACGGCCAGGTCAAGGCCGTCGACCGCGACCTGACCGCTGCGGAAGCGCTTGGTCAGGCCACGGGTGGTGATGGCGTCGCCGGTGGCGGACTGCGACGGTGTGGTCGGCGCCTCGGCCCGCGTCGACGTCACGTCGGTCAGCGGGCGGAGCTGGCGGCGGCCTGCTCCAGCACCGCGGGCGTGACCGCACCGACGTACAGCCGGCCGTCGTCGGTCAGCAGCGCCGTGACCAGCGCCGTGCGCAGGATGCGGCCGCTGCCCCACGCCCCGCTCACGCGGTCGGCCGAGCGCAGCAGGGTCGACAGCTGCTCGTTGCTCGATGACGACCCCAGCTGGACGCCGGGCACCGACACGACGGCGGTCCAGCCGGTGCCGATGACGGTAGGCCTGGCGCCGGTCGCGCTGCGACGCCGGGGCGCCGTGCTCGGCGCCGCCACCGCCGACAGGTCCGTCGTCGTGACCTGCGCGCCGGCCGGCGGGGTGAAGGCGAACACCGAGGCGGCGGGCGCCTTGAAGCGGATGGACGTGAAGCCGGTCTCGAACGCCGGCTTGCTGGCGCCCTCGCCGAAGACCTCGACGCGCAGCGGGGTGCTGGTGCGGGCGTCGATGGCGAGGCGCACCTGGCCGACGAGCGAGCTCGCGTCACGGGGTGCGAGCACCAGCTCGTACGCCGGTCGCCCGGCCACGCTGACCGAGCCGTCGACGGTGACCACCGTCGTCGGGTCGATCGCGGCGAGCACCTTCTCGGCCGCCTGGGCGGGAGTGATCGAGGCGGCGCCGTCGGACGTCTGGCTGGCGTCGGCCGAGGGCAGGATCGTGTGGGTGGCCTTGCGGTCCTCGCTGCTCCAGGTCCAGACGTCGGAGCCCGCGCGCACCACGTTCGTCTCGGCGAGGGACCCGACGAGCGCCACGCGCGTGCGGTCGGGCGCGGCGTACCAGACCCGGGCCGTGTGGGTGCCGGTGACGAGCGAGGTCACCGACAGCGACGTCGAGCTCGCGCCGGGCAGCTCGGGCAGGCCGAGGCGAGCGGTCTGGCTGACGGTGCCGGAGAACGGGTGGTCGGTGGCGGCGCGGGTCGAGGCGAGCAGCTCGGCGGCGCTGCGAGCGGGCAGCGAGGAGGAGGCGTCGGCGACGACGGGCGAGACGAGCAGGCCGGCGGCGACCACCGCGACGGTGCCGGCCGGCACGGCCCAGCGGGCGCGGCGGGAGAACGGTCGGTGGGACGGCAACGGCATGACGTGTCCTCGTGGCAGGCGGTCGATCAGGTCGGCGGACGCCGCGCGTCGCCGTCCACCATTGTGCGCCCGCCAACCTGTGAGCAGCCTGAGAAGCGTTGCGGCCCGCAAGAGCGCCGCCTGATGACGGCGTGGGCGACGCCCCGGTGGGAGGATCGGGCGGTGACGCAGCGCCCCAGCCACCGGCCACGCCGGCCGGCCATGCTCGGCCCGGCCGCACTCGACACCTTCAGCGGCGGTGAGGACCCGGCGGTCCTGGCCGAGGCGGCGCACGCCACGGCCTTCGCCATCGTCGACGCCGGGCGCCGCGCCGAGGACCCCGAGGTGACCGCCCGCCTGGTGCGACTGGTCGAGGACCACGGCCTCGACACCATCGCGGACCTGTGGGCCGGCCGGCCGGCGCGGTCACTGCCCGGTGCGCTGTGGCGGCTGTACGTCGTCCGGGAGTGGGTGCGGAACGACCCGGCCGGTGCCTCCCGCGACTACACCGCCGGCCACACGGTCGCGCAGGTGCAGCACGTCGTGGCCGGTGTCGCGGCCCCGCCCGGCGCCCAGGAGGTGCGCGCGCTCGCCGACGCCGTGCTCACCGGCGTCTACCGCGGCGAGCTCGACGTCGCCCTCGAGCGCGCCGCGGCATTCTGCCGCGTCGTCGCGGCGGGGCGTGCCCTCAACGCCGACGACATGCCCGACCCCGAGGCCGCCGAGACCACCACCCGGCGGGCCGCCTCGCTGCAGCAGACCGCCGAGGACCTCGAAGGCGCGGCCCGCGCCTGGCGCGCGCACGACCTGACCTGAGACACTGGTCGGGCTCCCACGGGAGCACCCGGGCGTCGGGCTGCGGTAGCCCCGGGTCCCACATGGAGCCGCTACGAGCGGCCGCGCGCCGTGAGGCGCTCCCAGCCCGGCGCCCGTCCCGACCGCCACGCCCCGAAGGTGAGCACCGTGCCGTCTGCCGTGCCGGTTGATCGGCCGGTCGACCGGCCGGCCGGCACGCGGCGGTCGCTGCGCCTCGCGGCGACCGTGCTGCTCGCCCTGCTCGGTGCCTTCGTGGGCGCCCTCGTCGCACCGTCGGCGGGCGCCGACCTCGGCCCGCTCGCGCTGGTCGTCAGCGTCCGGCCCAGCCTCGACCCCGGGGTCGCCGTCGCGCTGCCGCCGGTCGGTGACGTGCGCTTCGACACCCACCGCGCGCCGGTCGCCGTCCAGGCCTCGGTGCGCTCGGTCGACCTCGACGCGGCTCGACGTCTGGTCGCGAGCCCCGGCGCGCTCGCACAGCTGCAGCTCACCGCGCCGGACGTCGTCCGGGCAGCCGCGCTGCGCGCCCTCGGCTCGGCGCTGCTGGCCGCGCTCGCCGGGGCGGTGCTGCTCGCGGTGCTCGCCTGGCGGTCCTGGCGTGGTGCCGTGACCGGCGTCGCGACGCTGCTGACCACGACCCTCGTGCTCGGCGGCCTGACCGCGCTCACGTTCGACGGGGCGCGGCTGTCGCAGCCGCGGTTCACCGGTCTGCTCAGCAGCGCTCCGTACGTGCAGCGCCGCACCACCACGCTCGCCGAGCGCCTCGAGGGCTACCGCTCGGGCCTGTCGGACTTCGTGCAGTCGGTGACGACGCTCTACGCCCTCGGCGACCGGCTGCAGACCTTCGACCCCAGGCAGGGGGCCGACGTGGTGACGGTGCTGCACATCAGCGACCTGCACCTCAACCCGCTCGGCTTCGACCTGACCAGCCGGCTGGTGCGCCAGTTCAAGGTCGACGCCATCGTCGACTCCGGTGACATCAGCACCTGGGGGAGCACCGCCGAGCAGGGCTTCGTGGGGCGCATCGGCGGGCTCGGTGCCCCCTACGTCTTCGTGCGCGGCAACCACGACTCGTCCGGCGTGGCCGCGGCGGTGGCCCGGCAGCGCGGCGCCGTCGTGCTCGACGGGCAGGTGCGCACGGTCGCCGGCCTGCGCATCGCCGGCATCGCCGACCCGCGCACCACCCCCGCCGAGGGCCCCGGTGACACGATCGGCAAGGACGCCGTCGCGGAGTCGGTCACCCGCCTCGCCTCGGTCATCGAGCAGTACGACCAGACCCACGAGGGCGCCCCGGTGCAGCTCGCCGTGGTGCACGACCCGACCCGGCTGGCCACGCTGCAGGGCACGGTGCCGCTGGTGCTCGCCGGCCACCTGCACCGCCGCGACGTCTCGGTCACCGACGGCACCCGGGTCATGGTCGAGGGCAGCACCGGCGGCGCCGGCGTGACGTCCGCCGGCCTCGAGCGGCTGACCGAGGGCACACCGGTGCCGTTGGAGGCGACGCTGCTGTACCTGCGCCGCAGCGGTGAGGACGCCGGCCGGCTGCTCGCCTACGACCAGGTGACGGTCGGCGGGCTGGGCCTCACGTCGGTCAGCATCGACCGCACCGTGGTGGACGAGGACGACGACGCGCTGCCGGAGCCGGCACCGTCCCTGACTGCCTCGGTCGACCCGTCGCCGAGCGCGCAGGCAGCGCGTTGAGCGTGCCGGCCGCCGCGATCAGGTGAGCAGGTGGCGGTCGGCGTCGCGGTCGGCGCTGGCGTAGGCGCGCCGGGCTGGGCCGTCCCACGGGCACAGCAGGCAGGTCGCGTGCACGAACGAGCCTCGGTCGAGCGTGGTCACGAGGTGCCGGTCGGGGTCGATCTGCGGCGAGGGAGCGGGCGCGGGCTGGACGTCGGTGCGGTGCTGACCAGTGATCACCTCCCCATCATGCACGCCCAGGTGGGTGTGTGGAGACCACCCGTTCAGGCTATGGACACTGGCCCTTGCAGCGGGTGCTGCTGCCGCTGCGCACGGTGACGGAGCGCCGTTCGACCACGGGAAAGGCGCGGGCCGCGCTGTCGAGCTCGGGCTCGTCGGCGCGCGGATGACGGACACCCCGTGCCCGACGTCGGGACCGACGACGTCGGGTGTGACGCGCTCACAGGTCGCGGCGGCGCAGCAGCACGCCGGCGGCGACGAGCACGACGACGGCGAGCAGCCCGAGGTGCGACAGTCCGTCGAGGTTCGACACCAGCTGGGTGCGCTGCTCGAACCCCCGGGGCGTCTGCACCTGGTCGAGGTAGAGCCGCAGACCGCCCGGCTGCAGCGCGGCGGCGGCGCTCTGGGTCAGCGTCCACGGCACCAGCGAGGGGGCCCTGCCCAGCAGCAGCGCCTGGCCGGCGACCTCGACGAGCACCAGCCAGGCGAGGGTCACCCCGAGGAAGCCCCCGGTCCCGCGGGTGAGGGTCGCGAGCCCTGCGGCCACCAGTGCGGCGAGCACCATGACGGCGATGCCCCGGGCCTGCAGCGAGAGCAGGTCGCGCCAGAAGTGGGCCTGCGCGAGCATCGCCTGGCCGGCTGATCCGACGTACGTGCCTGACGGCAGCTCAGGGGTGGCGTCGAAGGTCCCGCGCGTCGCGACCACGAGGGCACCCATACCGAGCGCCAGGGCTTGGGCGAGGACGCTCGCCGCCAGCGAGAGCACGGTGATGGCGCCGAGGCGCGTGGCCAGGAAGCGCAGACGACGCGGCTGCCAGGTCAGCAGGCTCAGCATGGTGCGGCTCGACCAGTCGGCCCCCACTGCGGTGGCTCCCACGAGAGCGAGCAGCACTGCGCCGACGACGGTGGTGCCGATGGCGAGCTCGGGCAGCCCCTGGTCGGCGCGCAGCCGCGGGTCGACGAAGAAGCTGTCGGCGCTCAGCTGCGAATCGGCCTCGCCCGTCCCGCACTGCACCTGCTTCTCGCCCTCGGGGATGCCCGGGTCGGCGAGGCACTGGGCGCGGTAGCTGCGCTGGTCGGCCAGCGAGCGCTGGTAGTCCGCCTCCGCCGTCACGCGGGCACCGGTGACGTCGGTGCCGTGCGTGGCGAACAGCGCGACGCCGGCGACCACCAGCGCCACCGCCCCGACCGCGAGCAGCGCCAGCACGAGCCTGCGGTGCAGCAGCCGGCTGATCTCGGACGCGAGCGGCGCTCCGAGACCGGTGGCCGCGCGCGGGCGCGGCGAGGCGGTGGTGTCGTGCAGGTGCGGACCGGTGACGGTGCTCATGCGCGTCGCCTCCCCGTGACCCGCGCCGGGTCGGGGCCTGAGCCGAGATCCTGGCCGGCGGTGATCTCGAGGAACGCGCTCTCGAGGTCGGCTGCCACCGGCGTCAGCTCGCGCACCCACAGCCCGCGCTCGCCGAGCAGCCGGTTCAGGTCGGCCGCGTCACCCACCGGGCGGCCGGTCGTGCCCACCAGCAGCCGACCGTCCGGCTGCGGCTGGACGTCGTAGCCGGCCTGCTCGAGGACGCCGGCCGCCACCTGCGGCTGCTCGACCGCCACGGTGTGGCCGCGGCCGCCGTGCGCCTGCAGCACCTCGCCGACCGGCCCTGTCACGAGGCACCGGCCGCGCGACATGATCGACACCCGGTCGCAGACCTGCTGCACCTCACCGAGCAGGTGCGAGGACAGGAACACGGTGCGCCCGTCCGCGCCCAGGCGGCGGACCAGCTCGCGCACCTCCTTCATGCCGGCGGGGTCGAGGCCGTTGCTCGGCTCGTCCAGGATCAGCAGCGCCGGGTCCTTCAGCAGGGCCGCGGCGATGCCGAGGCGCTGGCGCATGCCGAGGGAGTAGCCCTTGAACAGGTCGTCGGCCCGGTCGCCGAGGCCGACGAGCTCGAGCACCTCCTCGACCCGGGACGTCGGCACCCCGGTCGAGCGCGCCAGCAGCCGCAGGCTCACCCGCCCGGACAGCCCCGGGAGGAACAGCGGGTTCTCGACCAGCGCACCGACGTGGCCGACGACCAGGGGCAGCTCGCGGGGCACCGGGCGGCCCAGCACGCTGAGCTCGCCGGCGTCCGCCCTCGCGAGGCCGAGCAGGATGCGGATGGTCGTGGTCTTGCCGGAGCCGTTGGGCCCGAGGAAGCCGTGGACACCCCCGCGGGGCACCACCAGGTCGAGCCCGTCCAGCGCCTTCTCCGCGGGCCGGCGCCGGCGGCGGTAGGTCTTGCGCAGCCCCCGCACCTCGATCGCCGGCGTCCCCGTGAAGATCCCGTGACCTGTGTGCGCCGTCACAGTCGTCGTGCTCATCCGCACCCCCTCGGTGTGCTGCAGATCCTGCCGCACGCACGCCCTGCTGACCCGCAGGCATGTCGGTGTGGCGGTCGCCCGAAGCAGTCGGGCGACGAGGGCCGCGGCTCAGCCGAAGCGGCCGGAGATGTAGTCCTCGGTGGCCCGCTCGCTGGGGTTGCTGAAGATGCGCTGCGTGTCGTCCATCTCGATCAGCCGGCCGGGCTTGCCGGTGGCGGCCAGGTTGAAGAACGCCGTGCGGTCCGAGACGCGACCGGCCTGCTGCATGTTGTGCGTCACGATCACGATGGTGAAGCTCGACTTCAGCTGACCGATGAGGTCCTCGATCGCGAGCGTCGAGATGGGGTCGAGCGCCGAGCAGGGCTCGTCCATGAGCAGCACCTGCGGCTCGACGGCGATCGCGCGGGCGATGCACAGCCGCTGCTGCTGCCCGCCCGACAGGCCCGCACCCGGCTTCTCGAGCCGGTCCTTCACCTCGTTCCAGAGGTTGGCGCCCTTGAGCGAGCGCTCGACGACCTCGGTGAGCCGCTTCTTGTTCTTGACGCCGTTCAGCCGCAGGCCCGCGGCGACGTTGTCGAAGATCGACATCGTCGGGAACGGGTTGGGCCGCTGGAACACCATGCCGACCGTGCGGCGCACACCGACCGGGTCGACGTCCGAGGCGTAGAGGTCCTGGTCGTCCAGCCGCACCGAGCCCTCGACGCGGCCGCCGGGGATCACCTCGTGCATGCGGTTGAGGGTGCGCAGGAAGGTCGACTTGCCGCAGCCGGAGGGGCCGATGAAGGCCGTGACCGAGCGGGGCTCGACCGTCATGGTGACGTCCTCGACGGCCTTGAAGGAGCCGTAGTAGACGTTGAGGTCCTTCACGTCGATGCGCTTGGCCATGGCCGTCGTGGTCCTTCTGGTCGGGTGCGGGCGTTCGAGGCTGGGCGG
>CAXTEJ010000076.1:0-13185 GCA_964243295.1 uncultured Actinomycetales bacterium | reverse complement strand
GCTGGCGGGCGGCGCGCACGTCGGCGGCCGCCGTGCGCCGGTCGACCAACAGCTCACCGGCCAGCCACGCCTGCGTCGAGGCAGCGCCCTGCCCCACCGCGTACCCGCGCGCGTCGAGCTCGCGGATCAGCCCCAGCCGCCCCGCGACCCGCTGCGCCTCCGCAGTCCGGTCGCGGCGCAGCGCGGCGACCAGCTCGTCGTCGCTCAGCTGCCACACCGGCGCGGCGGCGACAGCGGCGGACGCCTCCGCCAGCACACCCCACGCAGCCTCGGTCATGTGTTCGATTCTAGCCGATCACGCCGACGTTGGATAGGCCGAAACCGTTGGGGCACAACATCTGTGGACGATGAAGGGGTCTCGAGGTCGACGGCACGGGCACCACGGCGGCGCCCGTCACAGCCGCGGGTCGACCGGCTCGGACTCCAGGGCGAGCACCGCGAACACGGCCTCGTGCACGCGCCACAGCGGCTCCCGCTGCACCGCGCGCTCGAGCGACTCCACACCGAGCGCGTACTCGCGGGCTGCGAGCGAGCGCTTGTGCCCGAGGTTGCGGTCGCGCAGCCGCTCGAGGTTCGCCGGCTCGGTGTAGTCCGGGCCGTAGATGATCCGCAGGTACTCGCGGCCGCGCACCTTGACGCCGGGCTGGGCGTACCCGCGGCCGGTCCGGACGAGGTTGGCGTACGGCTTCACCACCATGCCCTCGCCGCCCGCGGCGGTGAGGTCCTCCCACCAGCGCGTGCCGGCCGCGGTCGACTCGGCGTCCGTGGTGTCGACCGTGGTGCGCCTGGTCGTCCGCACCAGGGAGGGCGAGGCGTCGACCAGGCGGTCTGCCAGTGCGAGGTGCCAGCCGTGGTCGTGGTCGCCGTACGTGCGGCCCTCGCTCGCGAGCAGCTGGAAGGGTGCCAGCTGAACGCCGTCCAGACCGGAGGTCGGCCACACGTAGCGCCGGTAGCTCTTGGTAAACGCGAGCGCGTTGGCGGACCGGGAGGTGGTGCGCGCCAGCAGGTCGCCGACATCGATGCCCTGTGCCGCGACGGCCTCCAGCACGTGGACGGCCGCGGGCAGCGCGGCCGTGGCGGCGGCTCCGACCGCGGCGTACTGGTGGCGCAGCAGGTCCTCGGCCTTGACCGACCACGGCAGCAGCTCGGCGTCGATCAGCAACCAGTCCGTCTCGAGCTCGCCCCACAGGTCCGCGTCGTCGACGGCACAGCGCACCGCCGCCAGCAGCTGCTCGGTCGCCTCGACGTCGAAGAACGACCGGCCCGTCCGGGTGTGCACCGCACCGGTGACGCCGTCACGCGCGCCGAACCTGCTCGCTGCCACCGCGGCGTTGCGGCACACCAGCACCACGGCGCGCGAGCCCATGTGCTTCTCCTCGCAGATCACCCGCTCGACGCCGTCACGCCGGTAGAAGTCGAATGCGGTGGCCGGGTGCTCGAGCAGGTCGCCGTCCGCCGTGGTCGCCGTCGGGGCCATGGTGGGGGGCAGGTAGAGCAGCCACCGGGGCTCGATGGCGAACCGGCTCATGACCTCGAGGGCCCCGGCGGCGTTCTCCTCCCGCACGGTCACCCGCCCCGCGAGCCGCGTTGCGACACCCCGCTTGCCGAGGACGTCGGTGATGGCCAGCTCGTCCGCCTCACGGGCGGCCGCAGGCGCGGAGGCAGTACCAGAACTGGGGAACGGCTTGGCCGGCTCATACCAGACCCGTTGCGCTGCAACGGAAACCAGCTGCTTCTCGGGGTATCGCAGGGCGGTGAGCTCACCACCGAAGACGCAGCCCGTGTCGAGGCACATCGTGCCGTTGACCCACTCGGCCCGTGGGGTCGGCGTGTGCCCGTAGAGGACCATCGCGGAGCCCCGGTAGTCCTCGGCCCACGGGTAGCGCACCGGCAGGCCGAACTCGTCGGTCTCACCGGTGGTGTCGCCGTACAGCGCGAAGCTGCGCACCCGCGCCGATGCGCGTCCCTGGTACTCCTGCTTCAGCCCCGCGTGGGCGACCACGAGGCGTCCGTCGTCGAGCACGAGGTGGGAGACCAGGTCGTAGCAGAACTGCTGCACCTGCGCTCGGAACTGCGGCGGCTCGGCCGCCAGCTGCGCCAGGGTGGTCTCGAGCCCGTGGCTGACCTGCACCTGCCGTCCCTGCAGCGCCCGCACCAGCTTGCTCTCGTGGTTGCCGGGCACGCAGAGTGCGTGGCCGGCGGCGACCATCCCCATGACGAGCCGCAGCACGCCGGGTGAGTCGGGGCCGCGGTCGACCAGGTCACCGACGAACACCGCCTGACGACGACCGGGGGGGACGGCGTCGACCGGGCGGTCGTGCTCGTCACGGACGAGGGTGTAGCCGAGCTCGACGAGGAGCGACTCGAGCTCGGCCCGGCAGCCGTGCACGTCACCGATGACGTCGAACGGGCCGTGCTCGTGCCGGAGGTCGTTCAGCAGCCGCTGGCGGACCACGACGGCGTCCGCGACCTCCTGCTCGCTGCGCAGCACGTGCACCGTCCGGAAACCCTCCTTGCCCAGGTGCCGCAGCGAGCGCCGCAGCTGGTCGCGCTGGCGCCTCACGACGGCGTCGGGGAAGTCGCGGTCGGCCCGGCCGGCGTTGCGGTCGAGGCAGACGCGCTCGGGCAGGTCGAGCACGATGGCGACCGGCAGCACGTCGTGGGCTCGGGCGAGGGCGACGAGCTGGCGGCGCGCCTCGGACTGGACGCTCGTGGCGTCGACGACGGTGAGCCGTCCGCCCTCGAGCCGCTTGCCGGCGATGTGGTGCAGGACGTCGAAGGCGGCCTTCGTGGCGGACTGGTCGTTCTCGTCGTCGGCCACCAGCCCCCGGCAGAAGTCGCTCGAGAGCACCTCGAACGGCGCGAAGTGCTGTCGGGCGAAGGTGGACTTGCCCGAGCCGCTCGCGCCGACGAGGCAGACGAGCGAGAGCTCGGGGACGTCGAGCTCGCTCATGCGATCCTCCGGAAGACGGCCAGCTGTGTCGCCGCGCCGACCTCGGCGTCGCCCGGCCCGATGGCCTGGTAGCGGACGGTGTAGCCGTGCGCCGTCGCCGTCGCGTCGGCCCAGTCCTGGAACTGCTGCCTGGTCCACTCGAACCGGTGGTCGCGGTGCCGCATCGCCCCCGCCGCCAGGTGGGTGAACCTGACGTTGTGCTCGGAGTTGGGCGTCGTGACGAGCACCGAGGCTGGGCGGGCGTGCGCGAACACGCTGCGCACCAGCGCCGGCAGCCGCGGCGGGTCGAGATGCTCGACCACCTCCATCAGCACCACGGCGTCATGGCCCGCAAGCCTGTCATCGCGGTAGGTCGCCGACGACTGCAGCAGCTGCAGCCGGGCGCGCTGGCTGTCCGGCATGCGGTCGAGGTTGAGGTGGCGCGCGGCGAGCTCGAGGGCCCGGTGCGAGACGTCGACCCCGAGCACCGTGCGGAAGGCGGGGTCGGGCAGCAGCGCCCGCAGCAGCGCCCCCTCGCCGCAGCCCAGGTCGACCACGGTGGCGGCACCCTCGTCGCGCAGGGCCGCGAGGACGGCGGCGGTGCGCAGCTGCGCCAGCGGCGTCGGGCGATCCTGCGGCGCCAGGGCGGGCACCGCGTCGAGCGCGTCCGCCTCCGTGTCGTCGACCTCGGCCAGCCGGCCGACGGCGTCCTGCACGAGGGCCCGGTGGTGACCGAGGTACCGGTTGGTGATGAGCTCGCGCTCCGGGTGGCCGGCCAGCCAGCTGCCACCGGCGCGCATCAGCTTGTCGACCTCGTCGGCGCTCAGCCAGTAGTGTTTGCTGTCGTCGAGCACCGGCATCAGCACGTACAGCTGCGCCAGCGCCACGTGCACCGGCATCTGACCGGACAGCCGCAGGTCGACGTACGGCGACGGCCCCCAGGAGGGCACCTGCTCGTCGAGGGCGATGGCCGTCGTCGACACCGACCAGCCGAGCGGTGCGAACATCCGCTGGACGAGATCACTGCCACCGCGGCTCGGCATCGCCGGCACGTGGACGTCGATCGGCACCGCCCGCTCGACGAGCTCGGGGCGCGCGTCGCAGCGACCGCTGAGCGCGGTGCGGAACACCTTGCCCAGGGCCACCGAGAGCATGGACGACGCCGCGTAGGGTCGGTCGTTGACGTACTGCGACAGCGAGAAGCCGCTGTCACCGCGGCCCTTGCCACCCCGCACCAGCGCGACCGGGTCGACCTCCAGCAGCAGCGCCACCGTGCTTCGCCCGCTCGTCGCCTCCGGCCACACCACGTGCGCGGTGCCGACGGCGACCTGGACCGACTGCGCCCTGCCGGGGTGCTTGTGCAGCAGGAACCCCAGGTCCGTCGCGTCCGGCATCGTCGTGGACAGGGTCAGCAGCACCCGCCCAGTCTGCCGCGCGCCCAGCGGCTTCCGCGACGGGTGACCGCAGCTGGTCAGCCCGGCTGCGCCGCGGCGAGGTCGTCGTCGGCCGCGTCGGCGTCCTCGACCTCCTCGCGGGGGATGCCGATCAGATAGAGCACCGCGTCGAGGTAGGGCACCGTGACGGCCGCGTCGGCCTGGGCGCGGACGACGGGCTTGGCGTTGAACGCGATGCCGAGCCCCGCGGTCGCGAGCATGTCGAGGTCGTTGGCGCCGTCGCCGATGGCGATGGTGCTCGACAGCGCGAGTCCCTCGGCCTCGGCGAACCGGCGCAGGGCGGCGGCCTTGCCGGCGCGGTCCATGACCGGGCCGAGCACCCGGCCGGTGAGCCGGCCGTCGACGACCTCGAGCTGGTTCGCCTCCGCGTGCGAGATCTCGAGCAGGTCGGCGAGCGGCCGGACGATCTCGATGAACCCGCCCGACACCAGGGCGACCCTGAATCCCAGGCGGTGCAGCGTTCGCACGAGCGTGCGGGCGCCGAGGGTCAGCCGCACCTGCTCCTTCACCTCTGCCAGAACGGCTTCCGGCAGTCCGGCCAGCTGACGCACCCGCTCGTGCAGGCTCTCTGCGAAGTCGAGCTCGCCTCGCATCGCCCGCTCGGTGACGGCGGCGACCTCGGCCTCGCGGCCGGCGTGGGCGGCGATGAGCTCGATGACCTCGTCCTGGATGAGGGTCGAGTCGACGTCCATCACGACGAGCCGACGGCCGCGGCGGGCGAGCCCGGCGGGGGCGACGGCGATGTCGACCCCTCCGGCGGCGGCCACCGCGGCCAGGCGCCGTCTCAGCTCGCCGACGTCCGAGCCGGAGACGTCGATCTCGACGGTGGTGACCGGCCAGCGCGAGATGCGCCGGATGCGGTCGATGTTGCCACCGTGCTCGGCGATCGCCTGCGACACCGACTGCAGCGCAACGGGTCTGAGGGGAGACCCGAGCATCGTCACGTGCAGCCGCCCGCGTCGCCGCGGCGCGTTGTCGCCATGACCGGACAGGCACGTGACCGTCATGCCGAGCCGCTCGCCCTCACGCGTGAGCGTCTGCGGCAAGGACGCGTCGACGCCCGCGGTCACCAGGACGGCGAGCGTCAGGTGACCGCGGACGACGACCTGCTCGACGTCGAGCACCGTCACGTCGTGCGCCGCGAGCGCCGTGAACAGCGCCGACGTGACACCGGGGCGGTCGTCACCGGTGAGGGTGACCAGCAGCGTCGGCTCGTCGGCGGGCAGCGGCGGGACGTCGGTCACGGCCGGAGGCCAGCGGGCCTCAGCCCGCGTTCTTGGCGTCGCGGAAGGCGATCCAGTCCTGCAGCGGTGACAGGTCGTAGTCGGGACCGCTGATGCCGACGGTGAACAGCCGGACGCCGAGGTCGAACAGCCGGTCGCCCGTGGCCTCGGGCGCGCCCTCGGCGCCGACCGAGCGCTCGATCTCCGCGGGGTCGCGGCCCTCGGTGGCGCACCACTCGTCGAGGATCGCGACCTTGCGCTCGACCACCTCGGGGTCGCCGAAGCCGTGCCAGGTGTCGGCGTACTTCGCGACCAGGCGCAGCGTCTTCTTCTCGCCGCCGCCACCGATGAGCACCGGGATGTCGCGGGTGGGCGGGGGGTTGAGCGCGGTGAGCCGCTTCTCGATGCGCGGCAACGCTTCTGCGAGGTCGGCGAGGCGCGAGCCGGCTGTCCCGAACTCGTAGCCGTACTCGTCGTAGTCGCGCTGGAACCAGCCGGCGCCGATGCCGAGGATGAGCCGGCCGCCGCTGATGTGGTCGATCGTGCGCGACATGTCGGCCAGCAGCTCGGGGTTGCGGTAGCTGTTGCACGTCACGAGCGCGCCGATCTCGACGCGCGAGGTGATCTCGGCCCAGGCTGCGAGCATCGTCCAGGCTTCGAGGTGCTGGCCGTCGGGCTCGCCGTACAGGGGGAAGAAGTGGTCCCAGTTGAAGATGACGTCGACGCCGGCCTCCTCGGCGGCGACCACGGCGCGACGGATGTCGGCCCAGTCGGCGTGCTGTGGCTGCAGCTGGACGCCGATGCGGACGGGGCGTGCGGACTGGTGATCGCTCATGAGGTGAGGACTTGACCCTTTCCGATGACGGTGATGCCGGACTCGGTGACCAGGAGGCCGCGGGCGCGGTCCTCCTCGGGGTCCATGCCGATCCGGGCGCTGTCGGGGATGACGACGTTCTTGTCGATGATGGCGCGGCGCACGACGGCGTGCCGCCCGACCTGGACGCCGTCCAGCAGGACGCTGTCGCTGACCGACGACCACGAGTGGACGTAGACGTGGGGCGACAGCACGGAGTTCTCGACCATGGCACCGGAGACGACGACGCCGGGCGACACGGTCGAGTTCACCGCGTGGCCGATCCTGCCGTGCCACCCGTGGACGAACTTGGCCGGGGGCAGCGGGCCGTAGTCGGTGTACAGCGGCCAGTCGTAGTTGTACAGGTTGAACACCGGCAGGACCGAGATGAGGTCCATGTGGGAGTCGTAGTAGGAGTCCAGCGTGCCGACGTCGCGCCAGTAGTCGCGGTCGCGGTCCATCGACCCGGCCACGTTGTTGTCGCGGAAGTCGTAGACAGCGGCCTCACCGCGGGAGACGAAGTCCGGGATGATGTCGCCGCCCATGTCGTGCTTGGAGCCCTCGCGGTCGCTGTCGCGGGTGACCGCGTCGACGAGCGCGTCGGTGTCGAAGACGTAGTTGCCCATCGACGCGAGGATCTCGTCAGGCGCGTCCGGGAGGCCGACGGGGTCGGTCGGCTTCTCGAGGAACTCGCGGATGCGCCGCGGGTCGTCGGGCTGGACGTCGATGACGCCGAACTGGTCGGCCATCGAGATCGGCTGCCGGATCGCCGCGACCGTGGCGCCGGCGCCCATGTCCATGTGCTGCTCGAGCATCTGCGAGAAGTCCATGCGGTAGACGTGGTCGGCGCCCACGGCGACGACGTAGTCGGGCCGCTCGTCGTGGATGAGGTTCAGGCTCTGGTAGATCGCGTCGGCGCTGCCGAGGTACCACCGCTTGCCGACGCGCTGCTGTGCGGGCACGGGGGCGACGTAGTTGCCGAGCATGTTCGACATCCGCCAGGTCTTGGCGATGTGCCGGTCGAGGCTGTGGGACTTGTACTGCGTCAGGACGACGACCTTGAGGTAGCCGGAGTTCACGACGTTCGACAGCGCGAAGTCGATCAGCCGGTAGATGCCGCCGAACGGCACCGCGGGCTTGGCGCGGTCGGCCGTGAGGGGCATCAGCCGCTTTCCCTCCCCACCGGCGAGGACGACGGCCAGGACCTTGGGGTTGCGCACGCGGCGAGCCATGGCGCTGACCCTAGGCCCGCGAGCCCTGGGTGGCGAGGGGTGGAGGGAGGTGCCTTCGGACCGCCGGAGGTCTAGGTTTCCGAGCGTGCGCATCGACCTGCTGAGCAAGGAGTACCCGCCCGAGGTCTATGGCGGTGCTGGGGTCCACGTCGCCGAGCTGACGCGTGCCCTGCGTGCGCGCGAGGGCCTCGACGTCCGGGTGCGGGCGTTCGGTGCCACGCGCGAGGAGGCGGGCACCACGTCGTACGCCGAGCCTGCCGACCTCGCGGGCGCCAACGCCGCCCTGCGCACCCTCGGCGTCGACCTGCCGATGGCGTCGGACTGCGCCGGCGCCGACGTGCTGCACTCGCACACCTGGTACGCGAACCTCGCCGGCCACCTCGGCGGCCTGCTGCACTCCGCCCCCCACGTGGTGACCGCCCACAGCCTGGAACCGCTGCGGCCGTGGAAGGCCGAGCAGCTCGGCGGCGGCTACGCGCTGTCGTCGTGGGTCGAGCGCACGGCCTACGAGGGCGCGAGCGCCGTCATCGCCGTCAGCGCCGGCATGCGCGCCGACGTCCTGCGCAGCTACCCGGCGGTCGACCCGGGCAGGGTGCACGTGGTGCACAACGGCATCGACACCGAGCTGTGGTCTCGTCGCGAGCGGCCGGACGCCGTCCGCGCCCTCGGCGTCGACCCTGACCGCCGCAGCGTCGTCTTCGTCGGCCGCATCACCCGGCAGAAGGGCCTGCCCTTCTTCCTTCGCGCGGTGGCCCGGCTCGACCCCGACGTGCAGGTCGTGCTGTGCGCCGGCGCCCCCGACACCCCCGCGATCATGGCCGAGGTGCAGGGCCTGGTCGCCGGGCTGCGCGAGACCCGCGAGGGCGTCGTGTGGATCGACCGCATGCTCGACCGCGAGGACGTCGTCGCGCTGCTGTCGTCGGCCACCGCCTTCGCGTGCCCCTCGGTCTACGAGCCGCTCGGCATCGTCAACCTGGAGGCCATGGCCTGCGAGGCCGCGGTCGTCGGCACCGCGACCGGTGGCATCCCCGAGGTGGTCGCGGACGGCGTCACCGGCCGGCTGGTGCCCATCGAGCAGTCGGACGACGGCACCGGCACCCCGCTCGACCCCGAGCGCTTCGTCGCCGACCTGGCCGCCACGCTAGGCGAGGTCGTCGGTGACCCCGAGGCCGCCCGGGCCATGGGCCGCGCCGGGCGCGAGCGCGCCGTCGCCGAGTTCGCCTGGACGACGGTCGCCGAGCGCACGCTCGCCGTGTACGACACCGTCCTGCGCTGACCCACCCACCCCGCTGCCCGACGTCCGGGCGCGCGCGGCGTGGGCTGCGCCGGGGTCGACCGTGATCACGTTACGTAGGTGGGGGAGCGCTTCACGTGGCGTGCATGCCGCGTGAGGCGTGCCGTCACCTACGTAACGTGATCACAGCGGAGCCGCGCCGGCGCGCCGCAGCGCAGTCACGTAGCGGAGAGCTACCGGGCGTCAGGCCCCCAGCTGCTCCAGCGGGGCGTTGATGGCCGCGACGACGGCGCGGCGGCTGACGTCGTCGAGGCCGCGCAGCGCCTCAGTGCGGCGGGTGACCTCCCAGCCGCTGACCGAGCCGCCGTCGTCCTCGCGGGCGAGCTCGACGATGCCGCGCACCCGCCAGGCGAGGTCGAGCACGCGCGCCGAGCGGGGTGGGCTGTCGGGCGGCAGCGCGTCGGTGGGGCCGCGACCGGTGCGAAGCCCGTCGATGCGGGTCGCGGCGTCGGGCCGCCAGCGGGCGACGTCGAGGTCGCCGAGCTGCTCGGTCGCGCGCATCAGGGCCTCCCGCAGGTGCCGCTCGGCCTCGGCGACGCTGCCGACGTCCGTGACGCGCAGCGGCGGAGTCGTGTGGACGCGCCAGGTGACCAGGAAGCCGGTGTCGTACGTCGAGCCGAACTCCTCGACGACGGGCACCAGCGCGAGCGGCGGGCCGCCGACCGTGAGCACGCACTCGCCGGCGTCCAGCGCCTCGGCGTTGACGTCGGCGGGCCCCGGCAGGCCGAGCGGGTCGCCGGGCGCCGGCAGCACCACGCGCAGCCCGCTGACACCTGACCCGCGCAGCCCGGCCACCAGCTCGGGCAGGTCGGTGCAGGCGTCGAGCGGGGTGTCGCCGACGGTCTCGACGAGGTGCGGCTCGTCCTGCGCCTGGATGACGCGGACGGCGGTGTCGGGCTGCACCCGCCCGGCGAGCGCGGCGCCGGCCCAGGCCGCGAGCAGGGCGGAGCGGGGGAGCGGCGCAGTCACCGCACCAGGCTACGGGCCGGTCCGGGGCGGCTCGGGTGCTCGGTAGGGTCGGGCGCATGAGTGACGTCCTCGAGATGGCCGGCGTGACCGTGGTGCGAGGCGGCACGGCGCTGGTCGAGGACGTCGACTGGTCGGTCAGCGAGGGCGAGCGCTGGGTCGTGCTCGGCCCCAACGGCGCCGGCAAGACGACGCTGCTGCAGGTCGCCGCCGCCCAGCTGCACCCCACGACGGGCGTCGCCGGGGTGCTCGGCGAGGTGCTCGGCGCCGTCGACGTCTTCGAGCTGCGGCCGCGCATCGGCCTGGCCAGCGCGGCGCTGTCCGAGCGCATCCCGCCGCGTGAGCGCGTGAGCGACGTCGTCGTCACCGCCTCCTACGCCGTCGCCGGCCGCTGGACCGAGCAGTACGACGAGACCGACCACGGCCGCGCCCACGAGCTGCTCGAGACGCTCGGCGTGGCGCACCTCGCCGACCGCACCTTCGGCACGCTCAGCGAGGGTGAGCGCAAGCGGGTGCAGATCGCCCGCGCCCTCATGACCGACCCCGAGCTGATGCTGCTCGACGAGCCGGCCGCCGGCCTCGACCTCGGTGGCCGCGAGGACCTGCTGCGGCGGCTCGGCGCCATCGCCGAGGACGTCTACGCGCCCGCGCTGGTGCTGGTCACCCACCACGTCGAGGAGATCCCCCCGCACTTCACCGACGTCCTGCTGCTGCGCGGGGGACGTGTCGTGGCCGCCGGCCCGATCGAGCTGACGCTCACGCAGGCCAACCTGGAGGCGACGTTCGGGCTGCCGCTGGTGCTCGAGCGGCACGGCGACCGGTGGTCGGCGCGGGCCCGGTGAGCACGGCCGGCGTCCGCCCGGCGCCACCGCGCTGCGGCACCGCCCGGCGGTGACCGCTCAGTAGCCGGCCATGGCGCCCAGCACCAGGTCGACGTACCACTGCGCGTGGTTGTAGGCGAGCAGCGCCCGCTGCAGGCCGGCGGGCGAGCCGGCGCCGTTCGAGCACAGGTAGCGGGCCGCCGTGTAGACCGAGTCGGCGGGCGCCCACGGATCGGCGAGCCCGTCGCGGTCGCCGTCCACCGCGTAGGCGGCGAAGGTGGCGGGCATGAACTGCATGGGCCCGATCGCGCCCGCCGAGCTCGGGCCGTTGTCGCGCCCGTGGCCGCTCTCGATCTGGCCCACGGCGGCGAGCAGCTGCCACGGCATCCCCGGGCAGGTCAGCGCCGCCGCGTGGTAGAGCGAGAAGAAGTCGGCGGGCGGCGCCACCGCGGTGACGCTCTGGCGCACCAGCAGCTGCTGGGCGGCGACGGCGGCACGCGCAGCAGCGAGCGCACGGGCCGCGGCCTGGGCCTGCGACAGGGCGCGCGAGCGGGCCGACAGGGCGTCGAGCCGGCCCTGCGCGGCGGCGAGCAGGCTGTCGAGCCGGGCCGCCCGCTCGCCGACGAGCGCGACGGTCACGACCGCCTGGCTGCCGGCCGCGTCCGCCGCCTCGGCCGCCTGCTGCGCGCGCCGGGTGTCGGCCTCGGTCTGCGCCTGCATCTGCGACGACCGCTCGAGCAGCCGCCGGACGGCGACCAGCCGGCCCGCGAGGTCGGCGGGGTCGTCGGCGTCGAGCAGCGAGGACGCGAGCCCCTCGCTGCCGCCGCCCATGTAGAGGGCCCGCGCGGTGCCGGCCCGCTCGTCGGCGACCCGGGTCACCGACCGCTCGAGCTCGCGGGCGCGCTCGACGGCCGTCCAGGTGACGGACGCCTGGCTGCCGACGCCTGCGACGGCCCGGCCGTAGGCGGTCTGCGCCTCGCGCAGCCGGGCGGTGAGCGCGCTCACCGCGGTGCCGGCCGCCTGAGCCTGCGCCCGGGCGCCGGCGACCTCGGCGTCGAGCGCGCTCGGGTCGCGAGCAGCGTCGAGGCCGGCGTCGCGTGGCGGGCCGGCCGCACCGTCGCCGGTGGGGTCGGACGTCGGGGAGCTGGCGGCCGCCGTCCCGGCTGACCGGTCGGCGGCGGCCGCGGTGGCAGCCGGGCCGGCGAGGGCGAGCGCGACGACGACCCCCGCGAGGGGGCGCAGCCTGCTGCGGGCGAAGATCACCCTCGTGTCGTCGGCACACCTCGCACCGCACTTGACCCGGACGTGCGACGGTGGGCACCGGACAGCGGCGCCCCGGCTCCGGCGTCCGGTCGCTGCAGGGTGCGGGGGAGGGGCGGACGTGGACTGGCTGACCGATCACCCGGTGCTGGGCTGGGTGGCGCTGGCCCTGGTGCTCGGTGCCGTCGAGGTCGCCACGGTCGACCTCATCTTCGCGATGCTGGCCGGGGGAGCGCTGGCCGGCGCGCTCGCCGCAGCGCTCGGGGCGGGTGTCGTGGTGCAGGTGCTCGCGGCCGTCGCGGTGTCGCTGCTGCTGCTCGGCGTGGTGCGCCCGCTGCTGCGTCGCCGGCTGTACGACGAGGGTGGCACCGCCTCGCTCACCGGCACCGCCGCGCACGTCGGCCGCGAGGCGCTCGTGGTCGAGACCGTGACCGCCACCGGCGGTCGCATCCGGCTCGCCGGCGAGGTGTGGTCGGCGCGCGCGGCGCCCACCGCACCCGACGGCCTGCTCCCCGGGCGCACCGTCCGGGTCACCGCCATCGAGGGGGCCACCGCGGTCGTCACGCCGTCCGGCCCAGAACCGGAGCTGTCGTGAGTCCTGAAGCCGTGGCCACCCTGGTGGTCCTGCTGCTCGTCGTCGTGTTCGCGCTGGTGGTGCTCGCGCGCACGGTCCGGATCGTGCCGCAGGCGACGGCCCAGCTGGTCGAGCGGCTCGGCCGCTACTCGCGCACGCTCGACGCGGGCCTGCACCTGCTCGTGCCGTTCGTCGACCGCGTCCGCGCGACGGTCGACCTGCGCGAGCAGGTCGTGTCGTTCCCGCCGCAGCCGGTCATCACCTCCGACAACCTCGTCGTGAGCATCGACACGGTCATCTACTTCCAGGTGACCGACCCCAAGTCGGCCGTCTACGAGATCTTCAACTACATCCAGGGCATCGAGCAGCTGACGGTCACCACGCTGCGCAACGTCATCGGCTCGCTCGACCTCGAGCAGACGCTCACCAGCCGCGACCAGATCAACGCGGCGCTGCGCGGCGTGCTCGACGAGGCGACCGGCCGCTGGGGCATCCGGGTCAACCGGGTCGAGCTCAAGGCGATCGACCCGCCGGCGTCGGTGCAGGACTCGATGGAGCAGCAGATGCGCGCCGAGC
>CAXTEJ010000075.1:12328-13293 GCA_964243295.1 uncultured Actinomycetales bacterium | reverse complement strand
CGGCTGCAGCGCCGGCTGCGGCGGCTGCGGCTGCGGCTGCAGCGCCGGCTGCGGCAGCGGTTGCGCGGACGCCTCGCCGTGCCCGTCGTACGACGCGGCGTGGCGCGACCGACGGGTGGGGGCGGCCGGATCAGCAGGGGCGGCCGCGGGATCAGCGGCGTCGGCCGGTGCGCCGCGACGGGCGTCGGGCGCCCCGGAGCCCTCGGGTGAGGTGAGGTGGCGCATGAGGTCGTCGAAGGCGGTCGAGCGGTCTGCCTCGTCGTCCGCCGCCCGACCGGCACCGTCGACCGGTGCGGCTGCGTGCCGCGGGGCGGGGCCACGGTGGTAGGCGGCCGGCGCGAAGGGCGCCGGCTCCGCTGCCGTGCCCTGCGGGGCGGTGACCGCGCCGTCCTGCTGCCCGGCGGCCTCCATGAGGTCCTCGAGCGAGGTGATCGGCTGGGAACGGCGCGGCGCGGCGTCGGCGGTGGCGCGCCGGGTGCCGACGTGCGTCTCCCCCGCGGCCGGGCCGGGCGTGCCGAGGTCCAGCCGGACGCCGCCTCGAGGGGTCACGTCACTCCTTGCGAGGTGGTCGGTGCGGACGCCGTGGGTGTCGGCGTCGCTGCGGGGGGCGTCGGGGCGGTCGGTGTCGGGGCGGTCGCTGTCGGGGCGGTCGGTGTCGGCGCCGCCCGGCCCGCCGTCGTCGTCCAGCGCGATGGCGACCTCGTAGCGGCGCCTGGCGAAGAACCCGCCCACGCCGCCGACGAGCTTCTCCTCGGCGCCCACGATGCGAGCCTCCTCACCGTGGTCGGTGCGCACGCGGCGCAGCAGGTCGTCGATGTCGTCACCCTCAAGCAGCAATCGCCGCGCCATGGCTCACCACACCCATCGTCTCGATGCGCAGGGTGGAGTCGATCTCGGCGTACGACAGGACGGGCAGGCGCGGCAGGTGCGGCGAGCTCCACCGGGCCGCCACGGTCGGCGTCGGG
>CAXTEJ010000075.1:0-12318 GCA_964243295.1 uncultured Actinomycetales bacterium | reverse complement strand
CACGAGCACCGGGGTGCCTCCGGCCCGCTCGGCGGCCATCACGACCTGCAGGCTCTCGTCGACGAGTCGCTCGATCAGCCCGCCGGGAAGCGCGATGACGCCGCCGGACTCGCCGGGCCGGACCGCCTCCACGAGCTGCTGCTCGAGCATCGGGTCGAGGGTGATCACCTGCAGCAGACCGCCGCGGGCCCAGGTGTCGCAGATGGCGGGCCCGAGCGCGAGCCGCGAGGCCTCGACGAGCCCGTCGAGGTCGGCGCCGGCCTTCGCGCGCTGCGACAGCGCCTCGAAGATGCGGACGAGGTCGCGGATGGAGACGCCCTCGGCGAGCAGCGCCTGCAGCACCCGCTGCACCTCACCGGTGGTCATGATCGACGGGGTCAGCTCGTCCACCACGATGGGGTGGGTGCGCTTCAGGGCGTCGACGAGGGCCTTGACGTCCTCGCGCCCGAGCAGCCGGGCGGCGTGGGTCTGCACGACCTCCGCGAGGTGGGTGATGAGCACGCTCGAGCGGTCGACGACCGACGCGCCGTAGAGCTCGGCCTGCTGGCGGGCCTCGACCGGCACCCACTTTCCGGCGAGCCCGAAGACCGGCTCGGTCGTGGCGCGGCCGGGCACGCTGTCGAGGTTGTCGCCGATGGCGAGCACGTGGCCGGCGGGCGCCTGGCCCGACCCCACCTCGACGCCGCTGATGCGGATGGAGTACCCCGAGTGCGGCAGGTCGAGGCTGTCGCGGGTGCGCACCGGCGGCATGACCAGGCCGAGCTGCAGGCCCAGCTTACGGCGCAGGGCCCGCACGCGGTCGAGCAGGTCGCCGCCGACGCCGGTGTCGACCAGGTCGACGAGGTCGGGGGCGAGCACGACCTCGAGCGGGTCGACGCGCATCGACCCCATGAGCGCCTCGGTGGAGTCCTCGTCGGTGGCCTCCTCCTGCTCGACGACCTCGACCTCCTGGCGGCTCTTGGCCGCGGCCGACGCGCGCTGGGCGACGAGCAGCATGACGGCGCCGACGGCGAGGAAGGGCAGCTTGGGGATGCCGGGCAGCAGGCCGACCGCGATGGCGGCGGCGCCGGCGATGTAGAGGGCCTTGGGCTGCGCGCCGATCTGGGCCGCGGCCTCGCTCGACAGGTCGCCGTTGCTGGCCGACCGGGTGACGATCATGCCCGTGGCGACAGACATGAGCAGCGCCGGGATCTGCGAGACCAGGCCGTCGCCGATCGTCAGCAGGCTGTAGGTCTGCAGCGACTCGGCGGGGCTGAGGCCGCGCTGCAGCATGCCGATCGCGAAGCCACCGACCAGGTTGATGACCGTGATGATGATCGCGGCGACCGCGTCGCCCTTGACGAACTTCGAGCCACCGTCCATCGAGCCGTAGAAGTCGGCCTCCGCGGCGACGTCCGCACGACGGGTGCGCGCCTGGTTCTCGTCGATGAGGCCGGAGTTCAGGTCGGCGTCGATGGCCATCTGCTTGCCGGGCATGGCGTCGAGGGTGAAGCGCGCCCCGACCTCGGCGACGCGCTCGGCGCCCTTGGTGATCACGACGAACTGGATGACGACCAGGATGAGGAAGATGACCAGGCCGATGACCAGCGAGCCGCCGACGACGAAGTGGCCGAACGAGTCGATGACCTTGCCGGCGTAGCCGTCGCGCAGCACCAGCCGGGTGGCGGAGATGTTGAGCGACAACCGCAGCAGCGTCAGCACCAGGATCACCGAGGGGAACACCGAGAAGTCGAGTGGCCGCTTGATGTAGACCGCCACCAGCAGCACGGTGATGCCCGCGGTGATGTTGAAGGCGATGAGCACGTCGAGCAGCGCGGCCGGCATCGGCACCACGAGCATCAGCACGATCCCGACGATGCCGATCGGCAGGGCCAACGTGCTGATGCGGGACTTCACAGGGTCATCCGATCGTCTCAGGTTCGAGGCCGGTCCGTGGCCGCTGAGCTGTGCCGTCCTGGCGATCGAGCGAGCCGGGCTCGGCCGGCTCTGCCAGACCCATCGGCAGGTGCTCGCGGGCCCTTGAGCCACTCCCGCGGCCCGGTCCCCCGGCGTCCGGCCTCACCCGTCCGGCCCAGCCGCACGACCCCGGACGTCGGGGCTCAGGCAGCCGATCGCGCCGTCGGCGACACGTGCGTGCCGGCGGCCACGCCGCGCGAGCGCAGGCTCATGACGAAGGCGAGCACCTGGGCGACCGCGGAGTACAGGTCGGTGGGGATCTCGTGGCCGATGTCGCAGGCGGCGTGCAGCGCCCGTGCCAACGCGATGTCCTGCACGAGCGGCACCCGCTCCTTCTCGGCGCGCTCGCGGATCGCGGTCGCGACCGCGCCCTTGCCCTTGGCGACGACCCGCGGGGCGCCCTTGCCGGGCTCGTAGCGCAGCGCGACGGCGACGTGGGTGGGGTTGACCATGACGACGTCCGCCGTGGCGATGTCGCTCATCATCCGGTTGCGGCTCATGGCCATCTGGATCGAGCGCCGGTGCCCCTTGACGTGCGGGTCGCCCTCGGAGCTCTTGCTCTCCTGGGAGATCTCGTGCTTGCTCATGCGCTGCTGCTTGTCGGTGTGGCGCTTCTTGACCATGAAGTCGGCGATGGCCATGACCAGGCCCACCATCACGCTGATGCGCACCAGCGTCAGCACCCCGGCGCCGGTGATCGACAGCGTCGAGGCCAGGGGCACGCTGACCGAGCCCGCGAGCCGGGGCACGATGCCCTTGACGACGAGGTAGAGCACGAAGCCGAGGGCGGCGGTCTTCACCGTCACCTTCCCGGCCTCCCAGAACGTCATGGCGCCGAACAACCGCTTGATGCCCTTGAACAGGTCGAGGGAGGTGAAGTCCGGCTTGAGCTTCTTGGTCGCCACGTGGACGCCCCCCTGCGCCGCCGAGC
Source organism: uncultured Actinomycetales bacterium (assembly GCA_964243295.1). Lineage (GTDB taxonomy): Bacteria > Actinomycetota > Actinomycetes > Actinomycetales > Angustibacteraceae > CAXTEJ01. The sequence continues at coordinate 9,431 of CAXTEJ010000075.1, read as the reverse complement.
TGACGATGGCGATGAGCACCGCGGCGACGCCGAGCGGCACCAGCGCCATGCCGCCGGCGCGAAGGCCCTTCGACAGCGCCGCCACGGCCCGCTCCGGCGTCGGGTCAGCCACGATCGCCTGGATGCCGAGCAGCAGCCCGACCGCCACGTTCGCGAGGCCCTTGGCCGTCTGCGGCACGATCACCGTCGCCGCCAGCATGGCCACCCAGGCTCCGATGTCCGGCGTCCGCGCGACCTGGCCCTTGTCACGCGCCTCCTTGAGGCGCTTCGGTGTCGGCTTCTCGGTCTTCTCACCGCCGCCGCTCACGGCTCGACCAGCCGCACGAGGGTCGTGCCGATGGTGTCGGTGAGGTTCTCGACGACGGTCGGCAGCCCGGCGATCGTGGTGCCGACCATGACCATGGTGAGCAGGATCTTGAACGGGAAGGCGAGCGAGAAGGCGTTGAGCGCCGGCGCCACCCGAGTCAGCAGGCCCAGGCCGACGTCGGCGAGGAAGAGCACGGCGAGCAGCGGTGCGCAGATCTGCAGGGCCGACAGCAGCAGCTGGCCGAGCCCGCCGGTCAGCACGGAGGCGAGCGTCGTGAGGTCGAGCCCGCCGTCCAGGGGCACCGCGTCGAAGCTGCGCAGGAAGCCCTGCAGCACGACCAGGTAGCCGCCCGAGGTGAACAGCAGCGTGACCGCGATCAGCTGGAACGCCTTGCCCCACACGGCGTTGCCGGTCTGCATCAGCGGGTCCTGCGCGAAGGTCAGCGAGAAGCCGCCGAAGACGTCGAGGAGGTCGCCGGCCGCCGAGACGGCGGTGAAGATCAGCAGGCAGACGAAGCCGAGCGCGGCGCCGGTGATGATCTGCAGCACCAGGGCTGAGACCACGGCGGCGGTGTCGGCGACGGGCACGCGCCCCTGCGTGGCGGGGACGACGGGCAGCGCGATCGCGACCGACAGCAGGGCCTTGACCTGCCGGGGGATCGCCCGCGAGGCGAAGGGCGGGGCGATGACGAGGAAGGCCCCGGCCCGCGCGGCGCCGAGCAGCACCGTGAGGATCAGCGTGGCGGGCACCTCCACCTGCACCGGCTCAGCCGTTCTCGAGGATGGCGGGGATGCGGGTGTAGAGCTCGATGGTGAAGCCGACCAGCTCGTGCAGCATCCAGTTGCCCGCCAGCACCAGCACCACGGCGATGCCGATCATCTTCGGCACGAAGCTGAGCGTCGCCTCCTGGATCTGGGTGACGGACTGGAACAGCGAGATGGCGAAGCCGAGCACGAGCGCGACGATCAGGATCGGCGCGGCCAGCTTGGTGGCGACGAGGATGGCCTGCAGGCCGATCTCGATGACGGTCTGGTCTCTCACGGTGTCAGCCCCGGTAGCTCGCGACGAGTGAGGAGATGATCAGGCCCCAGCCGTCGACCATGACGAACAGCAGCAGCTTGAAGGGCAGCGAGACCGTCACCGGCGGCAGCATCATCATGCCGAGCGACATCAGGGCGGCCGAGACGACGAGGTCGATGATGAGGAACGGCACGAAGATCACGAAGCCGATCACGAACGCCGAGCGCAGCTCGGACAGCACGAACGCGGGGATCAGCGTGGTCAGCGGCACCGACGCGGCGTTCCTGGGCCGCGGCATGTCGGCTGCCTTGGTGATCAGCGCGAGCTCCTCGGGCCGGGTCTTGGCCACCATGAACGCCTTGAGCGGCTTGGTGCCGGCGGTGAAGGCCTGGCTCTGGGTCATGTCGCCCTTGAGGTAGGGCTGGATCGCCCCGTCGTTGACCTTGGTGAGCACCGGGCTCATGACGAACAGCGTGAGGAACAGCGCCAGGCCGGCGAGCACCTGGGTGGGGGGCGTCGTCTGCAGGCCCAGCGCGTTGCGGGTCAGCCCCAGGACGACGAAGATCTTGGTGAAGCTGGTGGTGAGCAGCAGCACCGACGGCGCCACCGACAGCGCGGTGACGGCCAGGATGATCAGCAGCGAGCTGCTGGGCTTGCCGTCGCCGCCGGTGCCGCCGATGTCGATGCTGATGCCCCCACCGGACGGCGCCACGGGGCCCGTCGGACCGCTCGGGCCTTTCGGCCTGGTGGTCGACCCGGTGCTCGACGGGGCCGGGGTGGTCGTCGCGACGGCCACGGACACCGCCGCCGACACCGCCGCCGACACCGACGCGGACGCGGACACCGATGCGGGCACCGGTGTGGCCGAGGCGGGGGCGGCCAGCAGCACGCTGCCGCACCACAGCGCGGCGACCAGGGCACCGGTCCGGGCACCGGTCCGGGCGGCGTGCCCGACGGTCGAGCGTGCGTTCACCGGCGCACCGTCTTCTCGCGCAGCACGTCGAGCGCGCGGCTCCACGTCTGCGGCGACAGGGCCGAGCCCGCGAGGGCGCCCGTGAGCGCCGGGGCGGTGGCGCGGCGGCGGCTGCCGGTCGTGACGGCTCGCCGCAGCTGCGGTGCGACTGCGGTCTCGGTCGTCACCTGCTCCTCCTGCGGCTCGGTCATGACCTCGGACAGCGGCTTGTCGGCCAGCAGCTCGACGCGGCCCTCGCTCACGCCGAGCACCAGTGCCCGCTCTCCCAGCCGTACGACGGCGACCGAGCTGCGCTGCGCGAGCGGCTGGCGGGCGAGCACGTCGAGGCTCACTCCGGCCGAGGTTCGCTGCTGCTTGCGCATGCCCCGCACCGCGAACCACAGCAGCACGAGGACCACCACGAGGCTGAGGACCACGCGGCCGACGAGCGCGAGCGTCTGCATCAGTCGCGGCCGGCCGAGCCCGAGAGCAGCTCGATGATCTTCAGGGCGTAGTACTCGTCCACCACGACGACCTCGCCGCGCGCGATGAGCCGGCCGTTGACCAGCAGGTCGGCGGGGCTGCCGGCGAGCCGGTCGAGCTCGATGACGGCGCCCGGCTGCAGGCCCAGCAGGTCGCGGACCGTCATCGAGGTGCGGCCGAGCTCGGCTGTCAGCTCCATCACGACGTCCTGCAGCATGTGCATGCCGGACGCCGGGACGCCCTGCGCCGCGGGCGCGGCGGTCGCCCCGCTCGAGGCGCTGACCACGAGCCACGCGGCAGCCTCGTCGTCCGCGCCCAGCAGCGGGACGACCGCCGCGTCGTCGGCGCCGACGAGCGCGAGCACGTCCGCCGCGGCGGCGGTGGTCACGGTGCCGAGCGCGGCGACGCCGAGGGCGCTGGCGAGCGACTCGAGCGCCGGCCGCAGCACCTCGGTGAGGGGCAGCGGGCCCATGGGCGAGTCGGCGAGCGCCGTAGCGAGCTCGGGCCGCACGACGACGACCACCCGGCCCGACCGCGAGCCGCGCACCTCGGCGGTGGCCGCGACGGCGTCGCCGGGCAGGCTGAGGCTGGCGAGCCCGAGGGTCGCCCCGGTGACCAGCGCGGAGGGCGCGGGCACGCGCGTGGCGGCCTCGCGGGCAGCGGTGACGACGTCGTCCTCGAAGCTGGTGAACGTGTTCACGTGTGGGCCTTTCGGGTGGGTCGGGTGGCGTCGGGGACCGCGGAGGAGGTGATGAGGCACGCGGCGCGTGAGCCCTGCGTGCCGGCGACGCCGTGGGCGCAGACGACCCCGGCGGACACGACGTCCAGCGGGCGGTCGACGGGGTGGCCGAGGCTGATGACGTCGCCGACGTCCAGCTGGGTCAGCTGCCGGGAGGGCAGGACGCGGGGCAGGAAGCGCACCAGCACGTCGACGGGGACGTCGGCCACCAGCTCGGTCATCGCGTGGCGCGAGCGCAGCCGCTCGGCCGCCACGCCGGGGTCGACGCCGCCGGCGTCCGCGCTGCGCATGGCCAGCACCGGGGCGGGCATGGCGACCGTGGCCGGGCGCACGACGTCGTCGATGGTGACGGCGAGCGTGGCGACGATGTAGAGGTCGGTGGCCGCGGCGACCTGCACGAACTGCGGGTTGTACTCCATCGAGCGCAGCGTGGCGCTGATGTCGTTGATGGCCGCGAGGCCGTAGCGCAGCTCGCCGAGGAGTCGCTCGATCACCTTGACCAACAGCTGGGTCTCGATCTCGGTGGGCGTCCGCCGCGGCTGCTCGCCCAGGCCCGTGCCGCCCAGCATCCGCTCGATGGCGTGGTAGCCGGTGTCGGTCGTCATCGCCAGGAAGCTGGCACCCGGGTGCGGCTCGGCGTTGAAGATGGCGAGCAGGCTGGGCGTCGACATCGGGCTGATGTAGTCGTCGTAGCTGATCTGCTCGACGCCGGTCAGGGCGACCTGGCAGGGGGTGCCCAGCTCGGAGCCGAGCACGGTGGCCCACTGGCGCGCGACCGTCTCGTAGACCATCTCGAGCAGGCGGCCGTGCTCGCGGGCCAGCTTGGTGGGACGACCGAAGTCGTAGGCCTGCGGCTCGGGCCGCGGGCCGGCGTCTGCGGTGTCTCGGGTGGCCATGCGCCGTGTATCGGCACCACCCGCGGACCCTTGAGCCGAACGGGGCAGCCCGGGCCCGACGTCGAGCGAATCGCGTCGGGCCCGGTGTGCTGCAGGGTGTGGCGCCCGCGGCTACTGCATCACGAAGGTCGTGGGGTAGATCTCCATGACCTCCTCGTGGTAGGCGTGCACGACGGCCTCGCTGAAGTGCTCGATGGCCTCGCGGCGGTGCTTGGCGTCGGACAGGTGCTTCATCGGGACGCCGCTGAACTGGTCGATGGCGATGGCGAGCGCCTCGCTGGGGTCGGGGTTCTCGTGGCCGCCCTCGAGCGGCAGCTGCAGCGCGAAGCCCAGCTTGAGGTAGTGACCGTCCGCCAGGTTGATGTTGATGGCGTCGACGGGAAGGACGACGCCCTTCTCGACGACGGGCGCCGCCCCGGCGTCCTCCTTCGGCTTGAGCAGGACGAACCAGGCGGCCGCGGCGATCAGGACCACCAGCACGACGGCGATGATGAGCTTGAGCTTGGACTTCTTCGGTGCCTCCTCGGCGCCGTCCTTCGCCCCGGCGGGGCGAGCGGTGGTGGTGCTCATGGTGGTTCTCCTGTGCTCGTGGTGTGGGGTGGCGGACGGTCAGAGGTTGGACAGCGACGGTGCCAGCTTGGGCACCAGCGCCCGGACGGCGGCCGGCTGGTCGCTGACGAGGACGAGGTCGACCCGGCGGTTGAACCGGATGCCGCGCGGATCACCCACCGGGTACAGCGGACGCGCCGAGCCGTAGCCGGTGGGGCTCAGGCGCGTGTCCCTGACGCGCCCGGCGTCGACGAACCAGCGGGCGACGCCGGCCGCCCGGGCCGCGGACAGCTCCCAGTTGCTGGGGTACAGGGGGCTGTTCACCTTGAGGTGGTTGGCGTGCCCCTCGATGGCGACGTCGTTGGGCAGCCGCTGGAGCGTCGGCTGCACGGCGCGGAGCACCTCGACGCCGCGCGGGCGCAGCGTGGCGCTCGCCGACTCGAAGAAGACGTCGTCGGAGATGAGCGCGACCACGAGCCCACGGTCGGTCACCTTGAAGCGCACGGCGCCCTCCAGGCCCTTGGTCTTCAGCGCCGCGCGGATCTGCGCCTCGATGGCCGCGAGCCGCTTGATCTCGGCCTTCGCGGCCGCCTCGGTCGCGGCGTCGCTGGTGCCCGACCGCTTGGACGTCGTCTTGGTCACCGGCTCGGCGCCGGTGCCCTCGAACACCACGACCTGCGGCGGTGAGGCTCCCCCGCCGTCCAGGATGTCGGCGCCGCCCCCGATGGGAGCGCTGCTGGTGGCTCCGAAGCCGGTGGCGAGCCCGTCCTTGAGCGCCGCGAACTTCTTCTGGTCGACCTGGCTGATGGCGAACATCACGATGAACAGCACCATGAGCAGGGTCATCATGTCGGCGTAGGAGACCAGCCAGCGCTCGTGGTTCTCGTGCTCCTCCTCGTGAGCGCCACCGCGGCGACCGTGCCCCTTCCTCGCCGACATCAGGCGGCCTTCTTGTCGGCCAGCGGCTCGGGCAGGTAGCTCTCGAGCTTGGCCTGCACCACGCGCGGGCTGGTGCCGGACTGGATGGCGAGGACGCCCTCGACGACCAGCTCCATCTGGTGGCACTCCACCTCGGACAGCCGCTTGAGCCGGCTGGCGATGGGCAGCCACAGCACGTTGGCCGACAGCACACCCCACAGCGTCGCGACGAACGCCCCGGCGATGAGGTGACCGAGCTTGTCGGGCTCGCTGAGGTTCTCGAGCACGTGCACCAGGCCGATCACGGTGCCGATGATGCCGATGGTCGGGGCGTAGCCGCCCATGTCGCCGTAGAGCTTCGCGGCCTGCTTGTCGGCGGCGCGCTTGGTGTCGATCTTCAGGTAGAGGATCTCCGCGAGCTCCTCGGGGTCGGCGCCGTCGATGGCCGACTGCAGGCCGCCCTTGAGGAACTCGTCGTCCACGTCGGCGACCTGGCCCTCGAGGGCCAGCAGCCCCTCGCGGCGCGCGGTCTCGGCGAGCTTGACGATCGTCTCGACGGTCGCGTCCGCGGTGACGGGCTTGGCCAGCAGGGCGTTCTTCAGCGCCGCCAGCGACTTGGTGAAGTCCTTGAGCAGCCCACCGGCCATGCCGGCGCCTGCGGTGCCGACGAAGACGAGCAGCAGCGGCGGGAGCAGGAAGATGGCGACCGGGTTGCCACCCTCCAAAATCATCGAGCCGAAGATCGCCGCGAAGGCCAGGCCGATCCCGACGAGCGTCGCCGGATCCATCACTGCCTCCGGCGCGGTCGCAGGGGCACGGCCTCGGCCAGGACGACGTGGGCGTCGTCGCGTGCCTCGGTGGCCAGGTGCTGGGCGAGGGCCACGACCGACGCGCGGTAGTAGACGATGCGCTCGGTGAGCTCCTCGACCGACTCGGCGACGACGTACTTGGTGCCGTCGACCAGCAGGATGATCGTGTCGGGAGTGCTCTCGGCCTTCTGGATGAGGTCGGGGTTCAGCGTGAAACCCGGGCCGTTGAGTCGAGTCAGATGTATCACGGGGGTCCGTCCTTGGAAGTCAGGTGCGTAGCCGACCCGTCCGTGGGTCGAGCGGTGGAAACCGGTGATCCGGTCAACCGTCGTGCGCCTCGCCGTGTCGCTGGGCGCCCGAGGTCCCGCGTGGACCACGCGACCCGGTGGCTGCGACACCCTCCCCATCGGCAGAGGGACCGCCGCTCTGAGCGTTTGCACCGAGGATGTTCGGTGACCAGCTCGAGCGACGGCCCCTCTGGAGGTCGTGCGCACCCGTCCCGCCGAAAATGCTGCGGCGCAATGGGTTTCAGGCGTCAGGCCCTGATCAGCGCTTCATGTTGATCAGGTCCTGCAGCACCTCGTCGCCGGCGGTGATGATGCGCGAGTTCGCCTGGAACCCGCGCTGGGCGACGATGAGGCTGGTGAACTCCTGGGCCAGGTCGACGTTCGACATCTCGAGGAACCCGCTGGCGAACGAGCCGCGCGCACCCGTGGCGGCCACGCCGACGTCCGGCTGACCGGAGTTGATGCTGGCGACATAGCCGGACTGGCCGACCTTCGACAGGCCCGAGGGGTTGATGAAGGTGGCGAGCGCCAGCTGCCCCAGCGCGCGGGTCTGCCCGTTCTGGTAGGCACCGGTGATGATGCCGTCCTTGCCGATCGAGAAGCCGGTCAGGCGCACCGGGTTGGCGGTGCCCTCGGTGCCCTGCAGCGGCTTGTTCATGTCGATCTGCAGGTTGACCGTCGGGTCGGTCGCCGGGTTGTTGGACAGCGTCCCGTCCGGCGCGGCCGGGTAGCCCTGCACGATGCCGCCGTCGGGGCCGGTGAGGTAGCCGGAGGCGTCGAGGTTGAGAGCACCGTTGCGGGTGTAGACCGTGGACTGGTCCTGCAGCTTCTCGATCAGGAAGCCGTCGTTCTGGATCATGACGTCGTTGGAGCGACCCGTCGTCTGGGTCGAGCCGGCGCCGAAGTTGGTCTGGATCGCCGCGACGCGCACGCCGAGGCCGACCTGCGCCGGGTTGGTGCCGCCGGTGACGGGCGTGGCGGGCTTGCCGTTCTGGCCGGACGGCGACGTGGACGCGACCAGCACCTGGCTCAGCGTGTCCTGGAAGATGGCGTTGGACGACTTGAAGCCGACGGTGTTGACGTTGGCGATGTTGTTGCCGACGACGTCCATCATCGTCTGGTTGGCGCGAAGGCCGCTGATGCCGGAGTACAGCGAGCGAAGCATGGAGCTCTCCTCTGAAGGGACGGACGGTGGGTCTCACCGGTGGACGGCGCGTCCGTGCGCCTCGTGCCTTCGCATCCGTGCGAGGGGATCGAGCTGGCGGTCCGGCTGCCCGGACCAGGTGGAGCCGACTGCGGGGAGGGGCTGGTGGACCCCGAGGTGCCGAGCGCGCTCAGGCGCTCGCGGCCACCGTCACGACCTTGGAGAGCGCGACGCGCTCGGTGCCGACCGCGAGGGTCGGCTCGCTGGACGACGCCGCGCCGCCGAAGGTGGTCGAGTTGACCTTCCCGGTGCGCGGGCTGCCCTCGGAGTCGAGCCAGGTGACGGTCTTGCCGATCATGCTGCTGGCCGACAGGCCCTGCTGCAGCTTGAGGCTGGCCGTGGAGTCGGCTGCCATCGCCTCCATCTTCTCCACCTGCGTGAACTGTGCCGTCTGCGCCATGAACTCGCTGCTGTCGACGGGCTTGGACGGGTCCTGGTAGCGCATCTGGGCGACCAGCAGCTTGAGGAACGCGTCCTTGTCGAGCTTGGTCCTGTTCTCGACGACGTCGGCCTTCTTGGCCCAGTCGGCGGTGGGTGTCACGAGCGGCGGCGGCGTGGTCGAGCCGGTCACTGCGTCGGTCATGGTTGCTCCGTCTTGTCGTCGGTCCCATGTGTCTCGGCGCGAGCAGGCCCGGACTGTAGGGATGGGTCAGACCCGGATGTCGAGGCTGCGACCCGGCGCGCGGGTCCGCCCGCGTGCGGTGGTCTGCTCCGCGCCCGCTGTGCGCGCGCCGGCCTCGCGCGCGGCGCCGGGTGGCGTCGGTTGCTGCTGGCCGGGCTGGCGGCCCTCGGGACCGGCACCGCTGCGGCGCGAGTCCTGCTGGGCGGACCACTGCTGCTGCGGCGACTGCTGCTGGTCCGGCGTCCGGTCGGAGACCTCGAGGCGGGCGACGCTCGCCACTCCCCCGGCGCCGAGCTCGGTGCGCAGGTCACCCAGGGCGGCGCGCAGCACCTCGCGGGCGTCCGGCGACGACGCGTGCAGCTGCACCGACAGGCCCTGGGCGCCCATGGTGGCGACGACCTGAACGCTGCCCAGCTGGGCCGGGCGCAGGTGCACCGTGACGGTGCGCTGCCCCTCGACGGTGGCCGCCAGTGCCGCCGCCAGCATCTTGGGCGACAGCTGCCCGAGCACCTGCGGCGCAGTCGCCACCGGTGCCGGTGCCGGTGCGGTGGAGCTCGTGGGCGCCGGTGCCGCGACCGGCGCCGGCGTGGCGAGTCCGGCGGCGACGGCGCGCGCGGCGTCGTCGCCCTCCGGCCGGGCCTGCGC
>CAXTEJ010000074.1:0-14823 GCA_964243295.1 uncultured Actinomycetales bacterium | reverse complement strand
CGCCCTTGACGGTGTCGAAGGTGTGCCACTCCCAGTTGTCCTCCTCGACGTTGGCGAGGGCGGCGCACATGCCGCCCTGCGCCGCGCCGGTGTGGGAGCGGGTGGGGTAGAGCTTGGTCAGCACCGCCGTCCGCGCCCGCTGCCCGGACTCCAGCGCAGCGCGCATGCCGGCGCCCCCGGCACCGACGATGACGACGTCGTACGTGTGGGTCTGCATGTCAGCCGACCTTTCCTGGAGGAGACGGGAGCTGTGGTGCTAGCGGGTCGCGCAGAAGGACGGGAGCAGGTCGGCGCCGGCGCCGGCACCGGTGGGGCACGGGTCGAACGTGAAGATGACCAGCGTGCCGAGCACCAGGACGAGCGTGGCGCTCAGGAACAGCAGGGTCTTGAGCACCAGCCGGGTGCTGTCCTTCTCGGCGTAGTCGTTGATGATCGTGCGCACGCCGTTGACGCCGTGCAGCTCGGCGAGCCACAGCATCAGCAGGTCCCACGTCTGCCAGAACGGGTTCGCCCACTTGCCGGCGACGAAGGCGAAGTCGACCTGCTTGATGCCCTGGCCGAGGACGAGGTTGACGAGCAGGTGGCCGAAGACGAGGAAGATCAGCAGCACGCCGGAGCCACGCATGAAGACCCACGACCACAGCTCGAAGTTGCTGCGCGTCGAGCGGCTGCGCCGGAACTGCGCGCGGGGTGCCTCGATGGTGCTCACGTGGGCTCCTGGATCGGGTGCTGGTGCATGTGCCGGCTGCTCAGCCGAGGACGTGCATGGCGTGACGGACGAGGAAGGGCACGAACAGCACGGCCCACAGGCCGACGACGACCCACAGCATCTGCCGCTGGTAGCGCGGGCCCTGCGCCCAGAAGTCGACGAGGATGATGCGCACGCCGTTGAACGCGTGGAAGATGACGGCCGCTGTCAGGCCGGCCTCGCCCAGACCCACGACCGGGTTCTTGTAGGACTCGATGACCGTGTTGTAGGCCTCGGGCGACACGCGCACGAGAGCCGTGTCGACCACGTGCGCGAACAGGAAGACGAAGATCAGCATGCCGGTGACGCGATGCGCCACCCACGACCACATGCCTTCGCGGCCGCGGTAGAGCGTGCCTGCGGGTGCCTGGGGCACTGGCGAACCTTTCGAGGAGGGCTGTCGAGCGCGACGGCCCGATCACCCCGTGCGGGGCGAGGGACGACGGCGTCCACGTCGATCTCCATGGTAATGACCGTGGTGGCTGCTGACCCCGCCCAGGCGCGCTCTGTGACCGATCCCTCACGGCGCTGCTCCGTCCGGGTGCGATGTCCGCCGACGACCCCGCCGGCCCGGCTGGGGGGCGCGGAGGGCGGGTTCTCGCGGGTCCGCCTCCGGTAGCGTCCCGACGGTGACCTCGAGCGACCGAACCGGGCCCATCGCGGGCTTCTACGCCGTCGTGCCCGCCGGCGGAGCCGGCACCCGGTTGTGGCCGCTGTCGAGATCCGAGCGGCCCAAGTTCCTGCTCGACCTCACCGGCACGGGGTCGACGCTGCTGCAGGCCACCCACGCCCGGCTGGCGCCCCTCGCCCAGGCCGTGTGCGTCGTGACGGGCACCCCGCACGTCGCGGCGGTCGCCCGCCAGCTGCCCGACCTGCCCGACGACGACCTTCTCGTCGAGCCGTCGCCACGCGACTCGACCGCAGCGATCGGCCTGGCCGCAGCGGTCCTCGCGCGCCGCGACCCCGACGCCGTCATCGGCTCGTTCGCCGCCGACCACGTGATCGACGACCAGGAGGTCTTCGCGGCCGCGGTGGCCGAGGCCGTCGCCGTCGCGCGCACCGGCCGGCTCGTGACGGTCGGCATCAGCCCGACGTACGCCGCCACCGGGTTCGGCTACATCCGCGCCGGTGACGCGCTCGGCGTCGACGGTGCGCCGTCGGCGCTGCAGGTGGCCGAGTTCGTCGAGAAGCCGGACGCCGCGACCGCCGCCGCGTACGTCGCGAGCGGCGACTACCGCTGGAACGCGGGGATGTTCGTCGTCCGAGCCGCCACCCTGCTCGACCTGCTGGGCCAGCACCTGCCGGTCCTCGCCGCCGGCCTGCGCACCATCGCCGACGCCTGGGACGGCCCCGACCGCGAGCAGGTGCTCGCCGAGGTCTGGCCGACGCTCGACAAGATCGCGTTCGACTACGCGATCGCGGAGCCCGCCGCCGCGGCCGGCCTGGTCGCGGTCGTGCCCGGCACGTTCGCCTGGGACGACGTCGGCGACTTCGACTCCCTCGCCACGCTCCTGCCGGACGCCGTGGACGGGCCGCAGGTGCTCGGCGACCCGGGCCTGGTGGTGGCCCTGTCCTGCGGTGGCCGCAGCGTGGTCGTGCCCGGCTCGGGCCGTGTGGTGGTCGTGCTCGGCCTGGACGACGTCGTCGTCGTCGACACCCCGGACGCCGTGCTCGTCACCTCACGCGCCCGCGCGCAGGGCGTCAAGGCCGTGGTCGAGGCGCTGCGGGCGAACGGCCGCACCGACCTGGTCTGAAGCCGGGCGTCCCCGAGCTCGGTGTGAGTGCAGCGGTAGCTGGCGTGGTCCCTGCAGCGCTCTGTGGCCGGCGCCCGGTCTGACTGCGCGCCCGTCTATCCCAGCTGTGCAGCTGGCGGCCTTGCGCGCGCTTGTGCACGGTGGAGCGGGCGACGTCGCACATCTCGGCCAGGTCGAGGGTCGTGTGGTTGCCGGCACGCCACAGTGCGACCAGCTGGGCCTCGCTGGTGGCTTGGGCTGCTTGCCGCGCACGAGTGCAGCACGCAGGCAGAGGTGCATGCCGGCACGTCCCCGACGACGAGCGCGGACGCGCTCGGCGTCGGCCGCACAACCGCCTACCGGCACGTGCCGAGCTGGTCGCCTGTGCGCGATGATCGGCCCATGAGCTGGCTCAGGCGGTTGACGGGCGGTGGCCGGACCGATGACGGCGGGCGCGGCGGCGGGGACGACGCAGCCGGTGGGCGCTCCGGGAACGACGACGGCGGGCGCCGCGGCGTCCCCGAGGGAGCCGTCCCCGCACCGCCTCCTCTCGCTGGGCTCGACCTGCCGGAGCTTCGGCTGCTCGGCACGACGCCGTCCGGCAAACGCGTCCTCGTCTTCGCCGCGGCCCCGGCCGAGCTCCTGCCGTGGTGGGAGCGGCTGTGGGACGCGCATCCGTCCACCGGCCACTGGCCGGTGCTCGTCGACGAGCACATCGCCGAGCTGTGCGCAGCGCTCACGACCAGCGGCAAGCGCAGGTACGACGACGACGCCGAGGTCGCCCGCACGTCCTCGCTCGACCGCCAGGACCTGCTCGACGTCCGCGCTGCGCGGTTGGCGGCACTGGGTGGTGACGACGACGCGTTCGAGTACGGCGCCGACGAGAACTCGCGCGTGCCCGAGCGGCTGGACGCGTCACCGGCGGCCTTCCGAGCGCTCTCCACGACCGGGCTGGTGGCCCTCGTGCCGGCCGAGCAGGGCTGGCAGGTGCCGGCTGTGCTCGGATACCGGGGCGGGCTCAACTACGGGATGGAGCCGATCGACCACGTGGTGACCCTGCACGAGTGGCACGACCGCTTCGGCGCCCAGCTGGTCAGCCTCACGAACGGCCAGGTGCTGGAGCTGCTCGTCGAGCGGCCGCCGACCGACCCGGCCGAGGCGCTCGAGGTGGCACGCGAGCACTACGAGTACTGCATCGACGCGGTCGACGCGGAGAAGGACGACCTCACGGTCCTTGCGCAGCAGCAGGTCGGGTCGCACTCCTGGTACTTCTGGTGGGACTGACCAGGCCTCCCCGCAGCGGCAGGGGCTGAACGTTTCGGCGGGTTCAGGCGGTCGCTGCACCGGTGGGGGGAGGCGGGGGGACGTGGTCGGGCCGGGATTGCATGATCACGAGGGGGAAGGGGCGCTGGGGTGGGCTGGTCGCTAGCGTTGACCGGGCCAGCACCGAGCACCGAGCCGCCGACGGCACCACGAGCCGCCGGCAGCACCACGAGCCGCCGGCAGCACCACGAGCCGCCGGCAGCACCACGAGCCACCGCACGTAGCCGCCGCCAGCACCGATTCCCGCCCGACGAGGAGTGCCATGGCCGACGTACCTGCTGCCGGGCGTGCGCCCGCCGACGACCCGGCGTCGCGCACCGAGTCGGGGCTGCCGCTGCGGCCGGTGTACGACGAGGCCGCGCTGGAGGGGTTCGACCCGGCGCAGCGGCTGGGCGAGCCGGGGAGCTACCCGTTCACGCGGGGGGTCTACCCGACGATGTACACGGGGCGCCCGTGGACCATGCGGCAGTACGCCGGGTTCGGCACCGCGCGCGAGTCCAACGAGCGGTACCACCAGCTGGTCGCGGCGGGCACGGGCGGTCTGTCGGTGGCGTTCGACCTGCCGACGCAGATGGGCTACGACTCCGACGAGGCGATCGCGGCGGGCGAGGTCGGCAAGGTCGGCGTGGCCATCGACTCGATCGACGACATGCGGCTGCTGTTCGACGGCATCCCGCTCGAGCGCGTGTCGACGTCCATGACGATCAACGCGCCCGGCGCGGTGCTGCTGCTGCTCTACCAGCTCGTCGCCGAGGAGCACGGCGTCGCCGGCGACCAGCTGACCGGCACGATCCAGAACGACGTGCTGAAGGAGTACATCGCGCGGGGCACCTACATCTACCCGCCGAAGGAATCGCTGCGCCTCATCGCCGACACGTTCGCCTACTGCCGCACCGACATGCCGCGCTTCAACTCCATCTCGATCTCGGGTGACAACATGGCCGAGGCCGGAGCGACGCCGGTGCAGGAGGTCGCGTTCACGCTGGCGAACGCCAAGGAGTACGTGCGCACCGCGATCGCCGCGGGGCTCGACGTCGACGAGTTCGGCCCCCGGTTGTCGTTCTTCTTCGTGGCCCGGACGACGTTGCTCGAGGAGGTCGCCAAGTTCCGTGCCGCACGGCGGATCTGGGCGTCGATCATGCGAGACGAGTTCGGCGCCACGGACCCGCGCTCGACGATGCTGCGGTTCCACACCCAGACCGCGGGCGTGCAGCTGACGGCGCAGCAGCCGGAGGTCAACCTCGTCCGCGTTGCGCTGCAAGGGTTGGGGGCGGTCTTCGGCGGCACGCAGAGCCTGCACACCAACTCCTACGACGAGGCCCTCGCGCTGCCCAGCTCCAAGGCCGCGCGCCTCGCCCTGCGCACCCAGCAGGTCATCGCCTTCGAGACCGACGTCACCAAGACCGTCGACCCCTTCGCCGGGTCGTACGTCGTCGAGTCGATGACCGACGACCTCGAGGTGGCGGCGCGGCAGCTGATCGACGCGGTCGAGGAGCGCGGTGGCGCCGTGGCGGCCATCGAGGACGGGTTCCAGAAGGGCGAGATCGAGCGTTCCGCGTACGTCGTCTCGCAGCAGATCGACTCCGGCGAGCGGGTCGTGGTGGGCGTCAACCGCTTCCAGAGCCCGGACGACGAGCCGTACTCGCCGCTGCGGGTGGACCCCGCGATCGAGAAGGAGCAGGCGCAGCGGCTCGCCGCGCTGCGGGCCGAGCGCGACCAGCCGGCCGTCGACGCGGCGCTCGAGGCGGTGCGCGCCGCCGCCGCCGGCACCGACAACGTGCTGCCGCCGCTCAAGCAGGCGCTGCGGCTGCGCGCCACCGTCGGCGAGGTCAGCCACGCGCTGCGCGAGGTGTGGGGCACCTACGTCCCCCGCGACGCCTTCTGACCGCGCGCCTGCCGCGGCACCGCTGAGCGGCTAGCCTGGGCCGATCGTGACCGCCGACCTCGCCAGCAGCCCGCCGCCGTCGCTGGCCGACCTCGTGGCCGGCCTGACGGCCGAGCTGGTCGACTTCCGGCGCGACCTGCACGCCCACCCCGAGGCCTCCCGCGAGGAGCACCGCACCACCGCGGTCGTCGCCGGCCGGCTCGAGCGGGCAGGCATCGCGGTGCAGCGCATGCCCGGCACCGGGTTGGTCGCCGAGGTCGGCCCCGGCGCCGGTGCGCGCCGTCCGGGAGTGGTGACGGTGGCGCTGCGCGCCGACATGGACGCGTTGCGCATGGCCGACCGCACGGTCGACCCGTGGCGGTCGACGTACGAGGGACTCGCCCACGCGTGCGGGCACGACGTGCACACGACTGCGCTGCTCGGCGCCGGGCTCGCGCTGCACGAGCTGCACGCGCACGACCCCCTGCCCGGCCGGGTGCGGCTGCTGTTCCAGCCCGCCGAGGAGGTCATGCCCGGCGGCGCCCACGACCTCGTCGACGCCGGTGCCCTCGACGGCGCCAGCAGCATCTACGCGCTGCACTGCGACCCCTCGATCGACGTTGGCCAGGTGGGCCTGCGCAAGGGACCGATCACCTCGGCCTGCGACCAGGTGCTCGTGCGGCTGCACGGTGCGGGCGGCCACACCTCACGGCCGCACCTGACCCAGGACCTCACGTACGCGCTGGGCAAGGTCATCACCGACGTGCCGGGTGCGCTCTCGCGCCGCCTCGACCCGCGATCGGGCGCCAGCCTGGTGTGGGGCTACGTGCGAGCGGGCAGCGCCAAGAACGTCGTCCCCTCGCTCGGGGAGGTCGGCGGCACGCTGCGGCTGCTCGACGTGCGCGTGTGGGAGAAGGCGCGCGCCATGGTCGAGCAGCTCGTGCAGGCTGTCGTCGCGCCGTACGGCGTCACCGCGGAGGTCGAGTACGTGCGGGGCGTCCCGCCGGTGGTCAACTCCGGCTCCGGCGCCCGCGCGTTCACGCGCGCCGCGACCGCCGTGGTCGGTGCCGCCGGGGTGGTCAGCACCGAGCAGAGCCTCGGCGGCGAGGACTTCGCGTGGTACCTCGAGCGGATCCCGGGGGCGATGGCCCGGCTCGGGACGCGCACGCCCGGCGGGCCGACGTACGACCTGCACCAGGGCGACCTGCGCGTCGACGACCGCTCGGTGGCTCTCGGGGCGGGTCTGCTCGCCCGCGTCGCGGTCGAGGCGCTCACCGGTGCCGAGCGGCTGCACGAGCGGGCGCCGGCCGGCTGACCCCGGCCACGTGAGGCATAACGGTTCGATCACCTCGGTCCCCGGGGTTTCGGGGCGACCCCGCCGCGCGGGTACTCTCGCCTCGATCCGCCGTACGACGGCGGCACGAGACTCGAAGGAGACACCCCTTGCCTCGGGTGATCAAGTCCCTGGTCGTCCTGTCCGCGGCGTCGCTCGCTCTCGTCGGGTGCGGCGGCAGCGACGACGCCGCGCCCGCCGCGAGCGGCAGCGCCTCCAGCCCCTCCAGCAGCGCCAGCAGCTCGGGCGGCGGTGACGGCCAGCTCAAGGTGGGCATGGCGTTCGACACCGGTGGCCGCGGCGACGGCACGTTCAACGACCTGGCCGTGCTCGGCCTGGAGAAGGCCAAGACCGACTTCGGCGCCGAGATCCAGGAGCTCAGCCCCAAGGAGGACGGGTCCGACCGCGCCGACCTGCTGCGCCAGCTCGCGGACGACGGGTTCAACCCGATCGTCGGCGTCGGCTTCAGCTACGCCGAGGCGATGGACACGGTCGCGAAGGAGTACCCCGAGATCAGCTTCATCCGCATCGACGGCGGCCCCGGCGCCAGCGACAACATCGCGGTCGACAGCTTCGCCGAGCAGGAGGGCTCCTACCTCGTCGGTGCCGCCGCGGCCCTGAAGTCGAAGTCCAACCACATCGGCTTCATCGGCGGCAACGAGGGCGTGCTGATCTCGAAGTTCTACGCGGGCTACGTGCAGGGCGCCAAGGCCGTCAACCCGAGCATCAAGGTCGACGACAAGCGCCTCGCCGCAGGTGAGTCGGCCACCGGCTTCGGTGACACCGCGGGCGCCAAGGTCGCCGCCCAGGCGATGTACCAGGGCGGGGCCGACATCGTCTACACCGCCGCCGGCGGCTCGTGGGGCGGCTCGTTCCCGGCCGCGGCCGAGGCCGGCAAGCTCGCGATCGGCGTCGACTCCGACCAGTACGACACCGTCGGCGACCCGGCCCTGCAGAAGGTCATCCTCACCTCGATGATCAAGCGCGTCGACACCGCCGTCTACGACTCGATCAAGACGTTCCAGGACACCGGCAAGGTCGAGAGCAAGGCCTACGGTCTCAAGGACGACGGCGTCGGCTACTCCACCAGCGGCGGCATGGTCGATGACATCAAGCCCAAGATCGAGGACTACCGGACCAAGATCATCGCGGGGACGATCAAGGTCGCCGAGACCGCTTCCTGACCGGCGGCGCGCGCCGCCCGATCAGCCGTTTGTCCGTCGCAGGGCCCGGGGTGAGCCACCCCGGGCCCTGCGTTCGTGCGAGAGGATGACCGCCATGAGCAGCCCGACCATCGCGCCCGACCGCTCGCGGCCGGCGCCGCAGGGGCCCCCCGTCATCGAGCTGCGCGGCATCACCAAGCGCTTCCCCGGGGTCGTGGCGAACTCCGACGTCAACCTGGTGGTCGCGCGCGGGGAGGTGCACGCGGTCGTCGGGGAGAACGGCGCCGGAAAGTCGACGCTGATGAAGACCCTCTACGGCATGCACCAGCCCGACGAGGGGACGATCCTCGTCGACGGCGAGGCGCGCACGCTGCGCTCGCCCACCGCGGCCATCGCCGCGGGCATCGGCATGGTGCACCAGCACTTCATGCTCGCCGACAACTTCACGGTCCTCGAGAACATCGTGCTCGGCAGCGAGCCGCGGCGCGGGGTGCGGCTCGACACCGGGGCGGCGCGCACGAGGATCGAGGAGATCTCCCACAGCTACGGGCTGGGCCTTCGCCCCGACCGGCTGGTCGAGCACCTGTCGGTCGCCGACCGCCAGCGCGTCGAGATCGCCAAGGTGCTCTACCGCGGCGCGCGGGTGCTGATCCTCGACGAGCCCACCGCGGTGCTGGTGCCGCAGGAGGTCGACGAGCTGTTCGCCAACCTCGACGAGCTGCGCTCGGAGGGGCTGTCGGTCATCTTCATCTCCCACAAGCTCGACGAGGTGCTCAAGGTCGCCGACACCATCACCGTCATCCGCCGCGGGACGACGGTCGGCACCGTCGACCCGGCCGACGTCACCGCGGCCACGCTCGCCGAGATGATGGTGGGCAGCGAGCTGCCGAAGCCCGAGACCCGCGAGTCGACCGTCACCGACACGGTGCAGCTGTCGGTGCGGGGCGTCACGGTGCGCGGCGAGGAGGGGACGCCGGTGCTCGACGACGTCTCGTTCGACGTCCGGCGCGGCGAGGTCGTCGGCTTCGCCGGCGTCGAGGGCAACGGGCAGAGCGAGCTGGTCGAGATGCTGCTGGGGCTGCTGCGTCCGGCGTCCGGCAGCGTGCACCTCGGCGGCGACGACATCACGTCCTGGCCCACCCAGCGCCGTCGCGAGCGGGGCATCGCCTTCGTGCCGGAGGACCGCCACCGCCAGGCGCTGCTGCTCGCGGCGCCGCTGTGGGAGAACCGCGTGCTCGGCCAGCAGTGGTCGTCGCAGTTCTTCCGCGGCGGCTTCCTGCGACGGCGCGCCGCCCGCGACGACACCGCCCGCATCATGCGCGAGTACGACGTCCGCGCCCCGAGCTGCGACACGCTGGCCTCCGCGCTGTCCGGCGGCAACCAGCAGAAGCTGATCATCGGCCGCGAGCTGGAGTCCGACCCGAGCGTGCTCGTGGCGGCCCACCCCACCCGCGGCGTCGACGTCGGCGCGCAGGCGGCCATCTGGGACCGCATCCGCGAGGCGCGCAGCAAGGGGCTCGCGACGATGCTGGTCTCGGCCGACCTCGAGGAGCTCATCGGGCTGTCCGACACCCTCTACGTCATCCTGCGCGGCCGGCTCGTCGCGAGGCTCGATCCGGCGACCGTGACGCCCGCCGACCTCGGCGCCTACATGACCGGGGCCGCGACGGGCGCGCCGGCGCCCGGCGCGCCGGTGTCGACGACCGACGGCCGCGAACCCGGCGACGCGCCCCTCACCGGCCACCAGCAGGGCGGGGGCGGGCGGTGAGCCGGGTGCGTCGCGGGCTGATCACGGGCGTGGTGCCGGCCGTGGTCGCCCTGGCCGTCTCGCTCGTCGTGCTCGCGGTGGTGCTGCTGCTGCTCGGCGTCGACCCGGTCAAGTCACTCAAGGCGCTGTTCGACTTCGGCGCGACCGACCGCGCCCAGGCCAACCAGGTGCGCACGTGGGTGAACCGCAGCGTGCCGCTGTTCCTGTCGGGGCTGGCGGTGAGCGTCAGCTTCCGGATGAACCTGTTCAACATCGGCGTCGAGGGCCAGTACCGCGTCGCGGCCGTCTGCGCCGCGGCCGCCGGCGCCGCGTTCACG
Organism: uncultured Actinomycetales bacterium; assembly: GCA_964243295.1. Taxonomy (GTDB): domain Bacteria; phylum Actinomycetota; class Actinomycetes; order Actinomycetales; family Angustibacteraceae; genus CAXTEJ01. The sequence goes on along the minus strand of CAXTEJ010000074.1, from coordinate 4,574 downwards.
CTGCCGGCCGTGCTGCAGATCCCGATCATCCTCGTCGTGGCGATGGTCAGCGGTGCCGCCTACGCCGCCATCCCGGCGGTGCTGAAGGTGACGCGCGGCGTCAACGAGGTCATCACGACGATCATGCTCAACAGCATCGCGGTCGGCCTGATCGCCTACCTGCTGCGCTCGCCGTTCCGCGACCCCGGGCTCAAGCCGTCCGAGAACGCCGCGACCAAGGAGCTGCCCGGGTCGGCCCACTTCCCCGGGTTCACGTCGGGCTTCGACAGGCTCGGCCTGGTGGCGCCGAGCCGCCCGGTCGGCGGGTTCCTGTTCGTCGCGGTCGTCGTCGGCGTGCTGGTGGCGCTGCTGATGAACCGCACGCGGTTCGGGTTCGAGCTGCGCGCGTCGGGCGCCAACGGCACCGCCGCGCAGGCCAGCGGCATCCCCTCGCGCCGCATGACCGTGCAGGCGATGCTGATCTCCGGCGCCCTCGCGGGACTGGTCGGCATGCCGCAGATCCTCGGCGAGGACTACCAGTTCGGCACCAGCTTCACCGCCGGCCTCGGGTTCTCCGGGATCGCGGTCGCGCTGCTGGGCCGCAACGCGCCGGGCGGCATCGCGCTGGCCGCGGTGCTGTTCGCCTTCCTCGACCGCGCCGGCCCGTCGCTGCAGCGCGTCGACATCCCGCCGTCCGTCGTGACCATCACCCAGGGTGTGATCGTGCTGTCCGTCGTCGTCGTCAACGAGGTCGCGAGGCGGGTGCTGCAGCGCTCGGAGGACCGCCGCTCCCGCGGCGGCCAGGCGCCGGCCGCACCCGTCCCGGCACCGGTGGGGGCATGAGCACCACGGCGTCCACGCGACCGGTCGCCTCGGCGTCCGGCCTCAGCGCAGGGCGACGCACGGGTTCGCGCCGACGCCTGCTGCTGCTCGCGGCGCTCGGCGGCCTGGTCGCGCTGTCGGTGGCGCGCGCGGTCTCGAGCCAGGAGGTGCTCACCAACTCGGGCACCGCGCAGGCGCTTCTCGCGCTGACGCTCCCCATCGCGCTCGCCGGCCTGGGCGGCCTGGTCTGCGAGCGCGCGGGCGTGGTCAACATCGGGCTCGAGGGCATGATGATCCTCGGCACGTGGGGGGCCGGCTGGGCCGGCTACCAGTACGGCGCGTGGGGCGCGCTGGTCGGGGCCGTGCTCGGCGGGGCGCTCGGCGGGCTGCTGCACGCCGTGGCCACCGTGACGTTCGGGGTCGACCACATCATCAGCGGCGTCGCGATCAACCTGCTCGCCGCCGGTGCCGTGCGGTTCCTGTCCGAGCTGCTGTACGCCGGGGTGCGCGGCGGCGGTCCGACGCAGTCGCCCACGATCGAGGGTGGGGTGCCGTCGTTCGACGTGCCGGTGCTGGCGTCCGGCCCCGACCTGCTCGGCAGGCTCGAGCGCACCCACTGGGTCGTGCTCAGTGACGCCGCCGGGCTGCTGCGCGGGCTGATGGTCGGGGTCAACGTGTTCGAGATCCTCGGCGTGCTCATGTTCCCGCTCGTGGCCTTCGTGCTCTGGCGCACCACGATCGGGCTGCGGCTGCGCTCCGCCGGCGAGAACCCTTGGGCGGCCGAGTCGCTCGGTGTCAACGTGGTCCGCGTCAAGTACGCGGCCGTGGTCGTCAGCGGCGCGCTCGCGGGGCTCGGCGGGCTGTTCCTCGTGCTGTTCTCCGGCCTGTACAAGGAGGGCCAGACCGGCGGCCGCGGCTACATCGGCCTCGCGGCCATGATCTTCGGCAACTGGCGCCCCGGCGGCCTCGCGTCCGGCGCCATCCTGTTCGGCTACACCGACGCCGTCCGGCTGCGCGCCGAGAGCTCGCTGGCCGTGCTGGCGCTGCTGCTGTTCGCGTCCCTGGTCGTGCTGGCGCTGGGCGTCTGGTGGCTGCGGCAGGGGCGCCGGGTCGCGGGCGCGGTGTTCATCGGCCTGGCCGTCGCGCTGTTCGTCTCGTACGTCGGGCTCGACTCGCTGCCGGGCGAGGTCACGACCGTGACGCCGTACGTCGTCACGCTGCTCGTGCTCGCGGTGTCGTCGCAGAGCCTGCGCCCGCCCAGGGCCGACGGCATCCCCTACCGCCGCGGCGAGGAGCAGTGACCTCCGTGCCCGAGGTCGACTGGGATGCGCTGCGCACCGCCGCCGTCGAGGCGATGGGGCACGCGTACGCGCCCTACTCGCGGTTCAAGGTCGGTGTCGCCGGGCTCGTCGACGACGGCCGGGTGGTCACCGGCTGCAACGTCGAGAACGCGGCCTACGGCGTCGCGCTGTGCGCCGAGTGCGGCATGGTGAGCCAGCTGCACGTCACCGGCGGCGGCCGGCTCGTCGCGGTCGCGTGCGTGGACGGGCAGGGCCGCCCGCTCATGGCGTGCGGTCGCTGCCGCCAGCTGCTGTGGGAGAACGGCGGCCCCGACTGCCTGGTCGACACCCCCGAGGGCATCAGGCCCATGAGCTGGGTGCTGCCAGCGGCGTTCGGCGCGGACGACCTCGAGCGCTGAACGGGCGGCTCCTTCCGCCTGCCGCGAACGCGTGCCACGTCTGCACCCCGCACCCGCCAGGATCGAGCCATGAGCGAAGCCTTCGACGCGGTCGACGTGATCCGGACCAAGCGCGACGGCGGCCGGCTGCCCGACGCGCAGATCGACTGGGTGGTCGACGCCTACACCCGCGGAGCGGTCGCCGACGAGCAGATGTCCGCGCTCGCGATGGCCATCCTGCTGCGCGGCATGGACCGCCTCGAGATCTCCCGCTGGACGGCCGCGATGATCGCCTCCGGCGAGCGGATGGACTTCTCCTCGCTGTCACGGCCGACCGCCGACAAGCACTCGACCGGCGGCGTCGGCGACAAGATCACGCTGCCCCTCGCGCCGCTGGTCGCGGCGTGCGGTGTCGCGGTGCCCCAGCTGTCCGGGCGCGGCCTCGGCCACACCGGCGGCACCCTCGACAAGCTCGAGGCGATCCCCGGCTGGCGGGCGTCGCTGTCGAACGCCGAGATGCTGCGCCAGCTGGACGACGTGGGCGCCGTCATCTGCGCCGCGGGGGACGGGCTCGCACCGGCCGACAAGAAGCTCTACGCGCTGCGCGACGTCACCGGCACCGTCGAGGCGATCCCGCTGATCGCCAGCTCGATCATGAGCAAGAAGATCGCCGAGGGCACGGGCGCGCTGGTGCTCGACGTCAAGGTCGGGTCGGGCGCGTTCATGAAGACCGTCGAGGACGCCCGCGAGCTGGCCCGCACCATGGTCGACCTCGGCACCGACGCCGGCGTCACGACCGTGGCCCTGCTCACCAACATGCAGACCCCGCTCGGCCTGACCGCCGGCAACGCCCTCGAGGTGCGCGAGTCGCTGGAGGTGCTCGCCGGCGGCGGTCCCGAGGACGTCGTCGAGCTCACCCTGGCCCTCGCCCGCGAGATGCTGGCCGCTGCCGGGCGCGGCGACGTCGACCCCGCCGAGCGGTTGCGCGACGGCTCCGCCATGGACGCCTGGCGCCGCATGATCGGCGCTCAGGGCGGCGACCCGGACGCCGAGCTGCCGCGCGCCCGCGAGACCCACGTGGTCAGCGTGCCTGCCGACGGCGTGCTCACCCAGCTCGACGCCCTGGCGGTCGGCGTCGCGGCGTGGCGGCTCGGCGCGGGCCGTGCCCGCAAGGAGGACGCCGTGCAGGCCGGCGCGGGCGTGGAGATCCATGCCAAGCCCGGCGCCGTCGTCCGGGGTGGCGACCCGCTGCTCACCCTGCACACCGACACCCCCGAGCGGTTCGAGCGCGCGCTCGAGGCGCTTGAGGGCGCCTTCTTCATCGCGCCGGACGGGTCGCGGCCCGACCTGCTGCCGCTCGTCGTCGAGCGGGTGGCCTGAGCGCTGCCGACTGCCCGTGTGCCAGGGTGGGCGCCATGGTTCTCGAGGTGGCACTGATCGACGTCTTGGACGGCTCGCAGCAGGACTTCGCGGCGGCCTACGAGCAGGCCAAGCACCTGCCGGCGGCGACGCCGGGGTGCGGGCCGATGCGCATGACGCAGGGGATCGAGACCCCGACGCGCTTCGTGCTGCTCATCGAGTGGGACTCCGTCGAGGCCCACGACGTCTTCCGCGACAGCGAGCGGTTCGGCCAGTGGCGCGAGCTCATCGGCCCGCACTTCGCCGGCCCGCCGCACGTCGAGCACTTCACCGACCTCTGAGTACCTCGCGAACCTCTGCGCCGGTGAGCGACGAGCGACGGCCCCGCTCGGTCTACGGCGTCGGCGACGAGCCCGACCCGCGGTTCTCCCTCGCCAACGAGCGGACGGCGCTCGCCTGGGTGCGCACGTCCCTCGCCCTCGTCGCCGGTGGTGTGGGCCTCACCTCGCTGGCCGCCGTCGCCGACCTGCCACGGCTGGTGGACGTCGTCGCCGCGCTGCTGTGCCTCGCCGGCGGCGCGCTCGCGCTGCGGGCCGTCGCGGGCTGGCGGGCGGGGGAGCGGGCGCTGCGGCTGCACTCGCCGCTGCCCGCGCCGCGGTCGCTGACGTGGCTCGCGGTGCTCGTGGCGGCCGCGGCCGTCGCGCTGGCCGTCGCGGCGGTGACCCAGGTGCTGCGA
>CAXTEJ010000073.1:0-14982 GCA_964243295.1 uncultured Actinomycetales bacterium | reverse complement strand
CGATGCGGCTGCGCCGGGCGGCGACCTGGCCGGCGAGGCGGGCCAGGCCCTCGCGACGGTCGGCGGCGGCGCGCAGGACGGCGGCGAGCCGGCGCTGCTCGGCGGCGGCTGCGGCCTCGGCGTCGGTCGTGCGGGCGCGCGCGTCGGTGAGCTCGTCGCGGCCGGCGGCGACGTCGGCCTGCAGCTGGCGCTCCTCGGCGCGCACGCGCTCGGCCTGGGCGATGAGCTGGTCGGGATCGCGCCCCGGCGCGGCCGGCTGGTCGGCCTGCTGGCTCAGCAGCCGCAGCCGCTCGGCGGCGACGCCCGCGGTCGAGCGCAACCGCTCCTGCAGCCCCGACAGCCGGAACCAGACGTCCTGGGCGCGCGCCACGAGCGGCGCCTGCTCGTGGGAGTCGCGCTCGAGCTCGGCCAGCGCGTCACGGGCTGCTGCGAGCGCGGCCTCGACCTCGGAGCGCCGTGCCCGCAGCGCCGTCTCGTCGGCCACCTCGGCCTCGAGCGTGCTCGTCAGGTGCACCAGGTCGTCGGCGAGCAGCCGCAGCCGCGCGTCCCGGACGTCGGTCTGCACCACGACGGCCCTGCGGGCCACCTCGGCCTGGCGCCCGAGCGGGCCCAGCTGGCGGCGGATCTCGGCGGTGAGGTCGCCCACGCGCGTGAGGTTGACCTGCATCGCCTCGAGCTTGCGCAGCGCCTTCTCCTTGCGCTTGCGGTGCTTCAGGACGCCGGCGGCCTCCTCGATGAAGCCGCGACGCTCCTCCGGCGTCGCGCGCAGGACGGCGTCGAGCTGACCCTGGCCGACGATGACGTGCATCTCGCGGCCGATGCCGGAGTCGGACAGCAGCTCCTGCACGTCGAGCAGCCGGCACGACGTGCCGTTGATCGTGTAGTCGGAGCCGCCGCCGCGGAACATCGTCCGGGTGATCGTGACCTCGGTGTAGTCGATCGGCAGGGCGCCGTCGCTGTTGTCGATCGTCAGGCTGACCTCGGCGCGGCCGAGCGGCGGGCGGCCGGAGGTGCCGGCGAAGATGACGTCCTCCATCTTCCCGCCGCGCAGGCTCTTGGCCCCCTGCTCGCCCATGACCCACGCGAGCGCGTCGACGACGTTGGACTTGCCGGAGCCGTTGGGCCCCACGACGGCGGTGATGCCGGGCTCGAGGTCGAGCGTCGTCGCCGAGGCGAAGGACTTGAACCCGCGCAGCGTGAGGCTCTTGAGGTGCACCTGGCTCGCTCCCTGGGGTGGCTGCCGCCGCTCCGGCAGTGTCGGGGCAGGTTATCGCTCGGTGAAGCCCGGACCGGCCCCCCGCCGCGCCGTCCACCGCTCCCCCACCCCCACGACCTCACCAGGTCGCCCGTGCGCCGACGGCTGCTCGCCCAGCAGTCCGAGCAGCCGCTCGCACGCCTCGCGCCCGCCCTCGGCGACCACCTGCACCCGGCCGTCCTCGAGGTTGGTGGCCGATCCCACCAGGCCCAGCTCGAGCGCCCGCGCGCGCACCCACCAGCGGAACCCGACGCCCTGCACCCGGCCCCGCACGAAGGCCGTCAGCCGCACGTCCGCGTCAGCCACGCGCGAACGCTAGCCGCCCGCGCGTGCGGGGCGGTGACCGGCTGGGAGACTGGTGGCATGTCGCTCGCCCAGCACCCGTGCCGAGCCCTGTGCCAGTGGGTGCCCGATCCTCGCCGCGGCCTGCGGCCGGTCGGCGCACCCCCGCTGTTCCGCTGCCGGGGCTGCGGCTCGCAGTGGGACCGCCGCGAGCGCTGGACCCCGCGCGACGCCGACGGCACCACCAGCGCCGAGGTCAGCGCCGAGGCCGCGCGCCGCTGAGGCGCGCAGCGCAGGGCCACCGCCGGCGTCCGGTCACTCGAAGCGATCGGTCGGGCCCGCGCCGACGCGGACGACCTCGGGGAAGCCCTGCGACCAGTCGACCACCGTGGTGGGCTCGGTGCCGCAGTCGCCCGCGTCGATGACGGCGTCGACCTGGTGGTCGAGCTCCTCCTTGATCGCCCACCCGTCGGTCATGGCCTCCTCGTGACCGGGGAGCAGCAGCGTGCTCGACAGCAGCGGCTCGCCGAGCTCGCGCAGCAGCGCCCGGACGACGGGGTGGTCGGGGATGCGCACCCCGACCGTGCGCTTCTTGGCGTGCGCGAGCCGGCGCGGCACCTCGGGGGTGGCGGGCAGGATGAACGTGTACGGCCCGGGCGTCGCTGCCTTGATGGCCCGGAACGCGGAGTTGTCGAGCAGGACCAGCTGGCCGAGCTGGGCGAAGTCGGCGCACACCAGCGTGAAGTGGTGCTTGTCGTCCAGGTTCCGCAGCCGCCGGATGCGGTCGGCTCCCGTCGGGCTGTCCAGGCGGGCGCCGAGCGCGTAGCAGGAGTCGGTCGGGTAGGCGACCAGCGCGTCGTCGCGCAGCATCGCCACGACCTGGCCGATGCTGCGCGGCTGCGGGTCGACGGGGTGCACGTCGAAGTACCGGGCCATGGGCCGAGCCTAGGAGCCCCGCCGTCACCAGCGGGCGTGGCGGGGCCGCGGCTGGCAGCGGGGGCAGCTGAAGCTGGACCGGTTGGTGAAGGCCTCGCGCCGGATCGGCGTCCCGCAGCGCCGGCACGGGCGACCGGCCTGGCCGTAGGCGTCCAGCGAGCGGTCGAAGTAGCCGCTGGCACCGTTGACGTTGACGTAGAGGGCGTCGAACGACGTGCCGCCCTGGCCCAGCGCCTCGGTCATCACCTCCGCGGCCGCGGCGAGCAGCCGGCGCACCGCCGGCCGGGTCAGGGCCTCGGTTGGGCGGGCGCCGTGCAGCTGGGCGCGCCACAGCGCCTCGTCGGCGTAGATGTTGCCGATGCCCGACACGACGGTCTGGTCGAGCAGCGCCCGCTTGACGCCCGTCCGCCGGGCACGGACGCGGGCGACGACCTGCTCGACGTCGTACGCCGGGTCGAGCGGGTCGAGCGCGATGTGCGACACCGAGGCGGGGACGTCCAGCGCCGGCCCGATGAGCGGCTCGAGCGCGACGCCGCCGAAGGTGCGCTGGTCGACGAAGCGCAGCTGCGGGTCGCCGTCCGCGAAGCAGAACCGCACCCGCAGGTGCGTCTCGTCGGGGGCGCCGGCGGGCTGCACGAGCAGCTGCCCGCTCATCCCGAGGTGGGCCACGAGGGCCTCGGGTGCGCCGTCCAGCTCGAGCCAGAGGTACTTCCCGCGCCGGCGGGCCGCTCGCACGTGCCGGCCCGCGAGGCGCGCCTGCAGGTCCTGGGCGCCGGGCAGGTGGCGGCGGACGGCGCGGGGGTGGTGCACCTCGACCCGGTCGATGGTGCGCCCGACGACGTGCTGCTCGACACCCCGCCGCACCACCTCCACCTCGGGCAGCTCGGGCACGCCGCTAGCCTCCGGCCGGGCCGGCTGCGGCGCCGGTGGCCAGCGCCTGCTCGGGGTGGCGCTCGCGCAGCACTCGCCAGGCCGCCTCGGCGGCCTCCTGCTCGGCCAGCTTCTTGCTGCGGCCCTGCCCTGCCCCGAGCGGCTCGTCGGCGACCAGGACGGTCGCGACGAACGACTTGGCGTGGTCGGGGCCGGACTCCTCGATGCGGTAGTGGGGCGCCCCCCCGCCGGTGGCGGCCGTGAGCTCCTGCAGGCTCGTCTTCCAGTCCAGACCGGCGCCGAGGGTCGCCGAGTCGCGCATCAGCGGGTCGACCAGCCGGTGGACCAGCTCGGTGGCGGCGGCCATGCCGGCGTCGACGAAGACCGCGCCGATCAGCGCCTCGACGGTGTCGGCGAGGATCGAGGCCTTGTCGCGGCCGCCGGTCGTGGTCTCGCCGCGGCCGAGGAAGACGTAGTCCCCGACCCCGAGGGTGCGACCGACCGAGGCCAGCGCGCGCATGTTGACGACGGCGGCGCGCAGCTTGGCCAGCTGCCCCTCGGGCAGGTCGGGGTAGGTGCGGTAGAGGGTCTCGGTCACGACGAGGCCGAGCACCGAGTCGCCGAGGAACTCCAGCCGCTCGTTGGTGGGCAGGCCGCCGTGCTCGTAGGCGTAGCTGCGATGGGTCAGGGCACGACGCAGCAACGACGCATCGACCTGCACGCCCAGCTGGGCCTGCAGGTCGGATGCGTCGGCTGGCGTCACCGCGGGGCGGTGGCTCAGACCTGGTGCTCGGCGCGCTCCGCGGCGGCGTAGTGCCGGCCCGCGTAGGTGCCGCAGGACGGGCACGCCATGTGGGGCTGGCGCAGCTCACGGCACTGCGGGCACGCCGACAGCGTCACCGCCGTCGTCTTCCAGTTGGCGCGGCGCGACCGGGTGTTGGAGCGCGACATCTTCCGCTTCGGGACAGCCACGTCAGTTCTCTTCCTGTGCGTCGGACCGCGCGCCGGCAGGCTCGCGGTCCTCGTTCGTCGGCTGGCCCTCGTCGAGTGCCAGGCCCTGCAGCGCCGCCCATCGCGGGTCGGCGACATCGTGGTGGTGGTTCGGGTCGTCCGCCAGGGAGGCTCCGCACTGCGAGCACAGTCCCGGGCAGTCCGGCCGGCACACCGGCTGGAACGGCAGTGCGGGCACCACCGCGTCCCGCAGCACCGGCTCGAGGTCGATCAGGTCGCCCGCGAGCTCGTGCACGTCGTCCTCGTCGACGTCCTCCTCGGGCCGCTTGCCGGGGTAGGCGTACAGCTCGGTGAGGTCGACCTCGATGTCCTGCTCGACGTCGGTCAGGCAGCGGATGCACTCACCGGTCGCCCGGCCCCGCGCCGTCCCGGTGACGAGCACACCCTCCATCACCGACTCCAGCCGCAGGTCGAGGTGCAGCAGCGACCCGACGGCGACGCCGATGACCTCGGTGCCCAGGTCGGCAGGCGCCGGCACGTCGCGGACGACCGTGATCATCGACCCGGGGCGTCGGTCGAGCTCGTGGGTGTGGAGCACGAGCGGCGCACGCGGGTTGAGGCGGATCACGATCTCCAGACGGGACGGGCTTGCTGACCTTCGGCCGGGCGCGAGGAGACGAGCTCACCGACGTCCCGACCGACGAGCCAGGCTACCGGACGCCGGCCCGGCGGCCCAATCGCGGGCCATCGGTCACGACAGCACCGCCCACGGGCTTCACGGCGTCTGTCCAGTCGGCTCGGCCTGGGCGTCGAACAGCTCGGGCACCTCCTGCGCGGGCTGCTCCGGGTCGCCGTCCGGGGGCGGCTGCCCCGCCCGGCGCTCGGCGAGGCGCTCGCGGCCGCGGGCGACCTGCTGGCCCAGCCGGTCGAGCGCGACCTCGAACTCGCCGAGCTTGCGGTCGACGTAGTCGTCGGCCTGGGCCAGCAGCCGCTGCGACTCCTCGTGGGCAGCTCGCTGCACCGACGCCGCGCGCTCACGGGCGGCGGTCATGATCGCGCTGGACTCGACCAGGCGGTCGTGCTCGGCCCGCGCGGCGGCGACGACCTGCTCGGCCTCCTCGCGGCCGCGGGCGAGGACGTCGTCGCGGTCGCGCAGCAGCCGCTCGGCGTCCTCGAGGGCCGTGGGCAGCTGGGAGCGGACGTCGTCCAGCAGCCCGAGCAGCTCGGCGCGGTTCACGAGCGCGGAGGCCGACATGGGCATGGCCCGTGCCTGCTCGACGGAGTCGGTCAGGCGGTCCAGCGCGGCGTGCAGGTCCACGGCGGTCGGGAGTCCTCTCGGCGAAGGGAAGGAGCAGCGGCTCAGGCGCGCAGGGCGACGAGCGCGTCGCGGACGACGTCCGGCACCAGGCCCGTGACGTCGCCACCGTAGGCGCTGACCTGCTTGACCAGGCTGCTCGAGACGTGCTCGAGGCGGGGGTCGCCGGGCACGAAGAGGGTCTCGATGCCGGTCAGGTGGCGGTTCATCAGGGCCATCGGCAGCTCGTAGCCGAAGTCGGTGCCGCCGCGCAGACCCTTCACGACCGCCGTCGCGCCGACATCGCGGCAGACGTCGACGAGCAGCCGGTCGGCGAAGGCCTCGACCCGCACGCTCGCGCCGGACGCCGGCCGCTCGGCGAGCGCCTCGCGCACCATGGCGACCCGGTGGTCGGGGTCGAACGTGCCGCCCTTGGCGGGGTTGTGCAGCACCGCGACGACGACCTCGTCGAACAGCCGCGCGGCCCGCTCGACGACGTCGAGGTGCCCGAGGGTGACCGGGTCGTACGACCCGGGGCAGACGGCGCAGCGCACGCGGCGCAACCTACACGCGCTCGGCGCAGCCCTACGCCCGCTCGGCGAACCACAGGCGGGTCTCGCCGTAGCAGCGGTCGTCGTAGCGGTCGAGTGCCGCCGACCCGGTCGGACCGGTCGGCCAGGTCGGCTCGGGGCTGCGCTCGCTGCGCTCGACGACGACCACGGCCTGGGCGCTGAGCCAGTGCCCGTGCACCAGCTGGTGCAGCACCGCGGCCAGCTCGTCCTCGCCGAGCGGGTACGGCGGGTCGGCCAGCACCAGGTCGAACGGCTCGCCGGCGCCCGGCCGCGCGAGGTAGCGCTCGACCTTGTCGGCGACGACCTCGCCGGTGCCGAGCCGGGTGGCCGCGAGATTGTGGCGGATCGCGCGCGCCGCGGCCTGCCCCTGCTCGACCCACACCGCGCTGCGCGCACCACGGCTGAGGGCCTCCAGACCGAGGGCGCCGGAGCCGGCGTACAGGTCGAGCACCCGCGTGGCGTCGAGCAGGCCCTCGTGCCCGAGGCGGCTGAAGAGGGCCTCGCGCACCCGGTCGCTCGTCGGTCGGGTGGCCGCTCCGGGCGGTGACTGCAGCCGCAGCCCGCCGGCGGCGCCGGAGATGATCCGCGTCATGCGCGCCACCCTAGGTCGGCGAGGGCGGTCGTGGGGACCCTCCGTCACTCGTAGATCACGCTAGATCACGCGAGGTCACGGCGATCACCCCCTGTCCAGGAACTGCTCGCGCTCGTCACCGAGCATCACGTCGATGGCGTCGCGCAGCTGCACGTGGTCGGCGAGGTCGGGGTCGGCGTCGACGACCGCCGCGGCGTCCTCGCGGGCCTGGGCGATGAGGTCCTCGTGCTTGAGCACCTGCAGCAGCCGCAGCGAGCTGCGCAGGCCGGACTGCGCGGCGCCCAGCACGTCGCCCTCGCGGCGCAGCTGCAGGTCGTGCCGGGCGAGCTCGAAGCCGTCGGTGGTCGAGGCCACGGCCGCGAGCCGCTCGCGGGCGGGGGTGCCGGCCGGCGCACCGGTCACGAGCAGCGCGAGACCGGGCGCGCTGCCCCGGCCGATGCGGCCGCGCAGCTGGTGCAGCTGGGAGATGCCGAAGCGGTCGGCGTCCAGCACCACCATGACCGTCGCGTTCGGGACGTCGACGCCGACCTCGATCACCGTCGTGGCCACCAGCACGTCGATCTCGCCCGCCGCGAAGCGCCCCATGACCTCGGCCCGGACGTCGGCCGGCAGCCGGCCGTGCAGCACCTCGATGCGCAGCCCGTCCAGCGCCGGCTCGACCCGAAGCGCCTCGACGGCGTCGACGACGGCCACGGCCGGCCGGCGCTCGTCCTCGTCCGGGGGCGGCTCGCCGGCGAGCAGGTCGTCGAAGTCCTCCTCGGTCAGGACGCCGGTGCGCTCGGGCCCGTCCTCGCTGTCGTCGCCGATCCGCGGGCACACCACGAACGCCTGGTGGCCGGCGGCGACCTCCTCGCCGACCCGCTGCCACGCCCGCGCCAGCCAGGCGGGGTTGTCGGTGGCCACCACGTGGGTCGCGATGGGCGACCGGCCGCGCGGCAGTTCGGTGAGCGTGGACGTCTCGAGGTCGCCGAAGACCGTCATCGCCACCGTGCGTGGGATCGGCGTGGCCGTCATGACCAGCAGGTGGGGCGGCAGCGGGGCCTTGGCGCGCAGCACGTCACGCTGCTCGACGCCGAAGCGGTGCTGCTCGTCGACCACGACCAGCCCCAGCTCGGCGAAGGTGACGTTCGTCTGCAGCAGAGCGTGGGTCCCGACGACGATGCCCGCCTGGCCCGACGCGATCGCCAGCATCGCCCTGCGCCGCACCGGTCCCGGCAAAGAGCCGGTGAGCAGGGCGACCTGGGTGCCGACCTCGCTGCCGCCGAGCAGGCCGCCCTCGGCGAGGGGGCCGAGCATCGCGGTGATGGAGCGGTGGTGCTGGGTCGCGAGCACCTCGGTCGGAGCGAGCAGCACCGCCTGCGCGCCGCCGTCGACGGCCGTGAGCATCGCGCGCAGCGCGACGACCGTCTTGCCCGAGCCGACCTCGCCCTGCAGCAGCCGGTGCATCGGCGAGCTCGACGCGAGGTCGGCGAGGACCTGCTCCCCCACCTCCTGCTGCCCCTGAGTCAGGGCGAACGGCAGCCTCGCGTCGAAGCTCTCGAGCAGGCCACCCGGCGTCGGCACCCGCGGCGTCGCCCGCAGCCGCGACTGCGCCGCCCGCCGTCGCAGCAGCGCCGCCTGCATGACGAACGCCTCCTCATAGCGCAGCCGCGCTCGCCCCTGCTGGGCGTGGGCCATCGTCTCCGGCGCGTGCACGGCCACCAGCGCCTCGTGCAGCGCGAGGTACCCGTGGCGCTCGCGGACGTCGTCCGGCAGCGGGTCGGGCATCGGCTGCAGGCCGGTGACGAGGGTCTGGGTGGCCTTGGCGATCTCCCACGACTGCAGCCCCGCGCCGGCGGCGTAGATCGGGATGGGCCGCTGCAGCACGGCGTCCAGGTCGTCGGCCGACGCGTCCTCGGCGAACAGTTCGTGCATCGGGTTCACGAGCTGCAGCGAGCCCTGGTAGAGCCCGACCTTGCCGGAGAACAGCCCCACCCGGCCGGGCGTCAGCGCCTGCTCCCGCGCGTGGTGCAGCCCCTTGTTCGGCGAGAAGAAGGCGAGCGAGAGCGTCCTGCGCTCGTCGCCGACGGTCACGGTCAGCAGGTAGCCGGGCCGCGCGGCCATCCGGCGTCCGGTCGCCTGCACCACCCGCGCCAGCACCGTCACGTGCTCTCCCAGCGGCAGGATCGACAGGTCGGTGAGCTCGCCGCGCAGCAGGTACCTGCGCGGGTAGTGGCGCAGCAGGTCGCCGACGGTCTCCAGCCCCAGCACCTTCGCGAAGGCACCGGCCGTCTTCTTGCCGACGCGGCGATCGAGTGGCACGTCGAGCTCGGCGACGCCGTGCGACACGCTCACGCCGGGGCGCCCGCGGCTGCAGCCAGCTGATGGTGCACGCCCCGCCCCCTTCGCCTCGCGACCGCCACGCGACCCCTCGCAGACGATACCGAGGCGCTGTGACAGGCGACCCTGCCCGTCCCCAGGCGCGCACCGCGCCCGGTCGGCCGGACGGCGCGCATCCGGTACGCTGGACAGGTTGCCCGAGCACGTCGGGCTGCTCGCGCGCCCCGCGACCGCCGTCCTCGGCCGGTCGTCCGGCGGCTCGCGACACACTCGCTGCACGACCGACGATCAGGAGTACACCCGTGGCTGCCAACTGCGACGTCTGCGGCAAGAAGCCGTCCTTCGGCCACGCCGTCTCGCACTCGCACCGCCGCACCAAGCGACGCTGGAACCCGAACATCCAGCGGGTCCGGGCGATGGTGGGCGCGACGCCGAAGCGTCTCAACGTGTGCACCTCCTGCCTGAAGGCGGGCAAGGTCACCCGCTGACCCCCCGCACCACCGACGTCGAGGGCCGGTCCTGATCACGGGACCGGCCCTTCGTCGTCCCCCGCGGCCTAGGGTGCTGCGCGTGAGCATGCAGATGAAGCTCGAGGTGGCCATCGTCCCCGTGACCGACGTCGACCGGGCGCTCGCGTTCTACCGCGACCGGGTCGGGTTCGTGCTCGACGTCGACCACCGGCCGGGCGGCCCGGTGCGCGTCGTCCAGCTGACACCGCCGGGGTCGGGCTGCTCGATCTCGATGGGCACGGGCCTCGGCGCCTACACCGACATGCAGCCCGGCACCCAGCGCGGCCTGCACCTGGTCGTCGCCGACATCGACGCCGCGCGCGTCGAGCTCGTCGGCCGGGGCGTGGAGGTCACCGAGGTGCAGGACCTCGGCGGCGGCGTCCGCCACGCCGGCTTCGCCGACCCGGACGGCAACAGCTGGGAGCTGCAGGAGATGTCGTGGCGCACCGGCGACGCGTTCTAGCCGCCGAAGTGGTCCCAGCCGGGTGAGGTGCTGGGTTCGCGGCCACCCACGAGCACCACGTGGCCGCTGTCGCCCGGTGCCGACGTCCGGCCGATGACGGTGAAGGACGGCGGCGCCGAGCCGGCCGGGAAGGTCGCGAGCAGCCCGTGGTCCTCACCGCCGGCGAGCACGAGGGCCCAGGGGTCGGCGCCGAGCAGCGCGGCGGCCTCGCGCAGCGGGTCGACGAACCGCGACAGCGCCTGCGCGTCGAGGTCGAGCACGACGCCGCTGGCGGCGGCGATCCGCCCGGCGTCGCGCAGCAGGCCGTCGCTGACGTCGAGCATCGCGGTGGCGCCGGCCCGAGCCGCCTCGGGCCCCGCGTCGTACGGCGGGGTCGGACGCCGGTGCGCAGCCACCAGGGCGGGCAGCCGGGCCTCGGCGTCGGCGCCCAGCAGCTCGAGCGCCCGCCAGCCGGCCGCCGACCGGCCGAGCACGCCGGCGATCGCGACGTCCTGACCGGGGCGCGCGCCGCTGCGCAGGACCGGGTCGCGCCCCTGCAGGTCGCCCAGCGCGGTGACCGCGACGACGATGTCGCGCCCGCTCGACAGGTCGCCCCCGGCCACGCCGGCACCGGTGCCCTCGCAGCCGGCCGCGAGGCCGCGCGCCAGGTCGAGCGCCCACGCGACGGGCAGGTCGCCGGGGGCCACCAGCCCCACGAGCAGGCCGGTCGGGACGGCGCCCATGGCGGCGACGTCCGCGAGGTTCTGGGCCGCCGCCTTGGCGCCGACGTCCGTGCCGGTCGACCAGTCGCGGCGGAAGTCTCGGCCCTCGACGAGCACGTCGGTGGTGGCCACGACCCTGCCGTCGGGGGCGCTCAGCACCGCGGTGTCGTCGCCGGGGCCGAGCAAGGTGGCGGCACCGGGCGGCAGCAGCGGAAAGAGGGCCGCGAGCAGGCCCGCCTCGCCGACGTCCTGCAGCAGCGGGCCCGTGGCACGGGTGGCGTCGGAGACAGCGCTGTGGACGGGGCCGGGCACCCCGGCACGGTACCGTTCGGCTCTCGCCGCCCGCCGGGCCGCGACGTGGGCGCGATGGGCGAGGCAGGAGATCACGAGTGGTCCAGGCATACGTGCTGATCCAGACCGAGGTGGGCAAGGCCGCGGCGGTCGCCGCTGCGGTCGCCGACGTGGCCGGCGTGGTGCAGGCCGAGGACGTCACCGGTCCCTACGACGTCATCGCGCGCGTCGAGGCCAGCAACGTCGACGAGCTGGGCAAGCTGGTGATCGCCCGCATCCAGGAGGTCGTGGGCATCACCCGCACCCTCACGTGCACGGTCGTCCACGTCTGAGCCGCGAGCGGCTCCGCGACCGGCTGGGGTCGCTCCCGCTGCCGGTCGTCGGTGTGCTGCTCGCGGTGCTCGTCGCGGCCGTCGCGGTGCCGGTGGCGCTGCTGCTGAGCCGTCCGCTGCAGGTGCGCACTCCCCCCTCGGCGTCCGACCCGGCGTGCGCCCGGCTGGCGCGAGCCCTGCCGCAGCGGCTCGGCAGCCTCGACCGGCGCCCCACCAGCTCGTCGTCCCCCGCCGTGGCCGCCTGGGGTGACCCTGCGGTCGTGTGGCTGTGCGGCGTGCGTGAGCCGGCCGTGGCGCAGACGTGCGTCGAGGCGAACGGCGAGGACTGGGTGGCCGTCGAGCTCGGCGGTGACGGCCTCGCGTTCACCACCGACGGCCGCTCACCTGCGGTGCAAGTGCTCGTGCCGCACGCCTACGCGCCCGAGGCCCTGCGGCTGCCGGCGCTGTCGACGGTGGTCGCGACGCTGCCGCAGGGCCGGAAGCGCTGCAGCGCCTAGGTCTCAGCGCTCCAGCAGCCGAGGACGACGCCTCAGCGCAGGCCGGTGGGTCGCGCGAGCGCCAGGCGCAGCAGCCGGTCGACGAGCTCGGGGTAGGTCACACCGGTGGCGGCCCACATCCGCGGGTACATCGAGTGCGGGGTGAACCCGGGCATCGTGTTGATCTCGTTGACGACCACCCCGCCGTCCGGGGTCAGGAACACGTCGACGCGGGCCAGCCCCTCACAGCCCATGACCTCGAACGCCTTGAGCGCCATCGCCTGCACCGCCTCGCGGGCGGACGCCGGGACGTCGGCGGGGCAGGACAGCCGGACGTCGTCCGTGCCGGCGTACTTGGCCTCGAAGTCGTAGAACGCGTGGCCGCTCACCACCTCGACCTCGCCGAGCTCGCTGGCCCGCGGGGTGCCGTCGAGGTCTTGCAGCACACCGCACTCGAGCTCGCGACCTACGATGCCGGACTCGACGACGACCTTCGGGTCGTGCCGGCGGGCGGCCTCGACGGCCGCGGGGAGGTCGTCGAGCCGATCGACGCGGGTGATGCCCATGCTTGACCCGGCGCGGGCGGGCTTGACGAACAGCGGCAGCGCCAGCTCACCGGCCGCAGCCAGCGCGGTGTCGGGGTCGCTCTCCCACTGCCGCGGCAGGATCACGACGTACGGACCGACGGGCAGGCCGTGCCCCGCCAGCAGCACCTTCATGTAGTGCTTGTCCATGCCGGCGGCTGAGGCGAGCACGCCGGAGCCGACGTACGGGACGTCGCCGAGCTCGAGCAGGCCCTGCAGGGTGCCGTCCTCGCCGAACGGGCCGTGCAGCAGCGGCAGCACCACGTCGACCTGCCCGAGGGTGGCCGGCACCTCGCCCGGGCGCAGCGTCAGCAGCGCCCGGTCGCCGGTGCTGGTCGGCACCAGCACCCCTGGCCCGTCGGTCGACACCTCGGGCAGCGTCCCGTCGCGGGCCTCGAGCGCCGCGGGGTCGTCGGCGGCGAGCACCCAGCGGCCGTCGCGGGCGATGCCGACCGGGACGACGTCCCACTGCTCGCGGTCGAGCGCGCGCAGCACCCCGGCCGCGGTCATGCAGCTCACCGCGTGCTCGCTCGAGCGGCCGCCGAAGACCACCGCGACGCGGGGGCGGCGGGGCGGGGTGGCGGCGTCGTCGGGTTCGCTGGCGGGGGCGCTCGTGGGGTTGCTCGTGGTTGCGCTGCTGGGGTCGCTCGTGGTTGCGGTGGTGGAGGCGCTCGTGGTTGCGCGGGTGGGGTCGCTCATGGCGATCCGACAGTACCGGCCGGGCGCAGATAGCCTGCGGACGTGACGACCCGACCCGCCCGCCTCTCGCCCGCCACCGTCGCCGTCGCCGCAGGCCGTCCCGCCCGTGCGCCCGGTGCATCGGTCAACGAGCCGGTGTGGCTGACCTCCACGTACGTCGCCGACGGGCCGGTCGACTACGGCCGCACCGACAACCCCACGTGGCAGGCGTTCGAGGCGACCCTCGGTGCTCTCGAGGGCGGCGAGGCCCTGGTCTTCGCCTCGGGCATGGGCGCGATCAGCGCGGCGTGCGCACTGGTGCCCGACGGATCGGTCGTGGTCGTGCCGCAGCACGCCTACAGCGGGACGTCGGCGCTGCTGCAGGCCGCCGCCGCGGCCGGCCGCGTCGAGCTGCGGCCGGTCGACGTCGCGGACGCCGGCGCGGTGGCGCAGGCTGCCGAGGGCGCGGCCCTGGTGTGGCTGGAGTCGCCGACCAACCCGATGCTCGAGATCGCCGACCTGCAGGCCTGCACGGCCGCCGCCCGGGCCGCCGGAGCACTCAGCGTCGTCGACAACACCTTCGCCACACCCCTGGTGCAGCAGCCGCTGTCGCTCGGCGCCGACGTCGTCGTGCACTCGGTGACCAAGTTCCTGGCTGGGCACTCGGACGTGGTGCTCGGCGCCACCGTCACCGGCACCGACGACCGCGGACGCGAGCTCGGCGCCCGGCTGCGCGCCCACCGCCGGCTCCACGGTGCGATCGCCGGCCCGCAGGAGGTCTACCTCGCTCTGCGCGGAGTGCGCACGCTGGCGCTGCGCATGGAGCGCTCCCAGACCAACGCCGTCGAGCTGGCCCGCCGCCTGGCCGCGCACCCCGCCGTGAGGCGCGTTCGCCACCCTTCGCTGCCCGACGACCCCGGCCACGCCCTCGCCGCGCGGCAGATGCGCGGCCCGGGTGCGATCCTCGCCGTCGAGCTGTCCGACGCCGTCGAGGCCGAGCGGGTCTGCGGTGCCACCGCGCTGTGGCTGCACGCCACCAGCCTCGGCGGCGTCGAGTCGACCCTCGAGCGCCGGCGGCGTCACAGCGCCGAGGCGGTCACCGTGCCCGAGTCGCTGCTGCGCCTCTCGGTCGGCATCGAGGACGTCGAGGACCTCTGGGCCGACCTCGACCAGGCACTGCGCGGCTGAGGGCCCACCGCGCCGGTGGCGGGACTGCGGGGCGTCGGGCAGCGCACGCCGCAGGGTCGGCGGCTCGAGGCCGTAGCTCGTCATGACGGTGGTGGCTTGGCCTGTGGTGGCTCGCTCAGGACGGTGGTGGCTCGGCCGGTGGCCGCTCACTCAGACGGTGGTGACTCGGCCGGTGGTTGTTGGTCCGGTGGTGGCTGGTCCGGTGGTGGCTCCGCCAGTGGTGGCTCGGCGGGTGGTGGCTGGTCCGGTGGTGGCTGGTCCGGTGGTGGCTGGTCCGGTGGTGGCTCCGCCAGTGGTGGCTCCGCCAGTGGTGGCTCGGCGGGTGGTGGCTCGTTCAGAACGGTGGCGGCTCGGCCGGTGGTGACCCGTCGGCCCTGACTCCATGAGAGCTCGCGTACTCGACAAGAGCCTGGCTCATCGACACCTCGACCGTGCTCGCGTCGCGCCCGGCGAGGCACTGGGGGCACGTCGTAGCGGCGGCGCGGTGCGCGAAGGTGCCGCACCTAGTGGTGTCGTCGTGGCCGGCGAAGCCGTCGTGGCTGGCGGCGTCCTGGCAGCACTCGCCGAGGTGGAGGGGTGCCAGGTCGGCGGTCGCTTCGGCCGGGTGCTCGTGATGGCCACCTGGTGGTTCGCCTGGGTCGAGGTCGGTGTGCTGGTGCCAGGGCAGGGGTGGTTCGGGGTGGCGGGTG
>CAXTEJ010000072.1:0-15033 GCA_964243295.1 uncultured Actinomycetales bacterium | reverse complement strand
CACTCCATCGCCGGCGGGGCGGTCACCATCGCCGCGGCGACGGCACCGGAGCTGGTCACCGCGGTGGTCGAGCTGGCGCCGTTCACCCGCAAGCAGTCGATGAGCCTGGGTGACCTGAAGGTGGCTTCCGTCCGGCGCGGCATGCCCCGCCTGCTCGGCACCACCCTGCTGGGGAGCACGAAGCAGTGGGTCAAGTACCTCGACGTCGCCTACCCCGGCACCAAGCCTGCCGACTGGGACGCCCGGCTGGGCCAGATCACCACGATGCTCGCCGAGCCGGGCCGGATGAAGGCCCTGCAGGCGATGGGTAAGACCCCTCCCACCGACGCCGGGGCGCAGCTGGGCAACGTGCGCTGCCCGGTGCTGGTCGTGCAGGGCAGCGCTGACTGCGACTGGGCTTCCCCGCAGGCGGAGGGTGAGGCCATCGTCGCCGACCTGCCCGCCGGTCTGGGCCGCCTGGACATGGTCACGGGTGCGGGGCACTACCCGCACGTCCAGTTCCCCACCGAGGTGGCCACCTCGATGCTGACCTTCCTGGCCGACGCCCGTGCCTAGGGCAGGCCTGGGCACGGCCGCGGTCGTCGCGGCCGGCGCCGACCTCGCCGACGAGATCGGCTTCGCCGAGCTCACCATGGGCCAGCTGGCCGAGCGGGTCGGGGTGCGCACCCCGTCGCTCTACAAGCACGTCACCAGCCAGGACGACCTCAACCGCCGCATCGCGGCCCTCGCCCTCCACGAGGCCGCCGACGCGATCGGAGCGGCCATCCAGGGCCGCGCGGGCCGTGAAGCCCTGCGGGCCGCAGCCCGTGCGCTGCGCAACTTCGTCCTCGCCCACCCGGGCCGGTACGCCGCCACCATCGGCCTCGAGCTCACCGGCCCCGACGACCCGGTCGCCGTCGCCGCAGCGCGGGGGATCGAGCCGTTCGTCGCCGTTCTTCGCGGCTATGACATCGCCCCCGCCGACACGACCCACGCCTTGCGCGCGCTGCGCAGCATCTTCCACGGCTTCGCCACCATCGAAGCGGGCGGCGGCTTCCAGTGGGGCACCGCCACCGAGGAGAGCTTCGACTGGCTCATCGACCTCGTCGACCTCGGCCTGCGCGCCAAGCCCCCGAAGTAGCCACCCCCACCGCCACGAGGCGACCCTCCCCGCCCACCTCCCACGACAGCGACCCCCACCCATCGCGCCACCGACCACACACGACTGGAGCACCGACATGAGCAGCACCCTGTCCGACACCCGGACCGCCCTGGACGACTCCACCGCCGCGTCCGGGGACGTACCGGCGACGTCGGGGGCACCCGGACCTGCGGCCGACACCGCGGCACCGGGCGTGGTCACCGGCCGGCCCCGGACGTGGTTGAGAGTCGAGGGGCTCGCCATCGCCGCAACCGCCCTCGTCGTCTACGCCCCCACCGGCGCGGCCTGGTGGCTGGTCCCGGCGCTCGTTCTCGTCCCCGACCTCTCGATGTTCGGTTACCTCGCCGGCAACCGGGTGGGTGCGTGGACGTACGACCTGGCGCACACTGCGCCCCTGCCGGTGGCGCTGCTGGCCGCGGGACTGGGCTGGGACCTCACCGCCCTCACCGTCGCCGGCGCCATCGGCCTGGTCCACGTCGGCCTGGACCGCCTCCTCGGCTACGGCGTCACGTACGACCAGGGCTTCGGTCACACCCACCTGGGCAGCAAGGACCCCGCCGCCCGGCACGACCTGGCCCGCACCCACCACTGACCGGGCTGGATCGCGCAGCCACGCGACCTTCAGACGAAGACGTCTTCCACGGGTCGCGGCCCACCGCTCGGGCAGCGTGATCAGTGTCGTCGGCGAGCTGGCCCGGGACGACGACTGACATCGTCGGCCCGCACCGTCGGATGAGGGACGTCATCTGCAGGTCCCGGCCGTTCGCAGTCGGACAGCGACGACGGACTGGCTCACGCCCCTCGCCGACGGCAGGAAGGCGTGGACCTACGGCGACCGACGTCGACGTACGCGAGTCGGTATCGCACCACCGCCGCGAGCGAGGACCACGTAGGTTCCGACATGTCGGCGACACCGGCGACAAGCGGACACGAAAGACGACCATGGACCTCATCTCGCTTCTCTTCACTGCCTTCACCGCGACAGCCGGCGCTGTCGTGTACCGGCTGCTCGACGGCAAGCGCCCGCGCTGGCTGGCCGCGTCGGCAGCCGCCGCGTGCGCCGTCTGCGTCGGAGCGAGCTTGTGGTGGGCGTCCACCTCCAGCACTGCGGAGATCACCGCCCTCGCCGTGTGCTTCAGCGCCGCAGCAGCAGGTGTGGCCTACGCACTGGTGCGCCAGGACGTGTCCCCGCGCCGAGCCGTGTCGCTGGCTGCTGCGAGCGCGGTCATCGTCGGCTTGGGGTTTCTCATCACGTTGTACCTCGCCCCGGTCGCCTTCCTGGTCGCCGCCGTCGTCTACCGGGGTGCCAGTCGCGTCTACCGCGTCAACCACGCGCTCGTCGCGTCAGCGGTGACCCTCAGCGGCCTGCTCGCGGCCTTCGGGGCCGCCTTCTACATCGCCGTCGGTTCCATGTCCTGAAGAAGGACGGTGTGACGAGCCCGGCAGCGACCCCACCCGCAAGCCGACAGCTCGACGTCCTCACCTAGCTCGATAGGAGACAGCTCGGCGTCGCCGAAGACGCGCGGTGCGCGCCTACACCTCGGTGACCTGGAGGACGACCACCCGCTCCGGCAGCGATGCCGGGGCGCGCAGCCCGGCGACAGCGAGCGCTCGCCCGCTCAGGACCACCCCGGAACCGTCCCCGAACCACGGCGGTTCGCCACGGCCGTGGTCGGGCGAGCCCACGACCAGCGGGGCGACGCGGTAGCGCCGGTCCGGGTCAAGGCCTGGCAGCGTGAAGCGCCCGCGCGGCGAGACGTCCGAGCGCCCGACGAAGGCGAGGAACATCAGCGCCTCCGTCGCGTCCGCGGCGACGACCCCGTAGACCTGCAGGGTCGGGTCGGTCTCGTCCGCCCGCACCAGGTCGCCGGTGTGCATCAGCGCGCGGTACCGCTTGTAGAGCTCGACCCATGCGGCGAGATCCTGATTCTCCTGCTCGCTCGCCGTCGCGAGGTCCCACTCGATGCCGAAGTGACCGAAAACCGCCGTGCCGGCCCGGAAGGACAGCGCGTGCCAGCGCCCAGTGGTCTCGTTCACGCCGGAGCCGACGTGCGAGCCGAGCATCTCTGGCGGGAGCAGCTGCATCGTCCAGCGGTTCATCTGCTGACGTTCGAGCGGGTCGACGCAGTCGCTCACCCAGACCCGGTCGGTCCACTCGATGACACCCAGGTCGACGCGCGCACCACCCGATGAGCAGGACTCGATCTCCAGCCGCGGGAACCGGCGCCTCAGCTCGTCCATCAACCGGTAGGCGGCGAGCGTCTGCTCGTGCACGCCTGCCGCCCCGGTCGGGAACGTGCCAGCGTCGATGAGGTCGCGGTTGTGGTCCCACTTGACGTAGGCGATGTCGTACTCGGTCAGCAGGCTCGACATCCGCTCCAGGACGTGCTCGTACGCCGCGGCGATGCCGAGATCGAGCACCTGCTGGTGCCTGGCACGGAGCGGGAGCCGCCCGCCGGTCTGCATCACCCACTCGGGGTGCGCTCTCGCGAGATGACTGTCCTCGCTGACCATCTCGGGTTCGAACCAGAGCCCGAACTCCATTCCCAGACCGGTGACGTGGTCGACGATCGGCGACAGGCCTTCGGGCCAGACCTCCCGGTCCACGGTCCAGTCGCCGAGGCCCCGGTGGTCGTCCCGGCGTCCCTCGAACCAGCCGTCGTCGAGCACGTAGCGCTCCACGCCCAGGGCGGCCGCGCGGTCGGCGAGGTCGAGCAGCCGATCGAGGTCGTGGTCGAAGTAGACGGCTTCCCAGACGTTGAGCGTCACGGGGCGAGGCCGCGAGGGGTGGTGCTCGCGGCCGCGCAGGAACCGGTGGAACCGGTGCGCCTGGTCGTCCAACCCCTCGCCGTACGCCCCGTACAGCCATGGCCCGCGATAGCTCACACCCTCCGTGAGCCGGATCTCGCCCGGAAGCAGCAGCTCTCCCCCACCGATGACCTGGGCGTCGGTGGGAAGTCGCTCGGCGTAGTGGCGGTGGTTGCCGCTGAAGGCGACGTGGACACCCCACACCTCGCCGTGCCGGAACGAGAATCCGGGCACGCCCACGCTGAGGACCGTTGCGGCGTCGGGGCCGGTGCGCCCCTTGCGACCTTCGCGCTCGTGGATGCCGATGACGAGGTCGTGACGCTGCGGGATGCGCTCCTTGCTCCAGCGGCCGGCGAAGTCAAGGCACTCGCGGGCCTGAGCCGGGATCGGCAGCGCGAGGTTCACGTCGGTGACGGTGTAGGTCGCGGAGCCGGCGTTCGTGAGCTCCGCCCGGGCACGCAAGAGACCGCTGGCCAACAGCTCGACCTCGAGCAGGAGGTGCAACCGCGCCTCGTCGTCGCGGGCGTGGAACAGCACGACAGCCGGCCCCGTCTCGACCAGGCGGCCGTCGCGGCGCACGTCGGCGCCGGCGGCGACGTCGACCGACGTCACCTCGAACCTGGGTGACCAGTCGGCGCCGTCGTGGTGTCCGGCCACGCCCGGCTTCCCCTCCCAGCCCGCGTGGTGTTCGGGAAGCATCGCCAGGCGGACAGGTTGGTCGACGACGTTTCCGGCCGCCGGCTCCACGGCGGCGATGGTGAGCGCGGTGACGTCGTCGTTCGTCTGCGGTCCGAGGGAGGAGCCCCAGTGCACGACCGCGGGCAGCCGGCCCTCGGTCGCGTCGAGCAGGACGCTCACGCCGGCCACCGTCAGGTGCACGAAGACGTCGGGCCAGGACTCCGCAGGGGGCGTGCTCGGGGCGGTGGGAGAGCTCGTCGGCACGGGGGCTCCGTCTCGGGGTTCGCCCAGGTCGGGCGCGGGAGCGCCATGATCGGCAGCTCGGGCGATCGGCCGTGGGGCGCTCAACGCACGGCGCGTGGCGCGCGGAACCGCAAGGTCAGCAGCTCGAACGGCCGAAGCTCCAGGTCGACCCGACGCAGCGACGTGGTGCGGACGGCCGTCCCCTCGCTGGCACGCTCGACCAGGTCGGTCGCCTGCACCGAGTCCCAGTCGATCGAGGTCGTCAGCGTCGTCGACGAACGGTTGCCGTGCGCCTCGTAGAGCCGCACCACCAGGTCTCCGCTGCCGTCCTCAGCCAGCTTGACCGCCTCGACGACGACCGCGGGGTCGGACACCACGAGCAGCGGCGTCACCGGTGTGCCGTGCGTGGGCTGCGGCGGAAGGCTCTGCCGGTAGCCGTCCGCGATCGCCTCCGGGATGCCACCGGGGCGCAGGCTGACGGTGAAGGTGTGCGCGCCCTGGTCGGCAGTCGGATCCGGGTAGCGCGGCGCACGTAGCAACGACAGCCTCGCCACCACCATGGGTCGCCCGGACGGCGCTGACACGGTGCGCAGGTCGTGGCCGTAGACCACGTCGTTGGCGATCGCGACCCCCCACGACGGCTCGCCCACCTGGATCCAGCGATGCGCGACGGTCTCGAACCGTGCCGCGTCCCAGGACGTGTTCCGGTGGATGGGCCGGTGCAGGTGACCGAACTGGATCTCCGAGGCAGCGCGGTCCGCCCGGACGTCGAGCGGGAACGCCAGCTTCAGCAGCTTCTGCGACTCGCGCCAGTCGATGTCGAACGCCAGGTCGATACGGCCGTCGACCAACCGGATGCGCACGTCGATCGTCGACGCGCCGACCTCGTGACGCACGACGACCGCATCGGCGTCGACGAGCACGGAGACCGGATCGAGCAGCTCGCGCCCGGAGCGCTGGTCCTCCTCGTTGATGTCCCACGCATCCCATTCGCGCGGCGTGTCCCGCAGCAGCTGCAGCACACCACCGGCCACACCCTCGGGCAGCATCTCGCGGCCGACAGCGAGGTCCCGCACGGAGACGAGCGCTCCCCTGCTGTCCACCACCACCCGCAGGACGGAGTCCTCGAGCACGAGCAGGTCGCCGTCCGCGCGCGGCACGACAGGCTCGGGAGCCACGATCGGCCCGATCCCCATCGCCGCGACGCCCTGCTGCGCCAAGGGTCCCGCGTTCGCCGCGAGCGGGGTGTCGCCGCCCCCGGTCAGCGCAGCGACCGCGGTGTCGATGACCACACCGAGCAGCGCCGCGACGCGCGCGTACCCCACCTCGGCGTCCTGGTGGACCCAGGCGATGGACGTGCCGGGGAGGATGTCGTGGAACTGCTGGAGCAGCACGGTGCGCCAGGCATCCGCCAGCTCGGCCGAGGGGTACGGCGTGCCGCGCAGGATGCTCGCCGTCGCGGCCCACAGCTCGGCCTGCCGCAGCAGAGCCTCGCTGTGCCGGTTGCCCCGCTTGGTCCTCTGCTGCGACACCAACGTGCCGCGGTGCAGCTCGAGGTACATCTCCCCCACCCACACCGGGGGGTGGGTCAGCTCTGCTTCCGCCGCCGTGAAGAACGAGTGGGGGTCGCTGAGCACGACCCGCGGAGACCCGTCCAGGTCGCGCTTGCGCGCAGCCATCGCCAGCATCTCGCGCGTGGGTCCTCCGCCACCGTCGCCCCAGCCGAACAGGCCGAGCACCTCGCAGGCGACGCCCTTCTCGCTGAAGGTCCGCTCAGCGCGCGCCAGATCCTGAGCGCCGAGATCGGAGTTGTACGTGTCGGCCGGCGGCAGGTGCGTGAAGATCCGGGAGCCGTCGATGCCTTCCCACTGGAAGCTGGAGAAGGGGATCCGGTTGGTCTCGTTCCACGAAGGTTTCTGCGTCACGAAGTACCGGGCTCCCGCAGCACGTGCGATCTGCGGCAGCGCGGCGCTGTAGCCGAAGGAGTCCGGGAGCCACACCTCGTCGGTCTCCACGCCGAGCTCCTCCAGGAAGAACCGCTTGCCCACCACGAACTGCCGGGCGAGGGCCTCACCGCTCGGCATGTTGGTGTCCGACTCCACCCACATGCCGCCCACGGGCCTGATGCGTCCCGCCGCTACCGCACCGCGAACCCGTTGGAACAGCTCCGGCTGGCTGTCCTTGAGCCAGGCGTACTGCTGCGCGGAGGAGGCGGCGAAGACGAACGCCGGATCGCGCTCGATCAGGTCGAGCACGTTGGCGAACGTCCGCGCCACCTTGCGCACCGTCTCGCGGGTCGGCCACAGCCAGGCGCAGTCGATGTGGGCGTGACCGACCGCGGACACGCGCAGTGCACTCCCCGGGGCGGTCGTCGCCAGCACCGGTGCGAGCACCTCGCGGCCGTGAACCGCCGTCCCCGGCACGTCATCGGGGTCCATGACGTCGACCATCCGCTCGAGCGCGTGCACGATGGCAGCGCGCCGGGCCCCGTCGGGGGGCAGCACGTCGACCAGCCCGTCGAGCGCCACGACGTCCTGCAGCAGCTCCCACACCACCAGGTCACGGCGCGCGACCTCGAGCCGCGCCAGCCGGTAGTGCGGTTCCTCGCCGGACGTGGCCCTGTCTCCCAGCACGGTCGGCTCATACTCGTGCGGCACCTGCACCACCGGGTTGGCCGCCGCCTCCAGCAGCAGCCGGAACGGGCCAGGCTCCGGCAGCGGCACCCAGGCGTTGAGGGGCTCGATCGCCTTGACGATCGAGCCGTCGCAGCGGTACGCCGTGCCCTCCGCCTGAAATCCCGGCTGCTCGCTCGTGAACCCGAGGTCGACCACGAGCTCGGTCTCCTCCGGTGCCCAATCGGCCGGCGCCTCGCCACGCACGTCGAACCACACGGTGTCCCACGGCCGACCCCAGGGCGTTCCCAGCGCCACCGGCTCGAACTTCTGCGTCAGCGCCTCCGCGAAGGGCACCGGCTCCCCACCGACCGTCCACGCACTGACCTCGACGGGGCGCGCCTCCCGGTAGACGGCAGGCTCGATGCGGAAGCGGGTGAATCGACGGACGCGCTGCATCGCCAGCGCCGCGGCGTCCAGGCGCACCCGACCGTTCGGGTTGAGGTCGTCGGTCATGCGGAGTGGTCCGAACCTTGTGGGCGATCGATCATGCTGGGGGTCATCCCTTCACCGCGCCGCCGAGGCTGGAGCGGAGCAAGTGCTTGCGCACGAACACGTACAGGACGGTCGGCGGCACCACGTAAACCACCGAGCTGGCGGCAAGAAGTCCCCAGTCGACCTGGTTGCGCTCGCTGAAGGCACGAAACAGCCCGATCGAGAGCGGGTAGAGCTCTTGGCTCTGCAGCATCACGAGCGGCGTCAGGAAGTCGCCCCAGACGCCCATGAACGTCAGCATGGCGGCGGCGCCGAGGCCGGGCCCCGCGAGCGGCAGCACGATCCGCCAGATCGCCTGCACACGCGTGCTGCCGTCGACCCAGGCCGCCTCCTCCAGCTCGATGGGAACGGCGGAGATCGTCCCCTTGAGCAACCACAGCGTCACCGGGAGCTGGAGCACTGCCTCGACGAGGATCAGCCCGAACAACGTGTTGGCGAGCTTCAAGTTCACCATGATCAGGTAGAGCGCCACGATCGTCGCCGGGGCAGGGATGACCCTGATCAGCAGGATGCCGAACATGAAGACGCGACGACCCCGGAACTCGAATCGAGCGAGTGCATACCCGCCCGCCAACCCGAGGAGGAGGTTCAGCGCCGTCGCCCCCATCCCGATGATGAGGCTGTTGACCAGCAAGCGCGGGGTCGCGGAGCTCGTGAAGAACCGCGTGAAGTTCTCGAAGGACAACGACGGCAGCTGGACGTTCGGTCCGGCCTGCGCGTCGACGGCGCTCAGCGCGACCCAGGTGAAGGGCACGAGGCAGAAGACGACCAGGAGACCGATGAGCGTGTAGGCGAGCACCCGCTGCACGACGTCGGCCGCGGTGAGACGACGTCCACCGCGAAGGCGTTGCGCGGGCACGGCTTGCTGAGGCGACCCGGGCCTGGTGATGACGGACGCCATGTCAGACCTCCACCTTCGCGAGGCGCACGTACGTCAGACCCAGGACCAGCACGATGGCCAGCAGGATCATGGACGCGGCACTGCCGATCCCGATCTGGGAGAACTGCAGGGCGCGCTCGTAGATGTAGATCGCGGAGATCTGGGTGTCACCGCCGGGACCGCCCTGTGTGAGGAAGTAGACGAGTCCGAAGACACCCACCGTGCTGATGGTGGTGAGAAGGAGGTAAAGGAACACCGGGCCACGGATCAGGGGGAGCGTGACGTGCCGGAACACCTGCACGGCATGGGCTCCATCCATCCGTGCGGCCTCGATGAGCTCGGCCGGTACGTCCTCGAGCGCGGCCTGGAACATGATCATGGCGAAGGCGATGCCGCGCCAGATGTTCACGGTGATCACCGACGCCAGGGGCACGACCTGCAGCCAGTCCGTCGACGTGGCACCGAAGACGCCGGTCAGCCGGTTCAGCGTGCCCTCCGAGCCGTTCGACAGCACGCTCGCCCAGGTGAGAGAAGCCACCACCTCGGGCACGATCATGGGCATCAGGATGGCGGCGCCGACGACGCCCTTGCCCCGGATCCAGGGCCGGCTGAGCAGGATCGCCGCGACCATGCCGAGCACGGTCTGGCCGATGATCGCGGAGTAGAGGACGAACTCACCGGTGTGGCCGAGCGACGCCAGGAAGTCCGCGTTCCTCAGCAGGTAGGAGTAGTTGTCGAGGCCGACGAACTTCGTGTCACGGGCCGCGAACCCGGTCAGCTGCTTGTTGGTGAGGCTGAGGTACATGCCGTAGACGGCGGGACCCAGGATGAAGACGACGATCAGCAGGGCTGCGGGGCCGAGCAGGAGCAGGACCAGCGGCCAGGTGCGTCGCACCCGCCGCTTCGACGACGCCGGCCGTGGTGGGGCCGCCGCCGCCGAAGCGGCTGAGCTGGCGATCGAGGACACTACTTGACCAGGTTGGGGCCGAGCAGGTCCGTCGCGTCCTTCACGAACGCGTCATAGGCCTGCGCGCCGTCCGCCTCGCCGCTGATGATGAGCTCGGTCGAAGCCGCGATGGCCTGCGCGACCTGGTCGAAACCGTCTCCCGTCGGCACGTAGACGCTGGTCTCGAGGTCCTTGGCCGCCTGCAGCAGCTTCGGTTCGTCCGCGTACGGCTTCACGTCGGCGAGGTCGTCTCGCGTGGCCGCTGCACCGGAGGCGACGAGCTGCTGGGCGACCGGCTCACCGCTGGAGAGGTACTCGGCGAGGAGCATCGCTGCGTCCTTGTGCTGCGACTTGGCCGGGATCGCGTAGCCGAAACCGAGGCCGCTCCAGCCGAAAGGCTTGTCGCCGTCGCGCAGCCCGGGGTACTGCCAGGTGTCGACCTTGGTGGTGAGGTCGGGGATGGGGGTGGCGCCGTCCGGTCCCCAGTCGAACTTCCAACCCCAGGTGCCTTGCGCAGCGACCTGGATCTTGCCCGCCGGGAACTTGACGTACTTGGTCGGCTCCCAGGGGTTGGGGTTCTGCAGATCCTGGACGGGCAGCAGCCCCTTCGAGTACAGCTCGCTGTACAGGTCGAAGACCGCAGGGAACCCGCTGCTCTTGAGGTCCCACTTCCCGGACTCGATGTCGTAGTACTTCGTGTCCGTGCCCCCGAGGATCGGCTGGAACCCCTCGTTCCACGTCCCGCCACCCCACGCGCTACCGGCAGGGATGACGATCGGGGTGTCGCCGGTCTTCTCCTTGACCTGGACGAGTCGGGCGATCAGGTCGTCCCACGTCGCGGGCTGGTTCGTGTCGACACCGACCTTGGTCAGCACATCCTTGCGGTAGAACAGGTTCTGGACCCCGGTGTCGTGGACCAAGGCGTAGATGTGGCCGTCCTGGCGGACCATCGCCTTCTTGAACTGCGGGAAGTAGTGGCCCCAGCCGTCCCACTTCTCGAGGTCGTCGTCCAGAGGAGCCAAGTAACCGGCGCCGGCGAAACCGGGGACGACGCTGTCGCCCAGGTTGAGGAGGTCCGGAGCCTGGCCGGCGATGAGCTGCTGGGTCATCTTGGTCTTGAACTGCTCGTCGGTCAGGACGTCGGCGACCAGGTTGACCTTGATGTCCTTGCCCTGCTTCTGCATCTCCGCCTCGAACCCAGGGAGGAGCTTGCGGACCGTGTCGATGCGGGTCTGCTGGAACTCGATCATGGAGATGGTGACAGGGCCGTCGCTGCCGTCGCTGCCGGCATCATTACTGCTGCTGCCGCTGGAGCAGGCGCTCAGCCCGACGACCGTGCAGGCTGCGAGAGCAGCGATCACGCGAGTGCGCTTCATTGCGTACCTCTCCTGCTTGCTCCCGTTGGCCACATTGCCTAATCGATGGGAAAAAGCCTGGGCTGGACGCTAAGCCATCGGGGCACGGCAGTCAAGGGTCGTTGCGCGAGAACGCGTGCGGGCCACGAGCGGCCGTTGCCGATGTCGGTTGAGACCCGCTCGACTTCGCCCATCTGGTGGATAGCCTGGGACAGTCAGACGACCGACGTGCGTGCGGCCGGCTGACCCGAGGGAGGGTGACGTGCTCAGAGGCAGCAACCTCCTGCGCCTGGCCGACTACAACCAGGCGGTCGTGCTCGACCTGATCCGTCGCGAGCCTGGCCGGAGCCGGGCCGAGCTGCAGCGCACCTGC
Source organism: uncultured Actinomycetales bacterium (assembly GCA_964243295.1). GTDB lineage: Bacteria > Actinomycetota > Actinomycetes > Actinomycetales > Angustibacteraceae > CAXTEJ01. The sequence goes on along the minus strand of CAXTEJ010000072.1, from coordinate 3,442 downwards.
GGACTGTCCTCGCAGACCATCTCCAACATCGCCCGGCGGCTGATCGAGGCGGAGATGGTCTACGAGAGCGCACCGAGCGACCCGGCGCGCGGCAGGCCCAGCATCCCCCTGAGCGTGAACGGCGACGGCGCGTTCGCCGTCGGCGTGCACGTCGACCCGGCGCGGCTGACCCTGCTGCTCCTGGACCTGGCCGGTGAGGTGCGGCACCAGCAGCAGATCCGCATGCCGCAGGACACCAACCCCGACGAGATGACCTCCCTCATCGCCTTGAACACCGGGCGCCTGATCCGCAGGTGCGGCGTCGACCGGGACCGGGTGCTGGGGCTGGGCGTCGCCGTGCCCGGGCCGCTCGACGTGCTCACCGGTGTCGTGCTCAACCCCCCTCAGCTGCCCAAGTGGCACGACGTGCGTCTGCGTTCCGACCTCCACGACACCACCGGGATGCCGGTGCTGCTGGACAAGGACGTCACGGCGTCGGCGACGGCGGAGCTGCGCAACTCGGCGAGCTCCGACTTCTTGTTCGTGTACCTGGGGTCGGGCGTCGGCGCGTCGGTGGTCACGGGGGGTCAGGTGCTTCGCGGCGTCAGCAACAACATCGGCGAGATCGGCGACATCCTGGTCGACCCCGCGGCCGAGGACCTCGGCTGGGGTGGGCGGCGCGGCGGGCTCGCGGCCGCCTGCGTCCCCGAGGCACTGGTCATCCAGGCGACGCAGGCCGGCTTGATGCCTCTGCCCGACGTGACGGACTACCTGGCGATCGACGACGCGTGCACCAGGCTCGCTGAGCTCGCCGCTGCAGGGAACGTGGCGGCCTCGGCCATCCTCGAGCGCGCCGCGCGTCGGGTTGCCGTGGGAATCGGCGTGCTCGTCAACTTCCTCGACGTGCCGCGCGTCGTGATGGGTGGCCCCACCTGGAGCCGTCTCAGCACCACCTTCCTGCCCATCATCGAGGACGCCGTGCGCCAGGAGCTCGTCGTGCCGCGGATCGGGTTCACCGTGGTGGGCTCTGCTCTCAGCGAGCAGGTCGCCGCGCAGGGGGCCGCCGAGCTGGTGATGGACCACTTCCTGGCGCCTCGAGCCAGCGCACTCCTCATGGACTGACCCCACCGGTCTCGGACGTCGGGTGACGCCGGACCAGCTCCCGAGCAGAGCAGAGCGAGAGTTACAGACTGCTACTTGAAACAGGACAGTTTTTCGGAGGGTTTCCCCGGGTTAGTGGAGTTGTTGACCAGGGTTTTTGGTTGGGGTGCGTCGCTGTGATGTGGCTGCCAGCGGGCCTGTGTGGACGTCTGCGGCGCGAACCGGTGGTGGGCGGCGCGGTTGAGGGACGGCGGGTGGCGGCCTTTTGGGCGTTTCAGTTTTTGAAGGCACCGTTCACCCGGGGTATTCCCTTAGGTTTCGTTCGGGAATGGCGGAAGGCCCACGCCGTGGTGGCGTGGGCCTTCCGGTTTGTCTCGCCCCGGGGTCAGTGGAGGCTCGGAACTGACGTCTCGACCGTAGCCGAGGCCATGTTTTGAGGGTGCCGGCGTACGTGGTCGGCCTCGAGCTCGACGGGTGGGACTAGGCCGATCTCGCCGTGCAGGCGTCGGTGGTTGAACCAGTCGATGTACTCGGCGACGGCGATCTCGAGGTCGTCGATGGACTTCCAGGGTCCTTTGTTGCGGACGAGCTCGGCCTTGAAGAGCGAGTTGAACGCCTCGGCGAGGGCGTTGTCGTAGGAGTCGCCGGTGGAGCCGACCGAGGCGACGGCGCCGGCTTCGGCCAGGCGCTGGGTGTAGCGGACGGCGACGTATTGGACGCCTTTGTCGCTGTGGTGGGTCAAGCCGGTGACGTCGTGTCCGTCGCGGCGGCGGGTCCAGATGCCCATCTCGAGAGCGTCCAGCGCGAGGTCGGTGCGCAGGCTCTTGGACAACTGCCAGCCCATGACCCGGCGGCTAAACACGTCCACGACGAACGCGGCGTAGACCCACCCGGCGAAGGTGCGGCAGTAGGTGATGTCAGCGACCCACAGCTGATCAGGGGCCGTCGCGGTAAACGCCCGCTGCACCAGGTCCGGGCGAGTGTCAGGCCCGGCGCCAGGCACAGTGGTGCGCGGGCCCTTCGCGCGGGTGACCCCGCGCAACCCAGCCGCGCGCATCAACCGCTCGACGGTGCACCGCGCTACCGGTGTGGGCCCGTGGCCGCGGTCGACTCGGTGACCTTCGCGGCGCAGGTGGGCGTGGACCTTGCGGGCGCCGTAGACGCCGTAGTTGTCCGCGTGGACCCGCGCGATCTCGGCCGTGGTGGTCGCGTCGGTCACCGACCGCGTGGACGGTGGACGCTTCTTGGCGGCGTAGTAGGTGCTCGGGGCGATCTTCACGTCGACCTCGGTCAGGACGGTGCAAATCGGCTCGACCCCGTGCATGGACTTGTTGGCGTCGATGTAATCGACGATCACCGGTGTGGGCGGTCGAGCTCCGCCGCGAAGAAAGCCGACGCCGACTTTAAGATCGCGTTCGCCCGGCGCAGCTCCTTGACCTCACGCTCCAGCTCGACCAGCCGCTGCGCGTCATCAGTGCTGGTCCCGGGTCGCACGCCGTCGTCGATCTCAGTCTGAGTGACCCACCCGCGCAGCGTCTCGGGGTTGATGCCCAGCTGCTCACCGATCCGCCTGCACGCCCCCGGCCTGCTGACCGGATCCTTGCGAGCATCGACCGCCAACCGGATCGCCCGCTCCCGCAGCTCGTCAGGGTACTTCCGTGGTGCTGCCATGACTCTCATCCTCCGTGGATTGAGAGCCTCCATCAATCCCGGGGCGAGACACATCGTCGACGACGCCGTACAGCCGACGATCTGCTGTAGTCGCGCCGGGGCGTCGACGGGTGGTCCGGCGTCGGAAGGTCGCCGGCGCGATGGCGCTTCGCGGGTTACGGTCCCGTCGCTGCCGGGACCACCTTCAGCCCGATGCTGGACCAACGACTACTTTTTCGCTAGACCGCCGCCGCGCCCCCACGTGACTACGGTCACCGCGATCTGGACCACCGCTTCCGCCTCAGTAAGCGACGGGGCACGTGTCAATGTGCCGCCGCCGTGGCGGTCAGGGTTTGGCCACATCATCCGCAGTAGACCTTCGACCGTCTCCACGTTACTCAAGGAACTGCTGGATGTAGCCAGAACAAAGGTCCAGCCCTTGGGGTTCGCCTTAAGCGCCCCGAGGACGTCGCCGAGCGTCGCCTTCGCCTTCGCCGGAACGACGATGGGAATCAGCACCGCCTCGACCGCCTTGATGGCGTGATCCCAAGCGTCGGACGGATCGGGCGCCAGGCCGTAGGCCTTGGCCCAAGCCTCCACCAACTCGGCGGACGCTTGGTCGCCCGGTGCCATTGCTGCTGCTGCTGCTGCCGTTGTTGTCTCTTCGACGCGCCGTTGAATGCTTTTTCTGTCCGCGGCCACAGTCCAAGCC
>CAXTEJ010000071.1:0-15046 GCA_964243295.1 uncultured Actinomycetales bacterium | reverse complement strand
TCGCCGCTGCCCTCAAGACCGGCCTCGCCGCCGGCTGACCGAGGGCTGCGCGCAGCCCCACTGGTTGACCTTCGGGCGCCGCTCGACCGCCACCATGGGTGACCGCGACGACGGACGGCGAACAGCAGGTGGCCTCTTCGCGCCGCGGCGGCGACTGCGCCGGGGGTCCCCTAGGGTTTCTTCCATGCCGCCCGACGGGAACAGTGCCAGGGTGAGCGGGCTCGAACGTCTGGCGCGGCTCGTGCTGCGTCACCGTCTGGTCGTCGGCGTCGTCTGGCTGGTGCTGCTCGTGGCCGGTGGGGCCTCGGCCGGCACGGTGACCGACCGGCTGACCTTCGACTTCTCGCTCCCCGGTCAGCCCGGCTACACCGCAGAGCAGCAGATGGTCGAGGCGTTCGGCACGAGCAGCGCCGACACCCTCGTGCCCGTGGTGCAGGTGCCCGAGGGCAGCACGGTGCAGGAGCGCTCGGCCGACATCGCGAGGGTCTTCGACGCGGTGCGTGCTGCCGTCCCGCAGGTGCGGGTGGTCGACCTGGCCAGCACCGGCAACCCCGGTTTCGTCACCGATGGTGGACGCAGCACCTTCGCGCTGGTCCAGGGCCCGGAGCCGCGCGGCTTCGAGGCGGGCATCGAGCAGCAGGTCGGGCCGGCCCTCACCACCGCCGCCGAGCAGGCCGGGCTCACGGCGGGCCTCACGTCGTACAACCTGCTCTCGGCCGGGGGCGAGACCGAGGGGCCGAGCGTCCTGCTCGAGACCCTGCTGGGTGCGCTGGGCGCACTGGCCGTGCTGGCGTTCGTCTTCGCCTCGTTCCTGGCGTTCGTGCCGCTGATGATCGCCGCCTTCTCGATCCTCACCACGTTCCTGCTGGTGCTCGGGCTGACGTACCTGACCGACGTCAGCTTCGTCGTGCAGTTCCTCATCGCCCTCGTGGGCCTCGGCGTCGCGATCGACTACTCGCTGCTGCTGGTGTCGCGCTGGCGCGAGGAGCGCGCCCACGGGCGCTCGAACGACGAGGCCGTGGTCGTGGCGGTGCAGACGGCCGGGCACGCGGTGCTGGCCTCCGGCGTCACGGTGGCGATCAGCCTGCTGGCGCTGATCGTCGTGCCCGTGCCGTTCCTGCGCAGCATGGGCCTGGGCGGGATGCTCATCCCGCTGGTCAGCGTCGCGGTGGTGCTCACGCTGCTGCCGGCGCTGCTGTCGAGGTTCGGCCCGAGGGTCGACTGGCCGCGGATCCGGCACGACGCGGTGGCGGCGCGCGGCTGGTCGGCGTGGTCGCGGATGATCGTGCGCCGGCGGTGGCTCGCGGCCGGGGTCGCCCTGGTCGTCCTCGGTGTGGTCACCGCCCCGGTGCTCGGACTCAAGATCGGCCAGACGGGCACTCAGTCGCTGGCCCGCAGCGGACCGGCGTTCGACACGCTGCGGCTGCTGAAGACCGGCGGAGTCGGCACCGGGGTGCTCACCCCGATCGAGGTTCTCGTCGCGCCGGACCAGGCAGACGCAGCCGTCAGCGCCGCATCCGGTGCCCCTGGGGTGCGCATGGCCTCGGTCGGCGGCGAGCGAGACGGCCTGACGCTCATCGACGTCGTCCCAGCGGGAGAGACCGTCGACAGCGACAGCAACGGCGTGGTCGACGCGGTGCGCACGGCGGTCGAGGACGGCACGGACGGCGCGGTCGGCGTGGCCGGCACCGGCGCCGTCGTGCAGGACTACTTCCGAGCTGTGTACGACAACTTCCCGTACGTGCTGGCCATCATCGCCCTAATCACCTTCGTGCTGCTGGTGCGGACGTTCCGCTCGCTGCTGCTGCCCATCAAGGCGGTGCTGCTCAACCTGGTGTCACTCGCCGCGGTGTTCGGGGCCGTCACCTGGTTCTGGCAGCACGGGCACGGCTCGAACGCGGTCTTCGGCGTCTCGGCGACGGGCGCCATCACCTTCTGGCTGCCGGTGATCATCTTCGCGTTCCTGTTCGGCCTGTCGATGGACTACGAGGTGTTCATCCTCGCCCGCATGCGTGAGGAGTACGACGAGTCCGGCAGCACCGCGCAGGCCGTCGTCACCGGCCTCGGCCGCACCGGGCGGCTGGTCACGTCGGCGGCGCTCATCCTGTTCTTCTCCTTCGCGGCCCTGGCTTCCTCCCCGGGCACGGACATCAAGGTGCTGGGCACGGCTCTCGGCGTCGGCATCCTGATCGACGCCACGCTCGTGCGCGCCCTGCTCGTGCCCGCGCTGGTCAGCTTGCTCGGGCGCTGGAACTGGTGGCTGCCGGCCGGTCTGGCGAGGGTCCTGCGGGTGGCACCCTCGCCGCTCGCGCCCGCTGGGAGCGAGCCGGGGCTGACGCCGGTCGACCCCGTCCCGGCCCCCAGCCCTGCCACATGATGGATGCACGCTCGGCGCAGATCCGGGTCGGTCAGCCGCGCCCGTGAGCGCTGCGCGACCGCCGTGACACCGAGTCGAGACCGACGGCGAGCACCAGCACCAGCCCGGTGACCATGAATCGGAAGGACGAGCTGAGGTTCAGCAGGGTGAGCCCGCTGGAGATCGACTGGATCACCAGCACGCCCAGCAGCGCCGAGTACGCCGTGCCGCGCCCGCCGAACAGGCTCGTGCCGCCAATCACCGCGGCCGCGATCGCGTTGAGGTTGACGTCGCCGCCACCGCTGCCCTGGTTGGCGGCGGCCAGCCGTGACGCGGCGAGCACCCCGCCCACCGCGGCGAGGGTGGAGCACAGCACCAGCGTCGAGGTGTAGACCCGGTTGACGTTGATGCCGGCGCGGCGGGCCGCCTCGGCGTTGCCCCCGACGGCGTAGACTGAGCGGCCCCACCGGGTGCGCGTCAGCGCGTAGTTCATGCACACGACGAGCACCACGAAGAAGACGAACATCCAGCCGACGCCGCGGCCGCGGTTGAGGAACCACACCGCACCCAGCAGCAGCACGAGCATCAGGCCCGACTGCAGGGCGATGGCGAGCACCGGCCGGGCCGACAGGCCGGCGGCACGGCGCTCACGGGCCCGGCCGTACGCCGCGGCGAAGGTGGCGCCGGCGGTGAGCACGACGAGCAGGTAGGACAGCCACGGCGGCACGAACGACAGCTGCGCGAAGCTCACCAGGCCGGAGTCGAACGGCAGGTTGATCGAGCCCTTGGTGCCGAGGACGAACAGCTGCAGACCCAGGAACCCCAGCAGCCCGGCGAGGGTGATGACGAACGTCGGGATGCCCAGCCGGTTGAAGCCCTGGCCGTAGACCCAGCCGATGACCGAGCCGGTGAGCACCGACGCGGCGATCGCGAGGTAGACCGGCCAGCCGCGGTCGACGAAGGTCACGGCGAGCAGAGCCGACGACAGGCCGCTGACCGACCCGACCGACAGGTCGATCTGCCCGACCAGCAGCACGCAGACGATGCCGAGCGCGATGATGCCGACCGGCACGCTCTCCATCAGCAGGTTGCCGAGGTTCGCGCTCGACAGGAACACCGAGTTCAGTGCCTGCAGCACGCCCCAGATGATGACCAGCCCCGCGACGACCGGCAGGACGCCGAGGTCACCTGAGCGCAGCCGGTCGACGAACGCCGCTCCCTCTCCCCGCAGCCCGCTCTGCTCGCGCAGCCGCTCGTCCTGCCGGTCGGTGGCCACGGGCACAGAGGTGTCGGTGCCTCGCACGGACGTCATGAGGTCTCCTCGGTCGCGGTGGTCGCGCCGCGCCGGCGGGCCGACCGCTGCGAGACGACGTTGTCGGTGGCGCCGGTGATGGCGGCGACGATCTCCTCCGCCGAGACGGTGGCGACGTCGAAGACGCCGTTGTTGCGCCCCAGCCGCAGCACCGCGACGCGGTCGGCGACAGCCCGCACGTCCTCCATGTTGTGGCTGATCATGATCACGCCGAGCCCCCGCTCGCGCAGTCGCTCGATCAGGTTGAGGACCTCGGCGGTCTGGGCCACGCCCAGGGCCGCGGTCGGCTCGTCGAGGATGATGATCCGCGGGTCGCCGAGCAGCGACCGGGCGATCGCGACGGTCTGACGCTGGCCACCCGACAGCGCCGCGACGGGCACGCGCACGGTCGGGATCTTCGCCGACAGCTGGCGCAGCAGCTCCCACGAGCGGGTCTCCATGCGCACCTCGTCCAGCCGCAGCCGGCGCAGCTCCTGGCCGAGGAACAGGTTGTCGATGACGTTGAGGTTCTCGCACAGCGCGAGGTCCTGGAAGACGGTGGCGATGCCGAGGTCGTGAGCGGCCGCGGGTGTCGGGATCGTCACCGGAGCGCCGCCGAACGCGATGGTGCCGTGGTCGGCGGCGTGGACGCCGGCCAGCACCTTCACGAGCGTCGACTTGCCGGCACCGTTGTCACCGACGACCGCCACGACCTCCCCGGGCGAGACGTCGAGGTCGATGTCGGTGAGGGCGGCCACGGCACCGAAGCTCTTGCTGATGCCCCGCAGGCTCAGCGGCTGGGCTGTGCGCGCGGGAGTCGTGGCGGAGGTCGTGGTGGTCATCGCCTCAGCCGATGCCGAGCTTGCTGCAGGCCGCGGCGTAGGCGGCCGTGCACACGTCGGAGGCCTTGAACGCGCCGCTGTCGACGAGCACCTCCTTGATGTTCTGCTGCGTCACCACGGTGGGGACGAACAGCTGGGACGGCGTGTTGAACAGCGTCGTGGTGGACGTCGGCTTCTTGCCCTGGCGGAACTGGTCGGCGACGGTCGCGGCGGCCTCGGCGACGATCTTGATGGGCTTGGAGATGGTGTTGTACTGGTCGCCGCTGACGATGCGCTGCGCCGCGGCGAGCTCGGCGTCGTTGCCCGTGATCGGCGGGACGGGGTTGACGCCTGCGGCCTTGAACGCCGCGATGGCCCCGCCGCCGGTGCCGTCGTTCGCGGCGACCACGCCGGCGATCTTCGGCCCGAACTGGGTGATCTGGCCGCTGGCCCAGTCCTGCGCCTTGGGCGGGTCCCACGCCGGGGTGTCGAACTCGGCCAGCAGCGGCATGCCGCTCGCGTCGACGACCGAGTGGACGCCCTTCTTGATGAGCCCGGCGGCGGCGTCGGTGGGTGAGCCGTTGATCTGCAGCAGGCCGCCGGTCGCCTTGGTCTCCTTGAGGTGGTCGACCAGCGACTGGGCGATGAGGGCGCCGATCTTCTCGTTGTCGAACGACACGTAGAAGCTCGGCGGCGCGGCGGGGATCGGCCGGTCGTAGGCGATGATCGGCACGTTCTGCGACTGCGCCGACTTGACGATCGTCGCTGCGGCCGCCGAGTCGACGGGGTCGATCACGATGACCTTCACCCCTTGGGCGAGAGCGGAGTTGGCCTGCTGCTGCTGGGTCGCGGCGTCGGCGTCGGCGTTGCTGTAGACGACCTCGCACGACGGGCACAGCTGCTTCATCTTGGCCTCGAACAGCGGGCGGTCGTAGAGCTCGTACCGCGTGGAGGCGATGTCGGGCATCAGGAACGCGATCTTGGCCGAGTCGGAGCCGCCGCCACCGCTGCCACCGCCGTCCGAGCCGGTCGACGACGAGCTGGATCCGCAGCCGGCCAGCGCGGCGGCTGCGAGGGAGACGATGCCTGCGGCGGCGATCGCGCGCCGGGGTGTGGTGGAGAGGGTGGTCGTCATGGGTGCTCCTCGGGTGGCCGTCGTCGACGGGTCTGGCCCCGCCGCACCGGTGTGGCGGCGGGGGCGTACGGGCAGGCAGGTGCCGCGCGCAAGCGGGGCGGTCGGTCGGGTGGTGTGCGGTGGCCAGCGTCGGCCGACGGTCTCAGGGACCGTGGCGGGCGGTGCCGGAGACGTCGGGTGGCAGCGGGACGTTGAACGACAGCAGCGACGCGGTGCCGTCCGGCGCGAGGCGCAGGGAGGTGAGCGTGCCGTTGTCGAGGCGGGGGAAGACGGTGCGGTAGCGGTTCACGTCGATGCCGAGCAGCCGGCACAGCGACAGCCGCAGCAGGGTGTTGTGGGCGACGACGAGCACGTGGCAGCCCTGGTGGGCAGCGGCGATCGAACGCAGGGCCGCGGCGCCGCGGTCGGCGGCGTCGCCCGGCGGGTCGGCCCCGGGGAACGGGTGGCCGACGGGGTCGCTGCGGAAGCGGTCGACCATGGCGGCGTCGTCGCCGGCGAGCTCGTCGAGGGTGCGGCCCTCTGCCAGCCCGAAGTGCACCTCCCGCAGCCCCTCCACCACGACGGGCTGCAGCCCCACCGCCTCCGCGCTCGGCCGTGCGGTCTCGAGGGCCCGGCGCACGGGTGAGCTGACGACCACGTCGGGGCGGTGCTCGGCGGTCCAGCGCGCCAGCTGCGCCGCCTGCTGCCCGCCGGCCGCGGTCAGGTCGATGTCGCTGGTGCCGGCGTAGCGGTTCTCGCGGTGCCACACGGTCTGGCCGTGGCGCGAGAGCACCAGGAGGGTGGAGTCGGTCACCGCGTCACCGCCGTGAGCCGGTCGCGGTCGAGCCAGCCGCGGTCGGCGAGGGCCGCGACGAACCGCTGGTAGGCCTCGGCGTACCGCTCGCCGGCCGCGAGGTCGGGCTCGTAGCGGCGCTCGATGCGCACCATGGCCTCCGCGGTGGCGGCGAGGCGGCCGTCCGGGGCCGCAGCGAGCACGGCCATGCCGAGCGCCGCCTCGACCGACTCGGGCACGAGCACGGGTCGGCCCAGCACGTCGCAGCGCAGCTGGTTCCACAGCTCGTTGCCGGTCGCGCCGCCGCTGAGGGTCACCGGCCCGCTGACGTCGGCACCGAGCGAGCCCAGCACCTCGTACGCGAGCCGCTCGGTCAGCGCGACGCCCTGCAGCACGCCCGCGAACCGTTGCGCCGCAGTGCCTTCGGCCTCGGTCGTGAAGCCTCGAGCCGTCGGGGCGACGAACGGGAACCGCTCGCCGTGCCCGGCCAGCGGGTAGGTGACGCCGGGGGACGGGAGGTGCTGCGCCGCCTCGGCCGTCAGCGCGCCGAGGTCGGCCCCGGCGAAGTCGCGCGCCACCGTGCCGGCGCCGGTGCTGCTCGCGCCGCCCGGCAGCCAGCCGCCGTCGGGGTTGAGGTGGGAGTAGACCGCCCCGGTCGGGTCGTGCAGCAGCTGCGTCGTCGCGCCCTTGACCACGAGCGTGGTGCCGAGGGCGCTGCTCCACGAGCCCGGGCGCAGCGCTCGGGCCGCGACCTGCGCCGCGCACCCGTCGGTCATGCCGGCCCGGATCTCGGTGCCCTCGGGGATGCCGCTGTCAGCGGCTGCCGCGGCGCCGACGTGGCCGACGACGCGGCCCGGCAGGACGACGTCCGGCAGCAGCCCGGTGTCGATCGCGAGCGCGGCGAGCACATTTCGCGGCCAGGTGCGGCCGATCAGGTCGTAGCCGGTCTTGAGCGCGTTGCTCGTGTCGCCCGCGGTGCGGCGCCCGGCGAGCCGGGAGGTGATGTGGTCGGCCTGGTGGGCGACGACCGTGCCGTGGCCGAGAGCGCCCGAGCGCTGCAGCCACACCAGCTTGGGCAGTGCCCAGCTGGCCTGCACGCGGTAGCCCAGCTGCTGCCAGAGCTCGCCACCGGCCCGGTGCACCGCCGCGAGGTGGTCGGCCGCGCGGGCGTCGTCGTACATCAGGGCAGGGCCCGCGGGAGAGCCGTCGGGGTGCTGCAGCAGCACCGTCCCGGACGTCGCGCTCACGGCCAGCGCCCCGATCGGGCGGCCCTCGGCACCGGCCACGGCCGAGCGGGTCGCCCTGCACAGCGCCGTCCACCACTCGTGCGGGTCCTGCTCGTGCCGGACGCCGTCGCGGACGTCGCGGGTGAGGGGGGCGGCGCCGGCGCCGACCTGACGCCCGTGACCGTCGACCAGCACAGCGCGCACGCCCTGGGTGCCCAGGTCGATCCCCAGCCACAGCGGGCCGGTCGTGGTGTCGACGTCGTGCACGCGGTCCTCCAGTCAGGCGACGTTGCCGTGGCCTTTATCTAACAGGCTCATGTTAGATAGCACAAGCACTCTGAGAGATTCAGAGGCGGTGGGCGGCGGCGGCGCGGGCCTCGGCGAACCGGGTGGCTCGGGCGCGCAGCCGGGCGACGCCGGCGGGGTCGGGCTCGAAGACCTGGCCGACGGTGACGCCCGCGGTCACGGCCTGGTCGATGCCGGCGTAGCGGCCGAGCTCGGTGGCGGCGGTGAGTGCCGCTCCCAGGGCGCCGATCTGCTCGCCGGTGCCGCGCTCGACGGGCACGCCGCACGCGTCGGCGAGCAGCTGGCACCACAGGTCGCTGCGCGCGCCGCCGCCCGACACCGAGACCGTGGCGGGCCGGCGTCCCGGAGGCGTCCAGGCAGTCGGCGACGGCCAGCGTGAGGCCCTCGAGCACGCTGAGCGCGATGTCCGCGGGCTGCTGCTCGAGGTCGAGGCCGAGCACGGCGCCGCGCGCGAGGGGGTCGCGGAACGGCGTGCGCTCACCGGCGGGCGACAGGTACGGCAGCACGAGCGGCCCGCGCCCGGGCGTCGCCGTCCCGGCGAGCGCGACGAGCGCGGCCACCGAGGGCAGGCCGAGCAGCCGCTGGGTCCAGTCGAGCACCTCGGTGCCGGCGAGCGTGCCGTAGAGCAGCATCCACCGGCCGTCCAGGCCGAGGTCGAGCGCCGAGCCCGTGCGCTGACGGCCGAGCTGGGCGTCGGGTGCGACCACGCCGACCGCGAGCGTCGTGCCCAGCACCGCCATGGCGGACGTCGGGCCGACGGCGCCCGACCCGATCGCCGTGGTCACCACGTCGTACGGCGCGAGCACCACCGGGGTGCCTGCGCGCAGGCCCAGCTCGGCGGCCGCCGCCGCGGTCAGGGGCACGACGCGCTCACGGCCGCTGACGACGTCCGGCAGCAGCGGCTGCACCCAGCCGAGCCCGAGCCGGTCGAGCAGCTCGCCGGCGTAGCCGCTGCCGTCAGCCGCGAGGAACGGGTTGCTCGCGTCCGAGACGTCGAGCGCCGAGCGACCGGTGAGGCGCAGGTTCAGCCAGCTGCCGCAGCTGAGCAGCGTCGCGGCGTCGGCCGCGGCCTGCGGCTCGTGCGTCGCGAGCCAGGCCAGCTGGGCGTGGGCGAGGCCGGCGAACCCCCACGAGCCGGTGCGGTCGAAGGCCTCGTCGAGCAGGCCGTCACGGTCCCACCGGTCGACCTCGTCGGTGGCCCGCGCGTCGTTCCACAGCATCGCCGGCCGCACCGGACGGCCCGCGCGGTCGACCAGCCAGCAGCCGTCGCCCTGCCCGGTCACCGACACGGCGTCGACCTGCACGCCGGCCGCGACCTCGCGCACGACCGCCGCGACCGCCGTCCACACCGCCTCGGGGTCCTGCTCGCTCCAGCCCGGGTGCGGACGCCGGACCTCGACCGCGACCGTCGCGGTGCGCAGGCACGTCCAGTCGTCGTCGAAGAGCACGGCCTTGACCGCGGAGGTGCCGGCGTCGACGCCGATGCTGGGCACCTCAGCGCCCCAGGACGGTGGGGTTGGCGCAGTGCTCGAGGCCCTCGCCGGCCAGGAAGCGCGCGGCGGCCCGTGCGACCTTGGCGGCGGATTCCTCGGCGACCTGCTGCGAGGCGCCCGCGAGGTGCGGCGTGCCGACCACGCGCGGGTCGGCGAGCAGCGGGCTGCCCGGCGACGGCGGCTCGGGGTCGAAGACGTCGAGAGCCGCCGAGCCGACCTGGCCCGTCTCGAGCGCCTCGGCCAGCGCCGCCTCGTCGACCAGCTCACCGCGGGCGGTGTTGACGAAGCAGGCGCCGGGCTTCATCGCGGCGAAGGCCTTGCGGTCGAACATCTTGCGCGTCTGCGGGGTCAGCCGGGCGTGGACGCTGACGACGTCGCTGCGCGCCAGCAGCTCGTCCATGCCGACGAGCTCGGCACCGACCGCCGCAGCCGCCTCGGCCGTCGCGTAGGGGTCGTGCGCCAGTACGGTCGAGCCGAACGCCCGGAGCAGCTCGGCGACGCGCGCGCCCACCGCGCCGAGCCCGACCAGGCCCACGGTGCTGACCCGCAGCTCCTTGCCGAGCCGCTCGTAGCGGAAGGCGGAGGCGTCCCACGTGCCTTCCCGCAGCCGCGCGGATGCCGCCACCGTGCCGCGCGTCGCGGTGATCATCGAGCCGATGACCAGCTCGGCGACGGCGCCGAGGTTGCGGCCGGGCAGGTAGGCGACGGGCACCGACAGCTCGGTCGCCGCGTCGACGTCGATGTTGACCGGGCCGCCGCGCACGCTTCCGACGAGGCGCAACCGGCTGCCGGACCGCAGGACCGCCGCGGTGACGGGTGCGAGGTGGGTCAGCAGCACGTCCGCACCCGCCACGAGAGCGGCGATCTCGGCGGGGTCGCCGGCCGCCTCGCGGACGCCGTCGACGTCACCGAACGGCTCGTCTGGCCAGCCCGACCGGTGGGTCAGCAGCTGCACGTCGCCGAGCGCCGCCCGGGCGGCTGCCCCGAGCGCCTCGGGGGTGATGAACGCGTCGCCGGCACAGGCGACGACGAGGGACGACGGGTCCATGGCTCTCCTCGCTGAGGTCAGGGATGTGAAATCTAACATCACATCTCTCAGGCGCACCAGGCCCGTCAGGACATCGGCGCCACCTGCACGTCGACGCCCAGCTCGCGCATCCGAGCCAGCTCGTCGGGATCGGTGCCGGGGTCGGTGACGACGACGTCGAAGCTGCTGATGGGGCTCAGCAGGTGCGGTGCCGGTCGCCCGAACTTCGCGTGGTCGACCAGCAGCACGGTGCGGGCGGCGCCCTGCATGAACGCCCGCTTGACCATGACCGTCGACTCGGAGCGGTGGTAGCACGAGCCGCCGTAGACGGCAGTCGTCGACATGAACAGCAGGTCGGCGTGCAGCCGCTGGATGGCCTCGGTCGTGTGCAGCCCGAAACAGGCCTCGGCCAGCCGGTTGTAGCGCCCGCCGAGCAGCAGCACCTGGACGCTCGGGTGCTCCGACAGCAGCGTCAGGACGGGCATGAAGTTGGTGGCGACGGTGATCGGCGCCGCAGCGGCCAGGTGCGGCAGCAGCGCCAGGGCGGTCGTGCTGTCGTCGAGGAAGATGGTCTGCCCGGGGCCGAGGAGGGTGGCGGCCTGGGCGCAGATGGCTTCCTTCTCAGCGCGCAGCGCGTGGGAACGCTCCCTGACACCTGCTTCGACGAGGGCCGACGGGTTGGCGGTCGCCCCGCCGCGGATCTTGCTGAGCCATCCTTCGCCGGCCAGGACGTCCAGGTCTCGATGCACCGTCATGAGGCTGACGCCGAGCTGCTCAGCGAGCTCGTCGATCCGGGCAAAACCATCGCCGAGCACCCGGGAGCGAATCGCCTCACGGCGGCCAGCACCGGTGATGCGATCGCTGGTCTTGTCACGGGCGATGTCCACCACGCGCCCACCATAGATGCGGTGGCGCTCCGCCAAGCCGCCCCTGGGCGAGGTCGCCGACCTGTCCTCGACCGGGAGTGGACCACGACGTGCGTCGGCGCCAGCTGCGTCGGTCGGGTGTGCTGGACCTGGATCCGGCGGGCAGGCACAGCTGCTGGTCGCAGCGCCGTCCCCGTGGGGCGGTGGTCGTGGAGATCAGCAGCAGCCCGACGATGCCGACGTACCGACGCGCCGCACCTGATGCCTCGACCCTCGACCTGCTATGACCGCGCTGGTGTCACCGGCGGACCGGCGAGGCGTGATCACGGCCGGGAGGTGGACGCCAGGTCACGAACACGCGTCGGCTTGCCACGATCCGTCAACTGCCTGTCGCTGTGTGCGACGATCAGCCGTGACGGGGGTGACGTCTGAATGGCTGCGCCCGTTTCGTCGTGCCCCTTCGCGCGACGCACGCCGCAGACCGAGGACAGGTATGCACTCGCTGACCGCACGACCGCGACGGCTCGCCCCGCTCGTCGTCGCCGCACTGACCGCCCTGACCGTGCAGTCGGCGGTGCCCGCGCAGGCCGACGTCGTGCCCGCACCCGTGCCGGTGCCCGGGCTGCCGACGCCGTCGCCCACCCCGCCGCCCGTGGTGCCGCCTGCTGCGCCGGCCGTGCTGTCGGGTCCGGACGTCAGCCGCTGGCAGCACCCGGGCGGCAAGGCCATCAGCTGGTCGGCCGTGCGCGGCGCCGGCGCCACCTTCACGATCATCAAGGCCACCGAGGGCTCGACGTACGTCAACCCCTACTTCCGCGGCGACCGTGACGGCGCGAGGGCGGCCGGGCTCGTCGTCGGCGGCTACCACTACGCCAGGCCGGCGATGCCGATCTCGACCGCCGTCGCCCAGGCGCGCGCCTTCGCCGGGACGCTCGGGCCGCTGGACGCCGCCGGCACGCTGCCGCCCGTGCTCGACATCGAGACCAGCGGCGGGCTGACGCCGGGCCAGCTGGTCACCTGGTCGCAGACCTTCCTCGAGACCCTGCAGCAGCGCACGGGGCGCGTGCCGGTCGTCTACACCTACCCCAGCTTCTGGAAGGTGCAGATGGCCGACAGCTCGGCCTTCACGCGCTACCCGCTGTGGCTCGCGGCATACCGCAGCACCCCGCCCGCGCCCGTCGGCGCGTGGGACGCCTGGACGATCTGGCAGTACTCCGCCTCCGCCCGGCTCCCCGGCATCAGCGGGGACGTCGACATGAACCGCTTCGCCGGCGACGCCGCCGCCTTCGCGGCCTTCGCCGACGGCACCCTCGCCGCCCCGGTCGCCGTCGTGGCGCCCGCCGCGCCGGTCTCGGTGAAGGCCTCGGCCGCGCCGCGCTCGGCGTCGGTGCGCTGGGTGCCCTCGGACGACGGCGGCGCGGTGCCGACGTCCTACACCGTGCGCGTCAGCCCGGGCGGTCGCACCGTGACGGTGCCCGGCTCGGCGACCACCGCCACGATCACCGGTCTCGCCCCGGGCAGCGGCTACAGCTTCACGGTAACCGCCACCAACGTGGCCGGCACCTCGTCGGTCTCGCGCGCGAGCGCCGCGGTGACCGTGCTCGGCGACGTCCCGGCTGCTCCCGCGGCGCTCGTCGCCACCCCGGGTCGCGGCAGCGTGAGCCTCGCCTGGCGGGCCGGCGGCGGGCCCACCGCGCCGACGTCCTACACGGTCAGCCGCTGCACCCCTGCGCCGTGCACCCCCGCCACCGTCGTCGCGAGGGTCGCGGCGTCGTCCGACCCCACCGCCACCCCGTCGTACGTCGACACCGGCCTGCTCGGCGGCCAGGCCTACGCCTACCGGGTCGAGGCGGCCACCAGCTGGGGCGAGTCGAGGCCGAGCGCGACCGTCGGCGTCGTGCCGCAGCCGGTGGTGGACGTGCTGCCCGCGCCCGCCGCGCCGAGCGTGACCGGCGGCAACGGCACGCTCACCGTGCGCTGGGCCCCGGTGAGGTACGCCGCGTCGTACAAGGTGCGCCGCTGCACCACGCCCGGCTGCGTGCCCGGCGGTGCGTCGGTGGCCACGCTGCCGAGCACCGTGACGCGCTGGACCCAGAAGGTGCCCGCCGGCGTCACCTACACCTACGCGGTGACGGCCATCGCCGGGCCGGTCGTGTCGCCGCTGGGCGCCCCGGGCCGCGGCACGTCGCTGATCCCGCAGTCGCTCAAGGTCACCGCGGTGCCGTCCGTGCCGACGCCCGGGCAGCCGGTCACGCTGCGGGTGCAGCTGTCGCGGGCCGACACGCGCGCCGCGCTCGCCGGGCGCCGCGTCACGCTGGCGGTGACGCCCGCCCACGGCGCCAAGCCCAAGCCGCTGACGCTCACGACGTCGGCCACCGGCGTCGCGACGACCGTGGTGCGCACGCAGGTCACCGCCTCGGTCGCCGTCAGCAGCACCGCCAAGGACCTGCTCAAGGTCGTCGCCAAGCGCACCGTGCAGGTCAAGCCCGTCCTCACCGGCGTGCTGTCGGCAGCCGTGGCGCCGCGCACCGCGACGGTGTTCCTCGCCGGGCGGACCAGCGCGGCGTACGCCGGTGAGCGGGTGTTCCGCCAGGTGCTCGTCAAGGGCTCGTGGCGCACCGCCTCGAGCGCGCCCGTCAGCCGCACCGGCAGCTACCGGCTGACCGTGCCGGTGGCCACAGCCCCCGGCCGGACGTCGATGCGCGTGCTGATCGGCCGCACCAGGCGTCACCAGACCGGGTACAGCCCGGCCGTGGTGCTGACGCGCAGCTGACGCCCGCGGCATGGTGAGCCTGCGCTCAGATCCAGCTGGGGAACACGAGTGCTCAGATCCAGCTGGGGAACCACATCCGCCGCGCCCACGACGCGTAGGGGATGACCTGCGCGGTGTAGATCGGCAGGAAGAAGAAGAACAGCACGACGCAGGTGACGACGTACGCGCCGGCGGCGCCGGCCCCGACGAACCGGCGCCGCGGACCGGCGTCGCTGCGGCCGAGCACCATGCCGAGCACGTAGGTCACGGCGAGAACGACCCACGGCACGAAGGCGACGGCGTAGAAGCTGTAGATCGTGCGCTCCTGGAACAGGAACCACGGCCCCCACCCGGCGAGCAGCCCGGCCAGGATCGCTCCTGCGCGCCAGTCACGCCGCAGCGCCCACATCACCAGCAGCACGAGGATCGCGAGCGCCCCGCCCCACCACAGCGTCGGCGTGCCGATCGAGGTGATGGCCTTCGAGCACGCGTTGACCGCGCAGCCCTCCTGGCCGAGCTTCTTGCCCTCGTAGAAGAAGGACGTCGGCCGGCCCTGGACCACCCACGACCACGGGTTGGTCTTGTAGCTGTGGAACGACGTGAGGTTGACGTTGAACCGGTACATCTCCTGGTGGTAGTGCCACAGGCTGCGCACCACGTCGGGCACCCAGCCGTGGTCGCGGCTCGCGTGCTGGGCACCCCACTGCCGGTCCCAGCCGCCCTTGGTGGCGAACCAGCCGGTCCACGAGGCCAGGTAGGCCAGTGCCGCGACCGGGACGAGCGAGACGAAGGCGGGGACCCCGTCGCGGAGCACCCCGCCGAGGAACCAGCCGCGCACGCCCGCCGCGCGGCGCGCGCCGACGTCCCACAGCAGCGACATGACGGCGAAGGCGGCGAGGAAGAACACGCCGGACCACTTGGTGCCGGCGCACAGCCCCAGGCAGACGCCGGCGACGACGCGCCACGGCCGTAGCCCCAGGCCCGGGCCGAAGCCGCCGAGC
>CAXTEJ010000070.1:0-15140 GCA_964243295.1 uncultured Actinomycetales bacterium | reverse complement strand
CCTCGACCTTCCCGAACGCCGACAGCCCCCCACCGCCAACCACCCCCGTCAGCGCGACCGCCAGGTCGGCACCCGACAGGTTCGCCACGGCAGCAGCGACCCGCTCGTCGGAGATGGGTGATTCGAACATGTGTCCTAGTCTAGACGATCCGGCACCTCACCGCCAGAGCAATCCACAGATGCCGCCGCCGTGTCGCCGCTGTGCGCCGAGCGTGCTGGACCGTTCGCATCGTGTGGTCGCGACCATGACGTCGGCACATCGTCGCCCCTGCTGACCCTGCTGACCCTGCTGACAGGCCCGTCGGCGCCTTGGGTCGGGCCGTCGTCCGACAGGCCCCGCCTGCCTGGCGGCACAAGCCGACGTGCGCCGTGGCACGGGCGTGCACAAGCCCAGGGAGCGCAACCGTGCAACGAGCATCGCGCCCCGTCCGAGCGGGCGCTGCCCGTGGAACGAGCGTTCGCACCTGTGCAATGAGCGTGCGCAAGACCGTGGAGGACGTCACCTGCCGCGGCTGTCCGCGCCTTCGCGCGGGCACCTGAAGGAGAGCGACGACGCGATGCACTGACGGCTGCAGGCGGTTGGACTCCCCGTGCGGCGATCGGTTAGTGTCTGTGACGCACCACGGGCTCCGGCCCGAGGAGCATGCGGACGTGGCTCAGTTGGTAGAGCATCACCTTGCCAAGGTGAGGGTCGCGGGTTCGAATCCCGTCGTCCGCTCGGAGGCCCCGGGCCTCACGGTGGAGTGGCCGAGAGGCGAGGCAACGGCCTGCAAAGCCGTGTACACGGGTTCGAATCCCGTCTCCACCTCCCGCGGCGCGTGCGCCGAGGTACGGGCGATTGGCGCAGCGGTAGCGCGCTTCCCTGACACGGAAGAGGTCACTGGTTCGATCCCAGTATCGCCCACCACGAGCAGAGCCCGGCCCACCAGGGACCGGGCTCTGGCGTCGTCCGGGCGCTTCACCTGAGCCGCACGCGTCCGTCACACTCGGGGCCATGGCCCGACCCAGCGACCGCACCCATCGCGGGCTCGACCGGGGCGTCAAGCCGCTGCCGGTCATCCTCGCGCACGTCATCAGCTGGGTTCTCGTGGCCGTGGTCCTGGTCTTCGCGTTCTCCGACGGCCCGCTGACCGCCATGCCCTCGCCCGAGCCGCTCCTCGTCTTCGCACTGTTCGGGGCTGCCGTGGGCGCGCTCACCGGCCTGCTGCACGTGGGCGTGCGCGTGGTGCGCAGCTGAGACCCGACTGTCGGTGCCCTCTGCCAAGGTGGTCGGCATGACGATGCGCGCGTGGATGGACGGTGTGCTGGTCGGCCACGCGCCTGCGCTGCGGGCGGACGACCACGGCTTCACCGTGGGCGACGGCGTCTTCGAGACATGCTCCGTGCGAGGCGGCGAGGTCTTCGCGCTGACCCGCCACCTGCGCCGGCTGACCACGTCCGCACGGGGCCTCGGGCTCGCCGACCCCGACCTCGAGCTCGTCCGCGACGGCATCGCCGAGGTGCTCGACGGACCGCCGCTCGGCTTCGGGCGGCTGCGCATCACCGTGTCGTCCGGCCCGGGCCCGCTCGGGTCCGAGCGCGCCGACGTCCCGCAGACCGTGGTCGTGCTCGCGGCCCCGGTCGCCCGCCCGCTGGCGTCCACGGCCGTCGTGGTCTCCCCCTGGGTGCGCAACGAGCGCAGCGCCGTCGTCGGCCTCAAGACGACGTCGTACGCCGAGAACGCCGTCGCGCTGGCCGACGCGCGACGCCGTGGCGGGTCGGAGGCGCTGATGGCCAACACCCGCGACGAGCTGTGCGAGGGCACGGGCTCGAACGTGCTGCTCGCGCTGGACGGCGAGCTGGTCACCCCGCCGCTCGAGTCCGGGGCGCTGGCGGGCATCACCCGCGAGCTGCTGCTGCTGTGGGCGGACGACGAGGGGCTGGCGATCACCGAGCGCCCGGTGGCGATCGCCGACGTGCACCTCGCGAGCGAGGTGGCCCTGCTGTCCTCGACGCGCGACGTGCAACCCGTGCACGCGCTCGACGGGCGTGCCCTGCTCGCGCCGGGACCGCTGACACGGCGCGCGATCGCGCTCTTCGGGCGACGGGCGAACCAGGGCATGGACCCCTGACGGGGTGTCAGCCCAGCAGCCGGGTGACCACGCCGTCGAGGTCGAGCCACTCGGCCTCGCGGCCCTGCGGCACGGACTGGAAGGTGCGCAGCAAGAAGGCGTCGAGGTCGGCGGCGTCGACCGCGAGCTGGGCCTGTCCGTCCGGCGACCGCAGCTCGATCATGACCATGGCGGGGTCGCCGCCGGTCAGGGACGCCGGCCACACGCGCACGTCGCCGACGCCGGTCTCCTCGTTCAGGCCGTCGCTGAGCACGTCACGGCCGAGCACCCACGAGATGGCCTCCTCGCCGGCGCGGAACGTCGCCTCGACCGCGAAGGGGTCGGACGGCTCGTAGCGCAGGGTGGCTCGCAGCAGGACGCCGTCGTCGCCGGGCACGACGAGTCGCAGCGTCACGTCGTCGACCACGGTGTCGAACGATTGAGCCATCGCTCTGCCCTCCGGTTCGGCGGCGCAGGTGCGTCGCGAGGTCCTCCATCAGTGTGCCCGGGGAGGGCCTTGATAAACGTGCTGTGACCGTTCGTGACGCGATTTTGTTCCTTCTCCTGCAGGCGGTTCGCTGCAGCACCGCAGGTCCTCGGTCCCAGCAGGCGCGTCCGGGATGGCCGGCCCGGCGCTGACCTATCCTCGGGCGCATGGACCGGACCGCGGCGGACGAGCAGGTCAGGGGCTCCGGCGGCACGGGGGGCCTGATCCGCCGTCCGGCCTTCGTGCAGCGCAATCCCCTGCTGCGCCAGGTCTACCGGATCGGTGTGGGGGTCGTCGGCACCGTGGTCCTGGTGCTGGGCGTCGTGCTGCTGCCCGCCCCTGGCCCCGGCTGGCTGATCATCTTCCTGGGCCTCGGCATCCTCGCCAGCGAGTTCACCTGGGCCGAGCGGCTGCTCGGCTACGCCCGCCGACGCGTGTCCGAGTGGACCACCTGGTTGGGCCGGCAGAACCTGGCCATCCGGGCGCTCGTCGTCCTCGCGATCATCGCGTTCGTTCTGGCGGTGTTCTGGCTGCTGTTCGCCTTCTCGGGCGTGCCCGGCTGGATCCCGGACGTCGGCCGCGACCAGCTCGTCCGCGTGCCGGGCCTGTGACGCCCGGCGGCCGTGACGGAGCGGCCCGCGCATCGGGTAGTGTTTCCTCGCGCTGCGCGAGCGGTGCGACGGGCGATTAGCTCAGCGGTAGAGCGCCTCGTTCACACCGAGGAGGTCACTGGTTCGAGACCAGTATCGCCCACTGACGTGAGGGGCCGGGTGCGTCAGCGCCCGGCCCCTCCCGCTTTCCTGGACGTAGGCTCACCGCATGCGCACACCCGTCGGACGCCTCGTGCAGATCCGCGCCTTCCCCGTGAAGTCGATGGACGCCGCGCCGGTGCCCACCGCCCAGGTCCTGCGGTCCGGTGTCGCCCACGACCGTCGCTGGGCCGTCGTGGGGGACGACGGCGCGGTGCTGACCGCCCGCACCGATGACGTCCTGCGCACCGTGGTGGCCGACGCGACCGACGACGGGCCGAGCCTGACGCTCGACCCCGGTGCCCCGCAGGTCGCGGGCGCCGCAGCCGATGCCGCCCTCAGCGCGCTGCTCGGCCGCCCGGTGCGGCTGCTCGCGGGCGAGGCGTTCACGGAGGTGGCGCCGGTGCACCTGGTCAGCCGACAGGCGATCGACGCGGGCCACCAGCACCCCCATGCCGACGACGCGGCCTGCCCGTGCAGCGTCGAGGAGCCGCGCGCCAACCTGGTGCTCGACCTTCCCGCCGGAGCGCTCGAGACCTGTTGGGTGGGCGCCGACCTGGTCGTCGGCGGCGTGACCCTGCGCGTGTCGAAGGCGCCCAAGCACTGCCTCGGCGTCTACGCCGACGTGCTGGTGGAGGGCGAGGTCGCCGAGGGCGACACGGCCGTGCTGGTGACGCAGGACTGACAGGGCCCCGACGGCAGGCGCGACGACAGCGTCGCCGGGCGGCCAGGCTCAGGGGCACGGACTGGTCGATACGATCGGCGGCGCAGGCGGTCGTGCCTGCTCACCCACGTCCCGGAGGCTCCTCGTGCCCGCCCAGATCACCGTGTCCGTCGCCGGCAGCGAGCGATCGGTCCCGGCGGGGACGACGGCCGGTGGGCTGCTGCTCGAGCTCGAGGGGCTGCCGGCGCGCGGGGCCGACGCCGTGGTCGTCGCGCGCGTCGGCGACGAGCTGCGCGACCTCGACCACGAGCTGGCAGACGGCGACGTCGTCGAGCCGGTGACCATCGGCTCGCCCGACGGCCTCGCGGTGCTGCGCCACTCGACCGCCCACGTGCTCGCTCAGGCGGTGCAGCGCGCCGACGAGCTGGCGCACCTCGGTATCGGGCCGCCCGTGCGCGACGGCTTCTACTACGACTTCGACGTCCGGCAGCCGTTCACCCCCGAGGACGTCAAGGCGCTCGAGAAGGCGATGCAGCGCATCGTCAACGAGGGCCAGCGGTTCGTGCGCCGCGTCGTGACCGACGACGAGGCCCGCGCCGAGCTGGCGGCCGAGCCGTTCAAGCTCGAGCTCATCGGGCTCAAGGGCGGTGCCGCCGACGCCGCCGAGGGCGCCTCGGCGGAGGTCGGCGCCGGCGAGCTGACCATCTACGACAACGTCGGCCGCGACGGCGAGGTGGTCTGGAAGGACCTGTGCCGCGGCCCCCACCTGCCCACCACCAAGCTCATCGGCAACGGCTTCGCGCTGATGCGCACCGCGGCGGCGTACTGGCGCGGCAGCGAGAAGAACCCCCAGCTGCAGCGCGTCTACGGCACCGCGTGGCCGACCAAGGACGAGCTGCGCGCCTACACCGACCGCCTCGCCGAGGCCGAGCGCCGCGACCACCGCAAGCTCGGGGCCGAGCTCGACCTGTTCAGCTTCCCCGACGAGATCGGCTCGGGGCTCGCGGTGTTCCACCCGCGCGGCGGCGTGATCCGCAAGGCGATGGAGGACTACTCCCGCAAGCGTCACGAGGAGGCGGGCTACGAGTTCGTCTACTCACCCCACATCACCAAGGCGGCGCTGTTCGAGACCTCCGGGCACCTGGACTGGTACGCCGACGGCATGTACCCGCCCATGCACCTGGACGCCGAGCTCGACGCCGACGGTGCCGTGCGCAAGCCCGGGCAGGACTACTACCTCAAGCCGATGAACTGCCCGTTCCACTGCCTGGTGTTCCGCTCGCGCGGGCGCTCCTACCGCGAGCTGCCGCTGCGGCTGTTCGAGTTCGGGTCGGTCTACCGCTACGAGAAGTCCGGCGTCGTGCACGGCCTGACCCGCGTGCGCGGCATGACCCAGGACGACGCCCACATCTACGTCACCGAGGAGCAGATCGGCGACGAGCTCACCGCGCTGCTCACCTTCGTCCTCGACCTGCTCAAGGACTACGGCCTCGACGACTTCTTCCTCGAGCTGTCGACCAAGAACCCCGACAAGTACGTCGGCGACGACGACGTGTGGGACCGCGCGACCCAGACCCTCGCGGGCGTGGCTGCGGCGTCCGGGCTCGAGCTCGTGCCCGACCCGGGCGGCGCGGCGTTCTACGGTCCGAAGATCTCGGTGCAGGCCCGCGACGCCATCGGCCGCACCTGGCAGATGTCGACGATCCAGGTCGACTTCAACCTGCCCGAGCGGTTCGAGCTGGAGTACCAGGCGGCCGACGGCAGCCGCAGGCGCCCGGTGATGATCCACCGCGCCCTGTTCGGGTCGATCGAGCGGTTCTTCGGCGTGCTCGTCGAGCACTACGCCGGTGCGTTCCCCGCGTGGCTCGCGCCCATTCAGGCCGTCGGCATCCCGGTCGCCGACGTCCACGCCGACCACCTGCACGCCGTGGCCGCGACGTTGCGCGCGCAGGGCGTCCGGATCGAGGTCGACACCGCCGACGACCGGTTCCCCAAGAAGATCCGCAACGCCCAGAAGGCGAAGGTGCCTTTCATGCTGATCGCCGGCGACGACGACGTGAGCAAGGACGCCGTCTCGTTCCGCTACCGCGACGGCTCGCAGAAGAACGGCGTGCCCGTCGCCGACGCGGTCGCCGAGATCGTGACGGCCGTGCGCGAGCGGTCGGCCACCCCGTGACGGGCGCCACCAGCGAGGACGCCGCCGGCCTCGCCGGGGACGCCGACGGGTTCGAGCGGCTCTGGACGCCGCACCGGATGGTGTACCTCGGTGGTGAGAGCAAGCCCGCCGACGACACCCCCGCGCAGTGCCCGTTCTGCCGCGTGCCCCACGTGGACGACGAGGAGGGGCTCGTCGTCCACCGCGGGGTGACCGCGTTCGCCGTGCTCAACCTCTACCCGTACAACCCCGGCCACCTGCTGGTGTGCCCCTACCGGCACGTGTCGAGCTACGTCGACCTGACGACGGAGGAGACGCACGAGGTCGCGGCCGTGACGCAGTCGGCGATCCGGGTGCTGACCGCGGTGTCGCACCCGCACGGGTTCAACCTCGGCATGAACCAGGGCGGGGTCGCCGGGGCCGGCATCGCGGCCCACCTGCACCAGCACGTGGTGCCACGGTGGGGCGGCGACGCGAACTTCCTGCCGATCGTGGCGCGCACCAAGGCGGTCCCGGTGCTGCTGGCCGACACCCGCGCCCAGCTGTCGGCGGCCTGGGCGGCGAACGCCTGAGTCAGAGCCGCAGGGCGCGCCGCGGCACCAGCCGCTCGAGCGGCAGGAACGCCGTCAGGCAGATCACCAGCGGCAGGAAGTGGATGCGGATCGTCAGGTAGGTCATCAGGTGGAAGGTGGCGAAGAACGCCAGGCCGGCCCACAGCAGCCACCGGCGGGCGACCAGCAGCAGCGGCGAGCAGAACTCCGCGACGAGCACGACCCACTGCATCAGGTGCACCAGGCCCGGGATCGACAGGAAGAAGTCGGTCAGGCCGGTGCCGCGGCGGGTGAACGCCCAGGTGAAGATCGCGCCGTTGGCCCACCCCCAGCCGCCGTAGCGCATCTTGGAGACCGCCGACAGGAAGTAGCAGCACACGACGCCGACCTGCGTCATCCGCACCGCCCAGCCGGCGGCCTCGGCGCGCTGGGTGTCGGGGTCGCGCCAGTGCGCCGGGCCGGCGGTCGGCAGGACGGCGAGCGCCACGACCATCGCGAACTGGTCGTGGTCGATCTTGGAGTAGCTGTAGTTGTTGCTCATCCAGTCCAGGAACGCCAGCAGGCACACCAGCCCGGCGGCGCGGGGGAGCCTGCCCAGGGCGGCGGCCACCGCGCTGACCAGCAGCAGCACGAGCAGCACCCGCACGTAGGTGGGGGACGGCGCCGGCAGGTGCAGCCAGCTGCGCAGCAGGATCGGGCGGTACAGCTCGACCGGCACGTCGCCGTGGGCGACCGGGTCGTTGCCGATCTTCAGCACGTCGACGACGACGAACAGGTAGATGACCGTGCGCAGGACGGCGATGCGCCGGCGCGGCACGGCTGCGCAGAACCAGCCGCGCAGCCGCTCGACGGTGTCGGGTGCCGCCGTGGCGGTCGCCGTCACGACAGGCCCTGCGGGTCGCGCACCGTCCACGTCGCCAGCTGCACCGTGCTCGTCGACACGACCGTCCCGTCGTCCAGGTCGCTGACCTCCTGCCGCAGCCACAGCCGGGTGTAGCGCGGCTGGTCGGGGTGGCGCCTCGCGGCGGCCACGGCGATGGCCTGCAGCATCGAGGGGTCGGCGACGAACCGCGGCAGCTGGCCCTCGACCTCCGCCCGGCCGAGGCCGACGCCCCCGACCGTCAGCGGCACCCGCACGACGGTGCCCGCGGTGGTCTCGGCCTCGATGTAGGTCGAGCGGATGTCAGCGTCGAGGTCCACCCCGAACGCGAACTGCGACATCGGCGCGAACGGCCACTGCACGTCGTTGCCGCGCACGCTGCCGTTCACGGCGAGCCCGACCACCAGCGCCGTCGCACCGACGCGCCACGCGAGCTGGGCCGGGCGCAGCCGCAGGGTGCCGCCGGTCGCGCTCACGCCTGCACGCTGGCCGGACGTCGGCGGGCGGCCCATCGGGCGGCCCACCACTCGGCCAGCCGGTCGCGATACCGCTCGAGCGGCAGGAAGGCGAGCAGCATCACCAGGTGCGGCCAGAACGCGATGGTGATGGTGGCGTAGGTGCCGGCGTGGAACAGGTACCAGGCGAGCACCATCAGCCGGCGCCAGCGCTCGGGCAGGAAGAAGATCACCCACGACAGCAGCTCGGCGACCAGGAGCACCCACTGCATGGCGTGCAGGAACCACGGGACGTGGACGAACAGCTCGCCGACCGGCGACCCACGGCGCACCAGCGCGCGCAGCAGGGTCGCGCTGTTGACCCACTCGAGGCCGCCGAAGCGCAGCTTGGCGACGCCGGACAGGAAGTACGTGGCGATCGCGGCGAGCTGGACCCCCCGCAGCGCGAAGCCGGCGGCCTCGCTGCGGCGCGCGTCGCGCAGGTGCGCGAGGCCGACGGTCGGCAGCAGCAGCAGGGCCACCACGAAGTCGCCGCGGTCGTGGTCGACCTTGCCGTAGCTGAAGGCGACGTACTGGTACCAGCTCCAGGTCAGCGCCACGGCCCAGCCGGCCGCCCGCGGCCACCGGCCGGTCATGGCGACGAGCGCGCCCGCGACCGACCCCCACTTGAGCAGGTCGACCAGCAGCGCGGTCGCCGCGGGCAGGTCGAGCAGGCGGCCCGCGGCCAGCGGCTGGTACCACGCTGGGTCGGCGAAGCCGTGGTACCAGCCCGAGGTGTGCAGGGCGAGCACGTCGACGACCACGAAGGCGTAGACCGCGACCCGCAGCAGGGCCACGCGCGCGAGCGGCACGGGCGTGAACAGCCACCGCGTCAGCCGGCTGCCCCCCGTGGGCGCGGCGACGGCGGTCACGGTGCGCTCCAGCGGGCGAGCTCGCTCGTGAGCACCGCGACGGCGGTCACGGTGCGCTCCAGCGGGCGAGCTCGCTGGTGCGCACCTCGCCGGTGGGGCGGCGGTCGACGACGACCGTCGACTCGCGCACCAGCCGGACGGCGACCCAGGCCGGCTCGTCGGGGCGCAGCCGCGCGTGGCTGGCGGCGAGCGTGCCCAGCAGGGCCGGATCCCGCACGATCTGGCTGCTGCGGCCCTCGACCTCGGCGCGGTTCAGCCCCACCGCGGACGGGGTCAGCGGCGCGGGCCGCCAGCTCGCGTCGTCCGCTGTGCGCACCTGGATGGCCATGGCGTCGACCGAGCCGGTCGCGGCCTGGGAGGTCGAGAACATCCGCCAGGGCGAGAACGGCCACCAGGAGTCCTGACCCACGAGCGAGCCGGCGAGGAACACCGCCGTGAGCACGGCGAGCACCGCGACGCGCCACGTACGGCCCGCGCGGGGGAGCGGCAGCAGCACCGCAGCCGGTGCGGCGGTGCTGCGCTGGGCCGTCCCCCGGTCGGCGGTGCTCACCGTCGCGATGCTACGCGGCGCCCGCCCGCGCGAGTCGTCGCCGCGCGGCCGGCTGTGGACGACGGGGGACCCCGCGCCGGCTCGGTAGCATCACCGAGCCACGACGCAGCCACGTCGGGGCGTCGTCCCGACCCCTCGCCGACCGGAGCCCCATGCTCAACCGCTTCGCCCGCGCCGCCCTGACGCGGGTGCTGACGCCGCTCGCGGTGGTGCTGCTGCGCCTCGGCGTGAGCCCCGACGTCGTCACGCTGGTCGGCACCCTCGGCGTCGCGGCCGGCGCGCTCGCCTTCTTCCCGACCGGCCACCTGCTCGCCGGCACGCTGGTGATCACGGCGTTCGTCTTCAGCGACAGCGTCGACGGCATCATGGCGCGCAGGTCCGGCGTCTCGAGCCTGTGGGGCGCCTACCTCGACTCCACGCTCGACCGGCTCGGCGACGCCGCGGTGTTCGGCGGGCTGCTGCTGTGGTTCGCCGGCGGCGGCGACGACCGGCTGTCCGCGGTGCTGGCGCTGGCGTGCCTGACGCTGGGCAGCGTCGTGTCGTACGCGAAGGCGCGCGCCGAGGGTCTGGGCATGACGGCGAACGTCGGCATCGCCGAGCGCGCCGACCGGCTCGTCGCCGTGCTGCTCACGACGGGCCTCGTGGGCCTGGGCCTGCCCGACGTGGTGCTCACCGTGGTGCTCGCCCTGCTCGCCGTCGCCAGCGGCGTGACCGTCGTCCAGCGCATGCTCGAGGTGCGGCGCCAGGCCCTGCTCATCCAGCCCCCGGCGAGGGCGTGACCGCTCGCGGCGAGCAGGCCGCGCTCGCCCTCTACGGCCTCGGCTGGACGGCGGTGCGCCGGCTGCCCGAGCCGGTGGCCTACCGGCTGTTCGACCTGGCCGCCGACGTGGCGTGGGCCGCGCGCGGCGCCGGGGTGCGGCGGCTGGAGGCCAACCTGGCGCGCGTGCGCCCCGGTCTCGACGCGGCCGGCATGCGCCGGCTGTCGCGCCAGGGCATGCGGTCCTATCTGCGGTACTGGTGCGACTCGTTCCGGCTGCCCGACTGGGACGAGTCGCGCATCACCGCGACCGTGCGCACCGTCGGCGACAGCCCGGTGCGCGAGACGCTCGCCGCCGGTCGGGGGGTGGTGATGTTCCTCGGTCACCTCGGCAACTGGGACCACGCCGGCGCCTGGTCGACGCTGCGCCTCGCACCGGTCACGACGGTCGCCGAGCGGCTGCGCCCCGAGCAGCTGTTCGACTCCTTCGTCGCCTTCCGCGAGCGCCTCGGCATGACCGTGGTGCCGCTCGACGACCCGGCAGCGTTCCGGCGGCTCGGCGGCGCGCTGCGCGAGGGCGGTTTCGTGCCGCTGCTCGCCGACCGCGACCTGACCGCCGGGGGGGCGGAGGTCACGTTCCTCGGCGAGCCGGCGCGGATGGCGGTCGGCCCGGCCGCGCTCGCCGTCCAGACCGGCGCCGCGCTGCACCCCGTCGGCATCCACTACGAGCCGCTCGGCGGGGCAGCCGGGCGCGGCCACGGCCTGGTCATCACCTGGTACGACGAGGTGCCCGTCCCCGAGGTGCCCGCGCAGGGCAGCCGGTCGGCGCAGACCCGCGAGAAAGTGGCCGCCATGACGCAGTCGTGCGCCGACGCCCTCGCGGCTGCGGTGCGCGAGCACCCGCAAGACTGGCACGTCCTGCAGCCGGTGTTCACGGCCGACCTCGGAAAGTCTCAGCCGTGAGGGTCGGGCTGGTCAGCCCCTACTCCTTCGACGTGCCGGGCGGCGTGCAGTTCCACATCCGCGACCTCGCCGAGGAGCTGCTCCGCCGTGGCCACGAGGTCAGCGTGCTGGCCCCCGCGGACGACGACACCCCGGTGCCGTCGTACGTCGTGCCGGCCGGTCGCGCGGTGCCCGTCCCCTACAACGGGTCGGTCGCGCGGCTCAGCTTCGGCCCGGTGTCGGCGGCGCGGGTGCGGCGGTGGCTCGACGAGGGCGGGTTCGACGTCCTGCACGTCCACGAGCCGGCGGTGCCGAGCCTGTCGATGCTGGCGCTGTGGCAGGCGAGCGGCCCGGTCGTCGCGACCTTCCACACCTCAACGCTGCGCTCGCGGATCATGCAGGCGGCCTACCCGATCATGCGGCCGGGCCTCGACAAGATCTCGGCGCGCATCGCGGTCAGCGAGGACGCCCGGCGCACCGTGACGACCCACGTCGGCGGCGACGCCGTGGTCATCCCCAACGGCGTCTACGTCGACGTGTTCGCCGGCGCGCCCGTCCAGCCGCGCTGGCAGGGCACACCGGAGCGCCCGACGATCGCGTTCGTCGGCCGCCTCGACGAGCCGCGCAAGGGGCTGCCGGTGCTCTGCGACGCGCTGCCGGCGCTGCTGCGCGAGCTGCCGGGCGCGCGCCTGCTGGTCGCCGGCCGAGGCGACGCCGCGGCGGTCCGCGACCGGCTGGACGACGCCTGCCGAGCCGCGTGCGAGTTCCTGGGCGAGGTCACCGACGCCGACAAGGCCTCGCTGCTGCGCTCGGTCGACGTCTACGTCGCCCCCAACACCGGCGGCGAGAGCTTCGGCATCGTGCTGGTCGAGGCCATGAGCGCCGGCGCGCCGGTGCTCGCCAGCGACCTCGACGCCTTCCGTCGCGTGCTCGACGACGGCGCGCTCGGCACGCTGTTCCCCGCCGCGGACGGTGCGGCCCTCGCGAGCGCGCTGCTGGCGCTGCTGCGCGACCCCGGCCGGCGCGGGCGGCTGCGGGCCGCGGCGTCCGCCGCGGTCCGGCGCTACGACTGGTCGGTCGTGGGCACCGAGGTGCTCGAGGTGCTGGAGACGGTCACCGACGGCGCGCAGGCCGTCGCCGGCGACCCGCAGGCGGGACGGTTCGCCCGCTGGCGTCGTCCGGGCTCGTGAGCGGCCGCCGGGCCGGTCAGGGCGCCTCGTACGACCCCGAGTACGCGACCCAGCCGCTGCTGAGTCCCGGCTCCGCCGGCTGCCCCAGCCGTCCCGGCTCCGCCGGGGCAGTCGGGCCGGCGCCCAGCAGCGCCCGCGTGATGGTCTGGCTGCTGTCGAGCAGGTCGTCCAGGGCCGCGTCGACGTGGGCCGCCGTCACCGCGCGCAGCGGCGAGGCCTCGGTGAGCGACTCGAGCACCGCGCGGCGCAGCAGCTCCTTGAGGAACGACGCCGTCGTGCCCGCGGTGCGCTCGACCACGCGGTCGACGTCCGCCGGCTCGAGCGCGAGCGGCACACCACGGCCGTAGAGCGCCAGCAGGCGCCGACGGCCGTCGTCGTCCGGCAGCCCGATCTCGACCGCGACGTCGACGCGACCTGGCCGGGCCGCCAGCGCCGGCTCGAGCAGGTCGGCCCGGTTGGTCGTGAGCAGGAACAGCAGGTCGGCGTCCGCGGCGGCCCCGTCCATCGCGTCGAGCAGCTCGAACAGCACGGGGCTGCCGCCGGGGTGGTAGCCCCGGTCCTCGGCGACCAGGTCGACGTCCTCGAGCACCAGCGCCGTCGGCGCGAGCTCGCGGGCCAGGTCGGTCAGCGTGCCGATCAGGTGCAGGGCGCGCCCGCTGAGCAGCACGACGGTGCGCGCAGGCGTGCAGTCCTGCAGCCGGCCGACGACGTAGCGGGTGGTGTGGGTCTTGCCGGTGCCGGGCGGCCCGAACAGCAGCACGCCCCGCTTGAGGTGCTGGCCGGCGGCCAGCAGCTGCTCGCCGTGGGTGGCGACGCCCACGGTGTGGCGCTCGATGCGCCGCAGCACCGCCTCCGGCAGGACCACGTGCTCGCGCTCGGTGCGGGGCAGGTCGGCGAAGCTCACCGTGAGGTCGCCCTGCTGCCCGGCCGACAGCTCGATCACGTGGCCGCGGTAGACGTTGAGCTCCGACCGCAGCCGGGCCAGGTCCGCGTGGAGCCCTTGCGCCGCACGGACGGGCAGCCCGGCCACCTCCACGGCGATGCTCGGGCTCGTGTGCGGGTCGGGGCCGCGCACCATGACGACGTAGCGGCCGGCGTCGTCGTCCACCAGGAGCACGGCGGTCTGCACGCAGGCGAGGGTCTTCCCCCGCGGGCCGCTCGGCAGGTCGACGAGCTCGGGGGGCGACAGGCGCACGGGCGGCAGGTGCTCGCCCGCGACCAGCTGCTGCAGGCTCAGCCCACCGTAGTTGGGCGGCACCGAGACCCCGCGCACGCTCACGGTGCGGCCGGGCCGAGCCGACCACGCGTCGAGGGCGGTCTGCAGGTTGACGTGCTCGAAGGGTGCGAGCTCGCGGCTTACCACCGACTCGGCCAGGCCGCTCGCCCCGAGGTGGTCGCGCACGAGCGCCACCACCGGGTTGCCCTCGACCCCCGCACCCGGCTGGTGCACCCACTCGAGGAAGCTGCGGAACGCCGCCGCGAACTCGGCCGACTCCTGCTCCGACGCGCTCATGGAACCCCCTCGCCCCGGGCCGGCCGGCTGGGCCCGGCGCGACGTCCCGCGGTCAGCCTGCCACCCCGCGCAAGACCTACTGTGCCCCCATGGGCGTGCCCGAGTGGTTGCTGGTGGCGCTCGCCGTCGCGCTGCTCGCGTGGTACCTGTCGTTCTCCGCGGGGCGCCTCGACCGCCTCCACCACCGCGTCGAGGGCGCCCGCAGCGCCCTGGACGCCCAGCTGGTGCGCCGTGCCGAGGCGGCGCTCGAGCTGGCGACCAGCGGGCTGCTCGACCCGGCCACGGGTCTGCTCGTCGCCGGGGCCGCCGTCGACGCGCTCGAGGCGGGCGAGGCGGAGGGCGACCGTGACGGCGCGGGTGGCGGCCCGCTCAGCGACCCGGTGCGCGAGACCGCCGAGAGCGACCTGTCGCGCGCGCTGCAGGTGGCCCTCGGCCCCGACCTGGTGAGCGCCCTCGCCGGCGACCCGGTGGGACACCCGCTGCTGGGCCGGCTGCGTGCGGCCGGGCACCGAGTGCAGCTGGCGCGGCTGTTCCACAACGACGCGGTCACCGCCGTCCAGCGCGTGCGCTCCAAGCGCGTCGTGCGCTGGGCCCGGTTGGCCGGGCGGGCGGCCCCGCCGCAGACCTTCGAGATGGACGACGACCCACCGCGCTCGCTCGTGCGCTGAGCGTTGCGGCGGTGCTGGGTGTCGGTGCCGCGACGTAGGATCAGCAGCGACCCACCCCCCGGCCGCAAGCGAGGTCCGCAGTGTCCACCCCCGAGCTCGAAGCCAGCCGCTCGACCACCGGCACCGCCCGCGTCAAGCGCGGCATGGCCGACATGCTGAAGGGCGGCGTCATCATGGACGTCGTCACCGCCGAGCAGGCCCGCATCGCCGAGGACGCCGGCGCCGTCGCCGTCATGGCCCTCGAGCGCGTCCCCGCCGACATCCGGGCGCAGGGCGGGGTCTCACGCATGAGCGACCCCGACATGATCGACTCGATCATCAGCACCGTGTCGATCCCGGTGATGGCCAAGGCCCGCATCGGCCACTTCGTCGAGGCGCAGGTGCTGCAGTCGCTCGGCGTCGACTACGTCGACGAGTCCGAGGTGCTGACCCCGGCCGACTACACCCACCACATCGACAAGTGGAACTTCACGGTGCCCTTCGTCTGCGGCGCCACCAACCTCGGTGAGGCGCTGCGCCGCATCAGCGAGGGCGCGGCGATGATCCGCTCCAAGGGCGAGGCCGGCACCGGCGACGTC
>CAXTEJ010000069.1:0-15285 GCA_964243295.1 uncultured Actinomycetales bacterium | reverse complement strand
TCACCCGGCGTCGGGTCACCCGACAGGTCCAGCACATCCCAGTCCGACGGACGCACGCATCTCCTCCAGGTCATGGGTGGTCGACCGGGCGGCCGACTGCCGGGTGCTAGGCGCCGACGAGCCGCAGCGTCGAGGTCACGGCGTCGAACAGGTCGAGCAGCTCGTCGGCGAGCGGCAGCACCGGCGAGCTGCAGGTGACGAGCAGCACGCGGCGGTCGTCGGGCACCGGCACGAAGGTCTGCATGACGACCGACCGGATCCAGCCGGCTTCGTCCGGCAGCTGCAGGTCCTCGACGCCGCAGCTGCGGGCGCACGT
Source organism: uncultured Actinomycetales bacterium (assembly GCA_964243295.1). GTDB lineage: Bacteria > Actinomycetota > Actinomycetes > Actinomycetales > Angustibacteraceae > CAXTEJ01. The sequence continues at coordinate 14,969 of CAXTEJ010000069.1, read as the reverse complement.
GCCGACGCCGTCGATCTCGGTGACGCCGGGCCGCGACCACACGTCGTCCGGGGACGACGGCTCGACCGGGCGCAGCCGCTCGAGCAGCGGGGTCACGCGGTCGGGGTCGTCGCTGCTGGCCGTGAGCGGCCCGGCCACGAGCGAGACGGTCACCGACGCCGTGATGGGCCCCTCGTCGGTGGGCTCGACCATGCAGGCGCAGTAGACCGCGCCGGCCTCGAAGGCGCGGCGTGCCTGCTCGCGCAGCAGCCGGATGATGCCGGTGCGCTGCTCCCACAGCTCGGGCTGCTCGCGGACGCGGGCCTCGACGAGCGCCCGGATGCCGGCGTCACGTCGTCCGGGGCGGACGTCGACCTCGAACCAGGAGGTCGGGACCGTCAGCGAGAAGCCGAGGGCGGTGCTGTCGTCGATCGCCGGCCCGGCGGTCACGACCCCCCACCCTGCATCGACGCGTTCAGCGATGAGGTGAGCTCGTCGTCGGACTTGCGGTAGGCCTTGACCGACTCGTCGACCATCGTGGCGAGCGTCTTGCCGTTGGCGTCGATCTTCTCCCGGCCGTCGTCCCACCGTGACTCGAAGTCGTCGAGCGCCCCCGCCACGTCGCCCGAGCCGAGGTCGGGCCGTGCCGCGTCGATGAGCCGGCGGGTGGCGTTCATGCCCTCGGTGATGCGCTTGAGCTGCCCGGAGAACGACTCGAGCCCGCTGAGGTCGACCTGCAGATCCGGCACGCCATCCCCCTGGTGTGGTCAGTGTCCTGCTCGTGGGTGCGACCCCGATCGTAGCCAGGACGGGTGCCCCGGGGGCGAAGAGATCACCGAACCCACCCCGTCCGGCTTACTGTGGCGCCGTGCGCCTGACCGTGACCGTCGTCGATCCCGCGCCGGGCGAGCGGCGCGACGTCGTGCTCGAGGCGGACGCCGGCACGCCCCTTCGCGCTGTCGTGCGCGCGCTCGCGGGCAGCGTGCGCGACCTGCCCGACGAGCCGCAGGACGGGGCGCTGGCCGCTGTCGCGGGCACCGCGCGCGTCGTCTCGCTCGCGGCCCGGCGTGCCGCGCACGCCCTCACGGCCACCGGCTCGGTCGCCGTCCAGGACGACCCGCACCGGCTGCGCGCGTTCGTCCACGGCCAGCTGCTCGACGCCGACGCCCCGCTCGGCGGGTCGCCGGTGCGCGAGGGCGTCGTCGTCAGCCTCGACGACCCGTCGGGGTGCCTGGTGCCCGAGCCGGTGGGCAGCGTCGACCTGCGCGTGACCAGCGGGCCCGGCAGCGGTGTCGTCCACCGCCTGGCGGCGGGGGAGTGGAGCATCGGCACCCACCCGACGTGCGGGGTCGTGCTGGACGACCCCGACCTCGGCCCGGTGGTCGCCACCGTCACCGTCGACGTCGACGGTGGCATCCGGGTGCGCTGCGAGGACGGCGCCGAGGGCCGGCTGGAGGGTGAGGCGCTCGACGGCGAGAGCGACTGGGCGGCCGGGCAGCAGCTGCGGCTGGGGTCGGTGCTGCTGGAGGTGTCGGCCCCGACGCCACCGGACGCCGCGCTGACGCCGTCCGAGGACGGCGCCGGGCTCGACTACAACCGGCCACCGCGGCTGCTGCCACCGCTGCGGCAGACCGCCTTCCGGCTGCCCAAGGAGCCGACGCCCCCCAGCAAGCGGGGGCTGCCGCTGTTGATGATGGTGGCGCCGCTGCTCATGTGCGTGCCCATGGCCCTGATCTTCGGGAAGTGGTACTACCTGCTGTTCGGGCTGCTCTCACCGGTCACCGCGATCGGCAGCTACGTCTACGAGCGCCGCAACGGCAAGCGGCAGTACGTCGAGGCCATGGCGACGTGGCGCCGGCTCACCTCTGCCATCACCGCCGAGGCCGACGAGGCGCTCGAGCGCGAGCGGGTCGACCGCCGCGCCCAGGCCCCGGACGCCGGGGCCACGCTGCTCGTCGCCACCGGCCCGCGCGCCCGGCTGTGGGAGCGGCGGCGCACCGATCCCGACCACCTGCTGCTGCGCTTCGGCACCGCCGACCTGCCCTCCGAGGTGGTGCTCGAGGACCCCGCCCAGCTCGAGCACCGGCGCCTGGTGACGTGGCAGGCGCGCGACGTGCCGGTGACGGTGCCGCTGCGCGAGGCCGGGGTGGTGGGCGTCGCCGGGCGCGGTGAGCTGCCGCGCCGGCTCGCCGCGTGGTCGGTCGCCCAGCTCGCGGTGCTGCAGAGCCCGCGCGACGTGCAGGTGTGGGTGCTGACCGACCCACGCGCGCGTGAGGACTGGGAGTGGGTGCGCTGGCTGCCGCACGCGCGGCCGGGCGAGGGCCACGACGTCACCGTGCTGCTCGGCACCGACACCGAGAGCCTGGCCCGCCGGGTCGGCGAGCTCGGCGCCCTGATCTCCGCCCGGCAGGGAGCCACCCGCAAGAGCGCCGGCGCCGCCACGACCACCTTCGCCGACCCCGACGTCGTGGTGGTGCTGGACGGCGCGCGCCGGCTGCGGTCGCTGCCCGGCGTGATCACCATCCTCAAGCAGGGGCCCGCCGTCGGGGTGCTGTCGATCTGCCTGGACGCCGACGAGCGGCTGCTGCCCGAGGAGTGCGACGCCGTGGTCGTCGAGCAGCCGGGTGGCACGCTGCGGGTCAGCCGGCAGCGCTCGGACGTCGTCGAGGGCGTGCGCCCCGACCTGGTCACGCCCACCTTCTGCGAGCGGGTGGCGCGCAGCCTCGCGCCGGTGCGCGACGTGAGTGACACCGGCGACGACAGCGCGGTGCCGTCGTCCTCGCGGCTGCTGGACGTCGTGGGGCTCGAACCGCCGACGGCGCAGGCGATCGTCGCCCGGTGGGCGCTCGGTGGCCGCACCACCGAGGCGGTCGTGGGCGAGTCGCTCGACGGCGCGTTCTCGCTCGACCTGCGCCGCGACGGCCCGCACGGCCTGGTCGCCGGCACCACCGGCTCGGGCAAGTCCGAGCTGCTGCAGACCATCGTGGCCTCGCTCGCCATCGCGAACCGGCCCGACGCCATGACGTTCGTGCTCGTGGACTACAAGGGCGGGTCGGCCTTCAAGGACTGCGTGCGGCTGCCGCACACCGTCGGCATGGTCACCGACCTCGACACCCACCTGGTCGGGCGGGCGCTGGAGTCGCTGGCCGCCGAGCTGCGCCGCCGCGAGCACCTGCTCGCCGACGCCGGCGCCAAGGACATCGAGGACTACACCGACCTGCTCGACCGCGACGGCGGGCTGGTGCCGCTGCCGCGGCTGCTCATCGTCATCGACGAGTTCGCCTCAATGGCGCGCGAGCTGCCCGACTTCGTCAGCGGCCTGGTCAACGTCGCCCAGCGCGGGCGCTCGCTCGGCATCCACCTGATCCTCGCCACCCAGCGGCCCTCCGGCGTGGTGTCGCCCGAGATCCGCGCCAACACCAACCTGCGCATCGCGCTGCGCGTGACCGACGGCTCCGAGAGCACCGACGTCATCGACGCCCCCGACGCCGCGCGCATCTCCAAGGCCACCCCCGGACGCGCGTACGTCCGCCTCGGTGCGACCAGCCTCGTGCCGTTCCAGGCCGGTCGCGTCGGTGGCCGGCGGCCCGGCGTCCGGACGTCGGCACCGGCCGCGGTCTGGGCGCAGGGCCTCGCGTGGGACCAGCTGCCCCGCTCCGCACCGCAGCCCCCGCGCGAGCGGCTGCAGGACCAGGCCGACGACACCGACCTCGCCGCCCTCGTCGCGGCCGTCCGCGAGGCGACCGACGTCGCGGGCGTGCCAGCCCAGCACAGCCCGTGGCTGCCCGCGCTGCCCGAGGCCCTGCTGCTGTCCGACCTGCCCGCCCCGCCGGCCACGGGCACCGCCCCGGGTGCGCTGCCGGCCGTCGCCTGGGCGCTGGAGGACCTGCCGTCGCAGCAGGCCCGGCGTCCGGCCGTCATCGACCTGGCCACCCTCGGCCACACGTTCATCATCGGCGGCCCCCGCAGCGGCCGGTCGCAGGCGCTGCGGTCGATCGCCTACGCGCTCGCCGAGCGGGTGTCGTCGGCCGACGTCCACCTGTTCGGCCTCGACTGCGGTAACGGCGCGCTGCTGCCGCTGGTCAGGCTGCCGCAGTGCGGTGCCGTCGTGCAGCGCACCCAGACCGAGCGGGCGCAGCGGCTGCTGACCCGGCTCGCGGCCGAGGTGGCCCGCCGCCAGGACGTGCTCGCCGACGGCGGCTGGGCCGACGTCACCGAGCAGCGCCGCGCCGTCCCCGAGGGCGAGCGGCTCTCCCACGTCGTGCTGCTGCTCGACCGGTGGGAGGGCTTCCTCAGCTCGCTGGGCGAGATCGACGCCGGGCGCCTCACCGACGTCGTGCTGATGCTGCTGCGCGAGGGCGCGTCAGCGGGCGTCCACCTCGTCATCGCCGGCGACCGGCAGCTGCTGTCCGGCCGTGTCGCGGCGCTCACCGAGGACAAGCTGGTGCTGCGGCTGCCCGACAAGACCGACTTCTCGCTCGCCGGCATCCGGCCGAAGAACGTCCCTGACGCCATGCCGCCCGGCCGCGGGTTCCGTGCCGAGTCGGCGGTCGAGACCCACGTCGCGCTGCTGGACGTCGACCCCGCCGGTGCCGCGCAGGCCGCCGCCATCGAGCGGCTGGCTGCCGTCGTCCGCGAGCGCGACCGGGCCGTGCCGCGCGCGCGGCGGGCGTTCCGGGTCGACGTCCTGCCGGCGCGGCTGGGCTTCGAGGAGGCGTGGGGCATGCGCGAGGACCCCGACGACGCACCCCCGCCGCTGTGGGCGATGCTCGGCGTCGGCGGCGACGAGCTGGTCACCCGCGGCGCCGACCTCGCGGGCTACGCCGCCACCTTCGTGGTGGCCGGGCCGGGCAAGTCGGGGCGCAGCACCGTGCTGCTCACCATGGCGCGCTCGCTGCTGGTCGGCGGCACCGAGCTGGTCGTGGTCACCCCGCGCAGCTCGCCGCTGCGCGAGCTCGACGGCGTCGCCGGCGTGCGGGCGGTGCTGGCCGTCGACGACCTCACCGAGGACCAGCTGCGACCCCTGCTGGACGGCGGCACCGGCCCGGTCGCGCTCGTGGTCGACGACGCCGAGCTGGTGCGCGAGTGCACCGGCAAGGACTACCTGCGCGAGGTCGTGCGCACCGCGCAGGACCGCCGTCGCGCCGTCGTCATCGCCGGCAACGTCTCGGAGGTGTGCGGGGGCTTCACCGGGTGGCAGGTCGACATCCGCAAGAACCGGCACGGCGCGCTGCTCAGTCCCCAGCAGATCACCGACGGCGACCTGGTCGGCGTGCGCCTTCCCCGCAGCAGCGTCGGCTCGACCGTCTCGCCGGGACGAGCGATGGTGCACGACGGCAGCGGCGAGCTCGTCACCGTGCAGGTGCCGCTGACGACCGCCCGCTGAGTCGCACCCCCACGACGCGAAGGACCCGTCGCCCCCGGGGCGACGGGTCCTTCGCGTGCTGGGTGCGGCTCGATCAGCTGAGGCCCTTGGCCAGCTCCTCGTCGGTGCTGCGCAGGGCGTTGCTGGCCTGCGTGAGGTACTGGCTCATGCCGTCCAGACCCTCGACGGTCTTGCGGATGCCGTCGTTGAACTCGGTGTAGGACGAGTCGAACGCCTTCGACGAGCTGTCGGTCACGTAGCCCTCGTTGACGAGGTTGTCGATCATCCCCTTGAGCTGCGCGAGCTTGCTCTCGATGTCGGACTGGCCGTTCTTGAGCTGCGACGACGCGGTCTCCATGTCGGCGTACGTGACGTTCATGTTGGGCATGCGCTGGTCCCCTCTGGCAGCTTGCTGTCGGTCGCACGGGCTGTGGCGCAGACGGCCCATCCCGGCGACGGTGCACGGCCGGCGGCCGCTGGGGATCACCTTGGCATCGGCCCCGGGGCGGCGCAACCAACTCCGGGCAGCGCGTCCGGGCGTTGCCCCGATCAGGTGAGGGTCTCGCGTGGAGCGCGACGAAGGCCACCAGAACGCCACATCGAGGTGATCGCCATGTTGTAGCCTCGCCGTCGAGAGCGCTGATCACGGGCCTCTCGACGCCGGGACGGGGGCTGGCGCGGCGGGGTCCCCACGGTGCTCCGCACCCACACGAAGAGGTTGCATGTCCTCGACCACGAGCGCCCCGCGGACCCCGCGACGGGCGTCCGCCGCACCCGCCGGGCGGCTGCCGGTGCCCACCCGAGACCGTCGTCCCGCGCTGGCCGCGCTGGCCGTGCTGCTCATCCTCGGTGGTGCCCTGGTCAGCGGCCTCATCGCCCTGCGGTCTGGTGAGCGGGTCGACTACCTCGCGCTGTCCCGCGACGTCGGGGCGGGTGAGCAGATCACCAAGGAGGACGTGACGCTTTTAGCCCTCGCCGGCGGCGACGAGGCGAAGCTGCTGACGCGCAGGAGCCTGGTGGTCGGCCACTACGCCAGGAACTCGCTGCCGGCAGGCACCCTGGTGACGAGTTCCATGATCGAGGACGAGCCCTCGGTGCCGGCCGACTCGGCGGTGGTGGGCATCGCGCTCACCGACGCGCAGGCGCCCGCCGAGCCGCTGCCCTACGCGGCCGTGGTCCAGGTGCTGTCGGTGCCCACGCGCGGCTCGGACGGCGCCCCCGTGGTCCTCGTCAAGGCCGCGAAGATCGTGAGCGGCGCCACCAGCGCCACCGCCGGCAGGGAGAGCACCGACATCGCGCGCTCGAACGGGCTGTCCATCTCGGTCGTCGTGCCGCGCGACGCCGCGGCCGACGTCGCCGCGGCGTCCTCAGGCGGCACCGCCGCCGTGGTGCTGCTGCCGCCGGGCACCAAGACGACGGTGGGCTGATGGCGCTCGTCGCGATCGCCTCCGCCAAGGGCGCCCCGGGCGTCACCACCGCGGCCCTCGCGCTCGCCGCGCTGTGGCCCCGGCCCGTGCTGCTCGCCGACTGCGACACCGCCGGCGGCGACGTCGCGCTGCGCATGCCCACCCCCGCCGGGCCGCCGCCCGACCCCGAGGTCGGCCTGGTGTCGATGGCGGCGGCCGCGCGGCACGGCCTGAGCGCCGGGTCGCTGACGCCCCACCTGCAGCAGGTGGTCGGCGGGCTCGACGTCCTCGTCGGGCTGCGCAGCCCCGAGCAGGGTGTGGGGCTCGACCCGCTGTGGCCGGCGCTCGGCGGGCTGCTCGCGAACCTCGAGGGCACCGATGTCGTCGCCGACCTCGGCCGGGTCGGCCCGGGCGCGCCGACGCTGCCGCTGCTGCGAAGCGCCCACCTCGTGGTGCTCGTCTGCCGGCCCAGCGTGGCGTCGGTCTTCCACACCCGTGAGCGGCTGGCGGCGCTCACCACGACGCTGCGCTCGTCGTCGGTCGACGCCGTCCGCACCGCCGTCCTGGTCGTGGCCGACGCCCAGCAGGCCGGCGACGTCCGCGCGGTGCACGAGGCGCTGGCCCGCCAGGAGCACGCACCCGACCACGTCTGGCAGCTGTCGCACGACGCCAAGGGCGCCGCGATCTTCGACGGGGCGGTCGTCTCGCGGCCCGAGCGCACGCTGCTCGTGCGCTCGGCGTCCGTGGTGGCCGCGGCCGCGGCGGCTGTGGTCGCGCCGTTCACCCGGCCCGCGCCGGTCGTCGCCGGGCTCGACGTCGCCGCTGCGCCCACCGAGATCCCCGCCGAGGTCCGTGCTGAGACCCGTGCCACCACCCCTGCCGAGCCGCGTGAGCGCACGAGCTCCGGCCCGCTGGAGGTGGCGTCGTGAGCGCGCACGACCACGACCTCGTCCGGCGGCTGCGCGTGCAGGTCGCCGAGCGGCTCGCCGAGCAGCGGCGCCGCGACACCGTCAGCGGCCTGGCGGCCATGTCGGCCGAGGACGAGCGCGAGTACGCGCGGTCGCTGATCGTGCAGGTGCTCGAGGACCACGCCCGCACGCTGATCGCCGCCGGTGAGGTGCCTGCGACCGCCGAGGAGGAGGGCCGGCTGGCGCAGGGCATCCACGCCGCGCTGTTCGGCGTCGGCCGGCTGCAGCCGCTGCTCGACGACCCCGAGGTCGAGAACATCGACATCAACGGCTGCGACCGCGTCTTCGTGCAGTACGCCGACGGGCGCGACGAGATGGTCGCGCCGGTCGCCGAGGACGACGACGAGCTCGTCGAGCTGGTGCAGGTGCTCGCCGCCCACTCGGGTCTGACGTCGCGGCCGTTCGACGCCGCCAACCCGCAGCTGGACCTGCGGCTGCCCGACGGCTCGCGGCTGTCGGCGGTGCAGGGGGTGTGCCGGCGCCCGTCGGTGTCGATCCGCCGCGCCCGGCTGGGCAAGGTGTTCTTGTCCGACCTGATCGGCAACGGCACCGTCACCCCCGAGATGGGGGAGTTCTTCAAGGCCGCGGTCGGGGCCCGCAAGAACCTCATGATCGCCGGGCCCACCAACTCCGGGAAGACGACCCTGCTGCGGGCGCTCGCCAACGAGGTCGCACCGCACGAGCGCGTCATCACCGTCGAGAAGTCCCTCGAGCTCGGGCTCGACGAGTTCGAGGACCTGCACCCCAACGTGGTGGCGTTCGAGGAGCGGCTGGCCAACTCCGAGGGGCTCGGCGCGGTGACGATGTCGGACCTCGTGCGCCGCAGCCTGCGGCAGAACCCCAACCGGGTGATCGTCGGTGAGGTGCTCGGCGACGAGATCGTCACGATGCTCAACGCGATGAGCCAGGGCAACGACGGGTCGCTGTCGACGATCCACTCGAACTCCTCGCTCGAGGTCTTCAACCGCATCGCGACCTACGCCATCCAGTCGACCGAGCGGCTGCCCATCGCGGCCACCCACATGCTGATCTCCGGCGCGCTGGACTTCGTGGTCTTCATGCGCAAGCGCAACGACTACAGCACCGGCGGCCGGATGACCCGCGTGGTCGAGAGCATCCGCGAGGTCAGCGGCCACGACGGTGAGCGGGTGCTGTCGTCCGAGGTCTTCGGGCTCGCCCCGCACGGCGCCGTCGTGCCGCTCGCCCCCATCGGCTGCATCGACGAGCTCGAGCAGCACGGCTACCTGTCGGGGGCGGCCGCATGGGCCTGACCGGTGGGCTGCAGCTGCCGCTCGCGCTCGTCGCCGGAGCGATGGTCGGCGGCGGCGTGCTGCTGTTCGTCGTCGCCGGGGTGCTCGGCATGGCGCCGCGCGACCCGGCCAAGGCGCGCGCCTTCGGCGACGACGCCCGGTCGCACCGCCGCCTCGCCTTCCTGGGCGGTGGCGTGGCCGCCGGGCTGCTCACCCTCGTCATCACCCGCTGGATCGTGCTGGCGCTCACCCTCGGGCTGCTGGTCGCGCTGTGGGACCGCTTCTTCGGCGGGGCGGCCGAGGAGCGCTCGGCCATCGCCAAGCTCGACGCCCTCGCGTCCTGGACCGAGTCGCTGCGCGACACCATCGCCGGCGCGGTCGGCCTCGAGCAGGCCATCCCCGCCACCGCGGCGACGGCGTCCCCGCAGATCCGGCCCGCGCTCAACCTGCTGGTCGACCGGCTGCGCATCCGCGAGCCCCTTCCGGACGCACTGCGCCGGCTCGCCGACGACCTGGACGACGCCTCCGCCGACCTCATCGTCGCCGCCCTGCTGCTCAACGCCCGGCTGCGCGGGCCGGGCCTTCGGGAGGTGCTCACGGCGCTCGCGACGTCGGCCCGCGAAGAGCTCGACATGCGCCGCCGCATCGAGTCCGAGCGCCGGTCGACCCGGCGCAGCGTGCAGGTGGTGGTCGCCGTGACGCTGGGCGTGGCCGGGCTGCTGGTGCTGCTCAACCGCCAGTACGTCGCGCCCTACAGCACCTTCGTGGGCCAGCTCGTGCTCGTGGTCGTCATCGCGCTGTTCGCCGCGGGCGTCGCGTGGCTGCGGCGGCTCGCGCGCGTCGAGGGCGCCGAGCGCTTCCTGCTGGTGCGCGCCGGCAGCACCGCGCGCACCGACGTCCCGACCGCCGCGGGGGCGGCCACCGCCGTGCCGCTCGCAGCCGTGCCCGACCAGCGGACGGTGGCCTCGTGACGCTCGCCCTGCTCGCCGGCGCGGTGACCGGCGCCGGCCTCTACCTGCTGCTGCGCGTGTTCGTGCGCCCCGTCGCGTCGGTGGGCGTCCGGCTCGCGCGCATCGACGCGGTGCGCGCCGGCTCGTCACGACCGCGCGAGTCGCAGCTGTCGAGCGACCGGCTGCGGGTGTCGGTCGGTGCCCGCCTCGAGGCGTGGGCCGACGAGCGGGGGCTGCGGCTCGAGCGGCTCCGCAGCGACCTCGACGTGCTCGGCAAGCCGCTGGGCTCGCTGCTCGCGACCAAGGCGCTCATCAGCGTCGGCACGCTCGTCTGGCTGCCCATGCTGTGGGGCGGCCTGTCGCTGTTCGGCGTGCCGGTGCCGCCCGCGGCGCCGGCCGTCATCACGCTGGTCGTCGCCGCCGTCGCGTTCTTCCTGCCCGACCTGCAGGTGCGCAGCGAGGCGCAGGCGCGGCGCAAGGACTTCCGCCACGTGCTCGGCTCCTTCCTCGACCTGGTCGCCATGAACCTCGCCGGCGGCCGCGGCCTGCCCGAGGCGCTGGTGGCCAGCGCGAGCGTCGGCGACCACTGGGCCATGGTGCGCATCCGCCAGGCCCTGGCCGGCGCCCGCATGGAGGGGCTCACCCCCTGGGAGGCCCTCGGCCGGCTCGGCGCCGAGATCGGCATCGACGAGATGCGTGACCTCGCCGGCGCGCTGACGCTCGCCGGCGACGAGGGTGCCCGCATCCGCAGCTCCCTGTCGGCGCGTGCTGAGAGCATGCGCCGGCGCGAGCTGGCCGACGCGGAGGGCAAGGCGGGCGAGAACTCGCAGTCCATGCTCGTCGCCCAGCTGCTGATCTGCTCGTCGTTCCTGATCTTCCTCGCCTACCCCGCCACCTCCAGCATCCTGCGCAGCTGACCCGCCCCACCGACCGCACCCGCCGGACCAACCGACCCCACCGCTCCACCGACGACCCCGGAGGTCACCGTGATCGCCCAGCTCTCCCTCGCCCGCCTGCTCTGGCAGGTCGCCCTCGTCCGCCGCGATGCGCTGCGCGCGCAGCCCCGCGACCTCGGGGCGTCCGCGCTCGAGTGGGCGATCATCTCGGCCATCCTCGTCACCGCGGCCGTGCTGATCGGCGGCATCATCTACAACGTCATCCAGAGCAAGGGTGACGAGCTCGAGCAGTGCTCCACCACCGCCCCCGGTGGCGCCTGCTAGACCGGGCGAGCGCGACCACCACCTCACCCATGACCAGGCTGCGCCGCCGAGGCGACGAGGGCGCCAGCGCCATCGAGATGGCCGTCGTCGCGCCGGCGCTGCTGCTCATCATCTTCTTCGCCATCCAGGTGGCGCTGTGGCTCTACGGCCGCAACGTCGCCCTGCAGTCGGCGCGTGAGGGCGTGTCGTACCTGCGCGTCGTCATCCCGGGCGCCACCCGGTCGTCCGCGCTCGCCGCGGCCGAGGCGACCGCCACCCGGTACGCGGGCTCGCTCGGCCGCGAGTCGGTGCAGGGCGCGACCGCGACGGCGACCGAGCTCGGTGACGAGCGCGTGCGCGTGCAGGTGACGGGCCGGGCCATCTCGCTGGTGCCCGGCCTGACCCTGTCGGTGCGCGGCGCCGCAGAGGGGCGCATCGAGCAGTTCGAGGTCGACCGGTGAGCCGGCGGCCCCTGGGCGGGCGGCCGGACGCCGGGCGCGCGGACGCCGGCGCCATCTCGCTCGAGCTGGTCATCATCGCGCCGCTGCTGCTGGGGATCGTCGTGCTCATGCTGGCGTACGGCCGGCAGGCCCAGGTGAGCGGGCTCGTCGAGTCGGCGGCACGCGACGGCGCGCGCACGGCCACGCAGGCGCGCACGTACGACGAGGCGCTCAGCCAGGTCGACGAGGTGGTCGCCGACACGCTGTCGGGTGGGCCGGCGTCCTGCTCGGGCTCCGCCCGGGTCTCGCTCGGGTCGCGCGCCGCCTTCATCCCGGGCGCGCAGGTCACCGTGGTGGTCTCGTGCCCGCTGGACTTCGCCGAGGTCGGCCTGCCCCTGCCGACCCGCCGGCTCGCGCGCTCGTTCACCAGCACGCTCGACCCCTATCGCGGTGTGCGATGACGGGCTCGCTGCGTCGCGACGACGGCTCGATCGCCCCGGCGGTGCCCCTGATCGCCGTCATGCTGTTCGTGCTCGCCGGGCTCGTCATCGACTCGTCCCGGCTGCTCAACGCCCGCGGCCGCGCGGTCGCCTACGCCGAGGAGGCCGCGCGGGCCGGCAGCCAGCAGATCGACCTCGGCACCGACGCCGTGCGCCTCGACCCGGCGCAGGCCGAGCAGGCCGTCGACGACTACTGCCGCGCCGCCGCCACCGGCGACACCCACCTGGTGAGCTGCGCCGCGACCACGGTGACGCCCACCCAGGTGAGCGTCGCGACGTCGTTCCAGATCCCCACCGGCCTGCTGGGTCTGGTCGGGGTGCACCAGCTCACGGCCTCCGGTCAGGGCGAGGCCACCTCGCAGCAGGGTGTGACCGGCGTCGACACCTACCCCAGCGTGCCGCCGCCGTCCCGCGTGGTCACCCAGGTGCCACTGCCGTTCCCCACCGGGAGGCCGGACCCGTCGGCCACCTTCACCCCGCTGCCGCTGTGCCCGCCCACACCCAGCACGCCCACCCCCAGCCCGCCCACACCGACCCCGCCCACACCCAGCCCGGCGCCGTCCACGACCACTCCCACGAGCTCGACCAGCACCACCGGCATCGTCAGCGCGGCGGCGGCGACGACGCCGTCCGCGTCGACGTCCGGGACGACGAGCCCCGCTCCCGCGCCCAGCACCCCCGCGCCCAGCACCCCCGCCCCGACGACGCCGGCGACGCCCACGTGCGTGCCCGTGCCCTCGCCGACGTGACGCGCCGGCGCCCGACCCGATCAGCCCAAGTGCCCGGCGGCGCACCGGCGCTACGGGATACGATCACCGGCGCGACCGGTACGGCGGTCGCTCATGACGAGGGGGCACTCGTGGCACGACGACCTTCGGTGGTCGCCGCAGCAGCGGTCATGGGGGCACTGGCGGCCTGCAGCTCGGGATCGGCCGAGCCCGAGGCCGCTGCGGCCTCGGCCACGCCGAGCCCGGCCACCACGGCCGTCGCGTCGCCAAACACGTCGCCGGCGAGCGCGTCGCCGACCGCCACGCCTGCCGCGACGCCGACCACGACGGCCGGCGCCGCGACGAAGCCGGTCGACCCCGACAGCAGGTACGCGACCGTCGCCCTCGGGCGCTTCGCGAAGGACCCCGCCGCGCAGGGTTTCGCCGCCTACGCGGTCGCCCGCGCCCGCGCCGACCTGGCCTACGACGCGAACACCCCGGCCCTGGTCGCGACCGCCTCGGCGCGCGTGCGCAGCTACGCCGCCTCGGTCAACGAGCAGCTGAGGTCGAAGGGGCAGCGGGCCGGCGCACCCCGGTGGTCGGTCGTCGCCGTCAGCCGCACCGGCTCGAACGCCACCGTGCGCGCCTGCCTGTGGGGGCCGTCGTCGGCCAACCGCGACGCCCGCACCGGCAAGGTCGTCGAGCAGGTGCCCGCCCGGTGGTACCCCGGCACCCTCACCATGACCGGCACCGCGGGGCGCTGGAAGGTCGCGCAGGCGGCCGAGGGCCAGTTCTCGTGCAAGGACGCCGCGTGAGGCCCGTGCGGCTCGCGGTCGCCGTCGCGGCCCTGGTGGCCGCCGTCGTGTGCCTGCCGCAGGCCAGCTGGGCCGGCCCGACGGGCCAGCTGGCCCCCTCCTCGCCGCCGGTCGCGTCGGCGTCGGCGTCCAAGGCCCAGGTGCACCGCTGCACGCTCTACGCGAGCGCCAACAGCTTCGGGGCCTCGTGCGGCGGTGGCAGCGGTGCCCGAGGGCGCACCTGGCGCCAGCTGCTCGCCGGCAACGCCTTCGTGGCGTGCCACGACGAGTCGGTCCCGGCCGGCGTCGAGCTGCCGCCCCCGCCGCCGGACTCCGGGCCGGGCGACTACTGGCTCGAGACCTGCGTCAGGGACTTCGACGTCGACCAGGTCGGCGGTGGTGCGCGCGCCCACACCGAGACGACGCTGGTCTGGATCCAGGACGGTGTGGACGAGGTCAGGCGGATCCCGCCGCACATGGGCTGGCTGTGGGACTCCTTCGACTCCGCTTACCCGACCCCCGTGCTCACCACCGGGCCCACCGCCTACCCGCGCGTCAACGTGCCGACGTACTTCTGGCTGGTGCCCGAGACCGCAGCGCCGCTCACGAAGGTGGTCTTCGACGGCGTGCAGGACATCACGATGACCGCGCGGCTGGTGCGCCTGCAGGTGCGCCCCGGCGTCAAGGCCGGCGAGGACCCCATCGAGTGCGGCGCGGGCGTCACCACCTACGACACCACGCGCACGCCGTTCGACCAGCCCTCGACGTGCACCACCACCTACACCCGCTCCAGCGCGTCGCTGCCGGACGAGGCCTACCCGGTCAGGGCCAACGCCTACTGGCAGGTCGGCTACACCGACGCCGGCAGCTACCGCCAGCTCGGCCTGTTCGACGTCTCGACGCTGCAGCTGCTGCCCGTGCAAGAGGTGCAGGCCGTCGTCCGGCAGTGAGGGCAGCGAACCGGTAGCACGCCGACCGGCGACCGACGCAGAGATCGACGGGCACGACGACGAGGGGACCAGCGTGACCACCACCACCGGACGACCGAGGCTTCCTCAGCCGGCCGAGCGGCCCAGCCGTCGCGCGGACGTCGTCACGGGGCTGCTCGCCCTGCTCGCGGTGCTGGCCGTCGTCGTCGGCGTCCCCGCCCTGCTCGTCACCTTCGTCGGCTGGCCGCTGCCCAGCCGGCTGCCCGACCGCACCTGGCTGACCAGCCCGATCGACGCCGGCACGCTCGTCGACGTCCTCGCCTGCGTCGTCTGGGTGGCGTGGGCCCACTTCACCGTGTGCGTCGCGGTCGAGGCGGTCGCCGAGGCGCGCGGCAGGGCGGTGCCGGGCCGGGTGCCGCTCGGCGGCGCCAGCCAGTCCGCCGCCCGCCGGCTGGTCGCCGCCGTGCTGCTGCTGGTCACCA
>CAXTEJ010000068.1:0-16480 GCA_964243295.1 uncultured Actinomycetales bacterium | reverse complement strand
TCAATTTTTGGCACGCTGTTGAGTTCTCAAAGACCACCCGCACACCCCCGAACCCGGCCAAAGCCGGACCCGAACGGGGCACCTACCGAATGTCGCCGATCCGACGTCGCCGCGGAACGAGTCCGAAGCAGTGGGGACCAGCGGGTCTCACCATAGCAGGCCCACCGGGGCCGGTCCAACCCAAACAGGGTCGGACCGCCGGGACCAGCCCGGCGCTGCAGCACAACCACCAAACCCCGGGACCGGCCACCTCGCGGCGTCCGTGCCTCCCTGACGGGCTGACGTGGAGAAACCTACGCAGGTCCGCGCCAGGGTGCAAACCCGCAGGTCACAGGCGCACGCTGCGCGGGCCCACGTCATCACGACCACCCGCGAGCGCTAGCGCTCCACCACGGCAGCCGCCAGCGACTTCTTGCCCCGCCGCAGCACGGCGTACCGCTCGTGCAGCAGCAGCTCGGGCCCGAGGACCGCCTCGGGATCGACGACCTTCACGTTGTTGACGTAGGCGCCCCCTTCTCCGATCGTGCGCCGGGCCCCCGAGCGGCTCGGCGCGAGCCCGGCCTCCACCAGCACGTCGACCACGCTGGCGCCCAGGGCCACCCGGGCCAGCGGCAGCTCGGCGGTCGCGTCGCGCAGCGTGCCGGCGTCCAGCTCGGTGAGGTCACCGCGCCCGAACAGCGCCTGGCTCGCGCTGATCGCCTGCGACGTGGCCCGATCGCCGTGGACGAGCGTGGTGACGTCGGCCGCCAGCGCCCGCTGCGCCTCGCGGGCGGCGGGACGCTCACGCACCGACTCCTCCAGGGCCTCGATCTGCGACCGCGACCGGAAGGTGAAGACCCGCAGCAGCTGACCGACCTGGGCGTCGTCGGCGTTGAGCCAGAACTGGTAGAAGGCGTACGGCGAGGTCAGCTTGGCGTCGAGCCACACGGCGCCGCTCTCGGTCTTGCCGTACTTGGTGCCGTCCGGCTTGGTGATCAGCGGTGTGGCGAGCAGGTGCACCGACGCACCCTCGGCGCGGCGCACGAGGTCGGACCCCGCCGTCAGGTTGCCCCACTGGTCGATGCCCCCCGTCTGCAGCGTGCACCCGTGGCTGCGGAACAGCTCGAGGTAGTCGAGCCCCTGCAGGATCTGGTAGCTGAACTCGGTGTAGGAGATGCCGTCCTGCGACTCCAGCCGCGCCGCCACGGCGTCCTTCCTCAGCATCGCGTTGACGCGAAAGTGCTTGCCGACGTCGCGCAGCAGCTCGATCGCCGACAGCGGCGCGGTCCAGTCCAGGTTGTTGACCACCCGCACGGGGTGGTCGCCGTCGGCCCGCAGGAACCGCGAGACCTGCGCGCGCAGCCGCTCGACCCACGCCGCGACCGTCGCGGGGTCGTTGAGCTGCCGCTCGGCGGTCGGCCGGGGATCACCCACGAGCCCGGTCGACCCACCGACCAGGGCGATCGGCTGGTGGCCGGCATCCTGCAGGCGGCGCATCGTCAGCAGCTGCACCAGGTTGCCCATGTGCAGGCTGGGCGCGGTGGGGTCGAAACCGCAGTAGTACGTGACCGGTCCGGCGGCGAGTGCCGTGCGCAGCGCGTCCTCGTCGGTGGTCTGGGCCACCAACCCGCGCCAGTGCAGCTCGTCCAGGATGTCGGTCACGGTTCAGCTCTCCTTCGCAGGTGGTGCGTTGTCGCCGCCCAGCCTGCCCGATGCCGCAGCGGCGGCGCGACGCGGTTGCCGCCGGACACCGCCCGGCCGGTACGCCGAGACGGTGGGCTCGCCGTCCAGCCAGAACCGCCACGGGTAGGCCCCCGCGTCGCCTCCCGGCCCGCTGACGCCGACGCGCGGCCCGGTGCGCACCGGCGCGGACGACGCCCGCCCGGTCAGCTGCACCGCCGCGCCGAGCGCCACGCCGTCCAGGGCCTTGTCGATGCCGAGGGCGGCCGCCAGCCGCGCCGGCCCTCGCGCCAGGTCGCGGTCCGTCCTGGACGCCGGACGCCGGGCCCGGGCGAGCGCGTGGCCCTCGACGACCTCACCGGCCCGCAGCAGCACGGCCGAGGCCGTGCCGTCCGGCCCGCAGACCAGGTTCACGCACCAGTGCATGCCGTAGGAGAAGTAGACGTAGAGGTGTCCCGGCGGCCCGAACATGACGGCCGTGCGGGGGGTGAGGCCGCGGTGGGCGTGCGACCCGGGGTCGCCGGGGCCGGCGTACGCCTCGACCTCGGTGAGGCGCACGGCGACGGGGCCGTCCGCCGACGCATGGCGCAGCACGCGCCCGAGCAGCGACGGGGCGACCTCGAGCACCGGGCCGCCGAGCAGTGACGCGGTCATCGGGGGCGGTGCGACCCCCCCGTGGCGAACACCCGGGCGCCGGCGAGCGCCGAGCGGGCCGCCGCGAGCTGCTCCTCGACGCGCGCGGGCGCCGTGCCGCCGACGGCGTCGCGGGAGGCGAGCGAGCCCTCGACGGTCAGCACCTCGCGGACACCGGGCGTCAGGTGCGGCGAGATCGCCGCCAGGTCGTCGTCGCCGAGGTCCCACAGCTCGATGCTCCGCTGCTCGCAGGCGCGCACGCACGCGCCGGCCACCTCGTGCGCCACCCGGAAGGCGACGCCCTGGCGCACCAGCCACTCGGCGACGTCGGTCGCGAGCGCGAAGCCCTGCGGCGCGAGCTCGGCGAGGCGGTCGGTGTGGAAGGTGAGCGTGGCGACCATGCCGCTGACCGCGGGCAGCAGCACCTCGAGGGTGTCGACGGCGTCGAACACCGGCTCCTTGTCCTCCTGCAGGTCGCGGTTGTAGGCCAGCGGCAGGCCCTTGAGCGTGGTGAGCAGACCGGCGAGGTCGCCGACCAGCCGCCCGGCCTTGCCGCGCGCCAGCTCGGCGACGTCGGGGTTCTTCTTCTGCGGCATGATGCTCGACCCGGTCGAGTAGGCGTCGTCGAGCGTGACGAACGAGAACTCGCGCGTCGACCACAGGACGACCTCCTCCGCGAGCCGCGAGACGTCGACACCGGCCATGGCGGCCACGAAGGAGAACTCGGCGACGACGTCGCGCGCCGCGGTGCCGTCGATGGAGTTCTCGACCGGGCGGTCGAAGCCGAGGTCACGCGCGACCGCAGCCGGGTCGAGCCCGAGCGAGGAGCCGGCCAGCGCCCCCGAGCCGTACGGCGAGGCCGCGGCCCGCGCGTCCCAGTCGCGCAGCCGGTCGACGTCGCGCAGCAGCGGCCAGGCGTGGGCCAGCAGGTGGTGGGCGAGCAGCACCGGCTGCGCGTGCTGCAGGTGGGTGCGGCCCGGCATCGGCGCGCGGGGGTGCCGCTGCGCCTGGTCGAGCAGCGCCTCGGCGACGTCGAGCAGCAGCCCGGCGACGACGCGCGCGTGCTCGCGCAGGTACATCCGCACCAGGGTCGCGATCTGGTCGTTGCGCG
Organism: uncultured Actinomycetales bacterium; assembly: GCA_964243295.1. Taxonomy (GTDB): domain Bacteria; phylum Actinomycetota; class Actinomycetes; order Actinomycetales; family Angustibacteraceae; genus CAXTEJ01. The sequence continues at coordinate 13,077 of CAXTEJ010000068.1, read as the reverse complement.
AGCGCCCGGCGCGCAGCCGGCCGCCGAGGTCGGCGCCGGCGCGGTCGATCAGCGCGCGCTCGAGGGCGGTGTGGACGTCCTCGTCGTCCGGCGCGGGCAGCAGCGCGCCGGAGACCACGTCGGCGTCGAGGCCGTCGAGCGCGTCGAGCATCGCCGCGAGCGAGGGCTCGTCGAGCAGGCCCGCAGCGGCGAGGACCCGGGCGTGGGCGCGTGAGCCGGCCAGGTCGAGGCGGGCGAGCCGCCAGTCGAAGTGGGTGCTCTTGGACAGGGCTCCGAGCGCGTCGGCGGGGCCACCCGAGAAGCGTCCGCCCCACAGGCTCACGGGGGCGTCGGGCTGGCTCACGGGTGCTCCTCGGGATGGGGGTCGGTGGTGGCCGGGCGGCCGGCGTCCGGCTCGCCACCCTCCGCGACGGCGAGCAGCTGCTGGGCCAGCAGCGCACCACCCTGCGGGTCGCGGGAGATGATCAGCACGGTGTCGTCACCGGCGATGGTGCCGAGCAGGTCGGGCAGGTCGGCGTGGTCGAGCGCCGAGGCCAGGTAGTGGGCGGCTCCAGGAGGTGTGCGCAGCACCACGAGGTTCGCCGACGCCTCGGCCGACACGAGCACCTCGGCGGCGACCCGTGCGAAGCGCCCGTCAGCCAGCCCGTCCCCGGGTCGCGGGGTGCGGTCGCCGCCCTCGCCCGCGACCGCGTAGACCAGACCGCCGTCGTCGCCGCGCACGCGCACCGCCCCCATCTGCACCAGGTCGCGCGACAGCGTGGCCTGCGTGACGTCGATGCCGTCGTCGGCGAGCAGCTGGGCGAGCTGGGCCTGCGAGCGCACCGCGCGACGTCCGAGCAGGTCGCTGATGCGCTGCTGGCGGGCGGCCTTGGTCTGCGCGATCACCCCGCCCGCTCCAGCAGGAAGGTGAGCAGGGCCTTCTGGGCGTGCAGCCGGTTCTCGGCCTCGTCCCACACGAGCGACTGCGGGCCGTCGATGACCTCGGCGGCGATCTCGAGCCCCCGGTAGGCGGGCAGGCAGTGCAGGACGACGGCGTCGGGGGCGGCGCGGCCCAGGGCGGTCGCGTCGACCGTGAAGGGCGCGAAGGGGCTCGCCGCGCCGGCGCGCTCGCCCTTCTCGTCTTCCTGCCCCATCGACACCCAGGTGTCGGTGGCGAGGACGTCGGCGCCGTCGGCGGCCTCGTCCGGGCGGTCGGTGACGACCACCGACCCGCCGGTGCCGGCGGCGATCCCCCTGGCCGCCTCGATCACCGCGTCGTCGGGCTGATGGGAGGCCGGCGTCCCGATGCGCACGTGCAGGCCCGCCGCGGCGCCGCCGAGCAGGTAGGAGTGGGCCATGTTGTTGGCGCCGTCGCCGAGGTAGGACAGCGTCTGCCCGGGCAGCGGGCCGCGGTGCTCGCGGACCGTGAGCAGGTCGGCGAGCACCTGGCACGGGTGGAACTGGTCGGTCAGCGCGTTGACGACCGGCACGGTCGCGTGGGCCGCCATCTGCTCGATCCGCTCCTGGCCGAAGGTGCGCCAGACGATGGCGCTGACCTGCCGGGTGATGACGCGGGTGACGTCGGCGATCGACTCGCGCACACCGATGGCGGCGAGGCGTGAGTCGACGAGCACCGCCGCGCCACCGAGCTCGGCGACCCCGGTCGCGAAGGACAGCTGGGTGCGAAGCGTGGGCTTGTCGAAGATGAGGGCGACCGCGCGGGGGCCCGCCAGCGGCTGGCGCGCGTGGCGGTCCGTCTTGAGCTCGGCGGCGAGGTCGAGCACCTCGGTGAGCTCGGCGGGCGACAGGTCGTCGTCGCGCAGGAAGTGGCGCATCAGGCCTCCTCGGCTGCGGCAGCGGCCAGGCCGGGCAGGGCGGCGACGAAGGAGTCGGCCTGCCCGGCCGTCAGGATCAGCGGCGGGGCGAGCCGGACGACGTCCGGCTGGACGGCGTTGACGATGAAGCCGGCGGCCAGCGCGTGAGAGGCCAGCTGCGGCGCGACGGACCTGGCGAGCTGCAGGCCGAGCCACAGCCCCTCCCCGCTGACCCCGGTGACGAGCGGCCCACCCTGGGCGAGCGCCCCCTCACGGAGCCTCTCGCCGACCCGGCGGGTGGCGGTGAGCAGGTCGTCGCGCTCGATGACGTGCAGCGTGGCGAGGGCGGCGGCCGCCGCGACGGGGTTGCCACCGAAGGTGGTGCCGTGCTGCCCCGCGCCGAGCAGGGACGCCGGCCCCTCCCCCAGCGCCACGACGGCTCCCACCGGGATGCCGCCGCCGAGCCCCTTGGCCAGCGTCACGACGTCCGGGACGACGCCGTGCCGGGTGTGGGCGAACCACGCGCCGGTGCGGCCGATGCCCGACTGCACCTCGTCGACGACGAGCAGCGCGCCGTGCGCCGAGGTGAGCTCGCGCGCGAGCCGCAGGTAGCCCTCGGGCAGGGGCCGCACGCCCGCCTCGCCCTGGATCGGCTCGAGGACCACCGCGGCGACGGTGTCGTCGACCGCGGCGCGCAGCGCGTCGGCGTCGCCGAACGGCAGGTGCTCGACGCCGCCCGGCAGCGGCTGGAAGGGCTCGCGGTAGGCGGGCTTGTGGGTGAGCGCGAGCGACCCGAGGGTGCGGCCGTGGAAGGCGCCCTCGAGCGCCAGGATGCGCGGCCGGCCGGTGCGGCGGGCGATCTTGAACGCGCCCTCGTTGGCCTCCGAGCCCGAGTTCGCGAAGAACACCCGCGACCCGGGCGGCGCCTGCAGCAGCTCGAGCAGCCGCTCGGCGAGCGTCACCTGCGGGCGCGTGGCGAAGAAGTTCGACACGTGGCCGAGGGTCGCGAGCTGCGCGCTCACGGCGCCGGTCAGCGTCGGGTGGGCGTGCCCGAGGGCGTTGGTGGCGATGCCGGCGAGCAGGTCGAGGTAGCGCGCGCCGTCGGCGTCCCACACGTAGGCGCCCTCACCACGCACCAGGACCCGTTGCGGCACACCGTACGTGGGCATCACGGCATCCGCGTAGCGGCCCAGCCAGTGGTCTGCGGCGGTCGGGGTGAGCGCGCCGTCGGAGGCGGGCAGGACGTCGCTCACGGCACCACCATCGTGCCGGTGCCCTCGCTGCTGAGCATCTCCAGCAGCAGCGCGTGGGGCAGCCGGCCGTCGACGACGGTCGCTCGCGTGACCCCGCCCCGCACGGCTCGCAGGCACGCCGCCATCTTCGGCGCCATGCCCGAGCTGATCTCGGGCAGCACGTGCTCGAGCTCGTCGGCGCCGATCTGCTGGACCAGCGACGACCGGTCGGGCCAGTCGCTGTAGAGGCCCTCGACGTCGGTGAGCACCACGAGCTTGTGCGCGCCGAGCGCCGCGGCCAGCGCAGCGGCAGCGGTGTCGGCGTTGACGTTGAGCACCTGCCCGGTGGCGTCGGGCGCCACGGTCGACACGACCGGGATGCGCCCCGCTGCGACGAGGTCGAGCACGGGGCCGGGCTGGACCGCGACGACGTCACCGACCAGCCCGACGTCGACCGGCACGCCGTCGACGACGGGCTGCGTGCGCTCGGCGCGGAACAGGCCGCCGTCCTCGCCGCTCATGCCGACCGCGTGGGGGCCGTGCTCGTTGACGAGGCCGACCAGCTCACGGCCCACCTGGCCGAGCAGCACCATCCGCACCACCTCCACCGCCTCGGCGGTCGTGACCCGCAGACCGCCGCGGAACTCGCTCGCGATGCCGAGCCGCTCCAGCATCGACGACACCTGGGGGCCACCGCCGTGCACCACCACCGGCTGGATGCCGACGTGCAGCAAGAACACGATGTCATCGGCGAACGCGCGCTTCAGCGACTCGTCGACCATCGCGTTGCCGCCGTACTTGATGACGACGACCTTCCCGTAGAACTCCTTGAGCCACGGCAGCGCGTCGACCAGAACAGCTGCGCGAGTGGCGTCCCACTGCGCGTCGTCACGGCGCATCAGCCGCGTCGTGCCCCACCGCGGGCTCACGAGGAGTACGCCGAGTTGTCGTGCACGTAGGCGTGCGTCAGGTCGTTGGTCCAGACCGTCGCGGCGTCGTCCCCGCTCTTGAGGTCGATCGTCACCTGCACCGCGCGCGGCTCGAGGTCGACCAGGTCGCGCGACTCCCCCGGCTGCCCGCCGCGGCAGATCCACACGCCGTTCACGGCGACGTCGAGCTCGGCGGGGTCGAACGCCGCCTGCGTCGTGCCCACCGCGGCGAGGATGCGGCCCCAGTTGGCGTCGCGGCCGAACACCGCGGCCTTGAACAGGTTGCTGCGGGCCACGGACCTGCCCACCTCGACCGCGTCGTCCTCGCTCGCGGCGTTCACGACCTCGATGCTGATGTCGTGGTCGGCACCCTCGGCGTCGTGCATCAGCTGCTGGGCGAGGTCGTGGCAGACCGCGCGCACGGCGGCGTCGAGCTCGGCCCGCGACGGGCGCACGCCGCTCGCGCCGCTCGACAGCAGCACCACGGTGTCGTTGGTCGACTGGCAGCCGTCGCTGTCGAGCCGGTCGAAGGTGACGCGCGTGGCCGAGCGCAGCGCCGCGTCGAGGGCGCCGGCGTCGGCCTCGGCGTCGGTGGTGAGCACGACGAGCATCGTCGCGAGCGCCGGCGCCAGCATGCCCGCGCCCTTGGCCATGCCGCCGACGGTCCAGCCGTCGCCGGCGACGACGGCCTGCTTGGCGTGGGTGTCGGTCGTCATGATCGCCACGGCCGCGTCGTCCCCGCCGGACGTCGTCAGCCCGGCGGCCGCCGCGGCCACCCCGGAAGCCAGCCGGTCGCCGTCCAGCTGCAGCCCGATGAGGCCGGTCGAGCAGACGACGACGTCGCCGGCGTCGACACCGGTGAGGTCGGCGACCTGCTCGGCGCTGGCGTGGGTGGTGGCGAAGCCGGCCGGGCCGGTGTAGCAGTTGGCGCCGCCGGAGTTCAGCAGCACGGCGCGCGCGACGCCGTCGGCGGTGACGCGCTCGCTCCACAGCACCGGGTTGGCCTTGCACCGGTTGCCCGTGTAGACCGCGGCGACGGCCGCGCCCGGACCGTCGTTGACGACCAGCGCGACGTCGGGCGCCCCGGTGGACTTCAGGCCCGCGGCCACGCCGGCGGCGCGGAACCCCGCGGGGGCGGTGACGCTCACGGCGCGACTCCCGTCGTCGGCAGGCCCTGGGTCTCGGCGAGCCCGACGGCCAGGTTGATGCACTGCACCGCGGCGCCGCCGGTGCCCTTGGTCAGGTTGTCGACGGCGGCGACAGCGACCACGCGGCGGGTGCGCTCGTCGAGGACCACCTGCAGGTGGACGGTGTTGGCGGCGAGGACGTCGGCGGTGCGCGGCCAGCTGCCGGGCTCGAGCAGGTGGACGAAGGGCTCGTCGGCGTAGGCGGCGGCCCAGGCCTCGCGCACCGCGGCGGCGTCGACGCCGTCGCGCACCCGGGCGGTGCAGCTGGCGAGGATGCCGCGGGGCATGGGCGCGAGGGTCGGCGTGAACGACACGGTGACCGGCTCGCCGGCCGCGGCCGACAGCCCCTGCTCGATCTCGGGGGTGTGGCGGTGACCGCCCCCGACGCCGTACGGCGACATCGACCCCATCACCTCGGCGCCCGCGAGGTGCGCCTTGGCGCCCTTGCCCGCCCCCGAGACGCCGGACGCCGCCACGACCACGACGTCGTCGGGCTGCAGCAGGCCGGCGGCGAAGCCGGGCGCGAGGCCGAGCACGACCGCGGTGGGGTAGCAGCCGGGCACGGCGATGCGGGTGGCGCCCGCGACCTGCCCGCGCTGCCGCCCGCCGCCGGCGAGTGGCAGCTCGGGCAGGCCGTACGGCCAGGACCCGGCGTACGGCGTGTCGTAGAACGCGGCCCACGCGTCGCCGTCGGTCAGCCGGAAGTCGGCGCCGCAGTCGACGACGACCGTGCCGGGGTCGAGGTCTGCCACCAGCGGGGCCGACGCGCCGTGCGGCAGGGCCAGCACGACGACGTCGTGGCGCGCCAGCGTCTGCGCGGACGTCGGCTCGAGCACGCGGTCGCCGAGCGGGCGCAGCTGGGGGTGGTGCTCACCCAGCCGCGACCCGGCGCTCGACGCGGCCGTGAGCGTGCCGACCACGAGGCCCGGGTGGCCGTGCACCAGCCGCAGCACCTCGGCACCGGCGTAGCCGCTCGCACCGGCGACCGCGACGCTCAACATGTGCATGACTATACACACTCACGCGAATATGCGATGCGGCTAGCCGGCGCGCTGCTCGGCGCCGAGCGCGGCCGCCGCGGCGACCGCAGCGTCCCTGGCGGCCTCGGCCTCCTCGCCGGTGAGCGTGCGGTCGGGTGCCCGCAGCACCAGGCGGTAGGCCAGCGACCGGCGTCCGGCACCCACCTGCTCGCCGCGGTAGTCGTCGAAGAGCAGGACCTGCTCGAGCAGCGGGCCCGCGCCCTCGCGCAGCGCCGCCTCGACGCGCGCGGCCGGCACGTCGTCGGCCACCACCAGCGCGACGTCGCGCAGCGCCACCGGGTGGGTCGACAGCGGCTGCGCGGCCACGACGGCCGGCGCCGCCGCGACGAGCACGTCGAGGTCGACCTCGGCCGCGCACGTGCGGGCCGGCAGCTCGAGCGCCGCCACCACCCGCGGGTGCAGCTCGCCGGCGTGACCCACGAGCGTGCCGTCGGGCAGCGCGAACTGCGCGCAGCGGCCGGGGTGCCACGGCGCGTGGTCGTCGCCCGACACCTCGAGCGGGACGCCGAGCGTGGTCGCGAGCGCCTGCACGCAGGCCACGGCGTCGCTCCAGTCGGCCGGGCGGCCCGGCCCCCACCAGCCCTTGCGCTCGCGCGCACCGGCCAGCAGCAGCGCGGCCCGCCGTGGCTGCGGCGGCACCGCCGCGTCGAGGGCGGCGAGCTCGGCGTCGGTCGGGCGCGCCCCGCGGGGCAGCGCCGGCGCAGCGGGACCGTGCTCCAGCGGCCGGAACACCCGGCCCACCTCGAAGATCGCGACGTCACGCGCACCACGCGAGAGGTTGCGGCGCGCCACGTCGACCAGCGTCGACAGCACCGACGTGCGCAGCAGCGGCTGCTCGTCCGACATCGGGTTGGTGACCCGCAGCGCCCGCCGCCGCGCGTCGTCGGCGGGCAGCCCGAGCTCGTCGCTGCGCGAGGCGGCGACGAACGGGTAGGACCACACCTCGACCAGGCCCGCGTCGGCGAGGCTGCGCGACGCCGACCGGCGCAGCTGCTGGGCCCGCGTGAGCCCGCGGCCGGACGGCGCGGTCGGCAGCACCGAGGGGATCGCGTCGTAGCCGACGACGCGTGCGACCTCCTCGACGAGGTCGGCGCCCTCGACGAGGTCGGGGCGCCAGCTCGGCGGGACGACGACCAGGTCGTCGTCCGGGACGACGTCGCAGCCGACCGCGCGCAGCGCGTCCTCGACCTGCGCCGGCTCGTAGGCGACGCCCACCAGCTGCTGCGGCAGGGACGCGGCCATGCGGATCGGCTCGGCGGCGACGCGGTTGTCGACGTCGGTGACGCCCTCGCCGGCGGTGCCGCCGCCGTGCTCGACGAGCAGCCGCACGGCCAGCTCGGCCGCCCGGTCGGCGACGTCGGGGTCGACACCGCGCTCGTAGCGGCGTCCGGCCTCGGTGGCCAGCCGGTGGCGGCGCCCCGAGCGCGCGACCGTGACGGCGTCGAAGTGCGCCGACTCGAGCAGGACGTCGGTCGTGCCCTCGTGCACCTCGCTGCTGGCACCGCCCATGACCCCGGCGATCGCCAGCACGCGGCTGGTGCCCGCGCCGTCCTCGTCGGTGATCAGCAGGTCCTCGGGGTGGAGCCGGCGCGAGACGCCGTCGAGGGTGGTCAGCCGCTCGCCGGCCCGGCCGCGGCGGACGACGATCTCGCCCTGCAGCCGGTGCAGGTCGAACGCGTGCATCGGCTGCCCGGTGGCGAGCATGACGTAGTTGGTGACGTCGACGGCCAGCGAGATCGGCCGCATGCCGCACTGCAGCAGCACCCGCTGCATCCAGTACGGCGACGTCGCGGTCGCGTCGACGCCGTGCACCGTGCGCGCGACGTAGCGGTCGCAGCCAGGACGCCCGCGCAGCTGCTCGTCGTCGGCGAGCCGCACCGGGTGACCGGCCACACCGGTCGACGGGACGACGAGGCCGGGGCCCACCGGGTCGTCGAACCCGACGCCGGCGCTGAGGGCGTACTCGCGGGCGACGCCGCGCAGGCTGAAGCAGTACCCCCGGTCGGGGGTCACGTTGACCTCGACGGTGGCGTCGTCGAGGCCGAGCAGGGCCACCGCGTCGGTGCCGGCGGGCGCCCGCAGGCCGAGCCGCGACAGCACCACGATGCCCTCGTGGTCGTCGCCGAGCCCGAGCTCCCTGGCCGAGCAGATCATGCCGTCGCTCACGTGGCCGTAGGTGCGCCGCGCCGCGATCGCGAAACCACCGGGCAGCACCGCCCCCGGCAGCGCGACGACCACCTGGTCGCCCACGGCGAAGTTGTGGGCGCCGCACACGATGCCCCGCACGCCGTCGTCGGACCCGTCGCCGGACCCGTCGTCCGAACCGACGCGCACCGAGCACCAGGTGATGGTCTTGCCGTTCTTCTGCGGCTCGGGCTGGACGCTCAGCACGTCGCCGACGACGACCGGCCCGGTGACATCGGCCAGGTGCAGCCCCTCCTCCTCGAGGCCCACGCGCACGAGCGCCGCGGCCACCTGCTCGGGCGTCGCGTCGTCCGGCATCTGCGTGTGCCGGCGCAACCAGCTCATCGGGGCGCGCATCAGACCTCCACCCCGTAGCGGGCGCTGAAGCGCACGTCGCCCTCGACCATGTCGTGCATGTCGGCCACCCCGTTGCGCATCATCAGCGTGCGCTCGATGCCCATGCCGAAGGCGAAGCCGCTGCAGCGGTCGGGGTCGACGCCGCACGCTCGCAGCACGTTCGGGGCCACCATGCCGCAGCCGCCCCACTCGATCCAGCCCGTGCCACCGCAGGTGCGACAGCCGGCGTCGAGCGCCCGGCAGACCACGCACTGCAGGTCCATCTCGGCGCTCGGCTCGGTGAACGGGAAGTACGACGGGCGCAGCCGGATCGGCAGGTCGGCCCCGAACATGGCCCGGGCGAAGTGCTCGAGCGTGCCCTTGAGGTGGGCCATGGTCAGCCCCTCGTCGACCGCGAGACCCTCCACCTGGTGGAACACCGGCGTGTGGGTCGCGTCGAGGTCGTCGGTGCGGAAGGTGCGGCCCGGGCAGATGACGTACGTCGGCACGCCCCGCTCGAGCAGCGAGCGGGCCTGCACCGGCGAGGTGTGGGTGCGCAGCACGAGCCCGCTCTCGGGCGGGTCGATGAAGAAGGTGTCCTGCATCTGCCGCGCCGGGTGGTCGGCGTCGAAGTTGAGCGCGTCGAAGTTGAACCACTCGGCCTCGACCTCGGGGCCTTCGGCGACCTCCCAGCCCATGCCGACGAACAGGTCGGCGATGCGCTCGGTCAGCGTCTCGAGCGGGTGGCGGGCGCCGGCGGCGACGCGGTCGACGGGCACGGTCACGTCGACGGTCTCCTCGACGAGCACCCGGGCGTCGCGCTCGGCCTCGAGCTCGGCCTGCCGGGCGGCGAGGGCGCGGCCCACCTCGGCGCGGGCCTTTCCGACGCGCTTGCCGGCCTCGGCCTTGGCGGCGGGCGGCAGGGCGCCGATCTCGCGGTTGGCGAGGGCGAGGGCGCTGCGGTCGCCGGCGTGGGCGATGCGGGCGGCCTTGAGCGCGTCGAGGTCGGCGGCTGCGGCGAAGGCCTGCCGGGCTGCGTCGACGGCAGCCGCGACAGCGGCCTCGGACAGCGCCTCGACCTCGACGGGGTCGTAGCTGGAGTTGGGGGCGGACACGGCGCACCATCCTTGCGGTCGGTCGGTTCGAGGGTGGGGGCCACCCCCGGTGCGGCACGGGGGCGGGTTCGGGCGGCAGGTGACCGCCCTCGGGGCGCCCGCCGGGTCAGGCCACGTGCTCTGGCGCCCCGGCGGGCAGCGTGAATCGGAACTCGGCACCGCCGGAGGACGCGCGCCCGACCTGCACCGTGCCGCCGTGGGCCTCGACCAGGCCGCGCACGAGGTAGAGACCGAGGCCGGTGCCGCCGCGCCGCGAGCCGTGCCAGAACCGGGTGAAGACGCGGGTGAGGTCCTCGTCGGCGATGCCGTCTCCCTCGTCGCTGACCTGCACGGCGACCGCCTCGCCCCCGACGCCCTTCCTGCTCTCGGCCCGCCTGTCGACCCGGCCGTCCAGGCGTCCGCCGGCGGGCCCCTCGGTCGGTCCGCGGGGCACCGCGGCGATCGACAGCGTCACGGTGCCGGCCCCGTGCCGGACGGCGTTCTCCAGCAGGTTGCTCAGCACCTGGTCGACGCGGTCGGGGTCGGCCCACACCTCGGGCAGGTCGGGGCCGACGTCCAGCACGAAGCGGTCGCCGTCGTAGCCGCTGGCCGCCATGCGCTCGAAGTGGCGGCGCGCGGCACTCACGAGGTCGACCGGCTGGCGGCGCAGCTGCATGCGGCCGGCGTCGATGCGCGAGATGTCGAGCAGCTCGCCGATCAGCCGCGTGACGCGGTCGGCGTCGAGCTCGATCGTCTGCAGCATGAAGCGCTTCTGGTCGTCGGTGAACCTGTCCCAGCGGCGCAGCAGCGTCGAGGAGAACCCCTTGACCGACGTCAGCGGCGAGCGCAGCTCGTGGGCGACGGTCGAGATGAGCAGCCCGTGGGCCTGCTGGGTGCGCTGGCGGGTGCGGGCGTCGCGCAGCGAGAGCACCACGAGGTCGACCGGGAGGCTGCGGCCAGCACGCCGAAAGCGCGAGGACAGCAGCACCTCGCGGGGGGTGCTGTCCCCGGGCAGCAGCAGCAGCTGCTCGCGCGTGCCGCTGCGGGTGGCGAGGCCGCCGAAGGGGTTGACGCAGTCCCACCAGCGCTTGCCGTCGGTGTCGATGAGGGGCAGCGCCTTGCGGGCGTCGCTGCCGACGAGGTCGGGGGCGCGCAGCCCGAGGACCCGCTCGGCCGCGTGGTTGACGACGCGGATGACCGCTTCGCCGTCGACGACGACCACGCCGTCCGGCAGGTCGTCCCAGTCGTCCAGGGGCGGCTGCGCGAAGGCGCGAGCCGCGTGGTCCCCGTCCGCCATGCGGCGAGCCTAGCGCCGCGCGCGGGGTGCGGCGGCGTTGATCCGCTGCGCCCGCGCCGAGGCGTACAGGCAGACGGTCGCCGCGGTGGCGAGGTTGAGGCTCTCGGCTCGCCCGTGGATGGGCACCCGCACGACCACGTCGGCGAGGGCGCGGTGCTCCTCCGCAAGGCCCCAGGCCTCGTTGCCGAACAGCCACGCGGTCGGGCGTGACAGCAGGGCGGGTGCATCGAAGCTGCCGGTGCCGGCGCGAGCAGCGGCGACGTCGTCGAGCAGGTCGTCGAGGTCGTGGTCGCCCTCGCCGTCCGCCGCGAGCACGACCAGTCCGCGGGCGCGCAGCGCCGCGACGGCGTCGGCGACCGAGGCGCCCTGCGCGACCGGCAGGTGGAAGATGCTGCCGGCCGTCGAGCGCACGCACTTGGGGTTGTGCACGTCGACGCTCTCGCTGCTCAGCACCACGGCGTCGGCCCCGGCGGCGTCGGCGGCGCGCAGCACCGTGCCGGCGTTGCCGGGGTCACGCACGTGCGCGAGCAGCGCGACGAGCGTCGGCGCGAGGCCGTCCAGCACCTCGGTGAGCGGCCTGTCGACGGTCGAGCACACGGCGAGCAGACCCTGCGGCGCGACGGTGTCGGTCATCGCCGCGAGCACGTCGGGCGTGACCAGCACCGGCGGCAGCCCTGCGGCCACGGCCTGGTCGACCAGGTCGGCGTGGCGGTGCGCGGCGTCCGGGGTGGCGAACAGCTCGTGGACGACGGGCGCCGGCAGGCTCGCGTGGGCGGCGACCGCCTCGCGGACCGCCTGCGGCCCCTCGGCGATGAACCGGCCGGCCCGCTCACGACCGACGCGCCTGGTCAGCCGGCGTACCGCCTTGACCCGCTCGGCCCGGGGGTTGCCCAGGACGTTCGGGGAGGCGGCACCGGCCGACGCAGGCGCGTCGGGATGCTGCTCGGGTCGCTCGTCGGTGATCGGGACGACGATCGGCTCAGGCCGCGTCGTCCGCGGCGGCCACGACCGGGGTGGCCGGCACGTTGGCGCGCGCCAGCTGGACCAGGGCGGTGAACGAGGCGGGGTCGTTGACGGCCATGTCGGCCAGCATGCGGCGGTCGACCTCGACACCGGCGATCTTCAGGCCCTGGATGAACCGGTTGTAGGTCATGCCGTTCGCGCGGGCCGCGGCGTTGATGCGCTGGATCCACAGCCGGCGGAAGTCGCCCTTGCGCGCCTTGCGGTCACGGTAGGCGTAGACCAGCGAGTGGGTGACCTGCTCCTTGGCCTTGCGGTACAGCCGCGAGCGCTGCCCGCGGTAACCGCTCGCCCGCTCGAGGACGACCCGGCGCTTCTTCTGGGCGTTGACCGCCCGCTTCACGCGTGCCACGTGAGAACTCCTTCATCTGTGCTGGCTGGTGAGCCGGTGGGCTCCCGCGCGGCTCGCGCGGGAGCGGTGGTGCTGGTCCGGCTACAGGCCGAGCAACCGCTTGATGCGCTTGACGTCCGCCGGGGCCACGTCGACGTCGCCGGCGATGCGGCGCTTGCGCCGGCTCGACTTGTGCTCGAGCAGGTGGCGGCCGTTGCGCTGCTCGCGCATCAGCTTGCCGCTGCCGGTCGCCTTGAAGCGCTTCTTCGCACCGCTGTGCGTCTTCATCTTCGGCATGGCTGCCGGTCTCCTCGTCGTCGTCGAGCCGAGCCGGGCGGGAGCGCGGCTCGTGGTGCTGCTGGGTGCTGCCGGGTGGTGCTGCTGGGTGCTGCTGCGGTCGTCAGTCCGAGGACGACGGCGCGGCGGGCTTGGGGCGCGGACCCGGCCGGGGAGCCGGTCCGGGGCGAGGCGACGGCTTGGCCGCCGCCGGCGGTGCCGCGTCCGCTGCCGGAGCGGACGTGGGAGCCGGTGCGGGCATGGGGGCCGGTGCGGGTGCCGGAGCCGGTGCGGGCGCCGAAGCCGGTGCCGCCGCGGAGGCGGGCGCCGGAGCCGGCGCGCTGGCACGCCTGACGGG
>CAXTEJ010000067.1:0-16729 GCA_964243295.1 uncultured Actinomycetales bacterium | reverse complement strand
TCGCCGTCGGGCTCGGGGGCCGAGCCGGGCTTGCTCATGGTGCCCATGGCCTTGGACTTGAGGGCATCGGGCAGGAGAGCGTCGGTGAAGGCCTGCGCCTTGCTCTTCAGGCCCGCGGCGACGATCTTCTCGTCACCGGCCATGAGGGCCTTGAAGCCCTTTTGGGCGACGTCGGCCGGGTCGTCCTTCGGGCCCTGGCCCAGGGCGGTGTCGAGCTGGTCGGCGCGCTCGAAGAACTCGGTGTCGGTCGGGCCGGGCATCAGCGCGGTGACGGTGACGCCCTGGTCCTTGACCTCCTGGCGCACGGCCTCGGCGAACGCCTGCACGAACGACTTCGAGGCGTTGTAGACCGCCTGGTAGGGGCCGGGCGCGGTCGAGGCGATCGACGAGGTGAACAGCACCTTGCCCTCGCCGCGCGCGACCATGTCGGTCATCACTAGCTTGGCGAGGTGGACCGTGGACGCGCAGTTGAGCTCGATGATCTGCAGCTCTGCGTAGAGCGGCGTGGGCTTGTCGCCGCCCGCGAACGCGCCACCCGCACCGATGCCCGCGTTGAGGGCGATGGCGTCGACGGGGCGACCGGTCGCCTGGATCTGCTCGTAGAGGCGCTCGACGCCCTCACGCTTGCTGAGGTCGACCTGCACGGCGACGACCTCGGCGCCGAGCGCGCTCACCTGCTGCTGAGCGTCGGCGAGCTCGGAGTCCTCGGCGGCGATCACGACGTCGAAACCGTTGCCCGCGAACTGCTTGGCGAGCTCGAGCCCGATGCCGCTGGAAGCTCCGGTCACCACGGCGAGCTGCCGGCCGGTCTGGGTCGAGGTGTCGGTCACGAGATCTCCTTCGATAGGCGTACTGACCTCCATCGGCTACCCCTGGCCGTCATCGGGAAACCCGGCCACGCTGTGAGGTCAGCCGCCCGAGCGCAGCAGCCACTCGGTGCCACCGGCCGCGTCGCGCACCTCCACGCCGGCTGCCGTGAGCCCGTCGCGCACCCGGTCTGAGGTGGCGAAGTCCTTGCCCTCACGCGCAGCGCGGCGGACGCCGAGCAGCACGTCGACGAGGGGCCCGACGACCTCGCGGGGGTCGCGGGCACCGACGCGCGCGAGGTCGCCGAGGCGCACCAGCATCGACCGCAGCACCCGCCGCGCGGTCGACATGGCGTCGCCCTGCAGCGTGTCGGCCGACCAGTCGTGCACCGCCTGCTCCAGCGCCAGCACCGCCTCGACGCAGCCGTCGACGTCCTTGGCGTCGTACGCCGCGTCGAACCGCTCGCGGGCGGCCTCGGTGTCGCGGGAAAGGGACGGCGGCGCCTGCTCATCCGCGGGAGCTGCGGCCGGCGGTGCGGCCGGCTCGGCGGTGGTGGTGGAGGAGGTGCCGAGCGCGTCACCGCGGAGCATCGCCGCGAGGTCGCCGAGCGCCACCTGCTCGCCGGCACCGAACGTCCGAGAGTCGCCGCGGCGGCGCACCGTCACGACGCCGCTGCCCGAGACCACCGCCGTGCCCGCCACCAGGTCGATGACCAGCGCGGTGTGCTCGTCGACGCCCAGCACGCCCACGTCGTCCGGCAGGACGATCTCGAGCGCCGCCAGCCGCTGCTCGCCGAGGTAGCAGAAGCGCGTGTCGTGCGAGCCACCCTCGGCGTTGTCGTAGTGGGGGATCACGGCTGCGCGGATGCCGGTGAGCTTGCCCAGCAGGTCGAGGCCCTCGACCCAGCGGGCCTCGTCACCGACCTTGTAGATCTCGTAGACGGGGATGGCGTGCGAGCCGAGCGTGACGGCGGCGGCGCTGCCCAGCACGAGGGTGCCGCCGCGAGCGACGACGTCGGCCATCGCGTCGGGCACCGGGGTGCCGTGCCACTGCCGCAGCGCGTACGTCGGGCTGCCGGGCCCGGCGAACACCCACCGCGCCTGCGCGAGCAGCGACAGCGCCTGCTCGCGCTCGACGACGGGCTCGTCGCTGCGCCGCCAGCGCGCGACCTCGACCGGCGTGCCGACGCTCTCGGCGAAGTAGGTGCGGGTGCGGGCGACGAGCTCGTCCGCGTTCATCTGGAACCCGAACGGGGTGTCGAGCATCGCCGCCGGGCCAGAACCGCTGCGGGAAAACACCTCTCGGTGGGTCTTGACCATGGCGGGGGCGGTCTCGCCGGACCCCATGACGACCAGCAGGCTCACGGGTGTCTCCCTTCGGTGGCTGCCGCGTCGGCGCGTGCGGCGAGGTCGTGCAGGTCGTGGGCGCAGCGCTCGGGGTGCTGCGCGTGGAGATCGTGGTGGGCGCCCTCGTAGGCGGAGACCGTGACGTCGGGCAGCCCGGCGAGAGCCTCGGCGAGGGTCGGCGAGCCGAAGCTGCCGCCCGCCGGCATGGCCAGCACCGGCACCGTGACCCGCGGGTAGGCCAGGCGCGGGTCGCCAGCCCACATCGAGCGCACGATGTCGCGGTGGTGGTCGCGGGACAGCCGTGCCCGCACCCCGCCGTCCGGCAGCTCCACGAGGTTGGCCATCGTGCCCGCGAGGCCCTCGGCCGGCCAGTCCCCGTTCGCGGTCTCGATGCGGGCGCGCAGGTCGGCCCAGCGCATGCCGTCGAACGACGGGGGTGCGAGCTGCGCCCAGGCCTCGTCGAAGGTAGCGAAGCTGTCGCCGAACCGGATCCAACCACCGTCGACGAGCGCCAGCGCCCCGGCCGCGCCGTGCCGTGCCGCGAGCGACAGCACCACGTTGCCGCCCCAGGACTGACCGGCGACCACGGGCGCGCGGCCGCCCGTCCAGCCGAGGGTCGTGACGAGGCGGGCGAGGTCGTCGGCGCAGGTGTCGGTGTCGTAGCCGCCGTCCGGCGCGGGGGAGCGGCCGTGGCCGCGCTGGTCGACGGCGACGACCGGGTGGCCGAGCGCGCCGAGCCGCCGGGTGACGCCGTCCCACAGCCGGGCGTTCGAGGCCAGGCCGTGCACCAGCAGCACCGGTCGCAGCGCGCCGGCCTCGGTCGAACTCGGCCCGGCTCGGCGCACGGCCAGCGCGAGATCGCCCGCCTGCACGGTGTCGTCGGTCAGCCCGCCGCCCGCCGCTGCGCCGTCGTGCAGGTCGCCGTCAGTCATCGGCACGACCCTACGGCGCCCGGCGGCCCGCGTCGGCGGCGGCCACCGTCACGGCGGCCATGGTGGTGGCGACCCGCTCGGACTCGTCCGTGGTGACGACCGGTGCGTGGTCCTCACCGCGGACCACGCGGGACACCTGCTCGACCATCAGCTGGTAGGCGTCGACGGGCTGGAAGCGCTCGACGACCGGCTCGGCTCCCCGCCGGGTGAGGGTGAGGGTGGCCGGCTCACGCCAGCTGCTCAGCTGCGGCGCCGACCAGGTGAGCGCGCCGTCGCTGCCGTGCAGGCTGAGGTCCTGGTGCTCGGGCGCGTCGATGCTTGCGAGGACGTCGCCGGTCGCCCCGCCGGGGGTGCGCAACCGGGTGTGGGTCTCGAGGTCGACGCCCGTGGGGCCGATCCGCACGTGTGCGTCGACGACCTCGAGCTCGTCGCCCAGCAGCAGGTGGGTGGCCGAGACGCCGTAGCAGCCGATGTCGTACCAGGCGCCGCCGCCGCGGGCGGGGTCGAGCCGGTAGTTGCCCTCCGCCACGCCGTCGAAGCACCACGCGGTGCTGGTCGAGACCGGTTCACCCACCGCGCCGGCGCGGACGAGCTCGCGCGAGCGCAGCACACGGGGGTGCCAGCGGTACCACGTGGCCTCGACCAGCAGCCGCTCGCTGGCCCGCGCGGCGTCCGCCATGGTGCGCACCTGCTCGGGGTCGAGCCCCAGCGGCTTCTCGCACAGCACGTGCTTGCCAGCCTCGAGGGCCGCGAGCGTCCACGGCAGGTGGTCGTCGTTGGGCAGCGCGATGTAGACCACGTCGACGTCGGGGTGGTCGACGACCGCGCGGTAGTCGTCGTACGTCGGCCCCGCCGGCTGGAGCGCGCGGGCACGGGCCTCGTCGCGGGCCCCGACCGCTTGCAGCACAGCGCCTTCGGCCGCGTGGACGGCGGGGCCGAGCGCGCGCTGGGCGATGTAGCCGGCGCCGAGGAAGCCGAACCGCACGTCACCGGTGCGCGTGCTCGTCGCCTGACGTGTCGACGGTCCGGCCGCCGGGCCCGTCATCGCGGCGTCACCGGCACGCCACCGTGCAGCGCCGACTCGCGCGCGGCCTCCATGACGGCCAGCACCCGGCGTGACTGCGTGCCGGTCACGGTCATGGGCAGGCCGAGCCGCAGCCGGTCGGCGACCTGGGTGTGGAACGGGTGGAGCTCGCCCGGTGGGGTGGCGAGGGTCGTCACCGATCCGTCGCCGGCGTGCAGCGTCATGACCGGCGGCGAGTCGGCGGGGGCGAAGACGTCCTCGGCCAGCGTGCCGACGTCGTTGCGCGACACCACCTTCTCGGTGCGCCACGTGCCGACCACGGCGCCCTCCGGGCCGAGCACGTACCACCGCGGCTTCAGCGCGGCGGCGAGGTCGGAGTAGACGAACTCGGCCTCGGCGCCGGTCGTGAAGCGAACGGTCACGCGGCTGTGGTCGGCGTTGGTGACGTCGTACCACCGCAGCTTGTGGGTGGCGGCGGTGACGTGCTCGACCGGGTCGGGCACGAGGTCGAGCAGCTGGTCGAGGACGTGGGCGCCCCAGTCGTAGAACGCGCCCCCCGAGATCCCCTCGTCGCTGTGCCACAGGTTGCAGGGGTGGCCGTAGCCGCCCACGAACGAGTCGACCTGGAAGGGCGTGCCGATCGTGCCCGCACGCACGACCCGGCGCAGCGTCAGGTAGTCGGGGTCGAAGCGGCGGTTCTGGTAGACGCAGGCGAGCAGGCCCCGCTCGTCGGCCAGCGCGAGCACCTCGTCGGCCTCCGCGGTGGTGATGGCGAAGGGTTTCTCGACGACCACGTGCTTGCCGGCCTGCAGCAGCCGCAGCGCCCAGGAAGCGTGCGAGACCGGGGGTGTCGAGACCACGACGAGGTCGACGTCAGGGTCGGCGACGAGGTCGTCGGGGTCGGTGTGGCCGCGCGCGCCCAGCGCGTAGGCGGTGGCCGCCTCGACGCGCGCGGGGTTGGTGTCGCAGATGGCAGCCAGCTCCAGGCCCGGAGTGGCCTGCACCGCGCGGCTGTGCTCGTGCCCGATCGCGCCGTAGCCGAGCAGCCCGACCCGCACCGGCCTGGGGGCAGCCGCACCGACCGCGTGCTGGAGCGCCATCACGACCAGGCGCCGCAGCCCGCGGGTGCCGACCGAGTCCGGGGTTCCGCCGACGGTCAGGGCGAGCACGCCGGAGGCCGGGCGCCAGGTCGCGACGGGATGGGTGGCCAGGCCGATGCTCGCGACCAGCAGCGGCTCGACGTCGTCGGCCAGCTTGTCGATCGTCAGCACGCCGTCGCGCAGGTGCGTGTGGGGGCCGAGGTGGGCACCGCCGTCGTGCACGTGGTCGAGCAGCCGCTCGGCCAGCGGGCTGCCGGGCGTGGCCCGCACCCGCACGTCGTGCACGGGTGTCACCGGGCCGGCGAGCAGGCCGGCGGCCTCGGCGAGCCGGCCGTCGTCGTCCGCGCGAGCGAGCGTGGGTCCGGCGAGCAGCAGCGTCCGGCCGGCGCGGACGAGCCCGGGCAGGTCGAGGGCGGCGGACGGCGAGCCGTCGTCCCACACGACCACGGCGTCGCCGAGCGGCTGGTCGCCCGACCAACCGGCGTCCGACCAGCCGGCGGACTGCAGGTCGTCGCGCAGCTGGTGGACGGCACGGGAGAGACGGGGGTCGCCGAGCGCGACCCGCCAGCTGAGCGTGGGCACGCCACGACCCTAGGCGCCACCACCGACGGTCCGCCACGGCCGCGAGGCGAAGCGCGTCAGCCGGACGGCGCCCGCAGCCGGCCGGACAGCCGCTCGGCCACCGGCTGCACGGCTTCGGCCCAGGTCGGGAAGGCGTGCACGTGGTCGGCGAGCAGCCGCACGTCCAGCCGCGCACGCACGGCGAGGGCCAGCTCACCCGCCCAGCTGTCGGCCTCCGGGCCCACGGCCGTGGCACCGACGAGCCGACCGTCCGCGGCGTCGACCACCAGCTCGACGTGCCCGCCGCGCCCCTCGAGGAACCCGCGGCCGGTCTCGGACAGGTCCATCCCCTCGACCAGGACGTCGACCCCGCGGTCGCCTGCGGCCTGCGCGGTCTCGCCGACGCTGAAGACGGCCGGGTCGGTGTAGACGCTCGACGGGACGCCGGAGTAGTCGGCGTCGCGCCCGTGACCCAGCACGTGCGCCGCGACCACGCGCCCCTGGTAGGTGGCGGTGTGGGTGTAGGGGGCCGTGCCCGTGACGTCGCCGACCGCGAACAGCCCGGGCACGGGGTCGCCGTCCACGCTCAGCACGCGGCAGCGCGCGTCGACGCCCAGCGACCCGTCCTCGCCCGGCCGTGCCCCGACGGTCTCGAGGCCGATGCCGTCGCTGCTGGGCTCACGCCCGCCGGCGAGCAGCAGCCGGTCGGCACGCACCTGCTTGGCTTCCACCGTCAGCACGAGCCCGTCGCCGTCCGGCCGCGCCGCGGTCACCCGCACCCCCGTCCGGACGTCGGCACCGGCCTCGCGCAGCTCGTCGGCCACGAGGTCGCCCGCCCACGGCGGCGTGCTCGCCAGCAGCTGCGGGCCGGCCTCGAGCAGCACCACCTCGACGCCGAAGGACGCGTAGACCTGCGTCAGCTCGACGCCGACGGCGCCGCCACCCAGCACGGCCAGGCGCCGCGGCAGCTGGTCGCTGCTCAGAGCTTCGTCGCTCGTCCAGGTCGGCACGTCGCCGACGCCGTCGATCGGCGGGATGACCGGGCGGCTGCCGGTGCCGACCACGACCGCGCGGGCGCGCAGCCGCCGCTGCCCGTCGTCCGCGCCGGTCACGGCCACCACGAGGTCGTCGCCCGCCCGTCCGTCGAGCCGGCCGCGGCCGCGCACGACCTCGATGCCGTTCTTGACGAATCCCTCGACCATGTCGGTGTCGTCGCGGTGCTCGGCGGCCTCGTCGCGCCGGGTGATCGCGGCTGCGAAGGCCGCTGCGTGGTCACCGCCCAGCGTGCGGTGCTCGCGCGCCGCCAGCAGCAGCGCCTTGCTCGGCACGCACGCGAGGTAGGGGCACTCGCCACCGAACAGCCCCGCGTCGACCACCGCCACCGCGCGCCCGGCCTCGGCGAGGGCGTTCGCCACGACCTCGCCGCCCGAGCCCGTGCCCAGCACCACCAGGTCGTACGTCGGCTCCATGGCACTGGACGCTAGGCGCCCCGTCGTGTCCATGCGATCCCCGACCCGCTCCGCCCCGTCGTGGTCACGCGATCCCGGCGCACCCCGCCCGCCCCGGTCGCGTCCCGTCGTGATCTTGCGATCCCGGCCCGCCCCTGCCCCGGTGACTGCCCCCGACCCCGAGGCGGGTGGGCCGGGATCGCATGATCACGGGGAGGCGGGGTGAGTCGGTCGGTCAGGCGACGCGGACGCCGCCGGGGCCGGGCTCGACGACGAGGAAGCGGGGGGAGGCCATGTCCTCGCGCGCGAAGGCGGCGGCCACCGCGGCCGCGACGGTGTCGACGAGGTCGCGGGGGACCAGGGCGATGGCCGAGCCGCCGAAGCCGCCGCCGGTCATGCGGGCACCGAGCGCGCCGGCCTCGCGGGCCGACTCGACGGCGACGTCGAGCTCGGGGGAGCTGATCTCGAAGTCGTCGCGCATCGAGGTGTGGGAGGCGTCGAGCAGCGGGCCGATGTCAGGCAGCCGGTCGGCGTCGAGCAGCGCGACGACCTGCTCGACGCGCTCGATCTCGGTGACGACGTGGCGGGTGCGGCGGCGCAGGACGTCGTCGTCCAGCACGTCGAGCACCTCCGGCAGCGGCCGGCCGACGAGCTCGCGCAGCGTCGGCACGCCGAGGACGGCGGCGGCGGCCTCGCACGAGCGGCGGCGCTCGGCGTACTGCCCGTCGACCAGCCGGTGCGGCGCCTGGGTGTCGATGACCAGGAGCGCGAGCGCGTGCGCCGCCGGGTCGAACGGCACCTGGCGGACGGTGTCGTCGCGGCAGTCGAGCAGCAGCGCGTGCCCCGTGGTGCAGCGCAGCGACGCCGCCTGGTCCATGCCGCCGGTAGGCGCGCCGGCCACCTCGTTCTCCGCCTGCACGCAGGCCGCCGCGAGGCGCGCGCGCCCGGCGTCGTCGTCACCAAGACCTGCGCCCGTGAACGCGTCGACGGCCAGCGCGGTCGCGCTCTCGAGCGCGGCGGACGACGAGAGCCCGGCTCCGAGCGGCACCTCGCCGTCGACGACGGCCTGCAACCCGCAGGCGGGCAGACCC
This sequence comes from uncultured Actinomycetales bacterium, assembly GCA_964243295.1. Classification (GTDB taxonomy): domain Bacteria; phylum Actinomycetota; class Actinomycetes; order Actinomycetales; family Angustibacteraceae; genus CAXTEJ01. The sequence continues at coordinate 8,420 of CAXTEJ010000067.1, read as the reverse complement.
TGCTGCGCCATCCCCCAGGGCACACCGGCGACGTAGGCGGCCCAGCCATCGGGGGTGCCCGCGCCGACGTCCGCCAGCGACCCTTCGAAGGGCTCGGACCCTGGCTGCACCGACCGCAGCGACAGCGCGTCGTCGGTGCGGCCTGCCGCGACGAAGGTGCGGTGCGGCAGGGCCACCGGCAGGCAGAGCCCGCCGTTGTAGTCGGTGTGCTCACCGATGAGGTTGACCCGCCCCGGCGCGGCGAACACACCCTCGGGCGGCGAGCCGAACGCGTCGGCGTAGGCCTCGCTCACGCGCGCGACGTGCGCGTCGTCCTCGCTCGGGACCAGCCAGGTCAGGGGGTCGCTCACGGGGTGGCCACCTCTCGCAGCCGGGCGGCGATCCGCTCGGGCGTCGTGTCGTTGATGAAGGCACCCATGCCCGACTCGGAGCCGGCGAGGTACTTGAGCTTGCCGGGCGCGCGCAGCACCGAGGTGACCTGCAGCGACAGCCGCACCAGGTCGCGACCCTCGCCGACGGGGGCCTGGTGCCAGCCGGCGACGTAGGGCAGCCGCACCGGGCCGGCCTCGCCAGCAGGGTGGAAGCGGTCGAGTCGCTGCACCAGCTCGAGGTAGACATCGGCGAGCTCGGCCCGCTCGTCGTCGTCGAGGCCGGCGAAGTCGGGGACGTTGCGGTGCGGGGTGAGGTGCACCTCGACCGGCCAGCGTGCGGCGGCCGGCACGTACGCCGTCCAGTGCGTGCCCTCGATCACGACGCGGGTGCCGGCTCGGCGCTCGGCAGCGAGCACGTCGCCGACCAGGTCGCCGCCACCGGCCTCGCGGTGCTCGCGCGCCAGCTGCAGCAGCCGCGCGGTGCGGGGGGTCACGAAGGGGTAGGCGTAGATCTGGCCGTGCGGGTGGGCGAGCGTCACACCGATCTCGGGTCCGCGGTTCTCGAAGCAGAACACCTGCGCCACACCGGGCATCGCGCCCAGCTCGGCGGTGCGGTCGGCCCACGCCTCGATCACGGTGCGCGCCCGCGAGGGCGTGAGGTCGCCGAACGTGCCGTCGTGCTCGCTGGTGAACAGCACGACCTCGGTGCGCCCGAATGCGCTCGCGCGCGGCCACAGCGGGTCGTCGTCGACCAGCGGTGGGACGTCGGCCGGCACCCGGGGGCTCAACGACGGGAAGCGGTTCTCGAACACCACCACGTCGTAGGAGGACGCCGGCACCTCGGACGGGACGCTGCCCCGCCCGGTGGGGCACAGGGGGCACTCGTCGGCGGGAGGCAGGAACGTGCGGTCCATGCGGTGCGCCGCGAGCACGACCCAGTCACCGGTCAGCGGGTCGCGGCGGCGCTCGCCGGCGACGCCGGCCGGGCCGAGCGGGCGGGTGTCGGGGACGACCCGGGACGCTCCACCGGAGACGTAGGGCTCGGTGTCGTCGAAGTACAGCAGCTCGCGGCCGTCGGCGAGGACGTCGCGAGTGCGCCGCAGTGCAGGGGGTGGCATGTCGGGACTCCTGTCGATGGTGCGGGGTGCGCGTGCGGCTCGGGCGGGTCGCCCCTGCTCCTACCCCGATGCGGCCTCGGCCTGCGCCGGATCGGCGACCACGAGCCGGCGCACCGACGACTGCACTCGCGACGGGCGGGGGCCGTCAACATTATCGTGTTCGTCGTGACCGTCATCGAGTCGCTGCGCGGCTTCGACCTCGTGTGGGTCGTCACCAAGGGCCACGTACCCCGTGACCTCGTCGCTGCAGAACCCGCGAGGCACGTTCTTTCCCGACCACAACCTGCTGTCCGCGGGGTCGGTCATGGCAGCGCTGCCCACCCTGCTGGTGTTCGTCATCCTGCAGCAGCAGCTCGTGTCGGGCCGGACCCTCGCGGCGACGAAGGGCTGACGTGAGCGACCTGCACCTGCTGCGGGCGGGCGGTACCTGCCTGCTGATCGACGTCGAGGGGCCGCGGCTGCCCCGGGTGCTGCACTGGGGGGCCGATCTGGCGGGCGGCCCCGGCGAGCAGACGCTCACCGACCTGGCGGCCGCGCTGCGGCTGCCGGTCGGCGGCAGCACCCTCGACGACCCCTGGCAGCTCAGCCTGCTGCCGACCGAGGACGACGGCTGGGCCGGCCGGCCCGGCATCAGCGGCTGGAGCCCGGGCGGCGCCGCGCTGCGGCTGCGGCTCGCCGAGCCGGTCACGGTCGAGGTGTCCGGCGCGGACCAGGGCGCGTCGCTGGTCGCGGTTGCGGTCGACGACCGGGTCGGGGTGCGGGTGCGGTGCGAGCTGGTCGTGGAGCCCAGCGGCGTCGTCCGCGCCCGCAGCAGCGTGACGGCGACGGGCGAGCACGCCTTCGACGTCGCCTCGCTGCTGTCGCTGCTGCCGGTGCCGCTGCGCGCCGAGGAGGTGCTCGACCTGACCGGCCGCTGGTGCCGCGAGCGCTCGCCGCAGCGCACGCCGCTCGTCCACGGCGGGCGCACCCGCGAGTCCCGGCGCGGCCGCACCGGCCACGACGCGCCGCTGCTGATGGTCGCCGGCACCCGCGGCTTCGACTTCGCCGCCGGCGAGGTGTGGGCGGCCCACGTAGCGTGGAGCGGCGACCACGTGCACACCGTCGAGCGGCTGCAGGAGGGCCGTGCCGCGATGGGCGGCGGCGAGCTGCTGCGTGTCGGTGAGGTGCACCTCGAGCCCGGCGAGACCTACGAGAGCCCCGAGACGCTGCTCACGTGGTCCGACCAGGGCCTGGACGGCCTCAGCGACCGCATCCACCAGCACGTGCGCGCGCGCTCGGGCCACCCCGCCACGCCCCGCCCGCTGGTCATGAACTCCTGGGAGGCCGTCTACTTCGACCACGACCTCGACCGGCTGGTCGAGCTGGCCGAGACGGCCGCCTCCGTCGGCGCCGAGCGCTTCGTGCTGGACGACGGCTGGTTCCTCGGCCGGCGCGACGACACCCGGGGCCTCGGCGACTGGGTCGTCGACACCGACGTCTGGCCGCAGGGCCTGCACCCGCTGTTCGAGCGCGTGCGCGAGCTCGGCATGCAGGTGGGCCTGTGGTTCGAGCCGGAGATGGCCAACCCCGACTCCGACCTGCTGCGCACCCACACCGACGGCGTCCTCGCCCCGCCCGGCAACCTGCCCCGGCCCTGGCGTGGCCAGCAGGTCGTCGACCTGGTGAACCCCGCGGTGTTCGACCGCGTGCTGGGGCAGATCAGCGCCCTGGTCACCGAGTACCGCCTCGACTACATCAAGTGGGACCACAACCGCGACCTGCACGAGGCCGAGCACGGCGGGCGTCCGGCGGTGCACGCGCAGACGCTGGCGGCCTACCGGCTGCTCGACGAGCTGCGCGAGCGCCACCCCGGCCTGGAGATCGAGTCGTGCTCCTCCGGCGGCGGGCGCGTCGACCTCGGCATCCTCGCTCGCACCGACCGCGTCTGGGCCTCCGACACCAACGACGCCGTCGAGCGCCAGCTCATCCAGCGCTGGACCGGCCTGCTGCTGCCGCCCGAGCTGGTCGGTGCCCACGTGGGCCCGCCTGTCGCGCACACGACCGGCCGCACCGTCGACCTGGGCATGCGGCTGCTCACGGCGCTGTTCGGCCACGCGGGCATGGAGTGGGACGTAACCTCGTGCGACGAGGCCGAGCGCGAGCGGCTGCGCGCGTGGTCGGCGCTCTACCGCGAGCTTCGCCCGCTGCTGCACGGCGGCCGCACGGTGCGCCGCGACCTGCCCTCGGGTGCGCCCGGCACCTCGGGGGCGCTGCTGCACGGCGTCGTCGCACCCGACCGCAGCGCGGCCGTCTACGCCGTCGTGCGCATCGTCACCGACCCTGACGCGCTGCTCGGGCCGGTGCAGCTGCCGGGCCTCGCGGACGACGTGCGCTACCGCGTGCGGCTGCGCCACGAGCTCGACGACGTGTCCGGCTCGCTGCACGCCACCTCGGGCGCGGTCCTGGCCGAGCGCGCGGACGGTCTGCTGCTGACCGGTCGCGTGCTCGCCACGGCCGGGATCGCCGTCCCGGTGCTGCAGCCGGCCTCGGGGCTGCTGCTCGACGTGCGCTCGCTCGACGGCGAGGTCGACGGCGGGGTCGACGGCGCGGGCGACGGCGGGGGCGACGCCTGACGGCTGACAGAATGACGGTCATGCAGCACAGCCGTCCGCGAGTCCTGTCGGGCATGCAGCCCACGAGCGACTCCCTGCACCTCGGCAACTACCTGGGTGCTCTCGTGCACTGGGTCGCGCTGCAGGAGACGCACGACGCGTTCTACTGCGTCGTCGACCTGCACGCCATCACCGTCGACGTCGAGCCGGCGGTGCTGCGCGAGCGCACCCGCCGCACCGCCGCCCAGTACCTCGCGGGCGGTGTCGACCCCGACCGCTCGACGCTGTTCGTGCAGAGCCACGTGCCCGAGCACGCCGAGCTGGCCTGGGTGCTCGGCTGCATCACCGGCTTCGGCGAGGCCGGCCGGATGACGCAGTTCAAGGACAAGAGCGGCAAGCAGGGCGCCGACCGCACCACGGTGGGCCTGTTCACCTACCCGGTGCTCATGGCCGCCGACATCCTGCTCTACAACGCCGCGCAGGTGCCCGTGGGCGAGGACCAGCGCCAGCACCTCGAGCTCACCCGCGACCTCGCCCAGCGGTTCAACACCCGCTTCGGCCCGACGCTCACCGTGCCGGAGGCCCACATCGTCACGGCGACGGCCAAGATCCAGGACCTGCAGGACCCCACCGCCAAGATGAGCAAGTCGGCCGCCAGCGCCAACGGCACCCTCGACCTGCTCGACGACCCGAAGGTCGTGGCCAAGCGCATCCGCTCGGCGGTCACCGACACCGAGCGCGAGATCCGCTACGACCCCGTCACCAAGCCCGGGGTGTCGAACCTGCTGACGATCCACTCCGCGCTCAGCGGGTGCAGCGTCGCCGAGCTGGAGCAGCACTTCGCCGGCAGCGGCTACGGCGACCTCAAGGCCGAGGTGGCCGACGTCGTCACCTCGCACCTGACGCCCTTCCGCGAGCGCTTCCTGCGTCACCTCGACGACCCTGCCGGCCTGGACGACGTGCTGGCGCAGGGTGCTGCCAAAGCCCGTGAGATCGCCTCGGACACGCTCGACGCCGTCTACGACCGGGTCGGCTTCCTGCCCGCACGGCGGGCGAGCCGATGACGGACCCGATGGCCGACACCATGACCGGCCATGTGGTGGGAGCCGAGGGCGCCCTGACCGTCGGGGTGGCCATCGCCATCCCCGACCCCTACGGGCGGACGCTGCAGCAGCACCGTGAGTCGTTCGGCGACCCCCTGGCCCGCTCGATCCCCAGCCACATCACGCTGCTACCCCCCACGCAGCGGGACGCCGGGCAGGACGTCAGCGCGCACCTGGCCGAGGTCGCCTCCCGCACGGCACCGTTCACGATCCACCTGCGCGGCACCGCGAGCTTCCGCCCGGTCTCGCCCGTGGTGTTCGTGCAGGTCGTCGAGGGCATCGGCCAGTGCGAGCTGCTCGAGCGGGAGGTGCGCAGCGGGCCGCTCACGCGCACGCTGTCCTTCCCCTACCACCCCCACGTGACCGTCGCCCACGACCTCCCGACCGAGGCCCTCGACGAGGCGTTCTCGGCGCTCGCCGACTTCCAGTGCCGGTTCGAGGTGGCCGCCCTGCACCTGTACGAGCACGGCGCCGACGGAGTCTGGCGTCCCGAGCAGACCTTCCCGTTCGGCGGGACGCCCGCGTGACGGGTATCAAGGCGCTGCTGGCCCGGCTGCAGGCCACCCACGCCTGGCGGGCGTGGTCGCGGTACGGCGACGCACGCGGCAACGTGCTCGCCGGCGGCATCACCTACGTCGGCTTCTTCTCGCTGGTTCCGGCGCTGGTGCTGGGCTTCACGGTGTTCGGCATCGTGCTGCGCAGCCAGCCGGACCTGTTCGACCGCGTGGTCGGGTACGTGTCCGACACCCTCCCCGGAATCGTCAAGGACGACGCGCACCCGGACGGTCTGGTCGACGCCTCCAACCCGCCCACGCCCGACGCGCTCACGATCTCCGGTGCGATCAGCCTGGTGACGCTGCTGATCGGCGGGCTGGGCTGGCTGGACGCCCTGCGCGAGGGTGTTCGGGCGATCTTCGGTCGCCCGCCGATGAAGATCAACTTCTTCCTGGGCAAGGCGCGCGACCTCGTGGTGCTCGCGACCCTCGGGCTCGCGATCCTCGTCTCCGGGCTGCTGTCGACGGTGGTCAACGCCGCTGGCCCGGCCCTGCTGCGGCTCGTCGACATCCAGGACGGCGCGACGGCCACGGTGCTGCTCAGCGTGGCGTCGGTCGCGGTGGTGTTCGCGGTCGACCTGCTCATCATGCTGGTGGTGCTGCGGCTGCTCAGCGGCGTCGAGCTGCCACGCTCGGACCTGCTGCAGGCGGCCGCGGTGGGTGCGGCCGGGCTCGGCATCCTGAAGCTGGCGAGCGGGCTGCTGCTCAAGTCCGCGGCCAACAAGCCGCTGCTGGCCGGGTTCGCGGTGGTCATCGGGCTGTTCGTGCTGATCAACCTCATCAGCCGGGTGATGCTGCTGGCCGCCGCGTGGGCGGCGACCGAGGCCGAGGCGCACGGCCGGCTGGGCCCGGCGATCGTGCCCGGCCGGGCGGCAGGCGTGCGGCTGGAGGGATCCCCGCGCGACGACGTCCGGCCGACCTTCGGTCAGCGCTCGGCCGACCGCACCTCGCTGCTCGCCGGCGCGGTCATGGGGCTCACCGCCGTGCTGGGCGCGCAGACCGTGCGGCGCGGGCTTCGCGGAGCTGTCGACGCCGTGCGGAGGCGCTGAGCGCCATCACGAGCACGAGCAGGGCGGCCGCCGAGAGCCCACCCACGCCCACCCAGGTGCGCAGGCTCCCGCCCGACAGCGCGCCCTGCTGTTGGGACGGCGCGGCAGCAGCAGCTGCGACGGCCTGACCGCGCTGGCCCCCGGCCCGCCCGGACGTCGGGGACGACGCCGGCGGCGTCACGGCGGGCGCAGGCGAGGCCGACGCGGAGGTGGCCTCGCCGGGGTCGACGAGGCGCCCGACGGGGGTGACGCGGTCGCCGTACGCGAACGCCCAGTCCAGCAGGGCCGCGGTGGGCCGCCAGCTGCGGTCGGTGCGCGTGAGGGCGGTGACGACGTACGACCGCGAACCGCGGGTGGCGGCGCCGATGACCGTCCAGCGGGCTGCCACCGTGTAGCCGTTCTTCGCGCCGATGGCGCCGGGGTAGTTGAACAGCAGCGTGTTGTGGTTCTGGATCTCGTAGCTGGTGCGGATCGTGCCGGGCAGCGCGGCGCCGGGGAAGCGCACCCGCTTGGTGGTGACGACCTGGCGGAACGTCGGCAGCTCGAGCGCCGCGCGGGCGATCAGCGCGAGGTCGTAGGCGCTGGTGACCTGCCCCGGGGCGTCGAGCCCGCTGGGGTCCTTGACGACGGTGTCGAGGGCGCCGAGCTCACGGGCGCGCTGCTGCATGCGGGCGACGGTCTGCGGGACCCCGCCGGCGGCGCGGGCCAACGCCGTGGCGGCGTCGTTGCCCGACGAGAGCAGCATGCCCTCGAGCAGCTGCTGCACCGAGTACGACGACCCCGGCGCGATGCCCACCTTGCTGCCCTCGACGACGTCGCTGGGCTCGGCGACGACCTGCTGGGAGGTGGACAGCTCGGGGATCACGGTCAGCGCGGTCAGCGTCTTCAGCGTGCTGGCCGGCAGGGCCCGCACGTGGGCACCCTTGGCGGCGAGCACCGCACCGGTGTGGAGGTCGGCCAGCAGGTACGACGTGCCGGCCGGCTGCGGTGGCTGCGGCACCCCCGCAGGAACGTCGGCGACCGGCGCGACACCAGCCAGACCCGGCCCGCCGACCGGCTCGAGGGCGGGCGCCGGCAGAGCGGACGGACCGCTGACGGCGGGCGTCGGGGTGGTCATCGCTGCAGCCGGCGCCGCGGTGCTGGTGGCTGCGGCGGGCGCCGCGGTGACCCAGATCAGGGTCACCGCGAGCGCCAGCGCCGTGCGGGTGCGGCTCACACCTTGCGGGTGAGCAGCGCGCGCTTGACCTCCTGGATGGCCTTGGTGACCTGGATGCCGCGGGGGCAGGCCTCGGAGCAGTTGAAGGTGGTGCGGCACCGCCACACGCCCTCCTTGTCGTTCAGGATCTCCAGTCGCATGTCGGAGCCCTCGTCGCGGCTGTCGAAGATGAACCGGTGCGCGTTGACGATGGCTGCCGGACCAAAGTACTGACCGTCGGTCCAGAACACGGGACATGAGGACGTACACGCCGCGCAGAGGATGCACTTGGTCGTGTCGTCGTACCGCTCGCGGTCGCTCTGCGACTGCAGGCGCTCACGCGAGGGCTCGTTGCCCTTGGTGATCAGGAACGGCATGACCTCGCGGTAGGACTGGAAGAACGGCTCCATGTCGACGACGAGGTCCTTCTCGACCGGCA
>CAXTEJ010000066.1:11506-16930 GCA_964243295.1 uncultured Actinomycetales bacterium | reverse complement strand
TCGATGGCCTCGGCCATGACGTCCAGGATGTGCAGCCGGGCCTCGCGGGCCTGGGTGAGCGCGCCGCCGAGCACCGAGGCGGGGATGCCGTCGAGCTTGGTGTCGAGCTGGATCGCGGTGACGAAGTCCCTCGTGCCGGCGACCTTGAAGTCCATGTCACCGAACGCGTCCTCGGCGCCGAGGATGTCGGTCAGCGCCGCGTAGCGGGTCTCGCCGTCGACAGTGTCGGAGACCAGGCCCATGGCGATGCCGGCGACCGGGGCGCGCAGCGGCACACCGGCGTTGAGCAGCGACAGCGTCGAGGCGCAGACCGAGCCCATGGACGTCGACCCGTTCGACGACAGCGCCTCGCTGACCTGACGGATCGCGTAGGGGAACTCCTCGCGGCTGGGCAGCACGGGCATGAGCGCCCGCTCGGCGAGCGCGCCGTGGCCGATCTCGCGGCGCTTGGGGGCGCCCACGCGGCCGGTCTCGCCGGTGCTGAACGGCGGGAAGTTGTAGTTGTGCATGTACCGCTTGCGAGTCTCGGGCGACAGGGTGTCGAGCTGCTGCTCCATGCGCAGCATGTTGAGCGTGGTGACGCCCAGGATCTGGGTCTCACCGCGCTCGAACAGCGCCGAGCCGTGCACGCGCGGGACGACCTCGACCTCGGCCGACAGCTGCCGGATGTCGGACAGCCCGCGGCCGTCGATGCGGACGCTGTCGGTGAGGATGCGCTGGCGGATGAGCTTCTTCTGCACGCTGCGGTAGGCGGCGGAGACCTCCTTCTCGCGACCGGCGAAGGTCTCGGCCAGCTCGCTCTGCACGGCGGCCTTGATCTCGTCGATGCGGCTCTCGCGCTCGGCCTTGCCGCCGAGGCGCAGCGCCTGCTCGAGGTCGCCGGTGACCGACTGCTCCACGGCCGCGAGCGCGTCGTCCTGGTAGTCGGGGAAGGTCGGAAAGGTCAGCGGCGCGCCGGTGGCCACGGCGGCCAGCTCGCGCTGCGCGCGGACCAGCTCGGCGATGAACGGCTTGGCGGCCTCCAGGCCCTGGGCCACGACCTCCTCGGTGGGGGCGGCGACACCGTCACCGGTGATGAGGGCCCACGAGTTCTCGGTGGCCTCGGCCTCGACCATCATGATCGCGACGTCGGAGCCCTCGGGGCCGTCGACGACGCGGCCGGCGACGACCATGTCGAAGACCGCGCGCTCCATCTGCGAGTGGTTCGGGAAGGCGACCCACTGGCCGTCGATGAGGGCGACGCGGACGCCGCCGATCGGGCCGCTGAAGGGCAGGCCCGACAGCTGCGTCGACATCGACGCGGCGTTGATGGCGAGCACGTCGTACATGTGGTCGGGGTTCAGTGCCATGACCGTGATGACGACCTGGACCTCGTTGCGCAGGCCCTTGACGAACGAGGGACGCAACGGCCGGTCGATCAGGCGGCAGGTCAGGATGGCGTCGGTGCTCGCGCGACCCTCGCGACGGAAGAAGGAGCCGGGGATCTTGCCCGCGGCGTACATCCGCTCCTCGACGTCGATCGTCAGGGGGAAGAAGTCGAAGTTGTCCCTCGGGTGCTTGCCCGCGGTCGTCGCGGACAGCAGCATCGTGTCGTCGTCGAGGTAGGCCACGGCTGCGCCGGCGGCCTGCCGGGCGAGGCGCCCGGTCTCGAAGCGGATGGTGCGCTTGCCCAGGCTGCCGTTGTCCAGCACTGCCTCGGCGTACTGCGTGTCGGGACCCTCCATGGTGGGGTCACCCTCGCTTTCATCGTCGGTTCGTCATCGTTGATTCGTCATCGTCGGTTCGTCGTCCGGCGTGCCCGCAGGCAGGCCAGCGTGCTCACGGCCGGTGCGAGCAGCGGCCGGTCGTGCGTCGTGCAGGGGTGCATCGCGCTGCGCCGCGTCGCCGAGCAGCCGGCGCAGGAACGACGAGGGGGAGCGCTCCCGGTGGGTACCGGGGACGCTCCCCCGAGTCGGGAAGGTCAGCGACGCAGACCGAGCCGCTCGATCAGCGAGCGGTAGCGGTTGATGTCGGTGTTCTTCAGGTAGTTCAGCAGCCGGCGACGCTGGCCGACCAGCAGCAGCAGCCCGCGGCGGCTGTGGTGGTCGTGCTTGTGCGTCTTCAGGTGCTCGGTGAGGTCCCGGATGCGCCGGCTGAGCATCGCGACCTGCACCTCAGGCGACCCCGTGTCACCCTCGTGCGTCGCGTACTCGGTCATGATGCTGGTCTTCGTTGCGGCGTCGAGCGGCACTGGTCTCCTCGGTGGGTCGTTGCGCGGCGCTTCGGGGCAGGTCCACCCGAGCTCTCTCGTCGTCCGCGGCCGTTCTGACGGCGTCCGCCAGACTACCAGCCGCCGGCGGCTGTCCAGACGCGCCGGCATCTGCTCCCCGGCCGATGCGGACCGGCTCGAGATCAGGTCAGCGACCCGCCCGCTGGCTATAGTCCGCGATGGCCCTGCCACGCACTGTGGACGGCACCGACGATGCTGAGCGAAGGATCTTTTTCATGAAGCTCTCGGTGTTCACCCCGAGCCACGACCCGAAGTTTCTCGACGACTGCTACCGCTCTCTTCTCGCTCAGACTCACGAGGACTGGGAGTGGGTGGTGCTCTTGAACGGACGCGCGCGCGAGTGGACGCCGCCCGCGCCGCAGGACGACCGGGTCAAGGTCCTTCGCGGGCCACGGTCGGTCAAGGGTGTCGGGGCGGCGAAGCGCGCTGCGTGTGACCAGGCGAGTGGTGACATCCTCGTCGAGCTGGATCACGACGACCGCATGGCATCCGATTGTCTCGACGAGGTCGCCAAGGCTTTCACCGCTGACCCGAAGATCGTGATGGTGTATTCCGACTTCACGCAGATCAATGAGGACGGTTCGTCGAACTACACCCGATTCAATGAGGCCATGGGCTGGGAGTACGACGAGGTGGACGTCGACGGCGTCTCACGGCTGAGGTGCCAGGCGCTCTCGCCGAGTCCGCACAACGTGGGCTACATCTGGTACGCACCCAATCATGTGCGGGCGTTCCGACGGGCGGCCTACGACGAGGCAGGCGGCTACGACCCGGCGCTGGACGTGCTGGACGACCAGGACCTGATGATGCGGCTGTTCGCCATCGGTGACTTCCACCGGGTGCCGCGGTGCCTGTACGAGCAGCGCCTCCACGGCACCAACACCCAGCTGGACCCGGCGACCAACGCACGCATCCAGCAGCAGACCGTCACCATGTACCTGCAGAACATCGACACGCTCGCCACAGCCTGGGCCGAGCGCCACGAGCTGCACGCCGTGACCCTGCGCACGCAGGACATGCCCGGCTCCGCCCCCTCGGACGCGCACGTGCTGGTCGTCGCGAACGACGACCCCCGGCTGCCGTTCACCGACGGCAGCGTCGGTGTCATCACCGCCAGCGAGCTGCTGCAGCGCCTGCCCGACCGTGCAGCCTTCTTCAACGAGTGCCACCGGGTGCTGGTTCACGGCGGCATGATCCTGACCGAGACGCCCAGCACCGACGGCCGAGGAGCGTTCCAGGATCCCAGCCATGTGGCGTTCTACAACGAGAACAGCTTCTGGTACCTCACGCAGGAGAGTCTGCGGCCGAGCCTCCCGACGCTCACGGGTCGCTTTCAAATCAGTCAATTGCGCACGTACTACCCCACGCCGTGGCACGAGCAGATGAACATCGCGTACGTCCAGGCGCACCTGATCTGCGTGAAGAACGGTCCCCGCCAAGGCGGCCCGCTGCTCGCCTGACGACCGCGTCGGGCTGCGAAAGAGTGACGATCTGTGACCTGCGATCTACCCTCTGCCAATTCTCAGTCATGTTTCACAGAGATGTCTGAACGCAGGGAAAAAATATCGCGATTTCACTAGCGGCGGAGCCGCCGCGCCCCTAAGACTCCGGGGGAACACACGTGGGCGCGCTGTGATCTGCCGGGCGACTTGGTCGCCACTGGGCCCGGCAGGGAGCGAGAGGCGAAACCGGCGCCCGGCCGTCTCCACCCAACCTCCGGGATGTCGCAATGTCGCACCGTGCCACGAGGCGCGCCTCAGCTGTGAAGGCTCCCTCGTGGAGCCGCCGTGCCATCTATGCCGCCACCGGCACCGCGACGGTGCTCAGCGCCTTCGGGCCCGGTATCGCGCAGGCCTCAGCCACCAGTCAGGTCAACGTCTGCTCGACGAAGTCGACCGGCGTCCTGTACATCCCCGCGAGCGGGAGATGCGCGACGGGCGACTCGACGGTCCCGGTGGACAGGTTCGGCGCTCACGGGCCGCAGGGGCCGGCCGGCCCTCAGGGCGCCAAGGGCGCGACAGGCGCTACGGGAGCCCAAGGCGCGAAGGGCGCGACAGGCGCCACCGGTTACCAGGGCGCGAGGGGAGCGCAGGGCGCGACCGGAGCCCAGGGGGCCAAGGGCGCCGGCGCCACCGGGGCCCAGGGTGCGACCGGCGCCCAGGGTGCGACTGGCGCCCGGGGAGCGACAGGCGCGCAGGGGGCGACGGGGGCAGGCGCCACCGGGGCCCAGGGGGCGACTGGCGCCCGCGGAGCGACAGGCGCGCAGGGAGCTTCAGGGGCGCAGGGAGCGACGGGGGCAGGCGCCACCGGGGCCCAGGGTGCGACTGGCGCCCGCGGAGCGACAGGCGCGCAGGGTGCGACAGGGTCACAGGGTGCTCAGGGCGCCCAGGGTGCGCAAGGCGCACAGGGTGCGCAGGGGGCACAGGGGGCGGTCGGTCCGCAGGGGGCTCTGGGTCCCCAGGGCGCGACCGGCGCACCGGGAGTCGCAGGGACCAACGGCGCTCAGGGTGCTGCTGGCGCCGATGGGACCGACGGCGCCCAGGGGGCGACCGGGGCTCAGGGATCCGACGGGACAGCCGGCACCAACGGAGCTGACGGGGCCCAGGGGGCTCAAGGCGCACAGGGCGCTCAAGGCGCACAGGGCGCTCAAGGAGCGCAGGGCGCTGTCGGCCCGCAGGGGGCCGTTGGTCCCGAGGGCGCGACCGGCGTGCAGGGCGCTGCTGGCACCGACGGCGCGACCGGCGCGCAAGGCGCCGCAGGAGCTGACGGGACCAACGGCGCGCAAGGCGCCGCAGGAGCTGACGGGACCAACGGCGCCCAGGGCGCCCAGGGTGCTGACGGCACCAATGGCAGTGACGGGGCGACGGGGGTGGCCGGGGCTCAGGGAGCCGTTGGTCCGCAAGGCCCTGTTGGCCCCCAGGGAGCCACCGGCGCCCAGGGCACTGACGGCACCAACGGCACTGACGGCGCACAGGGAGCCCAAGGCGCCCAGGGCACCGACGGCACCAACGGCACCAACGGCGCACAGGGAGCCCAAGGCGCCCAGGGCACCGACGGCACCAACGGCACCAACGGCGCACAGGGAGCCCAAGGCGCCCAGGGCACCAACGGCACCAACGGCGCACAGGGAGCCCAAGGCGCCCAGGGCACCGACG
>CAXTEJ010000066.1:0-11406 GCA_964243295.1 uncultured Actinomycetales bacterium | reverse complement strand
CGACCGGCGCCCAAGGCGCCACCGGCGCCAGCGGGACCGACGGTGCGACCGGCGCGACCGGCGCCCAGGGAGCTCAGGGCCCGCAGGGCGCAGTCGGACCCGAGGGTGCTGTGGGGGCTCAGGGTGCCACCGGCGCTCAGGGTGGCGCAGGAACGAACGGCGCCAACGGCGCTCAAGGTGCGCCCGGCGCACAGGGCGCCGCAGGGACGAACGGCGCCGACGGCGCTCAGGGTGCTATCGGCGCTCCGGGACCCGAGGGTCCGCAAGGAACCGTTGGACCGCAGGGCCCTGCCGGCGCCCAGGGCAGTGCAGGCGCCCAGGGCAGTGACGGCGCCCAGGGTGCTCCTGGCGCCGACGGCACCAACGGTGCCACCGGCGCACAGGGCGCCACTGGCGCAGCTGGTCCCCAGGGGGCCGCTGGCGCCGACAGCACGGTGGCCGGACCGCAGGGTGCGACCGGACCTGCCGGGCCTCGAGGGCCTGCTGGCGCCGACAGCACGGTGGCCGGACCGCAGGGCGCCACTGGACCGGCCGGCGCGACCGGGCCTGCAGGACCGGCCGGCGCCAGGGGTGACACCGGTGCCACCGGTGCCACCGGTGCTGCGGGCGTCATCGGGAGCACGACGATCGTGACGGGAGGGCCGGCCAGCACGGGGAACAACCCCAACAACGGCACCGCGACGGCCACGTCGACGGCGACGTGCGCAAGCGGCATGAGACTGCTGGGCGGTGGTGCAACGGTCACCACGAGCAACGGCAACGCCAACGGCGCCCGGGGAGCCGTCCTGTCCTCGGCCCCCGCCAGTGGAACGGCTTTCGAGGCCAGGGCCGTGGTCACCCAGAGTGGCCAAGGACTTGTGACGATCACCGCATTCGCGATCTGCGGCTCATAACCGGTTCATGAGCAGATGCGGACCCGACTGCACCTGGTCGGGTCCGCATCGCCTCGTCCGATGGCCGGCGCGGGCGTGAGGGTGGAGATGCCGACGTCGCTCGTCCGGCCGCCAGGGCGGTTCGTCGCATTCATGAGCACACACTGCTGGTCGTGCGGCGCTGTCCGCCTCGGTCAAGATCCTGTCCCGTGAATGGACAACAACGACAACTCGCCGATTCGACACGCCCGTGGCGGGACGAACACCGACCATTCGCTCACCCATTCGGCGCTCTCGCCCACAAGTCGGCGGCCGCCTCGGTACGCTGCAGGGGCCGAACGGCGGCAGACATGAAGGGTTTCGATGACATTCACCACATCGCACCGCCTGGCTCGCCGCATACCCGCGGGCGCACTGCTCGCGACCCTTCTGCTGGTGTCTGCCTGCAGCGGAGCCGACGAGCCGTCGGCGACCGCACCCTCGGCGCCGACGTCGTCCGCAGGGCCGGAGGCTCAGCTTCTTGACCGCGCCCTGCAGGAACAGGCCGCAGGAAAGACGAACCAGGCCAAGGCGGATTTCGAGGCGTTGGCCAAGATGGACCCGAAGAACAAGTACGCGTACTACAACCTCGGCGTCATCGCACAGCTCGGCGGTGACGAGGCCACGGCCGTCAAGCACTACGACCAGGTACTCGAGCTCGACGCCGCATTCAATCCCGCACTCTACAACCTCGCGATCCTCACCGACGAGCGCGGTGACGCCAAGAAGGCCGCCGAGCTCTACCAGCGGGCGATCAAGTCCAACCCCGATGACGCCGGCGCGCATTTCAACTTGGGTCTGCTGCTGCGCCGGCTCGGGAAGTCGGCGCAGAGCGTGAGGGAGATCAATCGTGCCGTCGAGCTGGACCCGAAGTTCAAGGCGCGTATACCGACAGTGAAAGCGACCTCCTGACCGGAGCGCCTACCACGTGAGGAGACCGCGCCGCCCATGTCATCGCAAAGCGTCGGGCTGGCGCTGATCGTCAAGGACGAGTCAGCAGTCATCGAGCGCTGCCTGGCGAGTGTCAGGCCTTTCATCGACACCTGGACCGTGGTGGACACGGGATCGCAGGACGACACCGTGGCTCGCATTCACGCGGCCCTCACGGGCCTGCCGGGAAAACTGTTCCAACGGCCCTGGGTGGATTTCGGACACAATCGCAGCGAGCTTCTCGACCTCGCCAAGGGCGCATCGGACTACGTGCTGCTCATCGACGCCGACATGACGGTGCACGGTGATCCATCGGTCCTGTCCTCCCTGCGGGCCGACTCCTACTACGTCGCCCACGCCGGCAACCCCACCTACTGGAACCGGCGCATCGTCCGGACCGATCTGCCGTGGCGGTACGTCGGCGAGACCCACGAGTACCTGACGTGCGACGCGCCGTTCGACGAGGACCGCTTGAGCGGTCTGGACGTCGTCCATCATGCGGACGGCGGCTCGCGGGCTGACAAGTACGAGCGCGATCTGCGACTGCTGACGAAGGCTGTCACGCGCGACCCTGACGATCCGCGGAGCTGGTTCTACCTCGCCCAGACGCTGCAGAACCTCGGCCGGCCTCACGAGGCCGTCGCCGCGTACGAGCGCCGCGCCACCCTCGCCGGCTTCGACGAGGAGGTCTACTACGCCCACTACCAGGCAGGGCTGCTGAAGGCGGACGAGCTGGACGACTGGCCGGGCGGCTTGTCGTCGCTGCTCACCGCCTGGGAGCTTCGCCCGACCCGGCTGGAGGCGCTCCACGGGGCCGTCAAGCGGCTCAACGAACGCCGCCAGTTCCGCACCGCCCTCGCGCTCGCGACCGCAGGACGGGACACCGCCGTGCCGCAGGACCTGCTGTTCGTCTCACCCATCGTCCACGAGGTCCTGCTGCCCATCGAGTGGTCCGTCAGCGCCTACTGGACGGGAGACGCGACCGGGTGCATCCGCGCGTGCGACGCACTGCTGCGGCGCACGGACCTGTCCCGTGAGCACCGTGAGCTGGTCACGAGCAACCGGCAGTTCGGCATCACCAGCTTGATGACCCGCTGACGTCCCCGGCTGCGGCGCGCGGCTCCTGCCGGCATCGGGCGCACGCACAGCTCGGAGGTCGACTTTAGCTCAGGCACCCGGCACGATGGCCCGGCCGAGCAGCTGCCGGCACTGGTCGACGTCGCGCTCCATCTGCTCGATCAGAGCCGGGATCCCGTCGAAGCGCACGGTCGGCCGCAGCCGGCTGATCAGCTCGAGCGAGACCGTCTCGCCGTACAGGTCCAGGTCGGTGCGGTCGAGCACGTAGGCCTCGACCCGGCGCTCGAGCCCCTCGAACGTGGGGTTGGTGCCGATGCTGACCGCCGCCGGCAGGAGCCGGTCGGCGGCGTCCTCGGGCAGCGAGGCACGCAGCATCCACCCGGCGTACACGCCGTCGGCGGGCACCAGACCGTCGACGTGCGGGGCCAGGTTCGCCGTCGGGTAGCCGAGCTCGCGCCCACGGTGGTCGCCGTGCACCACCTCGGCGGTGAGCCGGTGGGGGCGACCGAGCAGGGTGGCCGCCGCGGCGACGTCCCCTGCGGCGAGCAGCTCGCGGGTCCACGAGGACGACGAGCGCCGGGACGCCGACTCGGGCTCGAGGTCGTCCACCACCTCGACGACGAAGCCGTGCGCCGCCCCGAGCGCGGCCAGCGTGCCCACGTCGCCGCTGTTGCGGTGGCCGAAGCGGGTGTCGCGCCCGACGACGACGGCGACGGCGCCGAGCGCGCCGACGAGGACCTCCTGCACGAACCGCTCGGGACCCCACTGGGCCAGCTCAGGGGTGAACGGCATGACCACGACCCCATCGATGCCGGTGGCCGCGATCAGGCTCAGCCGTTGCTCCAGGCCGGTGATTTGCTCGGGTGCGCGCTCGGGGTGGAGCACCTGCAGCGGGTGCGGGTCGAACGTCACCGCGACCGCTTGCGCGCCTGCGGCTCGGGCCGCCTCGACGACCCGGCCGAGGACGATCCGGTGGCCCGCGTGGACGCCGTCGAAGTTGCCCAGGGTCACCACGGAGGGGCCGAAGCCCGGTGGCACCTCGGCCAGCTCGTTCCATCGCTGCACGGTGCCCAGGGTAGGGCCAGCCGGCGGGCCGCCTGACGCCGCCGGCGCAGCCCCCTGTCGGCACCCGATGGCTGGTGCGACCGTGCCCGACGATGGCCGCACGAGCCACCGCGCCAGCTCGGGCTGCGCGCGGGGCCAGGCTGGACGACCATGATGGCGTGAGGCCACCGGCGCCGCGGCGCGTCCGCGAGACGACGGTGCCTGACCTGCTCGCCTGCGTCGCCGACGTCCGTGCACTCGAGCCTCGGGCAACCGGTGCCCGTGCGGCCGGCGCCCGGGCAGTCGGTGCCCGCGCCTGCGCCGCCCCGAGCGCACCCGGAGGCGACGAGCTGGTCGACGACGCAGCGGTTCGCGACGCGCTGGTCGGCGACGTCTCGCTCAGCGACGTAGCCGTCCGCGGCGTCACGCACGACTCGCGCGCCGTCCGCCCGGGTGACCTGTTCGCGGCGCTGCCCGGCGAGCACGCCCATGGGGCCGCCTTCGTCGCGCAGGCGGTCGAGCGCGGCGCCGTGGCGGTGCTCACCGACGCCGCGGGCGGCGAGGTGGCGCTGGAGGCCGGCGTGCCGGTGCTCGTCGCGGGCCACCTGGACCAGACGCTCGGACGGGTGTGCGCGATCGTGCACGGCGACCCGTCGGCCTCGCTGCCCGTCGTCGCGGTCACCGGCACCGACGGCAAGACGACCACCTGCTGGCTGATCGCTCACGCGCTGGAGGCGCTGGGCCGGCCCGCCGGGCTGGTCGGCTCGCTCGACACGCTGCTCGGTGGGCGCGTGCTGCTGCACGACGAGCCGCAGCACCGGCGCACCACGCCGCTGGCCCCCGACCTGCAGGCCACGCTCGCGCTGCTGCGGGACCGCGGCGCCCGCGCCGTGGTGATGGAGGCGAGCAGCCACGGACTGGCGCAGGGCCGGCTGGCCGGCACCCGCGTGCAGGTTGCGGTGTTCACCAATCTCGGGCACGAGCACCTGGACTTCCACGGCGACCGCGAGCAGTACTTCGCTGCGAAGGCCGGGCTGTTCCACGACCCCACCACCCGGCGCCAGGTGGTCAACGTCGACGACGAGCACGGACGACGACTGGCCAGCCAGCTGCTGGCCGACGGCCGGCAGCCGGTCACCGTGTCGGCGTCCGGCGCGGCCGAGGCGCACTGGCGTGCCGACAGCATCCGGCTCGGTCCGGACGGCACGACCTTCCTGGCGCGCGGCCCTGGTGGCGACGTCCCGGTGCGGCTGGCGCTGACCGGCAGGTTCAACGTCGACAACGCGCTCGCGGCGCTGGCAGCCCTCGTCGCGCTGGACGTCGAGCCGCGCTCGGCCGCAGCCGCCCTGGGCCGGCTGCGCGGCGTCCCCGGGCGGATGCAGTGGGTGCCATCACCCGACTCGCACGTCGACCGGGCCGCTGACGTGCGTGCCCTCATCGACTACGCCCACACGCCGGGGGCACTCGAGGCGCTGCTGGGCACGGTGCGGGAGGTCGTCGAGCGGCCGGACGTCCCGGACGCCCGGGTGCTGCTGGTGCTCGGCACGGGTGGCGGTCGCGACGCCAGCAAGCGGTACCGGATGGGTCAGGCCGCCGGCCGCGGCGCCGACGTCGTCGTGCTGACCGACGACAACCCGCGTCACGAGGACCCCGTCGCGATCGTCGCCGCGCTGCGCGCCGGTGTCACGGACGCCGGGCCGGCCGCGAGGACGACGAGCGCGCAGGTGGTGCACGACCGCGCCGGAGCCATCGAGCTGGCGGTGGCAGCGGCGCGCCCCGGTGACGTCGTGGTGGTCGCCGGCAAGGGCCCCGACCGGGTGCAGCTGGTCGGCGACCAGGTGCTCGCCGTCGACGACGAGCAGACGCTGGTCCAGGCGCTGCGCCAGCAGACCGATCGCGCCGGGCGAGCGGTGGTCGAGCCGAGCTGCAGCCCCTGATTCCCGGACCCCTCACACGACCGGCGTTGACCCTCCCCCGGCGTCGGGCGTCACGGTGGTGACCTCACCGGAGGGAGCCACCGCACGATGGGTCAGATCGCCGCGACACGCGGTTCTACGACTGCTCGCACGAGATGCACCGCGGGCTGACCTGGACGTCAGCGACGCAGGTTTCACCGCGCACGACGACGGCCGCGCTCCCGGGCTCGCCGCCCACGTGCGCGACGCGATCCACGCCAACGCCGACCGGCACGCGGTCAGCTGAGGCGACGCGGCACCGCGCCACCCCCGCGCACGGGGGTGGCGCGGACACCAGGGTGGAGTCGTCCTGCTCGACCAGCGAGGGAGAACCGTGACCGACACCAGCACCGGCGACAGCACCATCGCCCCCGAGACGACCACCGAGACCACGAGCTTCGTCGACCTGGGCAAGCAGATGTGGTCCTTCCTGACCGGCAAGGGCGCGGCCATCAGCTACGAGCTCATCGACATGGTGGTCGAGGTGCCGCGCGAGACCGGCCCGCAGGCCCCGCGCGCGACGTGGAGGCTCAACGGCACGCTGCGCATCACCACCGCCGAGGACGTCTCGAACCGGTGACCACGCCGCCGTTCGGGCGCCTCGACGTCACCGCCGACCTCGCGATCGAGGTCGACGGCGTGACCGCCCACCTCACGGGCGCGAGCAGCCGGCTGGTGCTCTCGTCCACCCACCCTGAGCGCGTCCTCGACGCGGTGGTGTCGTCGGTGCTGCCCGTCGGCGTCGGTGAGGTGAGCGGGGCACGGGCTGTCGGCCGGGTCGCCGACCTGCTGCACGAGGCCGGCGTCCGGGTCGAGGTGCAGGGGCCGCGGGGCACTGTCGCCGTGATCGGGGACGACGTGCGCTCGGCGACGGGTCGGGTGCTCACCGGCTCCGACGCGGTGGCGGTCGGGCGGCCCGGCGCCCTCGCGGCGCTCGCCTGGCGCGGGCGACGCCGCGAGGTGCTGGTCGGCGCCGGCGGCGCGGCGCTTCTCGTCCTGCTGCTGAGGGCGCTGCGCCGGCGCTGACGGCGCCCGACCGCACCGGGCCGGGATCGCAGGATCACCGCTGCTGTGGCGCCGGTCCGGGATCGCATGATCACGGCAGATGTGGCGGGCGGCGCGGTCGCCTGCGTCAGTCCGTCGGGACGACGAGCAGCGAGCGAGCCGTGTCGGCCACGTCGGTGAGCAGCGCGACGAGCGGGCCCTGGGGGTCGAAGCCGGCGACGGGTGCCGCTCCCGTGCCGGTGGCCGCGATCCGCTGTCCGAACCGCAGGGTGGTCACCTCGTCGTGCGTGAGCTCGCGGGCGGGGAAGGCGGCGCGCGCGGCGTCCGCGAGGGGCACGACGTCGTACCGCTCCGCGAGCGACTCGAGAGTGCGGGCGGCGGCGAGGTCGTAGGGGCCCACGGCGCTGCGGCGCAGCGCGGTCAGGTGGCCACCGACGCCGAGGGCGCTGCCGAGGTCGCGTGCGAGAGCCCGGACGTAGGTGCCCGAGGTGACCACCACGCTGACATCGAGGTCGAGCACGGGCACCCCAGCGTCGCTGCCCCGACGTGCGGCGAGCACGTCGAACCGGCGGACGGTGACCGGACGGGCGGCCAGGGCGACCTGATCGCCGTCGCGCACCCGGGCGTAGGAGCGCCTGCCGTCGACCTTGATGGCGCTGACGGTGCTCGGCACCTGGTCGAGACGCCCCGTGAGCGCCCGGACGCCGGCCGCCACCTGCTCGTCGGTGACGCCGGACGCGTCGGCGCGGGCGAGCGGCTCACCCTGCGCGTCGTCGGTCACGGTGCTGACGCCGAGCCGCACCGTCGCGGTGTAGGTCTTGTCGGCGCCCACCAGGTAGGTCAGCAGCTTGGTTGCCCGACCCACCCCCAGCACGAGCACGCCGGTGGCCATGGGGTCGAGCGTCCCGGCGTGCCCGACGCGGCGCGTGCCGGCGAGCCGCCGGACCCGGGCGACGACGTCGTGGCTGGTCAGACCGGACGGCTTGTCGACGACCAGCAGCCCGTCGACCGGCGTGCTCACGCCCGTCCGGGACCGGCGTCCGGTGACGGCAGGGCCTCGTCGTCGGCGCCCGCGGCCGCGACGAGGTCGAGCCGGGCACCGCGGGTGGGCCCGTCGGCGTCCAGGTCGGCGTCGTCGTCCTCGAGATCGTCGTCGCCGTCCTCGAGGTCGTCGGACTCGAGCACGGGCTTGCGGTAGGGGTCGGCGTCGCCGGCGAAGGTGCGACCGGTGGCGAGGGCCGCGAGCTCGGCGTCGCGGGCGGCGGTCTGGGCGAGCAGGTCGGCCATGTGGGCCGCGCCCTCGGGCAGCGCGTCGGCGATGAACTCCAGCGACGGGGTCAGCCGGATGCCGATGCCCCTGCCGACCTCGCGGCGCAGCACACCCTTGGCGCTCTCGAGCGCGGCGGCGCTGCCCTCGCGCTCCTCGTCGGAGCCGAAGACGGTGTAGAAGATCGTCGCGTGCTGCAGGTCGCCGGTGACGCGCACGTCGGTGACGGTGACGAAGCCGAGCCGCGGGTCCTTGACGCGCCGCTCGAGTGTCTCGGCGACGATCACCTGGATGCGCTCGGCGATCTTGCGGGCGCGGGGGTGGTCGATCATGGGGTGGTCCTTCGGGGTGTCGGGCGTCCGACGCGAGTGCCCCCACCGGTCAGGTGGGGGCACTCGCGTCGGTGCGCTGCGTGCTGGCCGGGTCCGGCTCGTCGAGCGAGCGGACCGTCAGCGGGTCAGGCGCGCGGCTTCTCGCGCATCTCGGAGGTCTCGATGAGGTCACCGATCTGGACGTCGTTGAACGAGCCCAGGTTGATGCCGCACTCGTAGCCCTCGCGCACCTCGGTGACGTCGTCCTTGAAGCGGCGAAGACCTGCCACCTCGACGTTCTCGGCCACCAGGGCGCCGCCGCGGGTGATCTTGGCGCGGGTGCCGCGCCGGATCTCGCCGGAGCGGACGATGGAGCCCGCGACGTTGCCGAACTTGCTCGACTTGAAGACCTCGCGCACCTCGGCGGAGCCGAGCTGCACCTCTTCGTACTCGGGCTTGAGCATGCCCTTGAGCGCTGCCTCGACCTCTTCGATGGCCTGGTAGATCACCGAGTAGAAGCGGACGTCGACGCCCTCGCGGTCGGCCAGCTCGCCCACCCGCTCGGCGGGCTTGACGTTGTAGCCGATGATGACGGCGCTGTCGACCGTGGCCAGGTTGACGTCGTTCTGCGTGATGGCGCCCACACCGCGGTGGATGACGCGCAGCTCGACCTCGTTGCCGACCTCGATCTTGAGCAGGGCGTCCTCGAGCGCCTCGACCGAACCCGAGACGTCGCCCTTGAGGATGAGGTTGAGGGTCTCGACCTTGCCGGCCGCGAGCGCCTCGTTGAGGTCCTCCAGGCTGATCCGCTTGCGCGAGCGAGCCAGCAGGGCCTGCCGGTCGGCTGCCTCACGACGCTCGGCGATCTGACGGGCCGTGCGGTCGTCGGGCGCCACCAGGAAGGTGTCGCCGGCGCCGGGGACCGCCGTCAGGCCGAGCACCATGACCGGGCGCGAGGGCCCGGCGTGCTCGACGGTCTCGCCGTGCTCGTCGAGCATCGCCCGCACACGTCCGTAGGCGTGGCCGGTGACGATCGAGTCGCCGACGTTCAGCGTGCCGGACTGCACCAGCACCGTGGCGACCGGGCCACGGCCCTTGTCGAGGTGGGCCTCGATGGCCACGCCTCGGGCGTCCTTGTCGGCGATCGCCCGAAGGTCGAGGGCGGCGTCCGCGGTGAGCAGGACCGCCTCGAGCAGCTTGTCGATGTTGGTGCCCTGGCGTGCCGACACGTCGACGAACATCGTGTCGCCGCCGTACTCCTCGGCCACCAGGTTGTACTCGGTGAGCTGCTGGCGGATCTTGTCGGGGTTGGCCCCCTCCTTGTCGACCTTGTTCACCGCCACGACGATCGGGACGCCGGCCGCCTGGGCGTGGTTGAGGGCCTCGATGGTCTGCGGCATCACGCCGTCGTCGGCCGCGACGACCAGGACGACGATGTCGGTGACCCTCGCACCACGGACGCGCATGGCCGTGAAGGCCTCGTGACCAGGGGTGTCGATGAAGGTGATGGCCCGCTCGACGCCCTCGAAGTCCGTGCGGACCTGGTAGGCGCCGATGTGCTGGGTGATGCCACCGGCCTCGTCGGCCATGACGTCGGCCGACCGGATGGCGTCCAGCAGGCGCGTCTTGCCGTGGTCGACGTGACCCATGACCGTGACGACCGGGGGCCGCGCGATCAGGTCGGCGTCGTCCTCGTCGTCGAGCTCGGCCTGCAGGTCGATGTCGAACTGGGCGAGCAGCTCGCGCTCCTCCTCCTCGGGGGAGACGACCTGGATGTCGTAGCCGAGCTCGGCGCCGAGGACGCGGAAGGTGTCCTCGTCGAGCGACTGCGTCGCGGTGGCCATCTCACCGAGGTGGAACAGCACCGTCACCAGGCTCGCGGGGTTCGCGCCGATCTTGTCGGCGAAGTCCGCGAGGCTCGACCCGCGGCGCACGCGCACGACCAGCGTGCCGTCGCCGCGAGGCACCTGCACGCCACCCAGCGAGGGGGCCTGCATCTGCTCGAACTCCTGACGCTTCGCGCGCTTGCTCTTGCGTCCGCGCACCGGACGGCCGCCACCGCGGCCGAAGGCGCCCTGCGTGCCGCCGCGACCACCGGGGCCACGACCGCCGCCGCCACCACCACCGGGACGGCCGGGGAAGGCCCCGCCGCCGCCTGCGGGCGCGCCACCACCGGGACGGCCTGCGAAGCTGCCACCACCACCGGGACGAGCGCCCGGGCGGGCGCCGGCAGCGCCACCCGGACCGCCGCGACCGGCCGGGCCGGGACGGCCCACGCTCGGGCGGGTCGGCATCATGCCGGGGTTGGGACGGGGACCGCCGCCGGACGCTGCCGGCGGACGGGGCCCGGCACCGGGTGCGGACGCCGGCGGGCGGGGTCCGCCCTGCGGGCGCGGCATGCCCTGGCTGGGGGCGAACGGGTTGTTGCCCGGACGGGCTGCGCCACCGCGCGGCATCCCCTGGCTGGGCGCGAACGGGTTGTTGCCCGGGCGCGGAGCACCGGGGCGCGCACCACCCTCGACGCGACCGTCGGGCTGGACGTCGGCGCGCGACTCGGCGGCGGGTGCGGCCGAGGCCGCGGCCGCCGGCACCACCTGCGCCGGCTCGGACGCCGGAGCCGCCGGTGCCGGGGCGGGGGCAGGACGCGGGCCGGGGGTGGGACCGCTGGGGCGCGTCGCCGCCGCAGCCGGACGGGCGACCGCCGGCGCGGGTGCGCTGGTGGCGGGGGCGACCGGGGCGCTGGGCGCCTGGACGGGAGCCGAGACACTCGCCGCCGGGACGCTCACCGGCGTGGCGGGGACCTGCGGCGCAGGCGCGGCAGGTGCGGGCGCCACGACCTGCTGGGCGGGAGCCGGGACTGCGGCGGGCATGGCCTCACGCAGGCGGCGCACGACGGGAGGTTCGAC
>CAXTEJ010000065.1:0-17241 GCA_964243295.1 uncultured Actinomycetales bacterium | reverse complement strand
GCCCCCGCCCGCGCCCCCGCCCCCGCCCCCGCCCGCGCCCGCGCCCCCACCTGCGCCCGCGCAGGCCGAGCGGACCGCACTGGCCTGGCAGCGCACCGTGGTCGCCGCGCTGCTGCTGGGCACGCTCACGCTCGTCGCGGCGTCACGCACCCAGCGGGCCGTGCCCGTGCTGCTGGCCGCCGCCGCGACCGTCACGACGGCCGTGGTCGCCGTGGCGGTGCGGCCGGGCTCGCGGGCGTCGGTCGCGCGGCGGCTGCTGCTCGTGGTCGTCGCGGCCACGTCGATGGCGGTCGCGGGGGCGGTGCTCGCAGGCCTCGCAGTACTGTCGCCGGGTGCCGACCTCCGCCCCTGACCCCGCCCATGGCGCCGCCCCTGAGTTCGCCCCCGACTCCGCCTCTGACCCCGCCTCTGACCCCGCCTCTGACGTGACCGCCCCCGTCAGCGAGCTCGTCCGCCGCGCCCCGAAGGTGCTGCTGCACGACCACCTCGACGGGGGCCTGCGGCCGCAGACCATCCTCGACATCGCCCGCGAGACCGGCTACGCCGACGTCCCGGCGTCCGACGCGCAGGGCCTGGGCACGTGGTTCCGCGACGCCGCCGACTCCGGCTCGCTGGTGCGCTACCTGGAGACCTTCGACCACACCGTCGCGGTGATGCAGCAGCGCGAGTCGCTGGTGCGCGTCGCCGCCGAGTGCGCGCAGGACCTCGCGGCCGACGGCGTCGTCTACGCCGAGGTGCGCTACGCCCCCGAGCAGCACCTGCTCGCGGGCCTGACCCTCGACGAGGTCGTCGAGGCGGTGCAGGAGGGGTTCCGCGAGGGCGAGCGGGCGGCCGCGGCGGCGGGCACGCCGATCCGCATCGGCACGCTGGTCACCGCGATGCGCCACGCGGCCAAGGGCATGGAGATCGCGCGCCTCGCGGTGCGCTACCGCGAGCTGGGCGTCGTCGGCTTCGACATCGCGGGGGCCGAGGCGGGCTACCCGCCCACCCGCCACCTCGACGCCTTCGAGTACCTGCGGCGCGAGAACGCGCACTTCACGATCCACGCCGGAGAGGCGTTCGGGCTGCCCAGCATCTGGGAGGCGATCCAGTGGTGCGGCGCCGACCGGCTCGGGCACGGCGTGCGCATCGTCGACGACCTGCGCATCGGGGCACGTCCCTTCGGCGCCGACCCCGCGGCGGACGTGTCGGCCGACCTCGCCGACGTCCGGCTGGGGCCGCTGGCGGCCTACGTGCGCGACAAGCGCATCCCGCTCGAGCTGTGCCCGTCGTCCAACGTGCAGACGGCGGCGGCGGCGTCCATCGCGAGCCACCCGATCAACCTGCTCAAGCGGCTGCGCTTTCGCGTCACGCTCAACACCGACAACCGGCTCATGAGCGGCACGTCGATGTCGCGCGAGATGCAGCTGATGGTGGACGACCTGGGCTGGACCGCCGAGGACCTGCGGTGGGTCACGGTCAACGCGATGAAGAGCGCGTTCATCCCGTTCGACGAGCGGCTTGCGATCATCGAGGACGTCGTGAAGCCGGGTTACGCCGCGCTGGTCTGACCGGTCGGGTGCGCCAGCGCGCGCACGCGGCGGCGGGCCTCGTCCTTGCGGCAGGCCCGCGCCCCGAGCTCGACCTGGCGCGCCACGATGCCGGGCTCGGCGCGCATCAGCGCCCAGCCGCGGCGCAGCAGGGTGAGCGGCGGCTTGCGGCTCTCGCGCAGGTCGCGTGCCAGCCGGCGCACGAACGTGACCGGGGGGCTGTGCGTCAGCGACAGCGCGTCGGCCAGCACGCCCTCGGCTCGCAGGTGGGGCACGACGTCCGCCGCGAAGATGCCCTCGGCGAGGACGACGCGCGCGCCGTCCAGCAAGACCCTGCTCGTGCCGGTCGCCCGCGAGGTGGGGATGTCGTACGTCGGCACGTCGACAGCCCCCTGCGTGCACAGCGCCACGGCGGCGCGGACGGCGGCCTCGGCGTCCCAGGACGCGACGTCGTCCCAGTCGACGATGCCGTGCGCCCGCGGCAGGCCCGGGTCGTCGCCGTCGCGGTAGAAGTCGTCGAGGCGCAGCACCGGCAGCGCGAGCTCGCGGGCGAGCTGGCGGGCGAGGTGGGACTTGCCGCTGCCCGAGGGTCCGGCGAGCACGACGACGTGGGCGCGGGGGGTCACGGGCGACCATCCTGGCAGAGCGTGCCCGAACCGTTGTCTGGATCCGCTGGCGAGCACCGGGCGCAGGAGGCACCCTTGATGCATGGGCACTGCGGCCCGCGAGCCGACGACGTTGCGCCGACTCGGCGTGGCCCTGGCGATGGCGGTCGGGGCGCGACGGGTCGATCCGACGCCTGCCCGGGAGGCGGACGAGCGTCAGCTGCGGCTGCAGCGGTTGATCCGTGACCTGCAGCGACTCGACGCCGAGGTCGGCCGGCTGCTCGTGGCCGACAGCCGCACCCCGTCGCTGGCCTACCGCCTCAAGGCGGCGTCATGGGCCTACGACTCGGTGCTGCTCGACGCGTGCGCCTTCGCGGGCGTGGCTGGCGCCGACCAGGTGCCGCTCGAGCCGCTGGACCGGCTGCGCGCCGAGGCCGGCCTCGCGGCGGTCGGCGTCCGCTGGTAGCCCTGGGTCAGCCAGGGCCGTCAGCCGTCAGTCGGGCAGGGCGTCGAGGATGGCGCGCGAGCTGGAGCAGCCCAGCCGCGTCGCGCCCGCGGCGATCATGGCGGCGGCGTCCTGCGCGGTGCGGATGCCCCCGCTGGCCTTGACACCCAGGCGGCCACCCACGGTCTGGGCCATCAGCCGGACGGCGTCGACCGTGGCGCCGCCCGCCGGGTGGAAGCCGGTCGAGGTCTTGACGAACTCGGCGCCTCCGGCCTCGGCGGCTCGGCAGGCGGCCACGATCTCGCCGTCGGTGAGGGCGGCGGACTCGATGATCACCTTGAGCAGCGCGCGCGTGGCCGAGGCCCGCACCATGGTGACCTCGCGCTCGACGGCGGCCCAGTCACCGGCCTTGGCCTTGCCGAGGTCCATGACCATGTCGATCTCGTCGACGCGGTCGAGCACCGCGAGCTGGGCCTCGTGCGCCTTCGCGCCGCCGTGCTGGGCGCCCGAGGGGAACCCGCAGACGGTGGCGACCCGGATGCCGGCCGGCACGGACCGGCGGGCCACCGCGGCGAGCGAGGACGAGACGCACACCGCGTAGACACCCAGCACCCCGGCCTCCGCGGCGAGCGACACCACCTGGTCGGGCGTGGCCTCGGGCTTGAGCAGGGTGTGGTCGATCAGCGGGGCCACGTCGTGGCGGCGTGGCAGGGCCGGTGCGGTCATGGGCTCATCCTGTCACCGCGGCGAGGAGCCGCCGGCGCGCCGGCGCGCTGCCTGCCGTCCCGTCGCCCGGCCCGGCTGCGGACCCACCGACGCAGGCCGACCGGTCGCCCGGGTCGGTGCACGGTGCGCCCGGGCGGGTGCACGGTTCGCCCGGAAGGTCGGTGGTTCGCCTGGGCAGGTCGGCGGTTCGCCCGGGCCAGCTGGTCGACGTCGGCGCAATGGGGCATCGTCACCCACCTGCCGGCTGGCCTGCGAGGCAGGGTGCTTCGCTAGCGTCAGGGCCATGAGCGCCGACGACCGAGTTCTCGTCCCTGGGGCAGTCGAAGGGCCGCGGGTCCTGCTGCAGCCGGCGACAGCCACGCAGGCGCAGGCGGTGCTGGACGGCGTCCGGCCCAGCGATCTCGCTCTCGCCCCCGACTACCCGCACGACGACACCGCCGACTGCCTGCGGCTGGCGCTGGGGCAGGGCCGGCCACCTGGCTGGTGGGTCGTCGTCCAGGGAGAGGTCGTCGGGGACTGCGGCGTCCACGGCCCGGTGTCGGACGACGGCGAGGTCGAGCTCGGCTTCGGGCTGGCGCCGTCGGCGCGAGGACGCGGAGTCGGGCGCGAGGTCGTGCGGCTGCTCGCGGGCTGGCTGTCGGTGCAGCCGCAGGTGCGGTCCGTCGTCGCCCACGCGGTGCTGGCGGACAACGCCGCCTCCCGCAGGGCGCTCGAGGCCGCGGGCTTCCAGCTCGCCGCCGACCACGGTGACACCGTCGACTACCGGCTCGACGCCGACTGACGCGCCACACCGACGGGCCGGGATCGCATGATCACGGCGGGCGAAGATCGCATGATCTCGGCGGGCCGGGATCGCATGATCGCGGTGGGCCGGGATTGCTCACACGAAGCGCCGCAGCCGCAGGCTGTTGGTGACGACGAAGACGCTCGACAGGGCCATGGCCGCGCCCGCGATGAGCGGGTTGAGCAGCCCGGCGGCGGCGAGCGGCAGCGCCGCGACGTTGTAGCCGAACGCCCACACCAGGTTGCCCTTGATGGTGGCGAGCGTGCGGCGGGCGAGCCGGATGGCGTCCGCGGCGGCGAGGAGGTCGGCGCGCACGAGCGTGAGGTCGGACGCCTCGATCGCGACGTCGCTGCCGGTGCCCATCGCGAGGCCCAGGTCGGCCTGGGCGAGGGCGGCCGCGTCGTTGACCCCGTCGCCCACCATGGCGACGACACGCCCCTGCCGCTGCAGCGCCCGCACCGCCGCCACCTTCCCCGCCGGCAGCACCCCGGCCACCACGTCGTCAGGGGCGATGCCCACGGCTGCCGCGACGGCGAGCGCGGCGCCGCGGTTGTCTCCGGTGAGCAGCACCGGGCGCAGGCCCAGCGCACGCAACCGGGTGACGGCCTCGGCGCTGGACGGCTTGACGGTGTCGGCGACCACCAGCACACCGCGGACCTCGTCGTCCCACCCGACCCAGACCGCTGTGCGGCCGGCGGTCTCGGCATCGTCGGCGGCGGCGACCAGCTCGGCGGGTGCTCGTAGCGACCGGTGCGCCTCCAGCCAGCTGCGGCGGCCGGCCACGACGGCGTGCCCGTCGACCACACCGGTCACGCCTTCCCCCTGCGTGCTGGCGAACCTCTCGACCGGCGGCAGCGGCGCCTGGGCAGCGGCGGCCGCGGCCACGGCGCGGCCGACCGGGTGCTCGGAGGCGTCCTCGAGGGCCCCGGCCAGCCGGAGCACGTCGGCGGGCGAGGTGCCGACCGCGGGGACGACGTCCAGCAGGCTCATGCGGCCGGTGGTGACCGTGCCGGTCTTGTCGAGGACGACGGTGTCGACGCGGCGGGTCTGCTCGAGCACCTCGGGGCCCTTGATCAGCAGCCCGAGCTGTGCGCCGCGGCCGGTGCCGACCATCAGGGCGGTGGGCGTGGCGAGGCCCAGGGCGCACGGGCAGGCGATGATCAGCACGGCCACCGCCGCGGTGAACGCCGTGTCGGCGCCGGCGCCGCGCAGCAGCCAGAACGCCAACGTGGCGAGTGCCAGCACGATGACGACGGGCACGAAGACGCTCGACACCCGGTCGGCGAGGCGCTGCACCTGCGCCTTGCCGTTCTGGGCGTCCTCGACGAGCCGCGCCAGCTGCGCCAGCTGGGTGTCGCCACCCACCCGCGTCGCCCGGACGACGATCCGCCCGCCGGTGCTCACCGTGCCGCCGGTCACCGGCTCGCCCGGCGTCACCTCGACGGGCACGGGCTCACCGGTCAGCATCGAGACGTCGAGGGCCGAGGCCCCCGCCACGACCGTGCCGTCGGTGGCGACCCTCTCGCCGGGCCGGACCACGAACTCGTCGCCGACCGCGAGCAGGGCGACGGGCACGCGGGTCTCGACGCCGGCGTGCAGCAGCGCGACGTCCTTGGCCCCGAGGTCGAGCAGCGCCCGCAGCGCGGCGCCGGACCGGCGCTTGGCGCGGGCCTCGGCGTAGCGGCCGGCGAGCAGGAAGACGGTGACGGCTGAGGCGACCTCGAGGTAGAGCTCGTCCCCGCCGCGCTCGCGGTCGGGCAGCAGCGTGAAGGGCATCGACATGCCGGGCTGGCCGGCGTCGCCCACGAACAGTGCGTACAGCGACCAGCCGAAGGCGGCGAGCACGCCCACCGACACCAGGGTGTCCATGGTCGCCGCGCCGTGGCGCAGGTTGGTCCATGCGGCGCGGTGGAACGGCCACGCGCCCCACACGGCGACCGGGGCCGCCAGCGTCAGGCAGGCCCACTGCCAGCTCTCGACCTGCAGCGCCGGCACCATCGACAGCAGCAGGACGGGCAGCGCCAGCGAGGCGCTCACGAGCACCCGCTGCCGCAGCGGGTCAGCCGGCTGGGCGGCGCCGGCGTCCGGGCGCATGGTCGGCGGCGGTGGCAGCGCTGCGGTGTAGCCGGTGGCCGCGACGGTGGCGACGAGCTGGTCGGTCGTGACGTCGCCGGCGTAGGTCACGCGCGCCTTCTCGGTCGCGTAGTTGACCGTGGCGCTGACGCCTGCCATGCGGTTGAGCTTCTTCTCCACGCGCATGGCGCACGAGGCGCAGGTCATGCCGCCGATGGCGAGATCGACGACCTGGCTGGCGGGCTGGCCGGCGCCGTCGTCCAGCACTCGAGCGGCGGTCGTGGTCATGAGGCGTCCCGCGGCGGCGTGCTCAGGACGCCACGAGCTCGTAGCCGGCCTCGTCGACGGCCGCCGCGACCGCCGCGGTCTCGAGTGGGTCGGCAGATCGCACGGTGACGGCCGAGGCGCCGCCGGCCACCAGCTCGACGTGGACGTCGGTCACACCCGGCACCTGGGACAGCTCGCCGGTGACCGCGCCGACGCAGTGGTCGCAGGTCATGCCCGCGACGCGGTAGGTCGTGGTGGTCTCACTCATCATGGTCTCCTTGCCGGGATTCAAGAACGCACGAGGCGTGCGATGGCGGCCGACGCCTCTTTGATCTTGGCGTCGGCCTCGTCACCGCCGCGGGCGACGGCGTCGCTCACGCAGTGGTGCAGGTGCTCGTCGAGCAGCCCGAGGGCGAAGGCCTCGAGCGCGCGGGTGGCCGCGCTCACCTGGGTGAGCACGTCGATGCAGTAGGTGTCGCTCTCGACCTGCCGCTGCAGGCCGCGCACCTGTCCCTCGATGCGTCGCAGCCGCTTGAGGTGGGCGTCCTTGCTGCCCGCGTAGCCGGGGGTCGCCATCACGTGGACCACGTCCACGCGCGGCGCCGGCCCGGCGGCCTCCCTGTCGTCACCCATGCCGACCACGGTACCCCCGGGGGGTAAGGAGCACAACCCCCCGGGGGTATCCATCAGCCGAGCCCGATCGTCTCCCGCACGGACGACGTCAGCTCGGTCAGCGCCTGCCCCGCCTGCTCGCGGGCGGCCGGCAGCCCCTGCGGGCCGACGGGCACGACCACCTCGAGGTAGGCCTTGAGCTTGGGCTCGGTGCCGCTGGGGCGCACCACCACCCGGCTGCCGTCGGCGAGCTCGTAGCGCAGGCCGTCGGTGGGCGGCAGGTCGCCGCCGGCGAGCAGGTCGTCGACGCCGAGCAGGTCGTCAACAGCGATGACAGCGACCGAGCCGAAGGCCGTCGGCGGCTCAGCGCGCAGCCGGCGCATCGCATCGGTGATCAGCGCGAGGTCGGCCACCCGCACCGACGCCTGCCCGGTCTGGTGCACGCCGTGGGCGACGGCGAGGTCGTCCAGCAGGTCGAGCAGCGTGCGGCCCTCGGCCCGCGCCGACGCGGCGAGCTCAGCAGCCAGCAGCGCCGCACTCACTCCGTCCTTGTCGCGCACCACGTCCGGCGCGACGCAGTAGCCCAGCGCCTCCTCGTAGCCGTAGCGCAGGCCCGGCACGCGCGCGATCCACTTGAAGCCGGTGAGGGTCTGCACGTGCTCGACGCCCGCGGCGCGGCACACGGCGGCGAGCTGGCGGCCGGAGACGATCGAGCTGGCGAAGACCGCGTCGGCGCCGACCCCGCGGTCGAGCAGGTGCACGCCCAGCAGCACCCCGACCTCGTCGCCGGTCAGCATCCGCCAGCCACCCTCGGCCGCGGGATCGGGCACCGCGAGGGCGCACCGGTCGGCGTCCGGGTCGTTGGCGATCACCAGGTCGGCACCCTGCTCGCGCGCGGCGTCGAGCGCGGCGTCGATGGCGCCGGACTCCTCGGGGTTGGGGAAGGCGACGGTCGGGAAGTCGGGGTCGGGGTCGCCCTGGCTCGCGACCACGTGGGGCGCCGCGAAGCCGGCGCGCTCGAAAGCGGCGAGCACGACGTCGCGCCCGACGCCGTGCAGCGGCGTATGCACTACCGTCAGCTCGCGCGGGCCGTCGGGCTCGACGAGGTCGGCCACCTCGCGGACGTAGGCGTCGAGCACGTCGTCGCCGAGCACGTGCCAGCCGCCGTCGACGCGGGCGACCGAGCCGACGTCCGCCACCTGCTGGATGTGGCCCGCGATGTCGGCGTCGGCGGGCGGGACGATCTGGCTGCCGTCACCCAGGTAGACTTTGTAGCCGTTGTCCTGCGGCGGGTTGTGGCTGGCGGTGACCATGACCCCGGCGTCGGCGCCGAGGTGGCGCACGGCGAACGCGAGCACCGGGGTGGGCAGCGCCGAGGGCAGCAGCATCGCCTCGCCGCCGGCGGCCACCACGACCGCTGCGGTGTCGCGGGCGAAGTCGGCGCTGCGGTGGCGCGCGTCGTACCCGATGACCACGCGGGGCGAGGAGCTCAGCTCGCCGAGGTACGCCGCCAAGCCGGCTGCCGCGCGGATCACCACCGCCCGGTTCATGCGGTTCGGGCCCGCCCCGAGGGTGCCGCGCAGGCCGGCTGTACCGAACTGCAGGGTGCCGTCGAACCGGTCGGCGAGGTCGGCCTGGGCCTGCGCGTCGTCCTCGCCGGCCCGCACGAGCAGCGCGGACAGCTCGGCCCGGGTGCTCGGGTCGGGGTCGTCGTCCAGCCAGGCGGCGGCGGTGGTCAGCAGATCCTCGCGCATGCGCCGACCCTAGCCGCGACGTCGGTGCGCCTTCGGGCTCAGAGCCGGGCGACGACGTCCGCGAGCATCCGGCCGCAGCGGTCGGCGGCGGCGCGGCCGGCGGCCAGCACCTCCTCGTGGGCCAGCGGCGCGTCGCTGATGCCCGCGGCGAGGTTCGTGACGAGGGAGATGCCGAGCACCTCCATGCCGCTCTGGCGCGCGGCGATCGCCTCGAGCGTCGTCGACATGCCGACGAGCGACCCACCCATCACCCCGGCCATGCGCACCTCGGCGGGCGTCTCGTAGTGGGGACCACGGAACTGCACGTAGACACCCTCGGGCAGGTCGGGCTCGACCTCGCGGCACAGGGCTCGCAGCCGAGGCGAGTAGAGGTCGGTGAGGTCGACGAAGGTCGCGCCCTCGATCGGCGAGGCCGCGGTCAGGTTGATGTGGTCGCTGATCAGCACCGGCGTGCCCGGCGACCACGAGGGGTCGAGGCCGCCGCAGCCGTTGGTCAGCACGATCGTGCGGCACCCGGCCGCGGCCGCGGTGCGCACGCCGTGGACGACGGCCCGCACCCCGTGCCCCTCGTAGAAGTGGGTGCGGGTGCCGAACACCAGGGCCCGGCGCCCGGTGCCGCCGACGGCCACCGAGCGGACCGTGCCGGTGTGGCCGGCGACCGCAGCGGCGCGAAAGCCCGGCAGGTCGGTCGTGGGCACCGTGGCGAGCGTCTCGCCGACGAGGTCGCCCGCGGCGGCCCAGCCCGACCCGAGCACCAGGGCGACGTCGTGGCGCCCGACGCCCGTCGCCTGGGCGAGGGCCGCCGCAGCGGCTGCCGCGACCTCGAACGGGTCGGTGGCGGGGTCGTCGAGCCGCGGGGCGGGAGGCGTCGTCACGGCGCCGACCCTACGCGCCGGCGCGCCTAGACTGCGCGCGTCGGGCGACCCGTCCCGGCGCCGCCGGAGGGGGTCGTGATGGGCGCTGCCAGCGAGGGGGCCGACGTCCGCGCCGAGCTGGGCCGGCTGCGGCACAGCATCGACAACCTCGACGCCGCGCTGATCCACCTGCTGGCCGAGCGCTTCAAGCTCACCGAGCAGGTGGGCGAGCTCAAGGCCGCCCACGCGCTGCCGGCCGCCGACCTCGACCGCGAGCGCGAGCAGATCACCCGGCTGCACCGGCTGGCCGACGAGGCCCGGCTCGACCCCGAGTTCGCCGAGCAGCTGCTGGCGTTCATCGTGGCGCGGGTGATCCACCACCACGAGGTGATCGCCCAGCGAGAGCGCTAGGCGCTCAGCCGTCGCGAGCGACGGCGAGTGCCGGCACCGGGCGCACCGACACCTCGACGCGGTCGCCGGCCCGCAGCCGCGCGAGGTCGCCCGTCGCGACCTGCGAGGTGACGATCCCGCCCTGCGGCGTGCGCACCTGCACCCGCCCGGTCGACCCCAGGAAGCTCGCGGTGACGACCTCGCCGGCACCGGCCTCGGCGGGCGTGAGGTGCACCTGCTCGGGACGCACCAGCACCGTCACCGGCCCGGACGTCGGCGAGCCCGGCAGCAGCGGCACGTCGGCCCCCAGCACCCGGGCGACGCCCCCTGCGGCGTCGCCGTCCAGCCGGTTGGTGAGCCCGACGAACTCGGCGACGAAGGGCGTGGTCGGGCGGGCGTAGACCTCGTCGGGGGCGTCCAGCTGCTCGAGGCGGCCGCTGCGCATGACGCCGACGCGGTCGGCGACGGCGAGCGCCTCCTCCTGGTCGTGGGTGACGAACAGCGTGGTGGCGCCGACCTCGAGCTGGATGCGCCGGATCTCCTCGCGCAGCTGCACCCGCACCTTGGCGTCGAGGGCCGACAGCGGCTCGTCGAGCAGCAGCACCGTCGGCCGGATCGCGAGCGCGCGGGCCAGGGCGACGCGCTGCTGCTGCCCGCCCGACATCTGGTGGGCGTAGCGGTCGGCCTGGGTGCCGAGGCCGACGAGGTCGAGCATGTCGCCGGCGCGGGTGCGGCGCTCGGCGGCCCCGACGCCGCGCAGCCGCAGGCCGAAGGCGACGTTTTCGCGGGCCGTCATGTGCGGGAACAGCGAGTAGGCCTGGAACACCATGCCCATGTCGCGCTTGCTGGCCGGCACCTGCGTGAGGTCGCGGCCGTCGACGACGACGCGTCCGGCGTCCGAGTCCTCCAGGCCCGCCAGCAGCCGCAGCGCCGTGGTCTTGCCGCAGCCCGAGGGGCCGAGCAGCGCGACGAGCTCGCCGGGCGCCAGCTCGAGGTCGAGGCCGTCCAGGGCGTGCACGTCACCGTAGTGGCGGTGCATGCCCTGCATGGCGACCGAGACTCCGGCGCGCGTCGTGGTGGCGGTCATGCGGGCTCCTTGCTCAGCGGGGCAGTGCTCAGCGGGGCTGTGCGCGGACGCCGTCCGGCCAGTGAGAGCACCATCAGCAGCGCGAACGCCAGCACCAGCGCGGCGAACGACACCGCGACGGCCACCTGGGAGTCGCGCTTGCCGAGCAGGTTGATGCCGACCTGCAGGTTGTCGCGGTTGAGCAGCGAGGCGATGGTGAACTCGCCGAGCACCAGCGCGACGGTGAGGAAGGCGGCTGACAGCACCGCGGTGCGCACGTTGGGCAGGATCACACGCAGCATGACCGTCCCCCAGCCCGCGCCGAGCGAGCGGGCGGCCTCCGACAGCGTGCGGACGTCGATGCCCGACAGGCCGGCGTCCAGCGCGCGGTAGCTGTAGGGGAGGACGAGGACGACGTAGGCGAAGCACAGCCACGCCGAGGAGTCGCCGAGCAGGTACGTGACCCACGCGTAGACGGGCGCGAGGCCCACGACGAGCACGATGGCCGGCAGCGTCAGCGGCAGCAGGCACAGGAACTCGATCGGACGCCGGAGCCCGGGCAGCCGCAGCCGCACCCACGTCATCGTCGGCACGAGCAGCACCAGCATGATCACGACGGTCAGCAGCACCAGGACGGCCGAGGACTTCAGCCCGCTCCACAGCTCGGGGTAGTCGGTGCGCATCGCGGGCAGGTCGGCGACCGAGCGCCAGGTGGTGAGCGAGCGACCGTCGCCGCCCGCGCCGCGGGTCGTGAACTCGAGCATGCCGATGAGCGGCAGGGCGAAGAAGAGGCTCACGATCAGGACGACGACCCGCCGGAACGTGGCCCGGCGCCGGGCGCGAGCCCGCTGCAGCCCGGCCATCAGGCACTCCACCGAGACGTGCGCCGCTGCAGCAGCGCGTAGCCGGTCATGACGACCGCGACCACGACGACCATGAGCAGCGCCAGGGCCTTGCCGAAGTTGGCCTGCCCCAGCACCACCTCGCTGGTCAGCGTCGCGCGGACCACGAGCGGGAGGATCGGCGAGCCCTGGCTGACGAGCGCGGCGGCCGTGGCGTAGGCGGCGAACGCGTTGGCGAACAGCAGCAGCGCCGAGCCGAGGAACGGCGGCAGCAGCAGCGGGCCGCCGACGTGGCGCCAGTACTGCCAGGTGCTGCCGCCCAGGGTCTCGGTCGCCTCGCGCCACTGCGGTCGCACGCCGTCCAGGGCGGGGAGGAAGACGATGACCATCAGCGGGATCTGGAAGTAGGTGTAGACCAGCCCGAGCCCGCTGAGGCGGTAGAGCAGGTCGCCCGGCACCGTGACGCCGCCGTCGGCGAGGAACCGCGTGAGGAACCCCTCCATGCCGATGGTGGCGACGAAGGCGAACGCCAGCGTGACGCCGCCGAACTGGGCGAGCACACCGCAGATGGCCGTCATCGCCCGGCGCAGCAGCCCGTCGGGCCGGCCCGTGACGATCGCGTAGGAGACGAGCGCACCGACCACGGCGCCGACGGCCGCCGTGGCAGCGGACAGCCCGACGGTGGCGAGCAGCGCGTCGATCACGTAGCCGTCGGTGAGCGCGCGGACGTTCGCGAGGGTGGGCCGGTACTGCTCGTCCAGGAAGGCGCCGACGACCACGACGAGCGTGGGCAGCACCAGGAACAGGCCGAGGAAGCCGAGGAACGGCGTGACGCCGAGCCACGAGCCGCCGACGCGGCGCCGGCCCGCTCGTGGGCCCGGCGTCGCGTCGCGCGCGGCCTCAGCGACCGCGTCGCGCGGGCCACCGCGCCGCGAGGCGGCGGGGTGGCCCGCGGCGACGTCGGTCACCCGATGGCCTTGCGCCAGTTGGCGGTGAGGTACTCCTTCGCCTTGTCGCTCTGCTCCTGGGACAGGAAGACCGGCTCGCCGCTGACCGCGGGCAGCGCCTTGAACGCCGCCTGGTCGATGGTGCCGGCCTTCTCCATGGCGTCCTGGCGCACGGGTCGGGCGCCGCCCTTGAGCCAGAGGTTCTGGCCTTCGTCCGAGTAGAGGAACTCCTGCCACAGCCGCGCCGCGGCGGGGTGCGGCGCGTCCTTGTTGATGGCCTGCACGTAGTAGCCACCGACCACGGCGTTCTCCGGCACGACCGTCCTCCAGTCGACCTTGCCCTTGAGGGTGGTGCCCTGGCCGACGTTGAGGTAGTCCCAGTCGATGACGACCGGTGTCTGGCCCGACGCGACCGTCGCGGGCGTCGGGTCGACGGGAATGAAGTTGCCGGCCTTCTTCAGCGAGCTGAAGAACTCGACGCCCTTGCTGATGTCGTCGGCCGAGCCGCCGGTACCGAGCGCGACCATCGTGACGCCCGCGAACGCCGCACCGGCCTGCGTCGGGTCGCCGTTGAGGGCGACCTTGCCCTTGTAGGCGGGCTTGAGCAGGTCCTCGACCGACGTCGGTGCGGGCACCTTCGACGCGTCGTACCCGATCGACATGTAGCCGCCGTAGTCGTTGACGTACAGGCCGTTCGGGTCCTTGAGGGCGGCGGGCACCTGGTCGAACGTGGACACCTTGTACGGCGCGAACATCGCGGTGTTGGCGGTCGCCACGGCCTGGCCGAGGTCGAAGACGTCGGGCGCCTTGCTCTGGCCCCTGAGCTGCTTGGCCGCGTTGATCTCGTCCTGGCTGTTGGCGTCGGGCTGCGCGGAGTTGACCGTGATGCCGTACTTGGCCTTGAAGGCGGAGATCACCTCGCCGTAGTTCGCCCAGTCCGGGGGCAGCGCGATGACGTTGAGCTGCCCCTCCTGCTTGGCTGCGGTGACGAGGGCCTCCATGCCACCGAGGGCCTGGGCGCTGGTCGCGGTCGCCGCCTTGGCGGCATCGCCGCTGGGCTCGTCCTCCGGCGGGGCGCAGGCCGCGCCGAGCAGCACGACTGACATGACCGCAGCGGCGAGGGCGCCGCGCTGGGTGGAGCTGCGCACGAGAACCTCCAGAGAGAATGCGCGGTGGCACCAGGCCGCCGCTGCACTGCGCGGGCGGTAGCCGCGTGCACCGCGACCACTGCCAACGCCCACGAGGCTACGGGTGAACTCCTGGTGTCGCACGTGGTCCTCGGGTGTTGCGCGCGGACGTCGCGGACGCCGCGCCCGGTGCTCAGGCGGGCCCGACGCTGCGGCACGGCCGGCGGCGCAGCGCCAGGACGTAGTCGTCCGGTGCGCCGGCGGCCTCGGCGGCCTCGGCCAGCTGGCCCAGGTATCGGGCGGACGGCAGCCCACCCTCGTAGCCGTCGAGGACGTAGACCCAGGCCAGCACCTCGCCGTCCAGGGTGTGGGCGCGCACGCGGATCTTGCGGTAGAGCCCGATGCCGAGGCCCTCCCAGTCGTCGAGCGCGGCCTCGTCGGCGGGGGTGAGGTCGTAGAGGGCGACGTAGACGCTGTCACCGTTCGGGTCGTCGGCCACGGCGCCGGTCTCGACGACGGTCGCGAGCGAACCCTCCCAGCCGATGTCCTCGCCACCGAAGGTGAGCCGCCAGCCGGCCAGCCACCCCGTGCCGCGCAGCGGCGAGTGGGGTGCCCGGCGGAGCATCTGGGCGCTGTCGAGGTTGCTGCCGTAGGCGGCGTACAGGGCCATGGGGTCAGGCTAGGGGTGACGTGCGCCACCCGGTGCGCACAGGTCGCGTCTGCGGCGCGGCCGGTTCGCTCCGTGGCGCCCGGTCGGTCTGACGCCGCGTGGCACGATGGAGCGGTGGGTACGTCAGCGCAGCGCGTGGTCGTCGTCGGGGCAGGTCCCGGCGGCTACGAGAGCGCGCTCGTGGCCGCCCAGCTCGGCGCGGAGGTCACCGTCGTCGACCGCGACGGGCTCGGTGGCTCGGCGGTCCTGACCGACTGCGTTCCCAGCAAGACGCTCATCTCGACCAGCGACTTCATGAGCCGCTTCAGCGCGGCGGCCGGCCTCGGCGTCCGCTTCCCCGGCGCTCAGCGGTCCGGCGAGGTCGCCGTGGCCGACCTGCCCGCGGTGAACGACCGGGTCAAGAGCCTCGCGCTCGCGCAGAGCGACGACATCACCGCCAACGTCGAGCGCGCCGGTGTGCGGGTGCTGCGCGGCACCGGCTGCCTCGACGGACCGCAGCGGGTGGTCGCCGACCTCGTCGACGGAGGCACCGAGGAGGTCGCGGCCGACATCGTGCTGATCAGCACCGGCGCGCGCCCGCGCGAGCTGGCGACGGCCAGGCCCGACGGCGAGCGCATCCTCACCTGGCAGCAGGTCTACGACCTGCCCGCGCTGCCCGAGCACCTCGTCGTCGTGGGGTCGGGTGTCACCGGCGCCGAGCTGGCGCACGCCTACCTCGGCCTCGGTTGCGCCGTCACGCTCGTCAGCTCGCGCGACCGCGTGCTGCCCGGCGAGGACGCCGACGCCGCCCGCGTCATCGAGGACGTCTTCCGCCGCCGCGGCATGAGCGTCCTCAACCGCTCACGCGCCGAGGCCGTCGAGCGGACGCCGGACGGCGTGCTCGTGCGCCTGGCGGACGGCCGCACGGTCGAGGGCAGCCACTGCATCATGGCGGTCGGTTCGGTGCCCAACACCGCCGGCCTCGGCCTGGAGGAGTCGGGCGTGAGCCTGTCCCCGTCGGGCCACGTCGAGGTCGACGGCGTCTCCCGGACGTCGGCACGCGGCGTCTACGCGGCCGGCGACTGCACCGGCGTCCTGCCGCTGGCCTCGGTCGCCGCCATGCAGGGGCGCATCGCGATGTGGCACGCGCTCGGTGACGCGGTGCAGCCGCTGAACCTCAAGGCCGTCGCGGCCAACATCTTCACCGACCCCGAGATCGCGACCGTCGGCTGGTCGCAGCAGGCGCTCGCCGACGCGGGCATCGCCGCCGAGGCGGTCATGCTGCCCCTGGCCACCAACGCGCGCGCCAAGATGCAGAACGTGCACGACGGCTTCGTGAAGCTGTTCTGCCGCGCCGGCACCGGCATCATCATGGGCGGCGTCGTCGTCGCGCCCCGGGCCAGCGAGCTGATCTTCCCGGTCGCGCTCGCGGTGCAGACCAAGCTGACGGTCGACCAGGTGTCGGGCGCGTTCACCGTCTACCCGTCGATGTCCGGCTCCATCGCCGAGGCGGCACGCCGGCTGCACACCCGGGCGTAGCGGTTCTCAGGTCGGGCTGCCTCGTTGATGAGCGCACCCGTCGGGCCGCTCCACCCGGGCTGTTGCGGTTGGCCGGCCATCAGTGCCCTGGCTCCTCGCCGGTCACGCCGTCGGCCTGCTCACGCAGCAGGTCGAGGTGGCCGAGGTGGCGGCCGGTCTCCTCGACGAGGTGCAGCAGGATCCAGCGCAGCGAGAACCCGTCGCGCACCGAGACTCGGTCGAGGGGTGCTCCGGCGATGACGGCGTCGCAGAGCGCGGACTCCGCGGCGTAGGCGCTGAGCACCGTCGCGATCGGCGTGCCCTCGCGCACCTTCCACTCGGCGTCCGGGTCGTCGTCGCTCCAGTCGTAGGCCAGCCCGGTCTCGCCGGCGAAGTCGTCGCGGACCCACGACCGCTCGACGTTCGTCAGGTGCCGCACCACCCCGTGCGCCGTCATGCCCGTCGGCGTGGACGACGCCTCGAGCGCCGCGTCGTCGGCGTCTCGCACCTTCCACGCCACCAGGTCGCGCTGGCGCTGCAGGAAGCCGAGCAACGTCGTCCGCTCGTCCCCCTGGTGGGCCGGTTCGGTGATCCCGCGCCGGAGGCCGTTCGCGCTCCCGCTCCCGTCGTCCGTCACCTGCGCAGCATCCCCGGTCATCGGCACCGTCCTGTCGTCGGGCACGTCGTCACTCATGGGCGGTCATCGTGCCGTAGCCGTAGCCGTAGCCGTAGCCGTAGCCGTAGCCGTAGCCGTAGCCGTAGCCGTCGCCGTAGCCGTAGCGGTGGCGGTCGAGGGCATGGTCGCCCCCGGCGTTGAACCCGCACGTCGGCTCAGCCTCGGCGGCCTGTACGCGGGTCGACCACCTGAGTCGGGATGCAGTCACTGCGGCCTCGGCGAACCGTGGGGCTCCGCTGGTCATGGCATCGGCGCTCGGTGCGCTCACGTGCGCATGGGTGGTGTGAACTTTGGTCTGCCGTCGGTGATCTTCACGGTCCATCCGGTGTGGTGGATGGTGTCGTGGTGGTGGCCGCAGAGCAGGACGAGGTTGTTCA
>CAXTEJ010000064.1:0-17339 GCA_964243295.1 uncultured Actinomycetales bacterium | reverse complement strand
CAGCGAGGGCGCGGCGATGATCCGCTCCAAGGGCGAGGCCGGCACCGGCGACGTCTCCAACGCCACGACCCACATGCGCAAGATCGGCGGCGAGATCCGCCGGCTGACCTCGCTGTCCGAGGACGAGCTGTACGTGGCCGCCAAGGAGCTGCAGGCGCCGTACGACCTGGTCAAGGAGGTCGCCGCGCTCGGCGCGCTGCCCGTCGTCCTGTTCACCGCGGGCGGGATCGCCACCCCGGCCGACGCGGCGATGATGATGCAGCTGGGCGCCCAGGGCGTCTTCGTGGGCTCGGGCATCTTCAAGTCGGGCAACCCGCAGCAGCGCGCCGAGGCGATCGTGCGGGCCACGACCTTCTACGACGACCCCGACGTCGTCGCCAAGGTCTCGCGCGGGCTCGGTGAGGCCATGGTCGGCATCAACGTCGACGAGATCCCGCAGGACCACCGCCTCGCCGAGCGTGGCTGGTGACCGGGTCACGCATCGGCCGCAGCGACCTCGAGCTGTCGCTGCCCCTGTCGCTCGGCGGCAACGTCTTCGGCTGGACGTCGGACGAGCAGGCCTCCTTCGCCGTGCTCGACGCGTTCGCCGCGGCGGGCGGCACGCTGGTCGACACGGCCGACGCCTACTCGGCCTGGGTCGACGGGAACTCCGGCGGCGAGTCCGAGACCGTGCTCGGCCGTTGGATGGCTTCCCGCGGCAACCGCGACGACGTGCTCGTCGCCACCAAGGTCGGCAAGCACCCCCAGCTGGAGGGGCTGTCGCGCGCGACCATCCGCGCCGGCGTCCACGCCTCGCTCCAGCGGCTGCAGACCGACCGGATCGACCTGTACTACGCCCACGCCGACGACCCG
Organism: uncultured Actinomycetales bacterium; assembly: GCA_964243295.1. Classification (GTDB taxonomy): domain Bacteria; phylum Actinomycetota; class Actinomycetes; order Actinomycetales; family Angustibacteraceae; genus CAXTEJ01. The sequence goes on along the minus strand of CAXTEJ010000064.1, from coordinate 16,487 downwards.
GGCACCCCGCTGGAGGAGACGGTCGCGGCGTTCGGCGAGCTCGTCGCCGAGGGCACCGTGCGGGCGGTGGCGGCCTCGAACTACAGCGCGCACCGGCTGGCCGAGGCGCTGCGCATCGCCGACGAGACCGGCGTCGCGCGCTTCGAGGCGCTGCAGCCCCACTACAACCTCGTCCACCGCGACGAGTACGAGGGCGACCTCGCCGCCGTCGTCGCCGAGAACGAGCTGTCGTGCCTGCCGTACTCCTCGCTCGCCAGCGGTTTCCTGACCGGCAAGTATCGCGACGGCTCGGCGGCGGTCGACAGCCCCCGCGCGAGCGGCGCCGGCCGCTACCTCGACGACCGCGGGCGCCGGGTGCTGGCGGCACTCGACGCCGTCGCGGCCGCGCACGGCGTCAGCGTCACGACGGTGTCGCTGGCGTGGCTCGCCGCCCAGCCCACCGTCGTCGCTCCCATCGCGAGCGCCCGCAGCGCCGAGCAGCTGGTCGACCTGGTCGCCGTCGGCGGTCTCACGCTGACCGACGCCGAGCTGCGGTCGCTGGGCGACGCGGCGTCCGGACAGCTCGCTGCCTGAGCGGTCGGCGCCGCGGTCGGGCATCGTCTCGCTGCTGCCGTCGGCGACCGAGTGGGTCTACGCCCTCGGCCTCGACGACCGGCTCGCGGGCGTCACGTTCGAGTGCGACGAGCCCGCGTCGGCGCGTGAGGACCACCCGGTCGTCGTCACGGGGCTCGACACCGCCGGGCTCACGCCCGGCAGGATCGACGCCCTGGTGCGCGCGACGGTGGCGGCCGGTGAGCCGCTCCACCACCTCGACACCGTGGCGCTGGCGGCGATCGCGCCGGCCGTCGTCCTCACCCAGGACCTGTGCGGCGTGTGCGCGCTGCCGGCGTCCGCGCTGACGCAGGCGTTGGCGGCAGCCGGGTCACCCGGCGCGGTCGTGACCCTCGACCCGCACACCCTGGACGAGGTGCTCGCCTGCGGGCCCGCCGTCGCAGCGGCCGCGGGGGTGCCCGACACCGGAGCCGCCCTCGACGCGGTCCTGCGGGCGCGGATCGCGGCGGTGGCGCAGCGGGTCGACGGGCTGCCGCGGCCGCGCGTGCTGGTGCTCGAGTGGTCCGACCCGCCGTTCGTGGCCGGTCACTGGGTGCCCGACCTCGTCACGGCCGCCGGTGGCGAGCCCGTGCTCGCCCGCCCCGGCGACCGGTCGGTCACCACCACGTGGCACCAGGTTGCCGCGACGCCCGCTGACGTCGTCCTCGTGGCGCCGTGCGGCTACGGCCTCGCCGACGCGGTGACCCAGGCCCACGCCGTCCTTGATGCCCTACCGCCCGGCACAGCGGTGTGGGCCGTCGACGCCGGCGGGCTCGTCACCCGCCCCGGCCCGCGCGTGGTCGACGCGGTCGAGGCGCTCGCCGCGGCGCTGCACGGCGCCGTCGCCACCTCGGGCGCCACGGCACGGGTGCGCTGACCCCGACCGCGGCAAGGCCCCGCTGGTCCCGGCGATGATGTGACACGCGCGAGGTGCCACCGCTGGTGGTGACGTCCGGCGATGGTTTGATCTGGGGATGCGCATCTTCTTCACCGGCGGCAGCGGCAAGGCGGGCCGGCACGTAGCGGCCCACCTCGCCGAGCAGGGTCATCGGGTCACCAACGCCGACCTCGTCCCGCTACGGCACCCAGCCGTGGCCGATCTGAGGGTCGACCTCACCGACATCGGCGAGACGTACTCGGCCTTGGCAGGACTGGCCAGGGCCGAGGAGCTGGATCTGGAGCAGAAGCCCGGCTACGACGCGGTGGTCCACTTTGCCGCCGTGCCGGCGATCCTGCTCACGTCGGACGCTCGCACCTATGCAACGAACGTGCTCAGCACCTACAACGTGCTGGAGGCCGCGACGCGGCTGGGGATCCGCAAGATCGTGTTCGCGTCCTCGGAGACGGCCTACGGGATCTGCTTCGCCCAGGGCGAGCGGCGACCACAGTACGTGCCGGTGGACGAGGACCACCCGACGGTCCCCGAGGACTCCTACGCGATGTCCAAGGTGGCGGGCGAGGTGACGGCGCGCTCCTTCGCGGCCCGCACGGGTGCTGACGTCTACGGACTGCGGATAAACAACGTCGTGGAGCCGCACGAGTACGCAGAGCTCTTCCCAGACTTCCTCGCCGACCCTGCGCTGCGCCGGCGCAACGTCTTCGCCTACATCGACACCCGCGACCTCGGCCAGCTGGTGCAGCGATGCCTGGAGGTCGACGGGCTGGCCTACGAGGTGTTCAACGTCGCCAACGCGGACATGTCCGTGGCCTTGACGACCACAGAGGTCAGGGACCGCTTCTACGGCGGCGTGACGCTGGCTCGGCAGATGGGGCGCGACGAGACCTTCTACTCCATCGACAAGGCGCGCGAGCTCCTTGGCTACGCGCCGCAGCACTCGTGGCGCGACGTCCTGCCCGATCCTGGATCAGGGGCAGGCAGCGGCGCCGCCACGCCTTGACGGCCGTGATGGGGGTCACCGTGCCCCGACCCCCCGCGTCACAGGTGACGCGGGGGCGCACGGTCACCAATGCGGACCGGTCACTCGCCGGTTCCCCCGACCAGCTGGGTAGTTCGTGGTCGCCCACCCTCTGCTGGTTGAAGTACAGGAGGTACTCGGAAATGACGGCCCCTTCGGTTCGGGCGGACCACGCGGTCCGCGTCCACGTCCTCCACGAACGGCGACCGGCGGATCGGACACCGGACGGGCGAGCGATCCGGGTGCCGGTTGGGCGAGCACCCGATCAGGTCACGATGCTCATCAGGACCAGCACGACGAGGGCAGCCCGGCCGCCTGTGAGGGGACGTCGGCCGGGCCGGGGCGCCGGCGGCCAGCGGCGCAGGCCGGTGACGGGTCCGGACAGCAGGGCCACGGCGACCGGGCCTGCCACCGGGACGAGCAGCACCCAGAACCAGGCCCAGCGGGTAGCCCGCCAGGGCGGGGGTCCGCTGACGACCAGCAGCCAGGTGGTCAGCAGCAGGGCGAGGTGCAGTCCGGCGACCCAGCCGGGCACGCGCGACCCCAGCACGCTGTACGTCGAGGTCGCCCCCTCCTGGCGCAGCACCTGCAACGTCGGGTCAACCTGCTGCAGGTCTGCTCCGATCTCTGTCGGACCCTCGGTCTGCACGCGCGCCCTCGTCTCGGCGGGCACCTGCTGCCCGGGGCTGACCTGAAGCACCTCGGCGGTGCGCAGCAGACCCCACCGGCGCCACGTGACCTCCTGCACGGCGTAGCCGGTTCCCGACAGCCCGGGGGTGACCGTCACGGACTGCACCTGCCCGGACGCCACGCCGGCGCGCAGAGCCGCGACGTCACCTGGGTGCGCCCCCAGCCCTGCGAACGCCGCGAGGGCCACGGCCCAGCCGACCAGCAGCCCGAGGCGCACTGCCGCCTCGGGCGACCTCGCCGCCGTCGGCGCGGTCGCCGGGGGCAGCGACGTGCTGGCGCTCATCCGCGCACCGTAGCCGACACCGGCGCCTGGCGTGGCGACACACCCACCGCCAGGTCGGCCCCGCCAGCAGCAGTCCGACCAGCACGAGCCGTCCGCCATGGCCGCCCCTGGGGCGCGGCCGGCAGCGAGTCCACGGCCCGACGCTAGCCGTAGGATCGATGCCCGTGACTCCACCGCGCTCGTCCTCCGCCGAACCCGTCATCGGCGTGCTCGCCCTGCAGGGCGACGTCCGTGAGCACCTGGTGACGCTCGCCGGCGCCGGGGCGGTGGGCCGGCCAGTCCGGCGTCCCGAAGAGCTGGCGGGTCTGCACGGCATCGTCATCCCCGGCGGCGAGTCGACCACCATCGACAAGCTTTCGCGCGCGTTCGAGGTTCGCGAGCCGCTGGTGGCCGCGCTGCGCGAGGGGCTGCCGGCGTTCGGGTCGTGCGCCGGGATGATCCTGCTGGCCGACCGGGTGCTCGACGGCCGTCCCGACCAGCAGACGTTCGGCGGCCTCGACATCACGGTGCGGCGCAACGCCTTCGGGCGTCAGGTGCACTCCTTCGAGACCGACGTCCAGATGACCGGCATCGAGGGCGAGCCGATGCACGCCGTGTTCATCCGCGCCCCGTGGGTCGAGGAGACGGGCGACGACGTCGAGGTGCTCGGCCGGGTGGAGGACTCACCCCAGCCCGAGGCCGACGGTAGGATCGTCGCCGTTCGGCAGGGCGCGCTGCTGGCGACGTCGTTCCACCCCGAGGTGACCGGCGACCCGCGCGTGCACGAGGCATTCGTCGCGATGGTGAGGGAGCGATCATGAGCGGCCACTCCAAGTGGGCGACCACGAAGCACAAGAAGGCCGTCGTCGACGCCAAGCGCAGCAAGCTGTTCGCCAAGCTGATCAAGAACATCGAGGTCGCCGCGCGCACCGGCGGCGGCGACGTCAACGGCAACCCGACGCTGTACGACGCGGTGCAGAAGGCCAAGAAGACGTCGGTGCCGATCGACAACATCAACCGCGCCGTCAAGCGCGGTTCGGGTGCTGAGGCAGGCGGCGCCGACTGGCAGACGATCATGTACGAGGGCTACGGCCCCGGCGGCGTCGCCTTCCTCGTCGAGTGCCTCACCGACAACAAGAACCGGGCCGCCATGGAGGTGCGCACGGCGCTGTCCCGCTCCGGCGGCAGCCTCGCCGACCCCGGCAGCGTCTCGTACATGTTCAACCGCAAGGGCGTCGTCGTCGTCGACAAGGCGCAGGGCGGCAAGCAGCTGACTGAGGACGACCTGCTCGCGGCGGTGCTCGAGGCCGGCGCCGAGGACGTCAACGACACCGGCGACACCTTCGAGGTCGTCAGCGAGGCCGGCGACCTCGTCGCCGTGCGCACCGCGCTGCAGGGCGCCGGCATCGACTACGAGTCGGCCGACGTGTCGTTCGTGCCCAGCACGCAGATCGAGCTGGACGTCGAGTCCGCGCCGCGGGTGTTCCGGCTCATCGACGCGCTCGAGGACAGCGACGACGTCCAGAACATCTACGCCAACTACGACGTCAGCGACGCCGTGATGGAGCTCGTCGACGCCTGAGCGACCTCAGCCCCAGCCGAACCGCAGCAGCAGCTCGGAGTCGTCGTCGTAGGCGAACCGCGGGGGGCTCGGAGCGACCAGCGTGACGTCCTGCGTGGTGTGCCAGGTCTCCGGCGGCGGGCTCGTGGGCAGCCGGTGGTAGTCCGGCCGCGGTTCGTCCGGCGACGGCAGCCGCTTGACGGGGCGCTTCGCGCTCATGACAGCGAGTGTGATCCCGCGAGGCCCGCTCGTCCACGGTTGCGGCGTGCCTGTCGTCGGCCGGCGCCGCCGCTGTGTAGCGTCATGCCGAACACCTGTTCGGATCAGCCGTCGGGTCAGTCGTCGAGAGGGGTGCGTCGTGCGGGTGCTCGGCGTCGACCCGGGTCTGACCCGCTGCGGCGTCGGCGTGGTCGACGGGGTGCCCGGCCGGCAGCTGACCCTCGTGGACGTCGGGGTGGTGCGCACCGGTGCCGACGTGCCGCTCGCACTGCGCCTGCTCGAGATCGAGCGGGGCCTCGAGCGCTGGGTCGCCCGCACGCAGCCGGACGTCGTCGCCATCGAGCGCGTCTTCGCCCAGGCCAACGTGCGCACCGTCATGGGCACGGCACAGGCGTCGGCCGTCGCGATGCTGGTCGCGGCCCGCTGCTCGCTACCCGTCGCCCTGCACACCCCCAGCGAGGTCAAGGCCGCCGTGAGCGGCAACGGCCGGGCCGACAAGGCGCAGGTCGCCGCGATGGTCGTCCAGCTGCTCCGCCTGCCGTCGGCCCCGACGCCCGCCGACGCCAGCGACGCCCTCGCCCTCGCGATCTGCCAGGTGTGGCGGGGCCCCGCCGCCGCGCGCATCGAGCAGGCGCTCGAGCGCACCACCCGGCTGCAGGCCGCTGCCGCCCGGCAGGCGAGCGCCCGCGCCGCTGCGCTCGCCTCGGCCCGCGGGGCGCAGCGGTGATCGCCTCGGTGCACGGCCGCGTCGCGGTGCTGCGCCTCGACGCCGCGGTCGTCGAGGTCGGCGGGGTCGGGATGCTGGTGCACGCCTCGCCCCGCACGCTCGCCGGGCTGCGGGTGGGCCAGCCCACGCAGCTGGCCACCTCGCTCGTCGTCCGCGAGGACTCCCTGACGCTGTTCGGCTTCGTCGACGACGACGAGCGCGCCACGTTCGAGACGCTGCAGACGGTGTCGGGCATCGGGCCGCGCCTCGCGCTGGCCATGCTCGCCGTCCACGACCCCGAGGCGCTGCGCGCCGCCGTCGCCACCGACGACCTGACGGCCCTGCGCAAGGTGCCGGGCGTCGGGCTCAAGGGCGCCCAGCGGATGGTGCTCGAGCTCAAGGACAAGCTCGGTGCGCCCCGGTCGGCGCCCGGTGCACCCGCGCAGCCCGCTGACCTCGACGGCTGGCAGGGGCAGGTGCGCGACGCGCTCGTCGGCCTCGGCTGGGCGGCCAAGGCGGCAGACGACGCCGTCGAGAAGGTCGCGCCCGCGCCCGGCGAGCCGGTCGACGTCCCGGCCGTGCTGCGGGCCGCCCTGCAGCGGCTGGGTCGCGGATGAGCACCCCCGACGCACGCCCGGACGACGACCGCGCCGACGGCTCGTACGACGTGACGGCCCGCGTCGTCGCGCCGGACGCCGCGATGGACGAGCGGGCGGTCGAGGGTGCGCTGCGCCCCAGCCGGCTCCACGACCTGATCGGCCAGCAGCGCGTGCGCGACCAGCTCGACCTGGTGCTGCAGGCCGCCATGCGCCGGCAGATCGCGCCCGACCACATCCTGCTCAGCGGCCCGCCGGGTCTGGGCAAGACCACGCTCGCGCTGATCGTCGGAACCGAGCTCGGCGTCCCGGTGAGGATCACGAGCGGACCGGCGATCCAGCACGCGGGCGACCTCGCCGCGATCCTGAGCTCGCTGACCGAGAACGAGGTGCTGTTCCTCGACGAGATCCACCGCATGTCGCGACCAGCCGAGGAGATGCTCTACCTCGCGATGGAGGACTTCCGGGTCGACATCATCGTCGGCAAGGGGCCCGGTGCCGCCGCGATCCCGCTCGAGCTGCCGCGGTTCACCCTCGTGGGCGCCACCACCCGCGCCGGGCTGCTGCCCGCGCCGCTGCGCGACCGGTTCGGGTTCACCGGCCACCTCGACTTCTACTCCACCGCCGAGCTCGACCGGCTGCTGCGCCGCTCGGCGGGGCTGCTCGGCATCGACCTCGACGACGACGGCGCCGCCGAGATCGCCGGCCGCTCACGAGGCACGCCCCGCATCGCCAACCGGCTGCTGCGCCGGGTGCGCGACTGGGCGCAGGTGCACGGCGCCGGCGTCATCGACCGTCATGCCGCCCAGCAGGCGCTCGCCCTGTACGACGTCGACGAGCGCGGCCTCGACCGGCTCGACCGCGCGGTGCTGGAGACGCTGTGCCGCCGGTTCGCCGGTGGCCCGGTGGGTCTCGCGACGCTGGCGGTGTCGGTGGGGGAGGAGACCGAGACCGTCGAGACGGTCGTCGAGCCGTTCCTCGTGCGTGAGGGACTGCTCGTGCGCACCCCCCGCGGCCGCGCGGCCACCGCGGCGGCGTGGGCCCACCTCGGCCTGCGGGCCCCGCGGCGAAGTGGCGTCGCCGACCAGCTCGACCTGCTGCAGGCCGCCGACGACAGCCCCGGCCGCTTCGGCTGACGGCGCCGGCCCGCGCCCCTCGGACCCGGCACCACGCCGTCCGGGCCGCGATCACCGGCCCACGACGCGGCTTGGCCGGCACCACGCCGTCCGCGCCGCGCTCACGCTGCGGACAACCCTCGTGGCCTACGGTCACCGCAGCGGAACCCCGCGACGACGGGCGCCGTTGTCACGGCTGGTGAGCATGCTCGCCTAGACTCGTCTGTCGGGCCCGTGCGGCCGGCTGCCGGCCCGGTGGACGCGTTGCTCCATCACCGGCCACGCACTGCGGTCGCCGTCCTGCTCACCCACCTCACGACGAATGCTGAGAGCTGACGAACGTGGCAACTCCTCCCCGACGCGGCACCAACGCCGGTCGCAGCCTGCTCGCGCTGCTGCTGGTCTTCGTCGCCGTCTTCGGTGTCGTGGGCATCACCGCCGCGAGCGCGACCGGCAAGAAGTGGACGCCCGAGCTCGGGCTCGACCTCGAGGGCGGCACGCAGATCGTGCTCGAGCCGGTCGTCGCCGGCAGCAGCGGCGGGCCCAGCAGCGACCAGCTGCGGCAGTCGGTCGACATCATCCGCGCCCGCATCGACGGCAGCGGCGTCGGCGAGGCCGAGGTCACCACCGAGGGCGGCCAGAACGTCGTCATCGCCGTGCCGGGCAAGGTCAGCGACCAGCAGCGCAACCTGATCAAGCAGTCCTCACAGCTGCGCTTCCGTGTGGTGCTCGCCGCGCAGCCGGTGACGCCTCCCGCCGCGCCGACGCCCACGCCGAGCGGCACCGCGACGCCATCAGGCACGCCGTCCGGCTCTCCCGCCGCGATACCGACCCCGACGGCCACGCCAACCGCCACCCTCGGCCAGGGCACCGCCTCGCCGAGCTCGGCTCAGGCGGCCCTGCCGCAGGCGCTGCTGCAGGCGACGACGCCGGCACCCACGCCGTCCACACCCGCGCGGACCCCGGCCGCCACACCCGCAGCCACCCCGGTCGCCACGCCGCCTGCCGCGCCGTCCGCATCGCCGTCCGCACCGGCGGCGGCTGACTCGACCAAGGGAACCGCGAGCGATCTCGCGCAGGTCAGCCCCGCGCTCGTGCAGCAGTTCACGGCGCTCGACTGCAGCGACACCACCGCGCTGCAGGGCGGCACGGACGACCCGGCAAGGCCGTTCGTCACGTGCTCGCAGGACGGCACCGAGAAGTACGTCCTGGGCCCGGCCGAGGTCGTCGGCACCGACATCAGCAACGCGACGGCAGGGCTGGTGTCCGGCGCCAACGGCACCACGAGCAACATCTGGGGTGTCAACCTGTCGTTCGACGGTGCCGGCACCGAGAAGTTCCGCGACGTCACGGCGCGCATCACCTCGCTGCAGCCCCCGCAGAACCGCTTCGCGGTCGAGCTCGACGGCCTGATCATCACCGCGCCGACGTCCAACCAGGTCATCCCCAACGGCCAGGCCCAGATCACCGGCAGCTTCACCCAGTCCAGCGCCACCGAGCTGGCCAGCCAGCTGAAGTTCGGCGCGCTGCCGATCTCGTTCGAGACCCAGACCGAAGACACCATCAGCCCGCTCCTGGGCGCCGAGCAGCTGCAGCGCGGGCTGCTCGCCGGCCTCATCGGCCTGGTGCTCGTGATGGTCTACTCGATCTTCCAGTACCGCGGGCTCGCCCTGGTCAGCATCGCCTCGCTGGGCGTGTGGGCGGCGCTCACCTACGGCGCCGTCGTGCTGCTCGGCCAGTCGCAGGGCTTCCGCCTCAGCCTCGCCGGCGTCACGGGCCTGATCGTCTCGATCGGCATCACGGCCGACTCCTTCATCGTCTACTTCGAGCGCGTCCGCGACGAGGTGCGGGACGGCCGCACGCTGCGCCAGGCGGTCGAGACCGGCTGGAAGCGCGCCCGGCGCACGATCCTGGCGGCCGACGCCATCAACTTCCTCGCCGCGATCGTGCTGTACCTGCTCGCCGCCGGCAACGTGCGCGGCTTCGCCTACACCCTCGGGCTCACGACCATCGTCGACGTCGTCGTCGTGTTCCTCTTCACCCACCCGCTGCTCGCGCTGCTGGCCCGCACGAAGTTCTACGGCGGCGGCCACCGGCTCTCCGGCCTCGACCCCGACCGTCTCGGCGCGACGTCGGCCAAGGTCGGGCTCAAGGCCAACATCGGCACCATCGCCGGACGTCGGGCAGCCGCCCGGCGCCCCTCCGGCGCCACCCCCGTCCCGAAGGAAGCCTGATGAGCCGGTTCTCCACGCTGGGCAACCAGCTCTACACCGGGGAGAAGTCGATCGCCATCGTGCGCCGCCAGCGCACCTGGTACGCCGTCTCCGCAGGCATCCTGGCTGTGGCGATCGCCGGGTTGCTGTTTCGCGGACTGACCCTCGGCATCGAGTTCACCGGCGGCTCCGAGTTCCGCGTCAGCAACAGCCGGGGCGTCGCCGACTCGGTGGGCGCCAAGGCGATCACCGACGTCGCGCCGACGGCCACGCCCAAGGTGGCTCGGCTCAGCAGCATCGGCACAGACTCGGTGCGCATCCAGAGCGACCGCCTCAGCGACGCCCAGACCGATCAGGTGCGCGGCAACCTCGCCGCCGCCTACGGGGTGCCCGAGGACGAGATCACCGCGTCGTTCATCGGTCCCTCGTGGGGGCAGTCGGTGTCGCAGAAGGCTCTCACGGGCCTGGTGGTCTTCCTGGTGCTCGTCGCCGCGTTCATCGCCGCGTACTTCCGCACCTGGAAGATGGCGGTCGCGGCCCTCGCCGCGCTGCTGCACGACCTGCTCATCACCGTGGGCGTCTACGCCCTGCTCGGGTTCGAGGTCTCACCCGCGTCGGTGATCGGCTTCCTGACGATCCTCGGCTACTCCCTCTACGACACCGTGGTCGTGTTCGACAAGGTGCGCGAGAACACCGCGGGCATCACCGCGCAGAACAAGCAGACCTACTCCGACGCCGCGAACCTCGCGCTCAACCAGACCCTGGTGCGCTCGATCAACACCTCGGTCGTCGCCCTGCTGCCGATTGGCGCCATCCTGTTCATCGGTGCGCTGCTGCTCGGCGCGGGCACGCTGAAGGACTTGTCGCTGGCGCTGTTCGTCGGCGTCGCGGCCGGCACCTACTCCTCGGTGTTCATCGCCACGCCGCTGCTCGCCGACCTGCGCGAGCGCGAGCCGGAGATGAAGGCCCTCGCCAAGCGCGTGCGCGGCCGGGCGGGGCAGGCCGTCGCGTCCGGTCGCGGCAGCCTCGCGGCCGGCGCGCCGGCGCTCGTCGCAGCCCACGGTGCGACCGCGGCGGTGGTCGACGCCGAGGGAGCGGTCGTGCCCGACCGTCGTCCGGTGGCGGCCCGGCCCAGCGGCCCGCGCAACCAGCCCCGCCGCAACGCGCCCAGGAACAAGCGCCGCTGATGGACGTCGGCGCGCCGGGGCAGGTGCGCGAGCTGGTGCTCGCGCGCATCCGCGACGTGCAGGACCACCCGCGTCCGGGCATCGTCTTCAAGGACATCGCGCCGCTGCTCGCGCACGGCCCGTCGCTGGTGGCCGTGGTCGACCACCTCGCCGAGCGGTACGACGGCCGCGTCGACGCCGTGGTCGGCATCGAGGCCCGCGGCTTCGTGCTGGCCGCGCCGCTGGCCTACCGCCTCGGCCTCGGGTTCGTCCCGGTGCGCAAGGCCGGCAAGCTGCCCGGCGACCTGCTCCAGGCGTCCTACGACCTCGAGTACGGCTCGGCGCAGATCGAGGTGCAGGCCGACGCGTTCGAGCCGGGTGCGCGCGTCGTCGTGCTGGACGACGTGCTCGCCACTGGCGGCACGGCTGCTGCTGCCTGCGACCTCGTCGAGCGTGCCGGTGCCGTCGTGGTCGAGCTCGCGGTGCTCCTGGAGCTCGGTTTCCTCGCCGGCCGCGAGCGGTTGCCGGAGCGCGTCGTCCACAGCATCGCGACCGTGTAGGGCACTGCTGCTGACCAGTCCGTAGGATGGGACGACGGGGGCTGGTCCCCGTCGGGCGGTGGAGGTGTGCCATGGCGGACCCACAGATCGCGTCCACGAGTGCGCCGGCCGGTGACGAGGTCGAGCAGACCGGCCCGATCCCGACGTCCAGTCGCGTGCGCGCGCGCTTCGCCCGCCTCGGCGCCCAGCGCCCCGTGACCAACCCCGTGCTCGAGCCGCTGCTGCGCACCATGCGCGCCACGCACGCCAAGGTCGACGCCGCCCTCCTCGAGCGGGCCTACGAGGTGGCCGAGCGCGCCCACGAGGGGCAGCAGCGCAAGAGCGGCGACCCCTACATCACCCACCCGCTGGCGGTCGCCACCATCCTCGCCGAGCTGGGCATGACCGAGGTGACCCTGGTCGCGGCCCTGCTGCACGACACGGTGGAGGACACGCCCTACACGGTCGAGCAGCTCACGGCCGACTTCGGCCCCGAGGTGGCGGCGCTCGTCGACGGGGTCACCAAGCTCGACAAGGTCACCTACGGCGAGGCCGCGCAGGCCGAGACGGTCCGCAAGATGGTCGTGGCGATGGCCCGCGACATCCGGGTGCTCGTCATCAAGCTGGCCGACCGGCTCCACAACGCCCGCACCTGGCGCTTCGTGTCGCAGGCCTCGGCCCAGCGCAAGGCCCGCGAGACCCTCGAGATCTACGCGCCGCTGGCCCACCGGCTCGGCATGAACACGATCAAGTGGGAGCTCGAGGATCTCTCCTTCGCCACCCTCTACCCCAAGGTCTACGACGAGATCGTCCGGCTCGTGGCCGAGCGCGCCCCGGCCCGCGAGGAGTACCTCGCGACCGTGCGCGACCAGGTCACGACCGACCTCCGCGTGGCGACCATCAAGGCCACGGTCACGGGCCGGCCCAAGCACTACTACTCGATCTACCAGAAGATGATCGTGCGCGGCCGTGACTTCGAGGAGATCTACGACCTCGTCGGCGTGCGGGTGCTCGTCGAGTCGGTGCGCGACTGCTACGCGGCGCTCGGCGCCCTCCACGCGCGGTGGAACCCGGTCCCAGGCCGGTTCAAGGACTACATCGCGATGCCCAAGTTCAACCTCTACCAGTCCCTGCACACCGCGGTGATCGGCCCGGGCGGCAAGCCGGTCGAGATCCAGATCCGCACCTTCACGATGCACCGCCGGGCCGAGTTCGGGGTCGCCGCCCACTGGAAGTACAAGGAGGACCCGAACGCCGGTGAGACGAGATCGGCCGTCGCGGGCCCGGTCAACGACATGGCCTGGCTGCGCCAGCTGCTGGACTGGCAGCGCGAGACCTCCGACCCCGGCGAGTTCCTCGACAACCTGCGCTTCGAGATCAACGCGCAGGAGGTCTACGTCTTCACGCCCAAGGGCGACGTGATCGCCCTTCCCGCGGGATCGACCCCCGTCGACTTCGCCTACGCGGTCCACACCGAGGTCGGGCACCGCTGCATCGGCGGTCGCGTCAACGGCAGGCTGGTGCCGCTGGAGAGCACGCTGGAGAACGGCGACGTCGTCGAGGTGCTGACGTCCAAGGCCGCCTCGGCCGCGCCCAGCCGCGACTGGCTCACGTTCGTCAAGAGCCCGCGCGCCCGCAACAAGATCCGGCAGTGGTTCACCAAGGAGCGCCGCGACGAGGCGATCGAGCGGGGCAAGGAGTCCATCGCCAAGGTGATGCGCAAGCAGCACCTGCCGCTGCAGCGCCTGATGTCCCACGACTCGCTGCTGTCCCTCGCCGGTGACCTTAGCTATCCCGACGTCAGTGCCCTGTACGCCGCCGTCGGTGAGGGCCACGTCTCCGCCCAGACCGTCGTCACGCGGCTCGTCGAGAGCCTCGGCGGTGAGGAGGGTGCCAGCGAGGACCTCGCCGAGGCCACGATGCCCACGCGGGTCAGCCGGCGACCGCGCTCGGGCGACTCCGGGGTCGTCGTCAAGGGCATCGACGACCTGTGGGTCAAGCTCGCGAAGTGCTGCACACCGGTACCGGGCGACCCGATCGTCGGCTTCGTCACGCGCGGCAACGGTGTCTCGGTGCACCGCGGCGACTGCCCCAACACCCAGGGCCTGCTCGCCGAGCCCGAGCGGATCGTCGAGGTCGAGTGGGCGCCGTCAGCGGCGACGGTCTTCCTCGTGCAGATCCAGGTCGAAGCCCTCGACCGCGCCCGGCTGCTGTCCGACATCACGCGGGTCCTGTCCGATGCCCACGTCAACATCTTGTCGGCCAGCGTCCAGACCACCCGCGACCGCGTGGCCATCTCGAAGTTCACCTTCGAGATGGGCGACCCCGCCCACCTCGACCACGTCCTCGCCGCGGTGCGCCGGGTCGACGGGGTGTTCGACGTCTACCGCGCCACCGGTCAGCGAGCCCCGGCGCAGAGCTGACGGGCGAGGGTCTCGGGCTGTCGGGTCAGCTGCCAGGGGCGCACGGGGCAGCCGCGGGCTGACGCGTCCGAGGCGGGCGGTCAGGGCAGGGCTGGCGCGACGAAGATGCAGAACGGGTGGCCGGCGGGGTCGGCGAGCACCCACAGCGGCTCCTCCTCGTCGTCCGTGCGGTCGAGCAGCACCGTGGCGCCCAGCGCCAGCGCGCGCCGCTGGGCCGCCCGCAGGTCTTCGACACTCGCCACCGTGCTGTCCAGGTGCAGCATCTGCGGCACCGCGTCGTCGGGCCACGTCGACGCCGGCTGTCGCTCGACCTGCTGGAACGCCAAGCCGGGTCCGCCTGCCGGCGAGCGCAGCACCAGCCAGTCCCGGCCCCGCTCGTCGTCCGTCCCCGCGGGCGGCTGCTCGTCGCCGGGACGGTAGGCCAGGCCGAAGAGCTCGCGGTAGAACTCGGCCAGACCCCGGGCGTCGGTGGTGTCGAGCACCACCTGGCGCAGTACCGGCACACCCGGCGCGCTCGCGACCGCGCCGTCCTCGGTCGCGTCGCCTGTCATCTCGTCGGTCTCCTCGCGTGTCACGTCGCCGGTCACGTCGTCGGTCGCGTCGTCGGTCATGTGGCCGGTCGCGTCGCCGGTCATGTGGCCGGTCGCGTCGCCGGTCATGTGGTCCGTCGCGTCGCCGGTCATGTGGCCGGTCATGTCGTCGGTCACCTCGTCCGTCGGCTCGCTGCCGCTCAGCCGCCGAAGTCGCGCAACGCCGCGCGGGCCTGCTCGAGCCACTGGCCGCGCGCGGTGATCGCGGTCTCCGCCTCGGCGGCGCGGCGCTCGTCGCCGGCGGCACGCGCCTTGTCGCGCCGGGACTCGAGGTCGGTGATGGCCGACTCCAGCTGGTCGACGGCGCTGCGAGCCCGTGCCTGGCCCTCGGGGTTCTTCGACTTCCAGGTGGCGTCCTCGGAGTCGCGGACGGCCTGCTCGACAGCACGCAGCCGCCGCTCCACGCGCTCGAGGTCGGCGCGCGGCACCTTGCCCGCGGCCTCCCAGCGGTCCTGCACCGAGGCGAGCGACCGCTTGGTGGCGGCGATGTCGCGCACCGGCAGCAGCGCCTCGGCCTCGGTGAGCAGCTCGAGCTTGACCGCGAGGTTGACCTCGAACTCCTTGTCCTGCTCGGCGGTCACCTCGGCGCGGGCGGCGAAGAACGCGTCCTGCGCGGCGCGGAAGCGAGCCCACAGCGCGTCGTCGTCCTTGCGGCCCGCGCGGCCGGCCTCGCGCCAGCGGTCCATGAGCTTTTTGTACGCCGTCGCGGTCGGGGCCCAGTCGGTCGAGGACTGGAGGGCCTCCGCCTGCGCGACCAGCTTCTCCTTGGCGCTCTTGGCGGCGCCCTGCGTCTCATCGAGCTGGGCGAAGTGGTGGCGGCGCTTGCGGTCGAAGCCGCTGCGGGCGTGGCTGAACCGCTTCCACAGCTCGTCCTGCGAACGGCGGTCGAGCCGCACCTGCGTCTTCTGCTCGGCCTGCCAGGCCTCGAACAGCTCCTTCATGCGCTGCCCCGAGGTGCGCCACTGCATCTGCTCGGGGTCGGTCGCGGCGATCGTCTCCGCCTCCTCGATGATCGCGGTGCGGCGCCCGCGCGCCACCTCCCGGGCGGCGTTGCGCTCGGCGTCGACCTGGGCCTTGCGCGCGGACGCGATCGGTGCGAGCGCCTCGACCCTCGCGCGCAGCGCGTCGAGGTCGCCGACGACGTCGGGTTCGGTCACCGCGGCCCGCAGCTTGGCCAGTCCGGAGTCGACCTCGCTGACCGGCACGTCCGGTGCCTGCAGCCGCTGCTCGAAGACCTCGACCTGCCCGACGATCTCGTCGTACTTGCGGGCGAAGTACGCGATCGCGTCGTGCGGGTCGGCGCCCGGGTAGGAGCCGACCGCCCGCTCGCCGTCGGCCGTGCGCACGTGCACGGTGCCGTCGTCGTCGACCCGGCCGAACGCCATGGCCTCGGCGCTCGGCGCCGGCAGCGCGGGCGCGGCGGGCGGTGCCGCCACCGCGGGACGCCGGGGCACCAGAGCCGGCGTCGGCCGTGCCGCCAGCGGGCCCGGCCGCGGAACAGGGCGCACGACGGGCTCAGCCGCGTCGCCGGCGGGAGCCGCCGTCTCAGGAGCCGCCGTCTCGGGAGCCGCCGTCTCGGGGGCCGCCGTCTCGGGAGCCGCCGTCTCGGGGGCCGCCGTCTCGGGAGCCGGCGCAGGCGTCCCGTTGGCGGGCTGCGGGCTCTCGGGGGAGGTGGTCTCGCCGGCGGGCGCGGGCGTCTCGGTGGCTGGCGTGGGCGTCTCGGTGGCTGGCGCGGGCGTCTGGGTGGCGTCCGTGCTCTCGGCGCTGGTCTCGCCGCCACCCTCGTCGCCGCTCGTGTCGCTCTCGGGCGCGGCTGCTTCGGCCGCCTGCGCTGCGGCGTCCGCCTGGCCCTCGGCGATCGCCTCGACGGGACCGGTCGCAGGTTCGGTGGGTGCGGCGT
>CAXTEJ010000063.1:0-17423 GCA_964243295.1 uncultured Actinomycetales bacterium | reverse complement strand
CGGTCGGCCCGCCCACCCCGGCCCCGGTCCCCGCCCCGGTCACCGTGCCCGCGCCCGCGCCCGCGCCCGTCGCCGCGCCGACGCCCACCCCCGTCCCGAGGCCGACGCCGAGACCGACGCCGACGCCGACGCCGACGCCGACGCCGACGCCGACGCCGATCGTGGCACCGGCCCAGCCCGTGCCGCCGCGGCCCACTCGCGTGGTCGTGCTCCCCGGCGACCGGCGGCTGGACGTGCGCTGGACGCTGCCCGCGGGCGCGGCCGGCGTCATCGGGTTCCGCGTGCTGCTCACCGCCCCGGGACGGCCCGCCCGCAGCTTCCCCACCGCTCCCGGGGCGAGACGTCTCGTCGTGCCGGGCCTGGTCGACGGCCTGGGCTACGGCGTGCAGGTGCGGACGCGCGGTCGCGGCGGCGAGTCGCCGTACTCGGCGACCGTGCGCGCCACCCCGCGGCGCGCACCCAGCGCTCCCCGCGCCGTGACCGCGCGCAGCGGCGCCCCGGGCGGTGCGGTCACCGTCGACGTCCGCTGGGCCGTCCCCGGCTCCGACGGCGGGGCGCGCGTCACCGGCTACGTGGTTCGGCTGCAGCGGGTGGGCTCCAAGCAGGTGGTGTCGGTCGGTGCCGGTGCCGCCGCGCGCCGGTCGGTGGTCTCACGCGGGCTCGTCCGCGGCGCGAGGTACGTGGTCACCGTCGTGGCGCGCAACGCCGCCGGCCCCGGGGTGGTCGCCACGGCGGCCACGCGCGCCGTCGCCCGCTGAGCGGACCGGTCGTCGCGCAGGCACTCAGGACACCTGGGTGATCACCGCGACGACGCGGTCGAGGAAGGTGTCGACCGGCTGCTCGCTGTAGGCGCGCGACCCGCGACGGGGACGGAACACGGCGGTGCGCACCTCCTCGGCCGTGAGCGGGTGGTGGCCGTCGAGGTAGTCGCCGACGCGGTCGAGCAGCGCGTCGACGTCCGTGACGTCGTAGCCCGCGCTCAGCCCGCCGGCCCGCGCGAACCGGTCGCCGTGCTGGCGCGCGAGCCGCGTGCGCAGCGCCTGCGCCTTCGTGGTCAGCTGCCCGACGAAGGCCTTCTCCCCCAGCTGGACGCGGGCCGAGCGGCGCTCGGTCCCGGCGAGGTCGTCCTCGAGCTCGTCCAGCCGCGCGTCGACCGCCGCGACGTCGTAGCCACCGCGCACCAGGTCGAAGCCGACCGTCCGCGCCTGCACCGAGGTCACCTCGCCGCTCTCGACCCGGGCGAGGAAGGCGTCGACCTGCTCGACGCGGTATCCCCGGGCCAGCCGTGACACGCGGGTGAGGGAGTCGGGCACGCAGCGATTCTGCACCACGCGGGCGCCCGCCCCCGGCAGGCCCGCGGCACGCCCGCCGCCACCTCGTCGGGCCCCCGTCGCCCACCCGTCGCCCTCCTGTCGGCCACCCGTCGCCCACCCGTCGCCCACCCGTCGCCCACCGTCGCCCGGACGTCGGCGCCGCCGGCAGGCGCGGGACGACGGCGCCGGAGGCCTGCTCAAGTCCGGCCGAGGGGGGGTCGATGAGGTGCCGGGACGTCGTCAGGGGGTGCTCAGTGGTCACGCTTGGTCGCGCGCAGGCGCGGTGTCCGGCGACCCGGTTCCCGTCACGGTCGGCCTCACGGTCGCCGTCACGGCTCGCCGGCGCCCTGACGGTCCTCGCGCTCCTTCTCACCCCGGCGCTGCTCACCACCCCCGCGCCCGCCCTGGCCGCCGGGACGACCACGCTCGCCCGAGCCGCCGTGGCAGCACCCGCCCCGACGGCCGTCGCCGGCTTCACCGGCGCGCCCACGAGCGTCAAGGTCGGCGGTGAGCTGGCACTGGCGGTGACCGTGCAGCCGCGAGCCGTCCGCACCCTCACCCTGCAGCAGCGCCGCGTCGGCGCGGCGCGCTTCACCACCGCCGCGACCGTGCGCACCACCGCCCGGGGCAGTGCCGACGTCCGGCTGCGGCCTGGTGGGGCCGGCTCGTTCGAGTACCGCCTCGTCGTGGCCGCCACGGCCCGGGCGCGGGCCGCCACCACGCCGGTGCGACGCGTGCGGGCCGCCGGCCGCGCTGCCGCGACGCGCGTCACCGGGTTCGTGACCGCCGCGGCCACCGTCACGCTCGGCTCGTCGCTGGCCGACCCGGTTGCCGTCGTCCCCCGCGGGGTCCGCACCGTCGACCTGCAGGCGCAGGCACCCGGCGCGCGCACGTTCACCACCGTCCGCACCGCCCGCACCAGCGGGTCCGGCGCCTTCGCCGCGAGCTACCGCCCCAGCGCGCCCGGCGCGTGGCGCTACCGGCTCGTCGTGCGCGCGAGCACCTCGGCGACCGCGGCGACGTCCCCCGTCCGCACCGTCACCGCCCGCCGCACCGTGACGACCAGGCCGGTCGACCCACCGCCCGCACCGTCGCCAGCACCACCGCCCGTTTCCCCGGCACCCGCGCCCACCCCGGCACCGGCTCCGACGCCCACGTCGGCGCCCACGCCGAGAGCACCCGCCTTCCCGGTCCTGCCGATCGGTCCGGTGCCCTCGCTGCCCTTCGTCCCCGCACCAGGTCCCGCGCCGGCACCCGCGCCAGCACCGGCTCCGGCTCCGGCGCCCGACGTCCGACCGACGTTCGGGCCGGGCCCGGCCGCGCCCGTCGTCCGCCCGACGCTCACGCCGGCGCCGACGACCCCGGGGGCACCCGCCCCGTTCCCGAGGGTGACCACCACGACGCCGGCACCGGTGCCGGCACCCGCCCCGGCACCGGCCCCGGCGCCCGCCCCGACGCCGGCACCGACGTCCGCGCCGGTGCCCAAGCCCGCGCCCACCACGATCGCGCCCGCCCCGCCCGTCGGCGGCACGCAGGCGCAGCTCCGCTTCGGCGACGGCCGCACGGTCGACGCCACGACGGCCGGCGAGGACGTCGAGCTCGACGCCGGGGGATCGACCGCGCGCCCCGGCACCCGGCTCACCTCCGCCGTCCTCGACCACGGCGACGGCACACCCGCACGCACCTTCAGCGCCGACCCCGCGACGTGGCGCGACCACCACATCTACGCCGCCGTGGGCAGCGTCACCCTCACCCTCACGGTGACCGACTCGGCCGGAGGCCAGTCGCGCACGACGATGGCCGTGCGGGTGGTCGGCGACCCGTCGGTCAGCATCAGCGGTCCAGCGTCCGCGGCCGCCGGCAGCGCCGCCGGCTTCGGGGTCAGCACCACGACACCCGCCGGCACGCACGTGGTAGCCCACACCACCTACGTCGACGAGTACGACGACTGGTCGGAGTCCGAGCTCGCACCGCCCGCCGTGCTCACCCGCACGCTGCTGACGCCCGGCACGCACGTGGTCACCATCGTCGTCACCACCGACGCCGGCGGGACGGCGAGCGACTCGGTGGCCGTCTGCGTGACCGGCGAGCGCACCACCGCGGTGCTGTCGGTCAACCGGTCGAGCGGCGCGAGCGCCACCACCTCGGCCGACGGCTGGACCCGCTTCGACCTCACCGGCTCGTACGCCGCGCGCGGCACCGGGCTCGTCGGCGCCACGCTGTCGTTCGGTGACGGCACCACGACGTCGTTCGAGGGCTCACCGCAGGGCTGGACCCTCGACCGCCCGTACGCCGAACCCGGCCGGCGCGACACCGTGCTGACGGTCACCGAGTCGACCGGCGCCACCTCGACCACCACGGTCACGGTCACGGTCGTGGACGCGACCACCGTGTCGCTCGGCGCCAGCACGGCCCAGCCCGACGGCACGGTCGACCTGACGTCCGCGGTCGTCACGCCGCCCGGCACGCAGGTGACGGGCTGGACGCTCTACCCCAACGACGGGACGCCGGCACTGACCGGCGACGGCGCACCGCCCCTGGTGTCGCACCGGTTCGCGGCGGGCAGCTACACGGTCTACCTGATCGTCACCACCGACACCGGCGGCAGCGCCTACGCGTCCGCGGAGGTGCGGGTCGGCTGATCCCGCAGGTCAGACCGTCGCCGCGGCGCCCGCGGCGAGCTGGCCGCAGGCACCGTCGATCTCCTGGCCGCGGGTGTCCCGGATGGTGGTGGGCACCCCCCGGGCCTCGAGGGCGCGCACGAAGGCCCGCTCGACCGCCGGCTCGCTGGCGGTCCACTTCGAGCCCGGGGTGGGGTTGAGCGGGATCGGGTTGACGTGCACCCAGCCGCGGCCGCGCGCGTTGAGCAGCTTGCCGAGCATGTCGGCGCGCCACGCCTGGTCGTTGACGTCCTTGATCAGGGCGTACTCGATGCTGACGCGGCGGCCGGTGGCCTCGAAGTAGCCTCGCGTGGCGTCGAGCGCCTCGGCGACGCTCCAGCGGGTGTTGACGGGCACGAGCTCGTCGCGCAGCTCGTCGTCCGGGGCGTGCAGCGACAGCGCGAGCGTCACCGGGATGCCCTCACCCGCGAGCCTGTCGATGGCGGGCACCAGTCCCACGGTCGACATGGTGATGCCGCGAGCGCTCATGCCCAGCCCGTCGGGGGTCGGGTCGGTGAGCCGGCGGATCGCACCGATGGCGGCCTTGTAGTTGGCGAGCGCCTCGCCCATCCCCATGAAGACCACGTTGCTGACCCGCGCGGGAGCGTCCTCGCGACCGCCCGCGACCTCACCGCGCGAGAGTGCCCGCGCGCCGGCGACGACCTGCTCGACGATCTCGGCGGTCGACATGTTGCGGGTCAGCCCGGCCTGGCCGGTGGCGCAGAAGGGGCAGTTCATGCCGCAGCCCGCCTGGCTGGAGACGCACATCGTGACCCGGCCCGGGTAGCGCATGAGCACGCTCTCGACGAGCGCGCCGTCGAACAGCCGCCACAGCGTCTTGACGGTGGTGCCGCGGTCGGCGGTGCGCTGGCTGACCGACGTCAGCAGCGGCGGCAGCAGCCCCTGCACGAGCTCGTCCCGGCCGGACGCCGGCAGGTCGGTCATCTGCGACGGGTCGTCGACGAGCCGGTCGAAGTAGTGCGTCGACAGCTGGCGAGCACGAAAGGCCGGCTGTCCGAGCGCCGTGACCGCGTCGGCCCGCTCGGCAGGCGTCAGGTCGGCCAGGTGGCGCGGTGGCTTGCCGCGGCGCGGCGCGGTGAACGTGAGCTGGCCCGGCACGGGCGGCTGCCCGACGAGCTGGGCGGGGGTGGCGAGCGCGACCGGCACGGGTGACGTGCGGTCGGCGGGGGGCTGGTCGGGGGACGTCGTCATGACCCCACCAGTGTCCCACGGGTCGGGAGGCGGGCCGTGCGCCGATGGTGAGCGCGGCGAGGCGGCGGTCAGCAGCACCTCAGCCACGGGCACGCCCGAGGTCAGCGCATCACGGGCACGAGCAGGTGCAGCAGCACCCAGCACACTGGAGCGCTCACCAGCAGCGAGTCGAGCCGGTCCATCACCCCGCCGTGGCCGGGCAGGAGCGAGCCCATGTCCTTGATCCCGAGGTCGCGCTTGACCATCGACTCCCCCAGGTCGCCCAGTGTCGCGACGAGCACGGCAGCGGCGCCGACGACCACGCCGGCCCGCCAGTCGCCGTCCAGCGCCAGGCTCACCGACACGGCGCCGACGACCACGCACGCCACGACCGAGCCGGCGAAGCCCTCCCACGACTTCTTCGGGCTCACCGAGGGCGCCATCGGGTGCCGCCCGGTGAGGACGCCGGCGGCGTACCCGCCGATGTCGCTGGCCGTCGTGACCAGCGCGAACACCAGCACGCGGCTCGCGCCGTCGTCCTCGGCGAGCATGAGCATGGTGAAGCTCGCGAGCAGCGGAAGGTAGGCAGCGGCGAAGACCCCGCCCGCGACGTCCCGCATGGCGCCGTCCGAGCCCTCGGCGGCACGCCAGATCACCACCGCCAGCGCGGTCTGCACGAACCACACGGCCAGCGCCTGGCTGCCGGAGGTGTACGCCGACACCAGCATCCCGACGGTGCCCACCACCACCGGCACGACCGGCACGACGATGCCGCGCTGACGCAGCGCACCCGTCAGCTCGGTGAGCGCCACGCAGCTGGCCACCGCCACGACGAGGACGAAGGCCTCCTTGCGGATGAAGAGGCTGCCGATGACGACGAGGGCGAGGCCGACACCGACCCCGATCGCGACGGGCAGGTTGCGGCCGGCGCGACCAGCAGCGGGAGCGCCTCCTCCGGAGCGGGCCGTGCGCAGCGCGCGCCGGGTGGTCGGCGCGGGCGCCAGCTGGTCGTCCACGTGTCCCTCAGGTCCTTCGACCGGCTCAGACGTCGAGCAGCTCGGCTTCCTTGCGGGTCAGCAGGTCGTCGACCGACTCGACGTACCGGCGCGTGGTCGACTCGAGCTCCTTCTCGGCGCGGCTGCCCTCGTCCTCACCGACGTCGCCGTCCTTGACAGCACGGTCGAGGACGTCCTTGGCGCGGCGGCGGACGTTGCGGATCGACACCTTGGCCTCCTCGGCCTTGCCGCGCGCCAGCTTGATGTAGTCGCGGCGACGCTCCTCGGTGAGGACCGGCAGGACGATGCGGATGACGGTGCCGTCGTTGGCGGGGTTGGCGCCGATGTCGCTGTTGCGCAGCGTCTTCTCGATCTCGTTCATCGAGCCCTTGTCGTAGGGCGTGATGATCACCGTGCGCGCCTCGGGGGTCTGGAACGAGGCCAGCTGCACGAGTGGGGTGGGCGCGCCGTAGTAGTCGACCGTCAGCTTGGAGAACATCGACGGGTTGGCGCGGCCGGTGCGGATGGCGGAGAAGTCCTCCTTGGCCACCTCGACGGCCTTCTCCATCTTCTCCTCGGCGTCCAGCAGCGTGTCGTCGATCGTGCCGTCGAGCATGAAAGAGGCTCCTCGCGGTGCGGTTGCGCCTCGCGGCGCGTGAGTCGGGGGCGCCGGCGGGGGTCAGCCCGCGGTCACCAGCGTCCCGATCCTCTCACCTCGCACCGCGCGCGTGACGTTGCCGTCGCCCTCCATGCCGAACACCACCATGGGCAGGCGGTTCTCCATGCACAGGCTGAAGGCCGCGGCGTCGACGACCTTCAGGCCTCGCTGCAGCGCGTCGGCGTAGGTGAGGGTGTCGATGCGCGTCGCGGTGGCGTCGGTGCGCGGGTCGGCGGAGTAGACGCCGTCGACACCGTTCTTGCTCATCAGGACGACGTCCGAGCGGGTCTCGAGGGCGCGCTGGGCCGCGACGGTGTCGGTGGAGAAGTAGGGCATGCCGGCCCCGGCACCGAAGATCACGACGCGGCCCTTCTCTAGGTGCCGGATAGCGCGCCGCGGGATGTAGGGCTCGGCGATCTGGCCCATGGTGATCGCGGTCTGCACCCGGGTGTCGACGCCTGCCTTCTCCAGGAAGTCCTGCAGCGCCAGGCAGTTCATCACCGTGCCGAGCATGCCCATGTAGTCGGCGCGCGTGCGGTCCATCCCCCGCTGCTGCAGCTCGGCGCCGCGAAAGAAGTTGCCGCCGCCGACGACGATCGACACCTGGACGCCGCCGTGCACCGCCTCGGCGATCTGCGCCGCGACACCACGCACCACGTCGGGGTCGACCCCGATGGCGCCGCCGCCGAAGGTCTCGCCCGACAGCTTGAGCAGGACGCGGTCGTAGCCGAGCGCGTCGTCGTCGAGGCTGATCTGCAGGTCGGTGGCGGTACGCCGTGCTGACGGCACGCTGGGACTCCCCCTGTCGAGTGGCTGCCGGCCGGGTCGGCGGCCGTCGTCAGTGTGCCGCACCCGGGCTCAGCGGCGCCAACGCCGTCCGGGTGATGTGCACCGGCTCTCCGGCCGTCGACACGTGCCGCCGACATCGCCCGTCAGGAGCCGGGGCAGCACGCGGCCCCGCCACCGCGAGGCGGTGACGGGGCCGGTGAGGCGCTCGAGCGCTGAGTGCCGCGTCGTCCTCAGGCGCCGACGCGGTAGCGCACGAAGGAGACGGGCTTGACGCCCGACTCCGACAGCACGGCGCCGACGGTCTTCTTGGTGTCCTTCGCGAAGGGCTGCTCGACGAGCACGACCTCCTTGAAGAAGCCCTGCAGCCGGCCCTCGACGATGCGCGGCAGCGCGGCCTCGGGCTTGCCCTCGTTGCGAGCGGTCTCATCCGCGAGGCGACGCTCGTTCTCGACCAGGTCGGCGGGGACGTCGTCGCGGCTCACGAACGTGGGCTGCATCGCTGCGATGTGCATGGCGACATCGCGGGCGATGTCGGCCTCGCCGTCGGTGGCGAGCAGCACGCCGACCTGCGGCGGCAGGTCGGGGCTGGTGCGGTGCAGGTACGTCGCCACGGCGCCGCCCTCGACGCGTGCGACCCGACGCACCTCGATCTTCTCGCCGATGGCCGCGTTGGCCTCGTCGAGCAGCTCCTTGACCGTGCGGCCCTCGATGTCGGAGGCCAGCAGCGTCTGGGCATCGGCCGCACCGATGGCGACGGCCTGGTCGAGAACGGTGCGCGCGACCGCCTGGAACTTCTCGCCCTTGGCCACGAAGTCGGTCTCGCAGTTGACCTCGACGAGCGTGCCGATGCCGCCGTCGACGTGCGCGGTCACCAGACCGTTGGTGGCGTTGCGGCCCTCACGCTTGGCCACGCCCTTCTGGCCCTTGACGCGCAGGATCTCCTCGGCCTTGACCTGGTCGCCCTCGGCCTCGTCGAGCGCGTTCTTGCAGTCCATCATCCCGGCGCCGGTCTTCTCGCGCAGCGTCTTGATGTCGGTGGTGGTGTAGTTCGCCATCGTGCTCCGTCCGTGATGCGGTCGTGGTGCGCTTGCGGGGGGCCCACGCGACGGCGGGCGCCACCGCCGGAGCGTGTGGCGCCCGCCGTCAGGCGTCGGGCTGGTGGTACGTCGGTCAGCCGGCGGCCGGAGCCGCCGCGACCTCGACCGGCGCGGCCTCGGCCTGCTCGGCAGCAGCCGCCTCGTCGGCGGGGGTCGCGTCCGCGGCGACGATCGGTGCCTCGGTCACTGCCCGTGCCTCGGGCGCTGCCGGCGCCTCGGTCACTGCCGGCGCCTCGGTCACTGCCTGGGTCACTGCCGGCACCTCGGTCACTGCTGGCGCCTCGGCCGCGGGCGCCTCTGTCGCGGGTGCCTCGGCGACTGAGGATGCCGTGCCTGCCTCGAGCATCTCGCGCTCCCAGGCGGCGAGGGGCTCCTCGGCGGTGGCGGTCTGCGCGCCGCCGCCCGAACGCTGGATGAGACCTTCGGCCACCGCGTCGGCGACGACGCGGGTCAGCAGCTGCACCGACCGGATGGCGTCGTCGTTGCCCGGGATCTTGTAGTCGACCTCGTCGGGGTCGCAGTTGGTGTCGAGGATCGCGACGATCGGGATGCCGAGCTTCTTGCACTCGTCGACCGCGAGGTGCTCCTTCTTGGTGTCGATGATCCACACCGCGGAGGGGACCTTCGCCATGTCGCGGATGCCACCGAGGGTCTTCTCGAGCTTGTCCTTCTCGCGGCGCAGGACGAGCAGCTCCTTCTTCGTCATCCCGCTCGCGGCGACGTCGTCGAAGTCGAGCAGCTCGAGCTCCTTGAGCTTCTGCAGCCGCTTGTGGACGGTCTGGAAGTTCGTGAGCATGCCGCCCAGCCAGCGCTGGTTGACGTAGGGCATCCCGACCCGGGCGGCCTGCTCGGCCACGGGCTCCTGCGCCTGCTTCTTGGTGCCGACGAACAGGATCGAGCCGCCGTGCGCGACCGTCTGCTTGACGAAGTCGTAGGCGTCGTCGATGTAGGTCAGCGACTGCTGCAGGTCGATGATGTAGATGCCGTTGCGCTCGGTGAAGATGAAGCGCTTCATCTTGGGGTTCCAGCGTCGGGTCTGGTGCCCGAAGTGCACGCCGCTCTCGAGGAGCTGGCGCATCGTGACGACGGCCATGCCGACGTCCTCCCTCGCATCGGTTGTCCGCGGCGACCGGTCGGTCGTCGCGCCTGGCGCCCGCGACGCACCCTCCGGGTCGAGCCCGGACCGGTGGCGCGCCTCGACGGTGCTCGAGCCACGAGGGCCCTCGCCGTGCCGATCTGCGGGCGCGCGAATTCGACCGGTGAACCGATCGTCCCGTCAGTCTACGCCTCCCCCGCCGCCGCTCCGGACGCCGTCACGGCGCCCCGGGGGCCTCACGCCCGAGTCCTGTGTGCTCGGTGCCCTGAGCTCGATGCCGAGCTCGGTGCCCGAGCTCGGGGCCCTGGGCTCAGTGCCCGCTGCGACCGATGTCGTAGGTGGTGGTCGTGCCCGACACCTCGTTGCCGACGACCAGCAGCGGGCGACGGGTGGGGCTGTCGTGCGCCGTCACGAAGGTGATGCCCTCGGGGCCGCTGTCCCCGGCGGTGCCGGCCTCCACGTCCCCCGCGAAGTCGCGCGGGTTGACGTAGGTCACGAAGCGGCCGGCACGCGGGTCGCTGACGTCGAAGACCGCGATGCCCCCGATCCGCTCGAGCCCGACGAAGGCGTAGGTGCGGCCGTCGACCCTGCCCACCGCGACCCCCTCGGGCTCCGGACCCTTGTTGTCGCTGCGCGAGTCGAAGCTGTCGTTCTCGGCGTTGTCGGAGTTGAACGCGTCCGGCAGCGCCGCGGCCGTCACGCGCTCGAGGGCGTCGCCGCTGTCCCACAGCAACCGGCCCCGGGCGTCCCGCACCGAGATCGACCGGGCACCCGGCACCTGCACCTGCGTCACGGCGCCGCTCGCGTCCACCGGGGAGGTGGTCGTGGCGGTCAGCCGGCCGAGGTTCGCCGGCTGCTGCAGCTCGGCGGCGTCGGGGAACACCGAGGGCGACAGCGTGAGCGCCGACACCCGCTTCTCCTCCGAGAAGCCTTCGTAGTCGCGGGTGTCACCCTCGTTGGCCATCACCAGGTAGGTGCGGCCCCGCGCCGCGTACGCCGCCACCGAGTCCGGCTCGTACAGCGCCACCGCGGGCCACGTGCGGATCGCGATGCCGCCGTCGCGGTCCGAGGCGTCGATGCCGTTGCCGGCCGGGGAGAGGTCCTTGACGCCCAGCGCGGTCAGCGAGGTGACCTGGGCCGAGCGCAGGTCGACCCTCGCCATCGCGTTGTTCTCCTGCAGCGTCACGAAGGCCGTGCGCGACGTCCGGTCGACGGCGACGTACTCGGGCTCGAGGTCCTGGCTGGTCCTCGCACCGGGGCCGTAGATGCGGACGCCGGCCTCGCGCAGCTGCTGCTCGCGGCCGTCCCACGCGGTGAACCCGGCGAGGCGGACGTCGGACTGCCGGGGCGCGCGGCGGCCCACCGTGATGACCGCCACGGTGCCCTGCGGGTCGACCTGGCCCGGGAGGTAGCCTTCGGGCTCGCCCTCCCCGGCGACGACGACGTAGCGGCCGTCGGGCGAGAACGTCACCATGTCGGGCAGCGCCCCGACCGTGACGGTGGACACCGGAGCAAGCGTCCTGGCGTCGAAGAACCCGACCGTGCCGGGGTCGGTCTTCGTGGCGGCCTGCTGGGCGACGGCGACGAGCCCGCCGCGCACGGCGACGCTGTTGGCGCCCGGGGTCGCGAGCGAGGCGATCTTGCGCAGCCGCGAGGGGTCGGCGGCGTCCAGCACGTCGACGGTCCCGTCGGCGGCGTTGATCGAGAAGATGCGGCGGTTCTCGGGGTCGAAGGCGGTGATCTCAGCGCCGCCGGCGTCGTAGAACCCGCTCGCATAGCTGCCCAGCGGCGTCAGCCTCAGCGACCGGCTCGGGCCGCCACGCGCGTCGGCGGAACCGGCACCGCCCACCAGGGCGGCGGCGGCGAGCGCCCCGGCGCTCAGGACGGCGGTGATCGCGGTGCGGCGGGGCAGCAAAGCTCGGTGAGTCCTCATGCGACGAAGGTCGCGGGGCCGGGTGGCCGCACGAGGTACGGGGCATGGCCTGCGTGTGACCCCCAGCGGTCCGGCGGGTGCCGGGTCACACGCTTCGCGACAGTCGCGGCGCCGCGCCTGTGGACGACGTAGCCCCCGCCGTCCACGGGCAGGACCGGCCGTCACGGCGTCCACAGCGACCGCATCGGCTGCCGCTCGCTCCTCCCCCCGGCGCGAGGGTCGTCCCGTGATGCGACGACGACAGCCGGCGGTACCCACCTCGACGACCTCTCGGCGGGCGGTGGTGGGCGTCGTCCTGGCTGCTGGGCTGGTCTTCGGCTCGGCGCTGCCGGCGCTGACGGCTCCGGCCTCCGCCCGGCCGGCGCCGGTCGGGCCAGCCACCTCCTCGGGCCCCGCGGACGCCGTCGACCGGGGCTTCGTGAGCCCGCCGCCACCCGGCGGCTCGCGGAGCGTCGTGAGCCGGCCGGTAGCCGGCGGCGGCCCAGTCGCCGCGGCCGGTGACGTGCGCCCGGGCGGCCGTTGGCAGTGGCCGCTCACCCCAGCACCCGCGGTGGTCCGTGGCTTCCGCGCTCCCCCCACGCCGTGGAGCCCGGGCCACCGCGGGGTCGACCTGCGCGCCACGATGGGCGCGACGGTCGCGTCGGCGGGCGACGGTGTCGTCGCCTTCGCCGGTCAGGTCGCCGGGCGCGGCGTGGTCACCGTGGACCACCCCGGAGGCCTGCGGACGACGTACGAACCGGTGGCCGCGTCGCTGCCCGTCGGCGCGGTGGTGCGCCGCGGTGAGCGGCTGGGCGTGGTCACGGGCCAGCCGGGCCACTGCTCCCCCGGCACCTGCCTGCACTGGGGGCTGCGCCGGGAAGCGGCCTACCTCGACCCGCTGCTGCTGGTGCTCCCGCGCGACCCGCCGGTGCTCAAGCCGGTGTGGCGCTGACCGGCTCGACGGTGCTGGCGACGACCCGGTGGCGCTTGCCGATGGGCCGCGACCGCTCGAAGCCGTGCGCCTCGAACAGCGCCGCCGTGCCGTTCTGGAGGAAGGACGACGACACCGACCGGCCCGTCGCGTCCTCGGGACAGCCCACGACCGGGTTCCGGTACCTCGTACAACAGCTCAGTCATGAGGTGAGGCACCTCGTCGACGTCCTCGCATGTCACAGGCTTTGCGCGGTCCCCGTGAGCGGTGCTGTTGCCTCATGCGTCTGGTCGCATGCCTGCTCGGCGGCTGCTTGCGGAGGACGCCTGTCGGCCAGCTCGTTGACATCGCGACGTCGAGGCCCCTTGGCCATGTCGTTCGCCTTGGCGGTCCTCGAACGTACAAGCCCGTAGGGGACTCAGGCGGGTGGTGTCGTTGTCACCTGTGCCCCAGCGCGCTGGGCTGACCGGACCACGACACATCTCGACAGCGTCGATCCGGCGACAAGCAGGAGCATGCCCGGCACTGCGGGGAGGAGAGCGAAAACGAAGACCGCGGCGCCCGAATCATTGTCATTCGGACGGAAATACCTCGCTGCGCCAACACCTGCCCAGACGAGCAGCACCAGGCCAGTCAACATCAGGACTGACGCCAAGGAGAGGACTGCTACCCGGCGAAGTCTTGTCGCGGTTGGCATTCGTTATAGCTCCTCCCGATGGCGCAGCAGCATGTCCGCAGACCGACTGACGGGACCATACGCTCACGTCATGTGACGCGACGATCGGTCGAACAGCAGCTTGCCGGCTTGCGCCCTCAACCCGTGTGACGGGCGTCGCCAACTCTCGATGCAACTGCCCGAGCCCGTACGTCGAAGGACGGGTCTCAGCCTGTGTGACCGGTCAAACGATCTGGCAATGCGCTACGCACGGTTCAGCTCGCCTTCCGTCACTTGATCTGGCCACCACAGTCAACTGAACTGGCTACATGCCGTGTTATCGGCTCAAACGATCTGGCTACATGGGCGCTGAGGTTCCGTCAAACGAATTGGCTACATGTGCACCGTAGTTCAGTTAATCGAACTGGCTACATGGGCGGGGCGGGCGTACAGACCTAGCCCTCGGTGATGCGGGTGGCGTACTTGTCGATGTCGGCGGCGACGACGGTGCCGAGGTCTTGAAGTCGTCGGAACAGGCGCATGACGAAGAAGATGAGTGCGGTCTCCTGGGTGCTGTACTCCGGTTCCCCGCCTTCCTGCTCGGGTAGGTCGAAGGAGCAGCTGGCGAGGGCGCAGCCGATGTCGATACGTCGCTCACCGGTGAGGGTGCTCAGGTAGGCGACGGCGGCCTTCCCCTGGAGATCCGCCCAACCGCTGCGGGTGGTGAGGATGCCCCCGAGGATGTGCTTCGGGTCCTGCGCCGCGAAGACGCCCCCTGCGTGCCGGATCGGCACAGAAGTTCGCTCTAGACGACGGACGCTCGCGATCTTGGTCCCGGCGTAGTCGCTCAGCGTCTTGTCGATCTCTTGCTTGACCTCAAAGACGGCGTAGACGCTCTCGGCGGGCACGAACACGGTGCCCGACTCCGCCGCGAGCAGGAGGGGTGAGTACTGCTGGTCGTAGATGATGACGTCGATCTGGTCGCTGAGTTGGCCGGTGTGGTCGACGACCTGACCGGACGAGACCCGGTAGCGCGACGGGAGAAACTCCGAGAGCATGCCGATCCAGTTGGCCTCGGACTCGTCACCTACGGTGCTGGGGTGGCTGGTGAAGTTCTTCATCACCCCCAGGCGGGCTAGAAGCAATTCCTGCTTGGCCAGGTACGCCTGGTGCAGGTCGATCCTGTTCGGTTGGCTGGCTGTGGTCACTCTGTGTCTCCTGTCGTCGTCGGGGTGACGCGCGTGCTGACGTCGCTGTGGATGTGGACGGGGTTGTCGGGGTCGTTGGCAGCCATGCCCACGACGGTGTGGAGCGTGAACCCTCGGCTGGTTCTTGCAGCGACGAGCATCACGAGCGGGTTCGTTGCCCCCTGCATGAGCTGACGGAGGGCGAGGCGATCCATTGCGCTGGGCCGGGAGGGCAGTGGGTGGCTGTGCCATTCGCCGACGTACCCGATGCTCGCGTCGCTGATGGCTGCGCGGTGCTCGTCCAGCGCCTGGGTGGCGGCTTGTGGGTCACGGCGGTAGCGGATTCGGGTGGCTC
Organism: uncultured Actinomycetales bacterium; assembly: GCA_964243295.1. GTDB lineage: Bacteria > Actinomycetota > Actinomycetes > Actinomycetales > Angustibacteraceae > CAXTEJ01. The sequence goes on along the minus strand of CAXTEJ010000063.1, from coordinate 2,584 downwards.
GGGGGTCGGGTACTTCGACGGCGTGGGTGACGTGGACCCGTTCGGGTGGGTAGTTGCCGAGCAGGAGACCTCCGGTCTCGTGCGGCCATGCGTGCTTCGCGTGCGTCTCGATGGCGAGTACGGCGCTCTCGTCGACAAGGATGCTCAGCTCCTGGTGACTCATGCGGGGCCCATCGGGCGGCGCTCCCCGGCGGGGTGGATGGGCTTGCCAGTCAGGAGGCCGATGGCGTGCCTCGTGCCGATGCTGGCGGCCTCGATGCACACGCTGGGCGGGGTCGTGCTCACGGGGTCACCACACCCGCCTTCCCGCAGGGTCACCGTGACGGGGTCCACCCCGTCGGTGGGTAGGGGCGGGGCGCCGTGGAGCGTGGGGTAGACGTCTGCTCGGGCGTACTGCCCATGACCTTCGACGTAGACGGCGAGGAACGTCGTGGTCTCCAGGTGGTCGGCGGCGTACTGGAGGCGTCGTTGCGTGGAGCGGTCGCCGGTGGCGTTGATGACGAGGTCGTACTCCTCCAGGAGCTTGGCTGCGTCCTCCACGTCGAGGACGGAGTCATCGTGGGTGAAGGTCGGGGATGTGGTGCGGTTGCTGGTGATCGTGTTCTCAACCGCTGTCGTCTTCGTGGCACCGACCAGTGAGGTGCCCGCCAGGTGCCGGACGAGGTTCCCGGGGCGGAGCGTGTCGTAGTCGACCAGGTGCAGGTGGTTGACGCCGCTTCGCGCCAGCTGGTCGGCCATGAACGAACCGATCGCGCCGAGCCCGATGATGGCTACGCGTTTCGTGGACAGCGCGGTGCGATCGGTGCCCGCGCGCAGCGTCAGGACGTCGGTGCGGGACTCGGCGATCGGGATAGTCCGCAGCTCGTAGGGCGCGAAGCGGCGGGGCGCGGTCACCACGAAGCAGACGAGGGCGGGTTCGCCGCCCCTGGTGTAGCGGCACGGCACGAACAACGGCCGATCCTCCAGCACCTTCTTGGCGGCGAGTCGGTCCCGAGGTGTCATGCGGTGCAGCAGCCCGTCCGGTGTCACCTGGGGCGTCGGCATCTCGCCGAGGTCGACCGCGCGACCGACGTAGTCGTGCGCGCCGCGACCGCGTCTGATGCGAAGGTTCTTGTACTCCGTCCGAGGGCGGTCGACCGTCTCGATGCGCCCATGAGCCTTGAGTTGCAGGGCCGCCCACCGCCCCGACCATCGGGCCCAGTCGTCGAGCACCAGCAGCGGCACCGCGCCCCCACGCGGTATCCACGTAGGGTAGTAGCGCTCCAGGTCCAGATCGGGGACGTCGCCGCGCCAACCGCCCTCGTCGTTGTTGACCCACTCCGTGATGCGGTCGACCAGGGCGGCACCGTCGAGCCAGGGCAGGTCACCTTGGTCGTGGGAGTTCCACAAGCACAACCCGGTGACAGGGTGGACGTGCCACGACGTCGACGTGTCCCGGCCTGGGAGCGTGACCTTCGGCGCGGTGAACGGAAAACCTGCGCGCAGCTCGACACGTGTCTTGGTGTCGGTTGCCACGACGCCTTCCCATGACCAGTCAGCGGCGGCGCTGCCGTCGGTCGTGGTCTGAAACCCGGCGCCGTTCAGGGCGTTGTCTAGTCTCCTGATCGTCGCCTCGACGATCGCTGCGTGCATGCTCATCCGAAGGTGGGCGTCGCCCCGGTGGTCAAACCGGTGGAACCGGGCTTGATGGCTTCCGCGCGTGTGGTCCCGTCCGCGTTGCAGTCGCCAGGCATAGGGAACACCCAATCGCCCAGGCTGTCCTGACCCAGCAGGTCACGGAAGATCTTGGCCGCCATGCAGTTGCTGTCGTGGTTCAGGGCGGCCATCGCCCGGTCAGCAGCGTCAGCCCACCTGACCTTCAGGTTGACCCACTCGGCGTCGGTGGCGCGCACACGCAGCTCCTCACCCGGCAGGGCCGGGTTCTCCATCGGCTCGGTGCCGTCCACGTGAGCGCTGATGATGTCGACCATCACCCGGAGGGTGTTCGCGTAGTAGGCAGCCACGGAGGTGTACGCACCGCTGGAGCCGGGCGCGGGGTGCTGGGCGAACGCGTGGTAGGCGGCGACCTCCACGAACAGGCCGCCGGGCTTGGCGCGGCCTAGCAGAGCGCGCCGTGTCTGCCGCACCAGCTTCACCACCGGCACGTAGTTGTCCCCGTACGTGTCGTTGCGCCTGGACGACAGCTCGGTGAACTCCTCAGGGTTGGTCTTGTCCCACCCGTCGCCGGGGTCCTTGCACGGGATCTCCCAGACGCCGCCTGCCTTGCGGGCTGGGACGGCGTCGACGTGCATGTCGAAGGCGGGGAATGTGACCTTCACGGAACGTCCCTGGATCTGTGTGCGGGACTCGCCGTCGATCGGCGGGAACGCTTCGTCGAGGACCGCCTTCGTGTGGTTGAGCAGCTTGACGGGGTCGTAGTCCTCGGGCAGGGACTTCAGGCGACAAAAGACGTCGACGTCCTTGACCCGTTTGATGGACACGTGACGTCTGTACGACCCGATCAGCACCGTGGACAGCCCCCACTCCTTGAAGTGTCTCGCCCCGGGTTCAGTGGAGGCTCGCAACTGACGCCTCGACGGTAGCC
>CAXTEJ010000062.1:0-18125 GCA_964243295.1 uncultured Actinomycetales bacterium | reverse complement strand
GGGCGGATCCGCTCGGGCTCGCGCACCAGCCGGGCCGCTCGGGCGGCCCGGCGCCGCAGCCGGCGACCGTGCCGCCGCGTCGCCCGGCGCGCCCGCGCCATGTCAACCATGGCCGCCACCCTCCCAGGGTGGGAGGCGGAGGGTGGGCCGGCGCACCTCCGACACGCCGTGACGCAGCGTGCCGGTCCAGGCACGCCGACGCGGCACGAGCACCCCGGCCGCCGCATAGGCTCGCCGCCATGACCACCAGCCCGACCAGCTCGACCACCAGCCCGCTCGACCCCGCCCGCCTCGACACCCTGCGGCAGGCCGTGGCCGCCGGCATGCCGCGGCTGCGCAGCGACCTCGAGGCCCTCGTGCGCATCCCCAGCGTGTCGGCGCGGGCGTTCGACCAGGCCCACGTCGAGGCGAGCGCCGAGTCCGTCGCGGCACTGCTGCGCGAGGCCGGCATGTCCGACGTGGAGCTGCTGCGGGCGGACGGCGCGCCCGCCGTCGTCGGTCACCTCGCCGGGCCGCCCGGTGCGCCGACGGTCCTGCTCTACGCCCACCACGACGTCCAGCCGCCCGGCGAGGACGGCGACTGGACGAGCCCGCCGTTCGAGCCGGTCGAGCGCGGGGGCCGTCTCTACGGCCGCGGCGCCGCGGACGACAAGGCGGGGATCATGGCCCACCTGGCCGCGGTGCGGGCGCACGGCGGTCACCCGCCGGTCGGCGTCACGGTGTTCGTCGAGGGCGAGGAGGAGTCGGGGTCGCCGTCCCTCGGCCGGCTGCTGGTCGCCCACCGCGAGCGGCTGCGCGCCGACGTGCTGGTGCTCGCCGACTCGAGCAACTGGAAGATCGGCGTGCCGGCGCTGACGACGAGCCTGCGCGGGCTCGTCGAGGCCTTCGTCGAGGTGCGCACCCTCGACCACGCGGTGCACAGCGGCATGTACGGCGGCGCTGTCATGGACGCGCTCACCGCGCTCACCCGGCTGCTCGGGTGCCTGCACGACGAGGCCGGCGATGTCGCCGTGCCGGGCCTGCACGCGGGCGAGGCCGCCGACCTTGACCTCACCGAGGCCGAGCTGCGGGCCGACGCCGGCGTGCTGGCCGACGTCGCGCTCGTCGGCACCGGGCGGCTCACGTCACGGCTGTGGACCCGCCCCGCGGTCACGGTGGTCGGCATCGACGCGCCCTCGACCGAGCGGGCGTCCAACACGCTGCAGCCGCGCGCCAAGGCCAAGCTGTCGCTGCGCGTCGCGCCCGGGCAGGACCCGCAGGACGCCTTCGCCGCCCTCGCCGCCCACCTGCGGGCCAACGCGCCGTGGGGCGCCCAGGTGTCGGTGACCCTCAAGGAGACCGGCGCGGCGTTCGCCGCCCAGGCCGACGGCCCGGCGTACGACGCGGCGCGCGCGTCCTTCGCCGACGCCTGGGGCACCGAGCCGGTCGACATGGGCATCGGCGGCTCGATCCCGTTCATCGCCGAGTTCGTCGACACCTTCCCCGACGCGGCCATCCTCGTCACCGGCGTCGAGGACCCCGACACCCGCGCCCACGGTGCCGACGAGAGCCTGCACCTCGCCGAGTTCGAGCGGGTCTGCCTCGCCGAGGCGGTGCTGCTCGAGCGCCTCGGCGCCCAGGGGTAGGGGCCGCCGGTGCGCGTGCTCATCACGCCCGACCGCTTCGCCGTCGCCGGCCTGACCGCCGCCCAGGTGGGGGCGGCCGTCGCCTCGGGCTGGTCGGGCCAGGCCCCGCTCGACGCGGTCACCGTCCTGCCGCTGTCGGACGGCGGCCCCGGCTTCGTCGACGTCATCGCCGCCGCGGTGCCCGGCGACCTCGTGCCGGTCACCGTCCCCGGGCCGGCCGGTGCCGACGTCCTCGCCACCCTGCACGTCTCGGACGTCGGCGCCGGCCCGGTCGTGCACCTGGACGCCGCGCAGACCATCGGCCCCGGCCTCGACCCGCGCCGCGACCCGACGACCGCCGCGAGCGCCGGCCTCGGCGCCCTGCTGCGCGCCGCCGTCGACGCGGGCGCGCGGCGCGTCGTCGTCGGCCTCGGCCCGGCGTCCACGAACGACGGGGGAGCGGGCGCGCTGCGGGCGCTCGGCGCCGGCGACGACGCGCGGCTCGGCAGCGGCGGGCTCGCCCTGCTCGACCTGCCGGACGACGCGCTCGGCCGGCTCGCGAGCGTGCGGGTGGCGCTCGCGGGCGTCGAGCTCGTCGCCGCCACCGACGACGACCTGCCGCTGCTGGGCTTCCACGGCACGAGCGCCGCCCACGCGCGGCAGCGCGGGGCCACGCCCGAGCAGGCGCAGCAGCTGGAGGCAGCGCTGGGGCGCTTCGCCGACGTCGCCCAGCGCTCGCTGGTCGCGGGCCGGCCGCTCATGGGCCGCGGTCAGGCCGCCGCCCCTGGGTCGGGCGCGGGCGGCGGGGCGGCGTTCGCCCTGCTGCTGCTCGGCGCCACCCGGCAGGACGGCGTCGCCACCACCTGCGACACCGTCGGCCTCGACGCCCAGCTCACCGCCGCCGACATCGTCGTCACCGTGGCGGAGGACTTCGGCGGCGGCTCACTGCACCACGGCGTCACGGCGGAGGTGTCGCGGCGCGCCATGGCGCTCGGCGTGCCCGTCGTGCTGCTCGCCGGCCGGCTCGAGGTGGGACGGCGCGAGGCGATGGCCGCCGGGCTCGCCGGGGCCTACGAGCTGCCGCAGTCCGGCGCCTACGAGCTGCCGCAGGCCGGTCCCCACGAGCTGCCACCGGCCGGGACAGCCGCGGGCGTCGCGGCGGCGCTCGCCGGCCGGGCGGAGCGGGTCGCGCGCACCTGGTCGCGCTGAGCCGCCTCACCCGTGCCACCCCGGGCTAGCCTGGCGTACGCTTGACCAGGGTGGCGCGGGAACAGCGCCGCCGCCCCGGCGGTTGGTCACTTCGACCGTCGACCCGAGCAGACGAGGACTCCCGCATGACCATCGAGACCACCACCCCGCAGACCGACGTCGAGGCGACCGCCGGCACGACCGTCGAGCACGGCGTGACGCTGACCGACGTGGCCGCCGAGAAGGTCATGAGCCTGCTCGAGCAGGAGGGCCGCGACGACCTGGCCCTGCGCATCGGCGTCCAGCCCGGCGGCTGCTCCGGCCTAATCTACCAGCTCTACTTCGACGAGCGCACCCTCGACGGCGACCTGCGCGTCGACTTCGGTGGCGTCGAGGTCGTCGTCGACCGCATGAGCGCTCCCTACCTCATGGGCGCCACGATCGACTTCTCCGACACCATCGAGAAGCAGGGCTTCACCATCGACAACCCCAACGCGGGCAGCAGCTGCGCGTGCGGTGACAGCTTCAGCTGATCGCCCTCAGCACGACCAAGGCCCCCACCGGTACGCCGGCGGGGGCCTTCGTCGTCCGCGCGGAGTGGCGCGCTGAGCTGCAGCGCAGCGATTCTCGGCCACGAGCACGCCACGGCAGTGGCGATGTCGGGTTGCAGCCCCGGCCTGCTGCAGCGCTGGACCGGCCGGGGCCCCACCGGCACGTCAGGGCCGATCTGACCATCGGTGGCGTCGAACGGGGAGGTCCTTCGGGGCCGGGCGTCGGACGGCGCTGCGACGGCGTGCGCACGCGGAGAGCACAGCGCCATGGACCCCGCACAGTGGCTCGGGGAACTCGAGTGGTCAATCGATTGACAAGAGCCCGACCGCCTCGTAGGTTCTCACCAGGCTCAGCGACGAGGCGGAGGATGGCATGGCGACGCTCAAGGACGTGGCGCGTCGTGCAGGCGTATCGCCCAGCACCGTCTCCTACGTGTTCAACGGCAAGAAGCGCGTTCGGCCGGAGACCGCCAGGCGGATCCAGGAGGCGATCGAGGAGACGGGCTACCACCCCGACTTCGCGGCGTTGAGCCTGAAGACGAGCCAGACGCGGACGATCGGCATCGTCGTGGCTGACTTCTCGAACATCTTCTACATCGACGTGCTGGCTGGCATCGAGAGCCGGCTTGCTCGCCAGAACTACTCCTCGATCGTCTGCAACTCGCAGAACAACGCGGAGACCGAGCTCGAGAACCTGCGGAGCCTGACGCACCGCGGCATCGACGGAACCATCCTGCTGGGTACGGGCAAGCACACTCTGGATGACCCGGGCGAGTTCGCGGTCCCTGTCATCAGCGTCGACCGGGTGCACGAGAAATCTGTCCGGACCGTGTCCGTCGACAACGTCCTGGGCGGGCACCAGGGCATGCGTCACTTGCTCGACAAGGGCTACCGGCGGGTGACGTTCATCGGGTTCAACGGACAGTCCTCCCGCGACCGTCGGCAGGGCTGCCTCGACGCCTACGCTGCCGCGGACGTTGACCCCGCAGCGAGCTTTCGGTACGTCGAGACCGATCTCACGCCACAACACGGCTACCAGCAGGCGCTCGACATCATGAGCGACACGCACGGTGGTGCCGTCGAAGCCATCTTCGCCGGGACGGACTACGTCGCGTTCGGTGTGCTGAAGGCGCTCTCCGACCTCGGACTCTCGGTACCGAACGACGTGGCCGTGATGGGTTACGACGACCTGCTACTCGGCACGTTCACCCGCCCAGCACTGACGACGGTCCGCCAGCCCTCGAACCTCATGGGTATCCACGCTGCGGACATGCTGCTCAACGTGCTGGCCGGCCAAGAGTGCGATGAGCGCGTCGTGCTCGAGCCGAGCCTCGTCGTCCGTGACTCCACCTGATCCAGCAGCACACCGCACGTGGCTCGAAGCCCTATCAACCTGTCGAAGAAGATGGAGGAAGCCGCATGGGCCAGGTCATGCTGGAGATGAAGGACATCGTCAAGGGTTTCCCGGGGGTCCAGGCTCTCAAGGGCGCGGGACTCCAGGTCAGGGCGGGCGAGGTCATGGCCCTGCTGGGCGAGAACGGCGCCGGCAAGAGCACCTTGATGAAGGTCCTCACGGGGGTGCACAAGAAGGACTCCGGCGAAATCCTCTTCGAAGGACGCCAGGTCGAGTTCCTCAGCGCGCACCAGGCGAGCGAGGCAGGTATTGCCATCATCCACCAGGAGCTCAACCTCGTCCCGCACATGCGCATCTACGAGAACGTGTTCCTCGGGCGTGAGCTGACGAAGTCCATGGGTGTGCTGGATGTCTCGACCATGGTGCAACGCACGCGCGAGATCCTCGCCTCGATCAATGTCGACCTCGACCCCACCCGCCGGGTGAAGGGCCTGTCCATCGCCATGCAGCAGATGGTGGAGATCGCCAAGGCGCTCTCGCTGAACGCCAAGGTGATCGTCATGGACGAACCCACCGACGCCCTCCCGGACGAAGAGGTCGACAGCCTGCTGCACCTGATGCAGGAGCTGAAGCAGCAAGGGAAGGGAATCGTCTACATCACGCACCGTCTGGAGGAGGTCTTCCGGATCTGCGACCGGGCCACCGTGCTGCGTGACGGCGAGTTCATCTCCGATCTGCCCATCCGCGAGCTCGACTACGACACCTTGGTCAAGATGATGGTGGGTCGCCAGCTCACCCAGTCCTTCCCTTACACCCCGCCGCAGCCTGATGGTGAGGTCGCCCTGCGGGTCAGCCACGTGTCGAACCAGTTCGTGCACGACGTGTCCTTCGAGCTCAGACGCGGTCAGGTGGTCGGCATCACCGGTTTGGCCGGAGCCGGGCGGACCGAGCTGGCGAAGACCATCTACGGCGTGTATCCGGTGCTCAGCGGCACCGTCGAGGTCCTCGGTAGGCCGGCGGACATCACGAGTCCCGGCGATGCCATCCGGCACGGGATCTTCTACATCTCGGAGGACCGCAAGGGCGATGGTCTCGTGCTCGGTCTCGACGTCAAGACGAACATCAGTCTTGCGGGGCTGCGCGAGATCACCCGTCACGGACGGCTGAACCTCAAGGCTGAGAAGCGCATCGCGGCGGGCTACCAGCAGGACCTGCGCATACGCACGCCGAGCCTGTCTCAGCTCGTCAAGAACCTGTCGGGTGGCAATCAGCAGAAGATCGCCCTGGCGAAGGGCCTGATGTCCGACCCCGAGGTGCTCATCCTGGACGAACCCACTCGGGGGATCGACGTCGGCGCGAAGAAGGAGATCTACACGCTCATCAATGAGTTCAAAATGTCCGGGAAGGCAGTCCTCGTCATCTCCTCGGAGATGCCGGAGGTTCTCGGGCTCAGCGACGAGCTCCTCGTCATGCATGAAGGAAGCCTGCGCGCAAGGTTCACGCGCGAGGACGCCTCCCAGGAAAAGATCATGGCCGCAATGGTCTGACGACGAGAAGAGGCGTGCAGATGGACATCAAAAGGCTTGGGCAAGTCGCCAACGAGTACCGTGCGGTCGTCATCCTCATCGCGTTCGCGCTGGTGCTGGGCATCATCAATCCCAGCTTCCTGCAAGTCAGCAACATCACCAACATCCTCAACCAGACGTCGGTCAACGCCTTGTTGGCTGCCGGGCTGACGATCGTGATCCTCACCGGGGGGATCGACATCTCGGTGGGATCCATCCTGGGGTTCACTGGGGCGTCTGCCGCCATTCTCCTGTCGCACTCGGTCAACGTGCCGACGGTGATCGTGGTGGCGCTCGCCATAGGCGTGGTCGCAGGCAGCATCAACGGGTTCTTCATCGCCCGCTGGAACCTTCAGCCGATGATCGTCACGCTCGCCACCCTGTCGATCTTTCGTGGCGCCACCTACCTCATCACCAACGGCAGCCCGATCAGCGTCACCGCGACGAGCTTCAACCGCATCGGCGGAGGTCTGATCTTCGGTGTGATCCCCGTCCCCGTGGTGATCATGATCGTCGTCTTCGCCGCTGGCTACTACCTCCTGACCCGGACCCCGTTCGGCCGCCACATCTACTCCGTGGGTGGCAACGAGGAAGCAGCCTTCCTCTCAGGCGTGTCGGTCACGAGGACGAAGCTTCTGGCCTACGTGCTCAGCGGCGCGGGAGCCGCGTTGGCTGGGCTCGTCGTGACAGCGCGTCTGACCTCGGCGCAGCCGTTGGCCGGCCAGTCCTACGAGCTGGATGCCATCGCCGCAGTCGTGATCGGCGGGACATCCCTGAAGGGCGGCGTGGGGCGCATCGTCTTCACGGTGATCGGCGCGCTCATCATCGGCATGCTGAACAACGCCCTGAACCTGATGAACGTGTCCTCCTACTACCAGACGGTGGTCAAGGGCGTCGTCATCCTGATCGCTGTGCTCCTCGACGCCAGGTCGAAGTGAGGCGCCGATAGACCGTGAACAGGCTCGGGAGGCTTGCGGACACAACCGTCCCAATCCGTCCCGAAGGTGAAGACCAGACAGTGATGACCGAGATACCAACGCCCAAGAAACCAGGAGCGCAACGCATGCGAATTGTCCCCAAGAACGTGGCCGTGGTTCTCGCCGCCGCCATCCTCGCCAGCACGTCGGCCTGCGGCTCGGCTGACACAGGCGACGCAGGTTCCGGCGGCTCAGCAGGGGGTTCCAAGAAGATCACCCTTCTGGTGGCGTCGCTGACGACGACCTTCTTCGTGGCCGTCAACGACGAGGCCAAGAGGTACGCCAAGGAGAAGAACGTCGACCTGCGGGTCCTCACCAGCGATAACGACCCGGCCAAAGAGCTGTCGAACATGCAGGACATCGTCGGGCAGAAGCCTGATCTGATCCTCTTCGACCCCGTGGACTCCGCCGCTGCCGCGGCGTCAGTGGCTCAGGCCAACAACGCCAAGATCCCCGTGGTGACCTTCGACCGCGGGGTCGAGGGCGGTACGGTCGTGTCCCACATCGCCTCGGACAACGTGGCCGGCGGCAAGATGGCGGCTGAGTTCCTCAAGGGGAAGTTCCCTGACGGAGCCAATGTCGTTGAGCTGCAAGGCATCCTGGCCACAGACATCGCGAAACAGCGCGGTCAGGGTTTCGAGGACGAGCTGAAGACAGCCCCCAACCTGAAGCTGGTCGCCTCGCAGACCGCCAACTTCGACAAGAGCCAAGGTTTCACCGTGTTCCAGAACCTGCTGCAGGCGAACCCTGGGGTCAATGCCGTGTTCGCGCAGAACGACGAGATGGCGCTCGGTGCGCTGCAGGCAGCCATCGCCGCCAAGCGCACGGACATCGCGATCGTCGGCTTCGACGCCTCCCCCGAGGCCGTCAAGGCAGTGGAAGCGGGCACCATGGCAGCCACCGTGGCCCAGCTGCCGGACAAGATCATCCAGACCGCGATGGACGCCTCGCTGGCATACCTCGCCGGCGAGAAGGTCGAGCCGCAGATCGCGGTCGGGCTCGAGCTGGTCAAGAAGTAGGGTCCGGACTCTCGGGTGGGGCAGCGCCCTGGCATCGGCCAGGCTGTTGCCCCACCCGATCGCGTCAGCCCACGCATTGTCGCTGCTCACTTGTAGGAGTCCAGGTGCACCTGCTTACGGAACGACTTGGCGAGTCCCGTCACACGCTCTACACCTTCACCAACGACCAGGGCATGTCCCTTGGGGTCACCGACCTCGGGGCCGTGGTCACGAGCATCGTCGTGCCCGATCGCCACGGGCGCCCTGTCGATGTCAGTCTGGGCTACGACTCGGCGCAGGACTACGCCACCAACGGGTCGGCCTACGGGGCGACGGTGGGCCGCTTCGCCAACCGCATCCGCGACGCCGAGCTTCCGATCGACAACCGGGTGCTGACCCTCGAAGCCAACGAGGGGCGCCACGTGGTGCACGGGGGACCCAACGCCTACTTCATCCGCGACTGGCAGGCGCAGGTGTCTGACGCCTCGGTGCCGAAGGTCACCTTCCACCTGGTGAGCCCGGACGGCGATCAGGGCATGCCGGGCACGGCGGAGGTGGACGTGTCCTACAGCCTCTCGCCGGACAACGAGGTCATCATCGAGTACCGCGCCGTGGCGGACCAGGACACCTACTTCAACCTGACCAACCACAGCTATTTCAACCTCGACGGTCACGATGCCGGCCTCATCAACGGGCATCTGCTCCGCCTCGACTGCGACTTCTTCACGCCGATCGACCGCGAGTTCATACCGACCGGTGAGATACGGCCGGTGCTCGGGACCGCCTTCGACTTCACGGTGCCCAAGACGATCGGGCAGGACGTGGACGCGGACGACGAGCAGATCCGCGCCGGCAACGGGTACGACCACAACCTCGTCATCAGCTCCCCGAGCCTGACGACGCCCTTCGCCCGCGTCGAGGCGGAGTCGACCGGTATCGTCCTGGAGGTCCTGACCGACCTGCCGGGTGTGCAGTTCTACGGTGGCAACAACATGGGGACCGAGCCGGGACAGGGCAAGGGATCGTCGTCCTACCCCAGGCGTGGCGGCTTCTGCCTCGAGACCCAGTACTACCCGGACACCCCGCACCACGCCAACTTCCCGCGGTGCCTGTTCAGTGCCGGCGAACCCTTCGTCTCCACGACCGTCTACAGGTTCACGTCCCCCGGCACCACCGAGACGAGGTAGGACGATGAACCCATTCGACGTCAGCGGCAAGATCATGGTGATCACGGGGGCGACCAGCGGCATCGGACGTGGCCTGGTCGATCACTTCCTCGACCAGGGGGCCGTCGTCGCTGCAGTCGGCAGGGACGACGTGAGCGCGAGCCGCCTGGCGAGCGAGCTGGAGGCTGGCGGCCATGCGGCCCACACGTACGCGGCCGATCTTCGCGACGTATCGACGATCCGACCCCTGTTCGACCGGATCGTCGGTGAGCTCGAGGGCATCGACGTCCTCGTGAACGTCGCCGGCATGGGCCAGCCCATCTCCGCCATCGACGTCACCGAGGACGACTGGGACACGATGATGAACCTCAACCTGCGGGCGACCTTCTTCTGTGCTCAGGCCGCAGCACGGCACATGCTGCCGCGCGGCCACGGGCGGATCATCAACATGAGCAGCCAGCTGTCCACAGTCGCCAACCAAGACGAGGTGGTCTACTGCGCGTCCAAGGGAGGGCTGGACCAGGTGACGAGGGTGCTCGCGCTCGAGTGGGCCGGCCAGGGTGTCGTCGTCACCGGCGTCGCACCGACGTTCACGTACACGCCCGGCACCGCCGAACGGCTGGATGACCCCGCCTTCCGGGATGCTGTCCTCACCAAGATCCCCCGCGGCCGCTTCGCCACGATCGCGGACATCGCGGCGGCCGTGCAGTACCTCGCCAGTGACGTCGCCGAGATGGCCAACGGGTCGACGCTGATGGTCGATGGTGGTTGGACCATCGTCTGAGGGCTCACCGGAGCGGCTTCACCGGCACCGGTCGGGCGATAGGGTCGACCGGTGCAGATCGCCGTGACCGGTTCCATCGCCACCGACCACCTGATGACCTTCCCGGGGCGGTTCGCCGACTCCCTGGTCGTCGAGCAGCTCGACAAGATCTCGCTGTCGTTCCTCGTCGAGGAGCTGCAGGTGCGTCGCGGCGGGGTCGCGGCCAACATCGCCTTCGGCATGGCCAACCTCGGGCTGCGCCCGCTGCTCGTCGGGTCGGTCGGCGCCGACTTCGCCGAGTACCGCTCGTGGCTGGACCGGCACGGCGTCGACACCGGCCACGTGCGGGTCTCCGAGCTGCGCCACACCGCGCGTTTCGTGTGCACCACCGACGCCGACCAGGCGCAGATCGCCTCCTTCTACGCCGGCGCGATGTCCGAGGCACGCGAGATCGAGCTCGCCCCGCTGGCCGCCCGCGTCGGCGGCCTCGACCTGGTGCTGGTCGGTGCCAACGACCCCGAGGGCATGCTGCGGCACACCGACGAGTGCCGCAGCCGCGGCTACGCGTTCGCCGCCGACCCCAGCCAGCAGCTCGCCTTCTCCGACGGCCCGGTCATCCGCCGTCTCATCGAGGGCGCCACCTACCTGTTCAGCAACGAGTACGAGGCGGCTCTGACCGAGCGCAAGACCGGCTGGTCGGCCGAGGAGATCCTCGGGCTGGTCGGCACGCGCGTCACCACCCTCGGGGCGCGCGGGGCCCGGATCGAGCGCAAGGGCGACGACCCGATCGAGGTCGGGGTGGCACGGGAGGTGCGCAAGGCCGACCCCACGGGCGTCGGCGACGCGTTCCGCGCCGGCTTCCTGGCCGGGCTCGCCTGGGGCCTCACCCACGAGCGCTGCGCCCAGGTCGGCTCGATGCTGGCCGCCTACGTCGTCGAGACCGTCGGCACCCAGGAGTACGACTTCTCGGCTCCGGCGTTCCTCCAGCGGCTGTCCGAGGCGTACGGCGACGACCTCGCCGCCGAGGTCCGGCCCCATCTAGGGTCGCGCTGACGCCCCGCGAGCCCGCGCCGTCCCCCTGGGCGCTGAGCCTCGCCGGAGCCGAGCCGGGCGTCGACCTCGTGGGCATCGGCGCCGACCTCGCGCCCGGCACGCTGCTGCAGGCCTACCGCACCGGCCTGTTCCCGATGGGCACCGGACGTCGCGGCGGCGGCGACATCGGCTGGTGGAGCCCCGACCCGCGCGGCGTGCTGCCCGTGGACGGGCTGCGGGTGCACCGGTCGCTGCGCAAGGTGCTGCCGCGCTTCGAGATCCGGGTCGACACCGCCTTCGCCGACGTCGTCCGCGGCTGCGCCGACCCCGGCCGCGACGGCCGCTGGATCACCGCGGGCGTCGCGCGCGCCTACTTCGAGCTGCACCGGCTGGGCTGGGCGCACTCGGTCGAGGCCTGGCAGGACGACGAGCTCGTCGGCGGGCTGTACGGCGTCGCGGTGGGCGGGCTGTTCGCCGGCGAGTCGATGTTCCACCGGGTGCGTGACGCGTCCAAGGCCGCGCTGGTCGCGCTCGTCGGGCTGCTCGGGCCGCACGAGCCCGACCGCCTGCTCGACGTGCAGTGGCGCACCGACCACCTCGCCACGCTCGGCGTCGTCGAGGTGCCTCGCGAGGAGTACGCGCGCCGGCTGGGCCGGGCCCTCGAGCTGCCGCTGCCCGAGCGCTGGCGCTGAACGACCTCAGCGGTGGACGTCGTCAGCGGCTGTCAGCGGTAGAGGCGCTCGGCATAGCCCGGGCCGTAGTAGGCGTCGAGCTCCTCCAGCGAGGCCTCGGCGCGCTCGACCTCGAGGGCGATCTGCGCGCGGCGCGGCAGCGCGTCCGGGTCCCACGACTGCGGCTGCCACAGCCGCGAGCGCAGGAACGCCTTCGAGCAGTGGTAGAAGACCTCCTCGACGTCGACGACCAGGGCGAGGGCCGGCCGGTGCTGCTCGACGACGAGGTCGTCGAAGAACGGCGCGTCGCGCGCCAGCGCGGCGCGGCCGTTGACCCGCAGCGTGTCGCCGCGGCCCGGCACCACGAAGATCAGTCCGACGTGCGGGTTCTCGAGCACGTTGAGGAAGCCGTCGACGCGCCGGTTGCCCGGCCGCTCGGCCAGCACGACCGTCGTGTCGTCGAGCACCAGCACCGATCCCGGCGGGTCGCCCTTCGGCGAGACGTCGCAGCGGCCGTCGGCCGAGCTGGTCGCGACCAGGCACAGCGGCGCGCACGCCAGCCACTGCCGGTCGACGCGCCCGAGCGTGGTGCGCACCTTGGTCGCCGCCCTCGGCGCCGGTGCCCCGACGAGCGCGCGCAGCTCGTCGGCGGACGTCACGGCGGTCAGCTCGTGCTCGGCGCTCATGGCCGCATCCTGCCGGACCCATCGGGGGCGGAACAGGCAGTTGACGAGGGAGGCGCACGTGCCTTCGGCCGTGCGCCACGACGTGCAACGCTCGGCCACCCTGCCCTGTCGACGCGCGGACGCTGCGTTAGTGTGGCCGTCGTTGGCAGTGCAGTGCCCGACCGCCCCCGCGCCTCCGGCGTCCGACTCGTCCGGCACCGCGACGTGACTTACCGAAAGGTGCAGCGTGCCCGTGCTCCCCTCACCGCGCCCCGGCCGGCTGCAGCGTGCCGCTGGGCGGTCCGCGGTGGTCGCCGCGGCGGTGCTGCTGCTGAGCGGCTGCTCGGCCGACACCCTGTCGCGGGGGTTCCTGCCCGAGGGCGTCACCACCGACTCCGACCGCGTCACCCGGCTGTGGAACGGCGCGTGGGTCGTGGCGCTCGGCGTCGGCGTCCTGGTGTGGGGGCTGATCTTCTGGGCCGTCGTGCGCTA
The DNA here is from genome assembly GCA_964243295.1 of uncultured Actinomycetales bacterium. Lineage (GTDB taxonomy): Bacteria > Actinomycetota > Actinomycetes > Actinomycetales > Angustibacteraceae > CAXTEJ01. The sequence continues at coordinate 5,099 of CAXTEJ010000062.1, read as the reverse complement.
CCGCAAGCGCAAGGACGACACCTCCCTGCCCGAGCAGCTGCGCTACAACCTGCCCATGGAGATCCTCTACACCGTCGTCCCGTTGATGATGGTAGGAGTGCTCTTCTACTACACCGCGCGTGACGAGTCCGCGCTGCTCGACACCAGCAAGCCGGCCGACAACGTCGTCAACGTCGTCGGCAAGCGCTGGGCGTGGGACTTCAACTACATCACCAGCAACACCTTCGAGAGCACCGAGCAGGTCGACACCGAGGGCGTCCGGGTGGGCGACCTGCCCACGATGTGGCTGCCGGTCGACCAGGTCACCGAGTTCGTGCTGACCGCGCGCGACGTGAACCACTCGTTCTGGGTGCCGTCATTCCTGATGAAGATGGACATGATCGCCGGGCGGGTCAACAAGTTCCAGGTGACCCCCGACCAGATCGGCACCTTCACCGGCAAGTGCGCCGAGCTGTGCGGCGCCTACCACTCCGAGATGCTCTTCCAGGTGAAGGTCGTCTCGCAGCAGGACTACGCCGACCACATCACGAGCCTGCGCGACCTCGGTCAGAGCGGTCAGCTCCCCAACACGCTCAACCCCTCCCAGCTCGAGCCGGACGAGGGCCTCAAGATCCCGACCGTCGGAAGCAGCGCCTCATGACCACGATGTACCGCGAGGCCGACTGGGTCGCCGCCCCGTCGCGGCCCACCCTCGGCCGCACCGTCATCAAGTGGGCGACGACCACCGACCACAAGGTGATCGGCAACCTGTACTTCATCACCAGCTTCGTCTGGTTCCTGTTCGGCGGTCTGCTCGCGCTGCTCATCCGCGCCGAGCTGTTCTCGCCCGGCATGCAGGTGGTGCAGGACAAGGAGCAGTACAACCAGATCTTCACCATGCACGGCACGATCATGCTGCTGCTGTTCGCGACGCCGCTGTTCGCCGGCTTCGCCAACGCGCTCATGCCCCTGCAGATCGGCGCACCCGACGTCGCGTTCCCGCGGCTGAACATGTTCGCCTACTGGCTCTACCTGTTCGGCGGCCTGATCGTCGGCGCCGGCTTCCTCACCCCCCAGGGCGCGGCCGGCTTCGGCTGGACGGCGTACTCCCCGCTGTCGAGCGAGGCCTACTCCAACAACCTGGGCGCCGACTTGTGGGTCTTCGGGCTCGCCTTCGCCGGCTTCGGCACGATCCTCGGTGCCGTCAACTTCATCACCACGATCATCTGCATGCGCGCACCCGGCATGACGATGTTCCGCATGTCGCTGTTCACCTGGACGGTGCTGATCACCTCGGTTCTGGTGCTCATGGCCTTCCCGGTGCTCGCCGCCGCACTGCTCGTGCTCGGTGCCGACCGGCAGCTCGGAGCCCACGTCTTCGACGCCGAGAACGGCGGGGCGATGCTGTGGCAGCACCTGTTCTGGTTCTTCGGCCACCCCGAGGTCTACATCATCGCCCTGCCGTTCTTCGGCATGATCAGCGAGATCCTCCCGGTGTTCAGCCGCAAGCCGCTGTTCGGCTACAAGGGCCTGGTCTTCGCGACCATCGCGATCGCCGCGCTGTCGGTCACGGTGTGGGCCCACCACATGTACGTCACCGGCCAGGTGCTGCTGCCGTTCTTCGCCTTCATGACGATGTTGATCGCGGTGCCGACGGGGGTGAAGTTCTTCAACTGGATCGGCACCATGTGGCGCGGCCAGCTGACGTTCGAGACGCCGATGCTGTGGGCGATCGGGTTCCTCGTGACGTTCCTGTTCGGCGGCCTGACCGGCATCATCCTGTCGAGCCCGGCGCTCGACTTCCACCTGTCCGACACCTACTTCGTGGTCGCCCACTTCCACTACGTGGTGTTCGGCACCGTGGTGTTCGCGATGTTCGCGGGCTTCTACTTCTGGTGGCCCAAGTTCACCGGGCGCATGCTCGACGAGCGGCTCGGCAAGATCCACTTCTGGATGCTGTTCATCGGCTTCCACACGACGTTCCTGATCCAGCACTGGCTCGGCGTCGAGGGCATGCCGCGTCGCTACGCCGACTACATCGCCAACGAGGGCTTCACCTGGGAGAACCGCCTCTCGACCGTCGGGGCCTTCCTGCTGGGTGCCTCGACGCTGCCGTTCCTCTACAACGTCTGGAAGACGTGGCGCACCGCGCCGCTGATCATGGTCGACGACCCGTGGGGCTACGGCGCGTCGCTGGAGTGGGCCACCTCCTGCCCGCCGCCGCGGCACAACTTCGCGACCATCCCGCGCATCCGCTCCGAGCGTCCCGCGTTCGACCTGCACCACCCCGAGGTCGCGAACAACGACTCACCGACCGCCGACAAGGGCGTGCTCGACCAGCTGCTGGGTGAGCCCGACATCGCCCACGAGGGCACCGGCACGACGTCCGGCAGCGGCGCCACGGGTGGCGGCAGCGGGCAAGAGAGGGGCTGACATGCGCGTCGAGAGCTGGCTGTTCGGATCGGGCACCTTCTTCTTCATCCCCATGGGCGTCATCTACGGGCTGCTGACCGGGTGGAACGAGCCGGTCGGCTCGACCGGCTTGTTCCTGACCGGCGGGCTGGCGCTGATGGTCGGCTGGTACCTGTGGTTCACCTCCCGCCACATCGACCTGCGCCCCGAGGACGACCCGCAGGCCCCGATCGAGTCGGCGGCGGGCGAGTACGGCTTCTTCAGCCCCCACAGCTGGTGGCCGCTGCCCCTGGCAGCGACCGGTGGCATGGTGTTCCTCGGTCTCGCCGTCGGCTGGTGGATGGTCACGCTGGGCATGGCCCTCGGTGCCCTCGCGCTGGTCGGCTGGGTCTTTGAGTACTGGCGCGGCGCGCACGCCCACTGAGCCCGCGACCTCCACGGTCGGGCGGGGCCCATGGCGTACCGTGGAGCCATCACCGCACGCCTCGTGGCTGGTGCGGTGGTCGGGGATGCAGACACACCGGTCGCAGCCCCTCGCCGCGACCGTGAGGACCTGCACAGGTATGACGAGCCGACGTCAGCAGACCGCCCTGGCCGGGACGGCCCTCGCGCTCGTCGCGGGACTGCTCTCCAGCTGCGACGGTGGCACCGCGCAGGCGCAGGCGGCCACGCCGGACCCATCGGGCACACCGTCGTCCGCGAGCTCGTCGTCCTCCTCGTCGGCTCCCGTCGTCCCTGCGGCGACGGTCACGATCAGCCCGGGTGACGGTGTCACCAAGGTCACGCCTGACACCCCGGTCACGGTGTCCGCCGCCGGCGGCAGGCTCGACGCCGTCACGGTCACCGACGACGACGGTGACGCCCTCACGGGCGCCATGTCGGACGACGGGGCCGACTGGACGTCGTCCGGTCTGCTCGACCTGACCCAGACCTACACCGTCAAGGCGACGGCCACCAATGAGGCCGGCCGGCCCACGACGGTGCTCAGCACGCTCAAGACCGTGGTGCCCAAGGACTCCGCCGACTTCTACCTGATGCCCACGGGCGCCACGAAGGTCGGCGTGGGCATGCCCGTGGTCATCCAGTTCGCCGGGCTGGTGAGCAAGGACAAGCAGGACGACATCGAGCGTCGGGTGTCGGTGACGACCAGCCCGAAGGTCAACGGCGCCTGGGGCTGGCTCGACGCCCGCCAGCTGGTGTGGCGGCCCGTCGGCTACTGGAAGCCGGGCACCAAGGTCAGCGTCAAGGCCGACCTCAAGGGCGTCCAGACCCGCCCGGGCATCTGGACGACGCGCAACGCCACGACGGCGTTCACCGTCGACCGGGCGATGATCAGCACGGTCGACATCAAGAAGCACACGATGACCGTGCGTCAGGACGGCAGGGTGCTGCGGGTCATCCCCATCACGACCGGCAAGGCGGGCTTCGACACCCGCGCCGGCACCAAGGTGATCCTCAGCCGCGAGACCAGCCGGCAGATGGATGCCGAGACCACCGGCCTCGCGAAGAGCGACCCCGAGTACTACAACATCAAGGTCAAGTACGCGATGCGCCTGACCTGGAGCGGTGAGTTCGTCCACGCGGCCCCGTGGTCGGTCGGCTCCCAGGGCCGCAGCAACGTCAGCCACGGCTGCACGGGCATGAGCACCGCCAACGCCAAGTGGTTGTTCGACCGGTCCAAGGTCGGCGACGTGGTCACCTACACCGGCTCCAAGCGGGCGCTGGAGTCCTACAACGGCTACACGATGTGGAACATGAGCCTCAAGCAGTGGGCCACCCACTCGGCCCTGGCCTGAGCCGAGCCGGCGAGGTCAGGCGGCCGCGTCCGCCGTGGCCGCTCCCTCGACGCACGCGTGCACGAACCGCAGCTTCTCGAGCACCGCGGGCACCAGCACGAACGGGTAGGCGTCGCTCTGCCCGAGGCTGCGGTTGACCGCGTTCAGCACGAACGACACCGGCAGCCAGTCCGAGATCATGACGTCGAACGTCTCCACCTGCTCGCCCGGCTCGACCTGCAGCCAGCCCGAGCGCGCGACCGGTGGCTCGGTGACGGGGCCGCCGATGCGCACCTGCCACGCCGCGGTCGTCTGCAGCGTGTCGCGGATGTGCAGGTAGTGCGCGAAGCACTCGGCCCAGTCCTCCCACGGGTGTGACGCGGCGTACCTCGTGACGTGGGTGCCCGTCCACGCCCGGTCGTCCGAGGCGGCGTAGTGCTCCTGCAGCGCCGTCGCGTAGTCGCGGCGCTCGTCACCGAACAGCTTGCGAGACCGGTCGCTGCGTGCGGTGCCGTCGACCAGCACCTGCCAGTACCAGTGGCCGACCTCGTGCCGCAGGTGCCCGAGCATCGTCCGGTAGGTCTCGCCCAGGCCGATCCGCACCTGCTCGCGGTGCACGTCGTCGCCCTCGGCCATGTCGATGGTGATGACGCCGTCGGCGTGGCCGGTGATGACAGGCTCGTGCGCGCTCGAGAGCAGCTCGAAGCTCATCCCGGACGTCGGCAGCCCCAGGTCGTCGAGCTGGTACAGCAGCCGCCGCTTGGCGGTCTCGGTCAGCGCCCAGGCGGCCACGCCGGGGATGTCCTCGTCGTTCGGACGGATCGTGGTGAGGCGGCAGGCGTCGCACAGCGGCTGGTCGGTGGCCCAGTTGCAGCCGATGACCGCGCGGTTGCCGCAGCTGGTGCGCTGCCCGAGGTCCGCGAGGCTCTGGGT
>CAXTEJ010000061.1:0-19077 GCA_964243295.1 uncultured Actinomycetales bacterium | reverse complement strand
TCACGACGTTGAGCGCGAACACGCTGAGGTCGGTGGCGTAGCTGAGGACGTTCAGGACGAGGAAGGCGCCGAGGACGCTGAAGCCGCCGACCAGGAAGGGCAGCCCGGCGGCGACCAGGCCGCCGAAGACGATGACGAGCAGGAGGCACAGCAACGGCAGCGACAACGTCTCGGCCCGGGCGATGTCCGCGCCGACCTGGTCGTTCGTCGTGACGTCGCCGGCGACGGACCCGCCGACCCGCGTCTGCAGCCCTGGCGCGTCCAGCCGGTCCGCGATGGCGAGGTAGGACTGCTTGAGCGCGTCGTCGCCCTCGCCGGGCAGCCCGAGGACGGCGTACGTGCTGCGGCGGTCGCGGGACACGAACGACGCCGCGCCGGTGGACCAGAACGTGGCGACCGACGTCAGGGCGCCGGGCGGCAGGCCCGACAGGGCGCTCTCCACATCTCGCCGGTAGCCAGGGTCGTCGACCGTCCGGCTGTCCGACCGGTACAGGACGACGACGTCGGCGCCGCCGCGCCCGAACTCCTCGACGAGGCGGCTGGCGGCGCGCGCGGACTCGCTGCCGGGGTCCTCGAAACCGCCGCCCTGCAGCTTGCCGAAGACGCCGGTGCCCCAGACACCGGCCAGCACGAGGAACAGGGCGCCGAGGGCGACGATGCGCCGCCGGGAGCGGTAGGTGGCACGACCGAGACTGTTGAACATCAGTTCCTCCGGTGATAGGTGTTAACGCTCCCGTCCGGGCTACCATGCATCATGACCGTGAACGCCGTCAACCCCAGTTTCCACCCTTCACATGATCGTCGGCAGCGCCAGCGAGAGGCGACGATGGCCGAGATCCGCGACGTCGCGCGACGGCAGCTGGCAGTCACCGGCGCCGCCGCCCTGTCGCTGCGGGCCGTCGCCCGCGAGATGGGCCTGACCGCGCCGGCGCTCTATCGGTACTACGACGACCGCGACGCGCTGCTGACGGCCCTCATCGTCGACGGGTACAACGGGCTGTGCGCCGAGCTGGAGGCAGCCCGGGACGCGCAGCCCGCCGACCCCGGGGCGCGCATCACCTCGATGTCGCTGGCCTACCGCCGGTGGGGCGTCGCTCACCCGCACGAGTTCGCTCTCGTCTTCGGCGCTCCCGTGCCCGGTTACGCCGCTCCCGCCGATGGCCCGACGCACGAGTCGGGCATGCGGTTCGGCTCGACGTTCATGGACGCCTTCGCGCGGGCCTATGCCTCCACCGGGTTCCAGCTGCCCCCGGCCGGCTACCGCACGCCCCAGCTCGAGGCGGCGCTGGGCGCCTGGGCCGGCGGCCGGGCGCCGTTACCGGCCGGCGCCATGCAGGCCTTCCTGTCCTGCTGGGGCAGGATGCACGGCCTCATCACCCTCGAGGTGTTCGGCCATCTGTCCTGGGTCGCGATGCCGGACGCCGAGGACCTATTCCGAGCGGAGATGGCGACCCAGCTCGCGATCATGGGACTGGACCCCACGCTCGCCCTCACCGTGAGCTGACGCAAAGGAGGCTTTACGGCGTGTAGTTACGCGTGTATGGTCACTGGTGCAAGGACACGCAGCGGCGACCACGCCGCGCGGACCTCGACCAGGAGACCGACATGAGCAACGACAAGCCCCGCTCCATCCTCCGCAGCAAGGCCGTCGCCACCCGCAGGACGATCGGCGTCTCGGCAGGTGTCGCGGTCTGTGTCCTGCTCGCCGGGGCCGGCACGGTCGCGGCCGGTACGACCGAGACCAGCGCCACGGGCACCAGCACGACCGCGGCCCAAGCCGACTCCCGCGCCGTCTCCAAGCGGGTGGGCGAGGCGAAGGCCGCCAAGCTGGTCGACTCGTGGCTGACGCTGTGGAACGGCGACTACGCGCACGCGCAGACCTTGATCGCACCGGACTTCCGGCTGCACGCGGCCATGATGGACGGCGGCGACGGCAGCGCCGTGGACAGCCCCGCGGCGCTCACCGCCTGGATCAGCCAGACCCGGGCCGCCGTGCCCGACCTGCGCTTCTCGGTGCAGGTCGGACCGCTCGTCGACGGCGATCACGTGGCGGTGCGCTGGCGTGCGCGGGGCACCTACGCGGGCGGCATGCCCGGAGCGGCAGCGCCGGCGGGAACCGCGGTCGACTTCACCGGTACCGACATCCTGCGCGTGAGCGGCGGCCAGCTGGCCGAGTACTGGGTCAACTCCGACACGCTGCTGCTGCTGACCCAGCTTCAGGTGAGCGGCTGACGCTGGATCGGCGCGGGCTCGCTGCCTCAGCCATCCGACGGAGCCTGCGCGGAGTCGGCCGCGGCGCCGGTCCGCAGGCCGGTCAGCTGCTCCATGTCGTACCTGGTCCTGAGCGCGGCGACCGCGTCCTGCTCGGGACGGCCGTCGCTGGCCTCGAGCAGGGCGGCGAGCTCGTCGAAGTACCGCTGGTGAGCGGCGGCCGCTGCCGACTGGAAGAACATGACGGCCGGTTCGTCGCCGGGGTTCGCGAACGCGTGCGGCGTCCCGGCGGGGACGAATATGAAGGAACCGGGGCCGCCGCGCAGGTACGTGCGGCCGTTCGCCGACGTCCAGTCGTGCCAGTCGTGGACCGAGCGGTCGAGGGGTTCGAAGGCCAGGACGTCGAGCTGCCCGCTGATCACGAAGAAGATCTCCGCACCCTCCCCGTGGACGTGGGCGCCGACGTCGTACCGGGGTGGCACGACCACCTCGAAGGTCGCCGCGAAGGCTCCTTCGCCCATCGTCGCCTTCACCGTCGCGTCGATGCCGTGGCCCACGATGCGGCGGCCGGCGCCGGGCGGGAGCATGATCGCGCTCATCGTGCGCCTCCGGCGCTCGCGGACGCGTAGGACCCGGTGGCGAGCTCGTCGAGCAGGGACGGCCCGGTCGGGTCCCAGCCGAGGGCGCGGGCGTGAGCGCTGTCGACCTGCTGGTCGAGCAGCAGCGCGTCGGCCAGCGGACCCAGTCGGTCGTGCGTGGCAGCGGTCGCTTCCGGGGCGATGCGCCCCTCGAGCCCCTGGCCCGTGCTCGCGGCGGCGGCGACCTCGCGCATCGTGGGCGCGTGGCTGTTCGCGGCGAGGTAGTACGAGCCGGCAGGCGCGGTCTCGAGGGCGAGCACGTACAGATCGGCGAGGTCGTCGCGGAAGACGTTGCTGACGTGCTGGGCGCCGTCGCCCGGGAACAGCAGCTCCGGCGGGAGAGCGTGGCTGCGGGGGCCGTGCGTGAGCGCGGCCGGGATGCCCCTGGCGGAGCCGTACACGTTGCCCGGCGAGAGCGCGACGGTCCGGATGCCCTGGCCGGCGGCCTCGCGGACGGACCGCAGCAGGGCAGGACGCCAGGCGACGATGGGGGGCGGGGCGAACGGTGTGTCCTCCGTGACGCGCGTCGCCGGTGAGCCGTGGATCCACGTGCCGACGGTGTGCACATGCACCCGGCCGGTGCCGGCGAAGGCCCTGCCCACGGCGTCGAGGACCGCCCGGTCGAGCGAGGCGCTGGTCGCGTCGTTCGGTGAGGCGCAGTGGACCATCCCGTCGACGTGGGCCAGCTGCGATGCCAGCCACGCGACGTCGGTGAGGTCGCCGACCGCCGGCCGGGCTCCTGCGGCGATGACGGCTTCAGGGTCGGACCGCGGCTGTACGGCCGCGGTCACCTCGTGACCGCGGGCGCGGAGCGCGGCGAGGACGGCGGAGCCGACGTAGCCGGTCCCGCCGGTGAGGAAGATGTGCATGGTGTCTCCTGGGTCTGTCCCGGCGGTCGCCGGGAGGCGTCTGGCGTGCGGTGAGGTGCTGCGGTGGGGTGGTGCGGTGGTGTCCGCCGTGGGTCAGCGGGCAGGGCGGCCGGGCGCTTCGGCGACGAAGTCGGTGACGGCGGCGAGCACCTGCTGCGGGGTCTCCAGCTGCGGGAGGTGGCCGGTGCGGGGCAGCAGCTGGAAGCGGGCACCGGGGATCGCCTGCGCGTAGGCGCGGCCGTACTCGGGGTCGACGATCCGGTCGCTGTCACCCCACAGCACGAGGGTCTGGACGGCTGTTGCGCAGAGCCGGTCACGCAGGGTCGGGTCGGACATCGACGGCAGTCCGGGCTGGTTGCCGTAGCCGGCGAGGGCGGCGCGGTTGCCGGCCATCACGGCCAGCTGCTCCGGCGTCATGGCCGAGGTGTCGATGCGGAACGCCTTCGGGTCGTGCCAGCTGTGCTCGGCGACCTGGTCGGGGGTGAGGGAGAAGAAGTCGGCAACAGGGTGGCCCGGCACCTCGAGTCCGACCGCGTCGATGAGGACGAGCCTGCCCAGCCGGCTCGTCGCGAGCAGGCCCATCTCGGCGGCCACCCAGCCCCCGATCGAGTTGCCGACGACCGTGACGTCCGTGACGTCCAGCTCGTCCAGGAGGGCGACGTACAGCTCCGCCAGCCCGCGGATGTCGGTCAGGCCCTGTGGGCGGGGGGTGCCGCCGAAACCTGGGTGCGTGGGCGTGATGACCCTGGCGTGCCCGCCGGCGGCGAGCTGGCCCGCGAGGCCGGCCACCGTTTGCAGGCCGCCGCCGCCGTGCAGCAGCAGCAGGGGGTGCCCCTCGCCCTCGTCGCTGTAGGCGAGCTGCGCGGCAGCGCCGCCGGTCAGCTCGATCGTGCGGATGGTGCTCGTCATGGCGGGTCCTTAGGTGGTCGGTGCAGCGGAACCGATGTGGGTCTTCCGGCCCGATCGATGTAAGTAACCTTAGCACAGGTTATTTATATCAGCACCTCTCACCCGATCGCTCGGCAACGGCGAGCCGTGCTGGATCAAGCCGCGCAGCGATACGGTGCGCAGGGCAGCGGCACCGCTTCCCTCGAGCCCGGAGAAGGCGTCGTGACAGGCGAGACGGACCTGAGCGTGCTGGTCAGTGGCATGGCGGCAGAGCTGCTGCCGGGCAGCTACGTGTTCTGCACGGTCTCCGGCACGCGAGCGCCTGCCGACCTGGACCTGCTCGGTTGCATCCGAGAGCCCGAGGGGCTGTCCGTGCTGATCGCGCAGGACGAGGCGGACCGCTGCGGGCTGGCGTACGACTACGTCGCGGCCTGGATCACCCTGCGGGTGCAGTCGTCGCTGGCGGCCGTGGGGCTGACCGCGGTGGTGAGCGCAGCCCTTGCCGACGCCGGGATCAGCTGCAACGTCGTCGCGGGACACCACCACGACCACCTGCTCGTGCCGGTCGACCGTGCCCCGGACGCGCTGGGCATCCTGGCGGACCTGTCCACGACAGCCGCGCCCGGCTGACCGCCGCGGACAGCGCGTCGCCGCCCGGCCTCGTGCGCTGCCCGGACTAGACGGCGGTCAGGCCGCCATCGACCGGCAGCTCGATCCCGTGGATGTTCGCCGCTCGTTCGCTCGCCAGGAACACGACCGCCGCGGCGACCTCCTCCAGCGTGCTGGCGCGCCGCGACGGTGCGCGGCCCAGCAGCGGGGCGAGCTGGTCGAGCATCCCTGCGACAGGCTCGGTGAGGGTGGGACCGGGGACGACGGCGTTGACGCGCACCCCGAAGGGTCCGTACTCGGCCGCCCACGAGCGGGTCAGGGAGCCGAGCGCGGCCTTGGTCGCGCCGTAGAGGGCGAACCCCGCCATGCCGACGGCGCCGTTCATCGAGCCGACGTTCACGACAGCGCCGCTGCCCCTCGCGGCCATGGCGGGAGCGAGGGCGCCCGTGAGCAGGAGCGGCGCCGTCACGTTGACGCCCAGCACCTCGTCGATCGTCTCCTCGGGCAGCGCCGAGGTCGCTCCCGGTGGGACGGCGAGCGCCGCGTTGTTCACCAGGACGTCGATCCGGCCGTCGGCTGCCTCGATGGCACCGGCGGCCAGGGCGTGCACGGACCGCGCGCCGCCGGCCAGGTCGCCCCGCAGGAATCGGGCCGTGCCGCCGAGCTCGGTGATGCCGCCCGCGACGGCGAGCCCGCGCTGCTCATCGCGCCCGCTCACGACGACCGTCACCCCCTCGGCGGCGAGCGCATAGGCGATGGCGGCTCCGATGCCGCTGGTCGACCCTGTCACCAGAGCGGTCGACCGGGCGGGGGTGCTCACGCCGCACCGCCGGGCGATTCGTCGGCGCGCGTGCCGACGTCCGGGGACGGCGGTGCGCTTGGTGGTTGCTCCGCGCGGCGGGCGAGGGCGTCGCTGAACGCCTCGAAGCCCCGCTCCGCGTGACGCGGCGCGCGACGGAGCAGGGCCGGCACCGCCCCGCGGAAGGACTCGCGGTGCACCAGGCGGGTCCGGCCGCCCGGCAGCGACGTCAGGACGAACTCGTGCGTCCCGGCGAACAGCCCGGTCGGCCCGAGGCGCCCCTCCCACGCGAACCGCTCCCCCGGCGTGGCGGCGACGACGGTCGGGTGCACCACCGTCGTCCTGTGCCCGTCCAGATCCAGGGTGACCCGCAACCGCGCGCCGACCTCGGGCCGGCCGCTGACACTGCGGATGAACGTGGTCCAGGACGGATAGCTCGGGAAGTCCGTCAGGGTGTCCCAGACGCGTCGAGGGTCTGCGGCGATGTGGGTCGTGACCTCGACGGGGCGCATCACGGGCGCCGCCTGACGCTACAGTTGGTAGACATACTGCGACGCTACAGCTCCGTGGCGGACAAAAGCAACAGTTTGATGCTTTAGGGAGGGCGCATGGCCGACGAGGCGCCCGTGGGAAGCCAGCGACCGGGCGGGCGGGCGGCACGGGTCCGCGCCGCCGTGCTCCGCGCCGCCCTGGAAGAGCTGGGTCGCCACGGCGCCGAGCTCTCGATGGAGGACGTCGCCGCTTGCGCCGGGGTCCACAAGACCACCGTCTACCGCCGGTGGCCCACCAAGGACCAGCTGCTCACCGATGCCGTGGTCGACCACGTGCGACGCGCGATGTCGGTGCCGGACACCGGAGACATCGACGTCGACCTGGTCTCGCTGACGCAGGCGATAGCGGCGACGCTGCGCACCCCCACGGACGCCGCCATCGCCCGCAGCGTGCTCACGGTCGGCCCGTCGTCCCCCGGCCTCGAGGCCGCCGCCTCGGCCTACTGGACCAACCGCCTGCAAGCCACCCGCACGCGGCTTGCGTCCGCTGTCGTCGCGGGGCAGCTCCCCGGCGACACCGACATCGACTCCATGTCGCAGGCTGTCGCTGCCCCGCTCTTCCTCGGGCTGCTCGTCACCCACCAGCCGGTCGACGACGACGGCGCAGCACGGGTGGGCCGCGATGCGCTGATCGCCGTCCGGGCCGGCGCCTACCGTCGCGCCAGCGCCTGAGCGGCCGCCCGGCTCGGGCGTCGCCTGCGTCGGCGGCGGCCGATACCAGCCGGCCGGTCAGCCGGCGACGAGGAACGGCGCCCGGTGCTCCCACTCCCGCGTCCTGGCGAGGGCGACCATGGCCCGGCCCACGTCGGCCTTCGCGACCGCCTTCGACGTCAGACCCGGCGCGCGGTCGACGAGGGCCCAGCGCCCGGTCCCGGCTGTGTCGACGAGGCGCCCCGGGCGCACCTGGGTCCAGCACAGGCCGCTCGCCGCGAGGATCGCGTGCTCGCCCTGCTTGTCGAGCACACGGTCGGGCGCGAGCCTCGCGGTGAGGCGGGCCAGCAGACGCGCGTCCAGGCCGCGGACGTCACCGGGCAGCACGACGCCGGCGCCGGACACCGCTACCAGCCGGCTCGCGCCGACATCGCGGGCTGCGAGCACGAGCAGCGGCAGGGCAGCCCGGCCCACGTCGGCGCCCGACCGCTTGGTCACGCCCACGCACCACAGCACGGCCTCGGCGCCCACGAGCACACGCCGCACGCCGTCCCCGTCGCGGACGTCGACTGCCTCGGCGCGCACCCCGGTGGGCACCTCGGGCGTGGACCGGCCCGCCGCGACGACGTCGTGACCCTGCTCCGCCGCCGCGGACACCGCGTGCCGGCCCACCCCGCCGCCCGCTCCGAACACCACGACTCTCACAGCCACCCCCAGCGCCCAGGACTGGTCGGAACCTACAGGCCCGCGGGCGGCCAGGTCAGGGGAGGTGACCGCGAACCGTGGTCACCGGACGTGGTCACTGCTGCAGCTGGAGCAGCTCACCGAAGCCGAGACGGGTCACGAACTCCTGGGCAGCGCGCTGCGTGACGGCAGTGACCTGCTCGACGCCGGAGTCGGTGAAGTCCACGACGGTGCGCAGCGGCTTGGCGCCGCGGGGCAGGGCGAGGACGCGGCAGATCTCCTCGGCGACGGCCCGGGGGTCGGCGTCGACGTCGGCTGGGAACAGGGCCTGGGTCGCGTCCTCGTTCCGCGCGACCATCGGGTCCAAGGCCGCGTAGGCGCGGGTGACCTCGCGGTCGCTGGCCCTGCTGGCGTTGGGGAAGTGGTCGGTGCCCTGCGTGAAGGCGCCAGGCATGACGATGGTGGTCTCGATCCCGAACTGGCCGACCTCGTAGGCCGTGACCTGCGCCAGCGCGTCGAACGCGAACTTGGAGACGACGTAGGGGCCCAGGAACGGCGGGACGCAGACGGTGGTCGTGCTGCCGACGTACAGCAGCGTGCCCGAGCGCTGTGCGCGCAGGTGCGGCAGGGCGGCCCGGTTGACGCGCTGCACGCCCAGCGCGTTGACGTCGAGCAGGTGCGCGACGTCCTCGGCGGTGAACGCCTCGACGTAGCCCAGGACCATGTGCCCGGCGTTGTGGACCACGACGTCGAGCTGCCCTGCGTCGCGAAGGACCGTGGCGACTGCCGCGTCGGCGGAGTCCTGGGATGAGACGTCGAGCTCGACCACGCGCAGGTCGACCTGGTCTCGCTGCGCGGTCTGGAGCAGGTCTTGCGCGTGCTGGGCGTTGCTGCCGGCGGGGCTGCGCATGCTGGCGTAGACGGTGTGGCCGGCGGCGGCGAGCGCCCTGGCGGTGAGGTTGCCGATGCCGGTTGAGGCGCCGGTGATCAGGACGACGGACATGGTGGAGCTCCTTGGCGTGGGGCGGGCAGGCGCAGCCGGCTGGTGACCGGTGCTGACACCTGGTGGGGGCTGCGAGCGATCTGTGTGGTCGGACGGGGGTGGTGCCCCGCTGTGCGCGCGTCGGGAGCTCCCGACGCGCGCGGTCGGCGACCGCCGGGTCAGGCGATGCCGCCGTTGACGTAGAGCACCTGGCCGTTGACCCAGCGGGCAGGACCGGCCAGGAAGGCGACCGTCTCGGCGATGTCGGCCGGGGTGCCCAGGCGCTCGGACGGAGCGAGCGAGGCGATGTGCTCAATGACCTGCTGCGGCTTGCCGTCCAGGAACAGCGGGGTCGCGGTGGGGCCGGGGGCGACGGCGTTGACGGTGATGTCGCGGCCGCGCAGCTCGCGGGCCAGGATCAGCGTCATCGCGTCGACCGCGCCCTTGGTCGCGGCGTAGGCGCTGTAGGTGGGCGACTGCAGCCGGACCACCGAGGTCGAGAACGTGACCAGCGCCCCTCCCGGGCGCAGTCGGCGGGCGGCCTGCTGAGCCACCACGAAGGTGCCCCGGACGTTGGTGCGGTGCATCCGGTCGAAGTCGGCGAGGTCGAGCTCGACCAGCGGGGCCAGCAGCATGATGCCGGCGGTGTGCACGACGACGTCGATGCCGCCGTAGGTCTGCTCGACCTGGTCGAACAACGCGGTCATCTGCGCCTCGTCCGCGACGTCGCCGCCGAGCGCGGTCGCGGTGCCTCCCGCGCCGGTGATGGCGGCGACCGTCTCGTCGGCTCGCTCCCGGCTACCGACGTAGTGGACGACCACGCTCATGCCGTCCGCGGCCAGCCGCTCGGCGACGGCGGAGCCGATGCCCCCCGACCCGCCCGTCACGATCGCGGTCCGCGTGCTCTCGCTGGTGCTGTGGGTGCTCTGCTCTGACATGACCTGCTCCTATGTAGACGGGAAGTACACAAACAACAATGTAGACTCCCTGTACACATCTGGCAAGCAACGGAGGGAGGTCATCGGTGGACACGACGCCAGCGCTGCGGCCGGGCCGGGGACGACGGCCAGCTGAGCAGGTGCGCCGGGCGGTCGTCGCGGCCGCCGCCCAGCTGCTGTTCCACGGCGGCCTGACCGAGGTGACCTTCGACAAGGTCGCCGCGCGGGCCGGCGTCAGCAAGATGACGCTGTACAAGTGGTGGTCATCGCCGGGGGCCCTGGCCCTGGAGGCCTACTTCGCCGCCGTCCAGGACACGCTCGCCTTCTGCGACACCGGCGACCTCGCCCGCGACCTGACCGACCAGCTGCTGGCCTTCGTGCGCCTGCTGACCGAGCCGGCCGACGACCGCGTCGTGGGCGCCGTCATCGGCGAGCTGATCGGCGCCGCGCAGACCGACCCCGATCTCGCTGCCGCCTTCTCATCGCACTACAGCCGCCCGCGCCGGCAGCTCGCGGTCGACCGGCTCGCGACCGCCCAGCAGGCAGGCCAGATCCATCCGGACGTCGACCTCGAGGTCCTCGTCGACCAGCTCTGGGGCGCCTGCTACCACCGGCTCCTGCTGCCCGACCAGCCTCTCGACACCGCCTTCGCCGGCGCGCTCGTCCGCAACCTGCTGCACGGCATCCAGCCGAGGTCACAGGCAGCACGCGGCAGCGACTGACGAGACCGCAGGGCAGGGCTCAGTCGCGCGAGGTGTGACCCGCGACGAGCTGTCCACGGGTCGCGGCGAGCGTCCCGAGCAGCCTCAGCGCCTGCGCGCTGCTGGAGCCCGGCTCGGCGTGGTAGGTCACGAGCTGCTGGCCCGGTGCCGAACGCACGTCGAAGGACTGCATCCGCAGCGTCAGGGCCCCGACCTCGGGGTGCACGAACCTCCTCACCTCGATCGACTTGCCGCGGGCGGCGTTCTCCTGCCACATGCGCGCGAACTCCGGGCTCCGTGCCAGCAGGTCCTCGATCACGTGCCGGATGCGCGGGTCGTCGTTGCCCGCGCCCTCGGCGAGCCGGAAGCCGGCGACGGTGTTCGAGGCCGCGGCGTGCCAGTCCGCGTAGAAGGACCGGGACTGTGGGTCGCAGAAGACCTTGACCAGCAGGTTGCTCGAGTAGGGGAAGCCGCTGAACAGCGCCGTTCCCAGCTGGTTGGCTGCGAGCACGTCGTACGCCCGTCCGAGCACCAGCGCCGGGTTGTCGGGCCACGAGTCCATGAGCTGCAGCAGCGCCGGGTCGACGCGGTCGGGGGACGGCGCGGCGGCCAGGCGCGGGCTGAGGCCGGCGAGCCGGTACAGGTGCAGCCGGCCGTCGTCGTCCAGCCGCAGGGCCTGCCCCAGCGCGTCGAGGACCTGCGCGGAGGGGTTGCGCTCACGGCCCTGCTCCAGGCGCACGTAGTAGTCCACGCTCACTCCCGCGAGCATGGCCACCTCCTCGCGCCGCAGTCCCTCGACCCTGCGCGAGCCGTGGACGGGCAGGCCCACCTCCTGCGGGGCGACCCGCGCCCTCGACGTCCGCAGGTACTCACCGAGGGGGGTCGCGGCCATGCACCGAGAGTAGGTGTCGGGACGGCACTCGTCCTGGGTGCGGTGCCCCCCTGGTGCGCCCCCGGCGACGAGCCCCCGGGGGGGTGCAGCCCTCCTAGGTGCACGGCGGCCTTCCGAAGACGTGGCTTCGGGGCCAGGCTCCTCGCATGAGCGAAACCGCGAGAAGCGACCCAGGGGCCGGAGCTGGGCACCACCACGACGCATCCGGCGGCGCCGGGGCACGCAAGGTGGTCCTGGTGACCGGCGCCAGCAGCGGCATCGGCGCGGCGACAGCGCTGCGCCTGGCCGCGGAGGGCCACCACGTGGTCCTGGGAGCACGCCGGCAGGACCGGCTGGTCTCCCTGGTCGCCCGCATCCGCGGTGGGGGCGGGAGCGCGCAGTCGTGCTCGCTCGACGTCACCGACCGCGCAGCAGTCGCCGGGGCCGTCGACGCGGTGGTGCACGAGAACGGCCGGTTGGACGTCCTCGTGAACAACGCCGGCGTCATGCTGCTGTCCCGGCTCGATGCCCTGCTCACGCAGGAGTGGGCTCGCATGATCGACGTCAACGTCACGGGTCTGCTGAACGGCGTCGCCGCCTCGCTGCCCCACTTCCAGCGGCAGGGCAGCGGACACTTCGTCACCGTCGCCTCCGTCGGCGCCCATCAGGTGTCGTCGACGTCGGCGGTCTACTCGGCCACCAAGTTCGCCGCCTGGGCCGTCACGGAGGGCCTGCGGCTCGAGCTCGACCCGCGCTTTCGCGTGACGACGATCTCGCCGGGCGTGGTGGAGAGCGAGCTCGCCGAGCACATCACCGATCCCGCGGCACAGCAGGCCATGCGCTCGTACCGCGCCACGACCATCCCCCCTGACGCCATCGCGCGGGCGATCTCCTACGCCCTGTCCCAGCCTGCTGACGTCGACGTGAACGAGGTCGTCATCCGTCCGACCGCACAGCGGTGGTAGCGGCCGCGGGGACGTCGGACGCGATCCCGGTGGTGGTCGTGGTCGGGGCCGGGCCGGGCGTCGGGGCCGCCCTCGCGCGCCGCTTCGGCCGGGAGGGCTTCGGTGTGGGCCTGGTTGCCAGGAACGGGACGCGCCTCGCAGCAGCGGCGCTCGAGCTGGAGAGCGAAGGGGTGTCCGTCGCGTTCGCGACGGCGGACGCGCGCGACGCCGAGGGCCTCGGCGAGGCGCTGCGCGACCTGGCGGGACGGCAGGGGCCGGCGGATGTCCTGTGCTTCTGCCCGCTGCCCGACGTCAGCCTCATCCGGCCGGTGCTCGAGACGACCTCGCAGGACCTCGTCGCCTCCCTGGAGCTCGTCGTCGGGGGCGCGGCCGCCGCGGTCCGCGAGGTCCTGCCGGCCATGCGCCGACGCGGTTCCGGGACCATGCTGTTCACCACTGGCAGCGGGGCGCTGACGCCCAGTCACGACCGGGCTGCGAGCGGTGTGGCGACGACCGCCGCCACCGTCTACTACCGCATGCTGCACGACGCCCTGGCGCCGAAAGGCATCCACGTCGCCCACACGGTCATCGCCGGAGCCGTCGGACCCGGCGCTCAGCACGAGCCGGCTGCCGTGGCCGACCACCTCTGGCGCCGGCACGTCATGCGAGACCAGGCGACGAGCCTCATCAGGTGACGGGTCCGCACCGTCATCACCCCACGACACCGCCTCAAGAAGGAGAACGCATGTCCAAGGTCTGGTTCATCACAGGGGCCTCGAGAGGCTTCGGCCGCGAGTTCGCGCTCGCCGCGCTGGAGCGCGGCGACCAGGTCGCGGCGACCGCGAGGGACGACACGACGCTCGACGACCTGGTGGGGCGGTTCGGGGAGGCCTTCGTGCCGATCACGCTGGACGTCACCGACAGGGCCGCGTGCTCAGCAGCGATAGGCCAGGCCCACGAACGCTTCGGGCGGCTGGACGTCGTGGTGAACAACGCCGGTTACGGCCACTTCGGCGTGGTCGAGGAGCTGTCCGAGACCGACCTCCGCGACCAGCTGGAGACCAACCTGTTCGGCGCCGTCTGGGTCACCCAGGCGGCGCTGCCGCTCCTGCGCTCGCAGGGCAGCGGCCACATCATCCAGGTGTCGAGCATCGGCGGCGTCGGCGCCTTCGCGAACCTCGGGGCCTACCACGCGTCGAAGTGGGCCCTCGAGGGCCTCACCGAGTCCCTCGCCGCCGAGGTCGCACCGATGGGGATCACGGTCACGCTCGTCGAGCCGGGCGGCTACAGCACCGACTGGGCGGGCGCGTCCTCACGGCGCTCCCAGACGATGCCCGAGTACGAGCCCGTGCGCGAAGCGGCTGCCGGACGCCGCGGCGTCCAGCCGCCCGGCGACCCGAAGGCCGCCGCCGCAGCGCTGCTCGAGATCGTGGACGCCGACGCGCCGCCGCTGCGGGTCCTGTTCGGCGCCCAGGCGCCCGCCCTCGTCGCCGGCATCTACCAGCGCAGGCTCAAGACGTGGCAGGACTGGGAGCAGACGTCGCAGCGGGCCCAGGGCTGACGAGGTCCGCACGAGCAGGACACCGGTCAGGCGCGGTGCCGTCCGGGCCGCGTACTAGACCGATCGGTCTAATACGGCTACCCTCGTCTCATGCCCCGCAGCAAGCAGTTCGACACCGACGTGGCGCTGACCGCCGCCATGGAGCTCTTCTGGCGCAAGGGCTACGAGGCGACGTCCGTGTCCGACCTCGTGCAGCACCTCGGCATCGGCAAGGCCAGCCTGTACGCGACCTTCGGCAGCAAGCACGAGCTGTACGTCCTGGCGCTCGACCGCTACCTCGCCGGTGGGCGCGCACCGTCCGACGAGCAGGTGCTGACGGAGCCCGAGTCGCCGCTCGCCGGCCTGCGCGCTCTGCTGGAGCGGTACGCGACGGCCGCGCCGCCGGATCAACCGCGCGGCTGCCTCATGGTCAACGCCACGGTCGAGATCTCGCCGGACGACACGGAGGTCACCCGTCGGCTCGAGCAGCGGCGGGACCAGCTCGAGGAACAGCTCGTGACCGCCCTCTACCGGGCCCGCTCCCTGGGCGAGATCGCCTCCTCGGCGGACCCGCGGGCCCTGGCCCGCTTCCTCACCGTCCTGCTGAACGGGATGCGGGTGCTGTCCCGAGCCGGTGACCGCGAAGGCCCGCGGCTGGCGGGCGCGGTTGACGTCGCCATGGCCGCCCTGGTCTGAACCCGGGGTCGAGGCCCCACCCCCGCACGCTCACCGACCACGAGAGGCCCGACCATGCCCGCGTTCCAGAACGATCGGTCCAGTACCGGGCTGCCGAAGCTCGTCTACGTCCTCGCAGCCGGGATCTTCCTGCTCGGCACCACGGAGTTCATGATCGCGGGCCTGCTGCCCGAGATGTCCGCCGACCTGGGCGTGTCGGTCCCCCGAACGGGACTGCTCATCTCGGGCTTCGCCGTCGGCATGGTCATCGGCGCACCGGCCATGGCCGCCCTGACGCTGCGGCTCCCCCGCCGCACCACGCTCGTGTCCGCGCTCGTCGTCTTCGCCGCCGGCCATGTCCTCGCCGCCCTGACCACCTCCTTCGCGGTCCTGCTCACTGCCAGGGTCGTCACGGCCGTCGCCACGGGCGCCTTCTGGGCGGTGGCCGCAGTCGCCGTCACCGCCGCGGCCGGCGAGGCGGCCCGCGCACGAGCCCTCGGCGTCCTCGTCGGCGGCCTGACCGTCGCCAACGTCGCAGGGGTCCCGCTCGGCGCCGTCCTCGGGCAGGCACTCGGGTGGCGGGCGCCGTTCTGGGCGCTGGCGATCCTGTCGTCGGCCGCCGTCGTCGGGGTCGTCGTCTCGGTCCCGGCGCAGGCCGCCGAGCACCCGGCCCCGCGGCTGGGTCCGGAGCTCGTCGCCTTCCGCGACCCCCGCCTGTGGGCCGTCCTGCTGACGGCGGCCCTCGCGCAGGCCGGCGTCTTTGGCGCGTTCAGCTACGTCTCACCCCTGCTCACCGACCTGGCGGGGCTCCCGGACGCCGCCGTCCCCCTCGTCCTCGCCGTGTTCGGCGTCGGCGCGCTCATCGGTTCGGTCACCGGGGGCCGGCTCGGGGACGCCCACCCCCGGGCCACCGTCACGGTGGGCCTCGCCGGCACCGCGACGGTCCTCGCGGGACTGGCGCTGCTCGCGCAGGTGCCGGGCGCGGCCGTCGTGCTGCTGGCGGCCCTGGGCCTCAGCGCCTTCGCCGTCGTCGCTCCGCTCACCGCACGCGTCCTCGCGCTTGCCGGCAACGCCCCCACCCTGGCCAGTGCCACGGCGACCTCAGCCTTCAACCTCGGGAACGCGTTCGGGCCCTGGGCGGGCGGCACCGTCATCGCGGCTGGTGCCGGCCCCGCCGCGCCGGCCGCGATCGGCGCCGGCCTCGCCGCAGCAGCCCTGGTCCTGTGGACCGTCCTGCACCGGCGCGACCGCCGCCACGAGATCGAGCCGGCACCGCAGCGCACGCAGGATGCGCCCGCGCTGCTGTGACCACGGCGGCTGCTCGGACAGCCACCCACACCACCACCACACCGGATCCGACGTGAAAGAGGACCAGCCATGACCCACACCACCGCACGCCCGACCGCCTCGGCCGAGAACCCGAGGAGGAGGGCCGCGCGCTTCCTGCCCGCAGTGGCAGTCGCCCTGGCACTGGCCGCGGCGCTGCCTGCGCCGCCCGCCGACGCCGCCCAGCCGCAGCGACAGCAGGAGACGGCGACGCGCCTGGCCTCCTTCGACGAGTCCCGGGGCGGGTCGCCCGAGGGAGTCACCGCGGGCCGCGACGGCCGCGTCTACGTGGCGCTCAAGCCGGTGCAGCAGCTCGTCCGCATCGACGCCCACGGCCGCACGACCGTCGTCGCGTCCCTGCCCGGGAAGGCCACGGGGCTCGGCGGGCTCGTCGGCCTGGCGACTGCACCGGACGGCGGCATCCTCGGCGCGCTGGCGAACACCGACCCTCGGTACAACGGCCTGTGGTACATCCGGCCGGACGGCGCCTTCCACCGCCTCGCCGCCCTGCCCACCAGCGCCTTCCCCAACGACGTCACCGTCACCAAGGACGGCCGGGCCGCCCTCGTCACCGACTCGACCGGCGGGCGCGTGTTCCGCGTCCGACTGTCCGACGGACGGGTGACCACCTGGCTGCGCAGCGACCTGCTCACGATCTCCGCGGGCGCGACCCTGCCCATCGGGGCGAACGGCATCACCTACCGCTCCCCGCGCGAGGTCGTCGTCGCGAACACCGAGCGGAGCACCCTCGTCAGCGTGCCCGTCCGACCCGACGGCAGCGCCGGCGTCCCCGTCGTCCTCGCCCGGGTCCCGCAGCCGGACGGCGTCCGTGCGCTCGGCGGCGACCTCTACGTCGCGCAGCCGTTCCAGAACCTCGTCGTGCGGATCTCGGCCGCCGGGACGCGCACGATCCTGGCCGACCAGCTGCAGGACCTCGACGTGCCGGTCGGCCTGCTCGTGCGCGCCACGCGCCAGACCGTGAGCGTGCTGGCGACCGACAGCTCCTTCACCACGGCGGCCTCCCGCCCAGGCGTCACCCGCATCCTGCTGCGGCGGGGCGGCCGCGCGTCCTGAGCCTCGCGCCCTGCGGCGCCGCCCATGCTGTTTCTCGACCGGAGCCGAAACCGTTGCGCCGCAACATCTCAACAGCAGCTCAAGCCCAGTGCGGCGGCCGCTGCTCGCGCAACCAGGACTCGTGGTCGCCGTCCGGACGCGGGGTCTCGCCCCACCCGGTGTCGGTGTCGTCGGCACTGCGGTCAGCGTCACCGCGGTCGCCGACACCATCCGGGACGACGGCCCCGCCGTCCTCGTCGACCCGCGGTTCGTCCGGCTCCGGCGGCGACGCCCCGTCATCGGGCTCGTCGAGCTCGTCGGGCTGCGGCGACGTCACGAGGTGCCTCCCACGGTGCGGTCGATGGCCGCGGCGAGCGCGGCGTCGATGCGGCTCCCCCGCCGGGTGAAGCCGAGCTGCTGGCGCGCCAGGGCCGCGATCTCGTCCCGGGTGCGCAGCAGGGTGTCGGAGCAGATCCACGCCACCACCTGGTCGAGCTGCTCGGCGGCGTAGGAGTCGATGGGCTGGCCCATCGGCACTTTCGGACGGTCACCGCGTCGGCCCGGGGCGACCGCCGGTCGCCCACCGGGGTCGGCGGGCCGGGCGGCGAGGTCCACCCCGCTGACCGCCCCGGCCACGGCGTCCGGCGCCCCCTCGTGGGTGTCCCAGGTGACCTGCGGGGCCTCGGCGACCGGTGTCGGGCGCTGCTCGCGCACTGCGGCGCGCACGCGCGCGACCTCCCGGGCCGGGTCGCGGAAGACGTCGGTCGACCAGATCCGCAGGTGCTTCCAGCCCAGCCGCTCGAGCTGGTCGATCCGCAGCCGGTCGCGCTCGCGGGTGGTGGGCACGGCGGCGTACGACGCGCCGTCCGACTCGACGGCGAGGCGCAGCTCGCCGCCGTCCTCACCGACGGCGAGGTCGATCGCCGCGGCCGAGGAGCCGTGACGCTGGTGGACGACGAGCCCCTCGGCGCGCAGCCGGCCGGCGAGGTCGTCGAGCAGCGGCTCGCGCACGCTCTCGGACGTCGGCCCCGCGGTCACCGAGCCCCCGGCCGCCGCGTAGGCCAGGAAGTCGCGCAGCAGGCGCGCCCCCGGGTTGGTGAGGCGCGCGGGGTCGAGGTCGTCGGCGCCGAACGAGCTGACCACCGTCATGCGGCGGCGCGCCCGCGTGATCGCGACGTTGAGCCGTCGCTCGCCGCCGGAGGCGTTGAGGGGCCCGAAGCGGTGCAGCACCCGCCCGTGCGGCGTGCGACCGAAGCCGATCGACAGCACCACCGCGTCGCGCTCGTCGCCCTGCACGCGCTCGAGGTTCTTGACGAAGAACCGCTCGGGCGCGGTGTCGGCGAAGTAGCCGGCGACGTCGGGACGGGTGGCGAGCTCGCGGCGCAGGGCGTCGTCGATGCGCGCGGCGTGGCGCAGGCCGAGCGTGATGACGCCGAGCGACTCGTGCGGCCGCGCCTTCGCGTGCTCGAGCACCAGCCGGACGACGGCCGCGACCTCGGTGTCGGTGCTCTCGACCGCCTCGGTGCCGTCGGTGCCCTCGGGGACCGGCCCGCTGCCGTCGACCTGCACCAGCTGCACGACGTCGTCGCCGACGGTGCCGGGGAAGGTGACCAGCGAGCGGTCGTAGACGCGGTCGTTGGCGAAGGCGATCAGCCGCTCGTCGCGCGAGCGGTAGTGCCAGCGGAGGGCTGCGACGGGCAGCGCGGCCGACAGCACGTCGAGCACCGACTCGAAGCCCGACGTGAACTGCCCGTCGGCGGCCTCGCTGTCGTCGAGGGCGCTGGTGAAGAAGGCCGTCGGCGGCAGCTGGCGAGCGTCGCCGGCCACCACGACCTGACGGGCGCGGCTGATCGCCGGGACGGCCTCGGCCGGGCGCACCTGCGAGGCCTCGTCGAAGACCACGACGTCGAACTGCTCGCCGGGCGGCAGCACCTGGGAGACGACCAGCGGGCTCATCGCCCAGCACGGCTTGGCGACGGTCAGCACGTCGGGGCAGCCGCGCACCAGCTCGCGCAGCGGCCGGTGCCGCCGCGACCGCGCTGCCTCGGCGCGCAGCAGCGCCGCCTGGTCACCGTGCCGGTCGAGGGCGCCGACCAGCCGCTCGGCGGTCGCGCGCCGCACCTGCGCGGCCCCCGCGCCGACGTGGC
>CAXTEJ010000060.1:0-19482 GCA_964243295.1 uncultured Actinomycetales bacterium | reverse complement strand
GACGTCGGCGCCGACCTCGTCGGCAAGGTCGAGCAGGGCATCCCCGAGGACGACCCCCGCAACGCCGCCACCATCGCCGACAACGTCGGCGACAACGTCGGCGACTGCGCCGGCATGGCCGCCGACCTGTTCGAGTCCTACGCCGTCACGCTGGTCGCCGCACTGATCCTCGGCAGGGCCGCGTTCGGCGAGGAAGGGCTGGTCTTCCCGCTCATCGTCCCGGCGATCGGCGCGCTGACCGCCGTCCTCGGCGTCTTCGTCGTGCGCCCCCGCCCGGGCGAGAGCGGCCTGACGAGCATCAACCGCGGCTTCTACATCTCCGCGCTAATCTCGGCCGTCGCCTGCGCCGCGGCGGCGTTCCTGTACCTGCCCAGCACCTTCGCCGAGCTCGCCGGCACCACGTTCACGACCGTCCCGAACGGCAACCCGCGCATCCTGGCCACGGTCGCCGTCTGGATCGGCATCGTGCTCGCCGGCATCATCTTGTGGCTCACCGGCTACTTCACCGGCACCGACAAGGCACCCACCAAGGACGTCGCCCGCACCTCCCTGACCGGCGCCGCCACGGTGGTGCTGTCAGGCATCGGGCTGGGGCTGGAGTCGGCCGTCTACACTTCGGTCATCATCGGCGCCGCCGTCTACGCCGCCTTCCTGCTCGGCGGCGGCATCGTCGCCCTCTCGCTGTTCCTCATCGCGCTCGCCGGCTGCGGCCTGCTGACCACCGTCGGCGTCATCGTCGCGATGGACACCTTCGGCCCGGTCAGCGACAACGCCCAGGGCATCGCCGAGATGAGCGGCGACGTCGACGGCGAGGGTGCGCGGATCCTCACCGAGCTCGACGCCGTCGGCAACACCACCAAGGCCATCACCAAGGGCATCGCGATCGCGACCGCCGTGCTCGCCGCCACCGCGCTGTTCGGCTCCTACCAGGACGCCGTCACCGAGGCCGCCCGCTCGCTGAACCTCACCGCCGAGACCGCGCCCCGAGGACTGGTCGCCGCGAGCTTCGACTACCAGATCGTCACGCCGTCGACGCTGTTCGGGCTGCTGCTCGGCTCCGCCGTCGTGTTCATGTTCTCCGGTCTCGCGATCAACGCCGTGACCCGCGCCGCCGGCGCCATCGTGTTCGAGGTGCGCCGCCAGTTCCGCGAGCACCCGGGCATCATGGACGGCACCGAGACCCCCGAGTACGGCCGCGTCGTCGACATCTGCACCCGCGACTCGCTGCGCGAGCTCGCCACCCCCGGTCTGATGGCTGCTCTGGCCCCGGTCGCCGTCGGCTTCGGCCTCGGCATCGGCCCGCTGGCCGGCTACCTCGCCGGCGCCATCGGCACCGGCGTCCTGATGGCCGTCTTCCTCGCCAACTCCGGCGGCGCCTGGGACAACGCGAAGAAGATCGTGGAGGACGGCAACTTCGGCGGCAAGGGGTCGGCCGCCCACGAGGCCGTCGTCATCGGTGACACCGTCGGCGACCCGTTCAAGGACACCGCCGGCCCCGCGATCAACCCGCTGATCAAGGTGATGAACCTCGTCGCCGTGCTCATCGCGCCGGCCGTCGTCCAGCTGACCCTCGGCGAGGACGCGAACGACCTGGTCCGCTACCTCATCGCCGCGATCGCCCTGCTCGTCATCGTCGTCAGCGTCACGATCGCCAAGCGCCGCTCGATCTCGTTCGGCGACGACGACGTGAGGGACGACGTCGACGAGGCCGACGGCCCGGACGCCGGTCCGTACGACCAGCTCGACGACGGCCTCGCCGACGACCAGCTCGCCACCGGTGGTCTCGGCGCCCGCACCACGGGCAGCACCCGTGCAGAGTGAGCTGTTCGCCGCGGGCAACCTCGAGGTCGAGGGCGCCCCGCGGTTCGCGCTGCAGAACCCGCAGCTGCTGCGGGTGTCGTTCGGCCCGCCCGTGCTCGCCACCAAGGGGGCGATGGTCGCCTTCCAGGGGCGCATCACCTTCGAGCACGAGGGGTCGGGCAGCGTGGGCAAGCTGCTGCGCAAGGTGCTCACCAACGAGGACCTCCCGCTGATGCGGGTGCAGGGCGAGGGGGAGGTGTTCTTCGCCCACGAGGCGGGGTTCGTCTACCTCATCGAGCTGGGCGGCGACAGCCTCAGCGTCAACGGCACCAACCTGCTGGCCTTCGACGCCGCCCTGCAGTGGGACATCCGCCGCGTGCAGGGCGCCGGCATGATGGCCGGCGGCCTCTACAACACCGAGCTCACCGGCACCGGCACGGTCGCGCTCTGCACGGTCGGCACGCCGGTCGTGCTCGACTGCTCCCAGCAGCCCACGTACGTCGACGTCCAGTCGGCGGTCGCCTGGTCGGCTCACCTGGTGCCGCAGGTCGTCTCCAGCATGAGCATGCGGTCGATGCTGCGCGGCGGCAGCGGCGAGGCCTTCCAGTACGCGTTCCACGGCCCGGGCTTCGTCGTCGTCCAGCCCAGCGAGTGGCGCGCCGCGAGCCAGCAGTCCGGCGCCCCGCAGGGCGGCGGGGGCCTCGGCAGCCTCTTCGGCTGAGCGCTCCTGCCGCGCGCGTGCACCAGCTCGCCCGCGCGGGTGCGACGTTGCTGCACCACACTGAAGCGGGTGACGACGACGCCGCCGCCGCCCACCGCTGACCCCTCCCGGACGGCGGCCCTCGCCGGCGACCTGGCGGGCTGGACCGTCGACGCGGTGGCCGAGCTGCTGGGGCCCGTCGCGCAGGCTGCGCTCGACCGCGAGAGCCCGCTGCCCGCCGTCCGGGCGACCGCGTCGCGGACCGATGCGGTGGCCACCCTGACCCGGCTGTGGCTGCTCGGCCGTCCCGTCAGCTGCCAGGCGCTGGACGCCGCGCTGCCGGCCACCGGAGCCGACGGCGCGGTGGCCCTCGGCCTGGTCGAGGCGGCCGGCCACGGCCCGGACGACGAGGTGCGGCCGCTGGTCGACCTGCGCCCCCACGAGGCCGATGGCACGACCTGGTGGCTCGCGTCGGACCTGCACGAGACCGCCACCGGCCGGCCGCTGGAGGCCGACCACGTGCTCGGCATCGGCGGCGCCTCGCTCACGCTCGCCCGCTGGGTGCCGCGCCGGCACGCCGAGCGGGCGCTGGACGTCGGCACCGGCTGCGGCGTGCAGGCCTTCCACCTCGCGCGGCACAGCGCCGCGGTCGTCGCCACCGACGTGTCGGCCCGCTGCCTCGGCTTCACCGGCTTCAACGCCGCCCTCAACTCCGACGCCCTCGCCGGCACGCCGGTCGAGCTGCGCCGCGGCAGCCTGCTCGAGCCCGTCGCGGAGGAGCGGTTCGACCTGGCCGTCAGCAACCCGCCGTTCGTCATCACCCCGCGCGCCGCCGGCGTGCCGGAGTACGAGTACCGCGACGGCGGGCTGGCTGGCGACGAGCTCGTGAGCGGTCTCGTCGGGTCGCTCGGCGGCGTGCTGGGGCCCGGCGGCGTGGCGCAGCTGCTCGGCAACTGGGAGGTGCGGGGCGGTGAGGACTGGCGCGAGCGCGTCGCGTCGTGGCTGCCGCCCGGCGTGGACGCCTGGGTCGTGCAGCGCGAGCGCCAGGACCCCGCCGAGTACGCCGAGACCTGGGCCCGCGACGGCGGTCTGCGGCCGGGCGACCCGGCCCACACGGCCCTGCTCGAGGCCTGGCTCGACGACTTCACTGCCCGCGGGGTCACCGAGATCGGCTTCGGGGTCATCACCCTGCGCCGCCCGGACGGCGACCCCGACGGCCCGCTGCTGCGCCGGCTCGACGACCTGCCCGGGCCGCTCGGCGGCGGCGGACCGCTGGGCCAGACGGTCGCGGCGGTGCTGTCGGCGCACGACTGGCTGCGCACCCACGACGACCAGGCGCTGACCGCCCGCCGCCTGGTCTTCGCCGACGACGTCACCGAAGAGCGCCACGGCCGCCCGGGCGACGAGCACCCGCAGGTGGTGCTGCTGCGCCAGGGCGGCGGGCTGCAGCGGGCCGTGCGCGCCGACACCGCGCTCGCGGGCCTGGTCGGCGCCTGCGACGGCGAGCTGACGGTGGGCGTGATCCTCGACGCGCTGGGCCGGCTGCTCGACGAGCCGGTGGGCGAGCTGACCGCACGGCTGCTGCCCGCCGTCCGGGCTCTGGTGGCCGACGGTCTGCTGCTGCCCGCATGACCGGGCCCGCGGCGGGCACGGGAGGGGCCGCGACCGCTACAGAGGAGATGTCATGACCGACCAGTACACGTTCACCGACCCCGTCAGCCAGTACCGCGAGCAGGGCTTCCCCGAGCAGCAGCAGGACGGCACCGGCCTCGACGCCGACCTCGCGGTGCAGGCCGACCACGGCGAGGCGACCTACCGCGGCAGCGGCCGGCTGACCGGGCGCAAGGCGCTCGTGACCGGCGCCGACTCCGGCATCGGGCGCGCCACGTCGATCGCGTTCGCGCGCGAGGGCGCCGACGTCGTCCTCAGCTACCTGCCCGAGGAGCAGGAGGACGCCGAGGCCGTCGCCGAGCTCGTGCGGGCGGCCGGCCGCACGGCGGTGCTGTTCCCCGGCGACCTCAGCGACGAGCAGGTCGCCCGCGCCCTGGTGCGCACCGCGGTCGAGGAGCTCGGCGGGCTCGACATCATCGCCAACATCGCCGGCAAGCAGGTCTACGTCGACGACCTCGCCGACCTCACCACCGAGCAGCTCGAGGCGACCTTCCGTGTCAACGTCTTCGCGATGGTGTGGATCATCCAGGAGGCGCTGCCGCACCTGCCGGCGGGCGCGTCGATCATCAACACCAGCTCGATCCAGGCCTACTCGCCCTCGGCGGGGCTGGTCGACTACGCCTCGACGAAGGCGGCCATCAACACGATGAGCAAGGCGCTGGCCCAGCAGCTCGCGCCGAAGGGCATCCGGGTCAACGTCGTGGCGCCCGGACCGGTGTGGACGCCGCTGCAGGCCTCGGGCGGCCAACCGACCGAGAAGCTCCCCGAGTTCGGCGCCGAGACGCCGCTCGGGCGCGCCGGCCAGCCGGCCGAGATGGCTCCGGCGTACGTCTTCCTCGCCTCGCAGGAGTCGTCGTACGTCAGCGGCGAGACCCTGAACGCCAACGGCGGGATGCCCACGCCGTGACGGACCGGCGGGGCGCCGGCGACGAGGCCTGCCGGCGGGACGGCTATGCCGACCTGCGGTCGTACGCCGCGATCGGGGACGGCCGCACCGTCGCCCTGATCGCGCGCGACGGCCGGGTCGACTGGCTGCCGCTGCCGATGATCGACGCCCCGCCGCCGTTCGCCGCGCTGCTCGACTCCGGCCACGGCGGCTACGTCGGGATGGCGCCGGTCGAGCCCTTCGAGGTCGAGCGGGCGTACGTGGAGGGCACCAACGTGCTCACGACGACCTTCACCACGGCCTCCGGCGTCGCCCGCGTCACCGACAGCATGAACACCGGGGTCGCCGGGCGGCTGCCGTGGTCCGAGCTCGCCCGGCGGGTCGACGGGGTGAGCGGCAGCGTGCGGCTGCGCGGCGTCGTCCACCCGGGCACGTGCCTGGGCTCGGCGTCGCCGTGGGTGCAGCGCACCACCAGCGGCACGGTGCTGCGGGTCGGCCGGCTCACCATGGCGGTGCGCACCCTCGGCGCCGACGACGTCACCGACGACGACGAGCAGGTCGCAGCCACGTACGTGACCTCTGCCGGCTCCCGCCACCTGCTGGCCCTCGTCGCCACCGCCGACGAGCCGCTGTCGCTGCCCGACCCGGCGGCGATCGACGCCGGCGTCGACCACACGGTCGCCACCTGGGCCGCGTGGTCGCGGGAGTTCACCTGGGACGGCCCCTGGGAGGAGCAGGTGCGCCGCAGCGTGCTGGTCCTCAAGCAGCTCGTGATGGCGCCCACGGGCGCCGTCGCGGCGGCGGCGACGGTCGCGCTGCCCGAGAGCTGGGCGGGCGGCAAGAACTGGGACTACCGCTACGCCTGGGTGCGAGACATGGCCTACGCGCTCACCGCGCTGTACCGCTTCGGACTGCGCGAGGAGACCCACGGCGCCATCAGCTGGTTGCTCGCGACGATCCGCGCGCACGGGCCCGAGCCACTCGTCTTCTATCAGGTGGACGGCGAGCTGCCGCCCGGCAAGGTCGAGCGCGACGTCCCGGGCTGGCGCGGCATCGGCCCGGTCTACACCGGCAA
This sequence comes from uncultured Actinomycetales bacterium, assembly GCA_964243295.1. Lineage (GTDB taxonomy): Bacteria > Actinomycetota > Actinomycetes > Actinomycetales > Angustibacteraceae > CAXTEJ01. The sequence continues at coordinate 13,350 of CAXTEJ010000060.1, read as the reverse complement.
CCGCGCCTCCGAGCAGCTGCAGCTCGGCGCCTACAGCGACGTCTTCACCATCGTGCGGCTGTACGTCGACAACGGCAACGTGCTCGACGCGACGTCGGGCAGGATGCTCGCCGGCGTCGCCGACAAGGCCTGCGACCGCTGGCGCAGCAAGGACGCCGGCATGTGGGAGCTGGAGACCGAGCAGCACTACACGACGTCCAAGCTGGGGTGCTGGGTGGCGCTCACCAACGCCGTCCACCTCGCCGAGCTCGGCCAGATCCCCGGCGACCCCTCGCGCTGGCGCAGCGAGGCGGAGCGGATCCGGCGGTGGGTGGCCGCCGAGGCCTGGGACGAGCAGCGCGGCAGCTACGTGATGCACCCTGGCAGCGACGCCCTCGACGCGTCGATCCTGCTGCACGCGATCAGCGGCTTCGACCGCGGCGAGCGCATGAGCTCGACGCTCGACGCGCTGCGGGCCGAGCTGGGTGCCGGGCCGCACCTGTTCCGCTACTCCGGCATGCAGCACGAGGAGGGCACCTTCGTCGCGTGCTCGTTCTGGATGGCGTCGGCGCTGCACCTGGTCGGGCGCGAGGACGAGGCCCGCGCGCTGATGGACGAGCTCGTCGCGTGCGCGCCCAACGACGTCGGCGTCATGGCGGAGATGATCGACCCGCTTGACGGCGCCTTCCTCGGCAACCTGCCGCAGGCGCTCAGCCATCTCGCCCTCGTCAACGCCGCCATGACGATCACGACCGGCGACGTCGTCCCGGCCGACTGAGGGCTGCCGGCACCCGGCGCTCAGCCGGCGACGCCGTAGTCCAGCACCACCTGGAGGGCATCGGCGGGGACGCTGTCGAGCATCTCGAAGGCGGACGGCGCCGCTGCCGCGGGGACGACGTGGCTGACCAGGTCGTCGAGCCTGATGCTGCCCTGCTGCGCCAGAGCCAGGACCGTCGTCGACAGGCGCAGCTCGTCCCAGCGGTGCTGCAGGTGGGGGGCCACCCCCGAGATCTGTGAGCCGACGATGCTGATCCGGTTGTGGTGGAACTCCTCCCCCAGCCGCACCGGCTCGGCCCCACCTTGGAAGAAGCCGCTCACGACGACCCGTGAGCTGTAAGCGGCGCACCGCACCGCCTCGTGCAGGGCCGGGTAGCTGCCGGTCATCTCGATGACGACGTCGGCGCCGCGGTTGCTCGTGGCCTCGCGCACCAGCGCGGCGACGTCGTCTGCGGCCGGGTCGAGTGCGTCCACCGCACCGAGACGTCGGGCCATGGCACGACGCGAGGCCACCGGATCCACGACGGTGACCACCGCGCCGTTGAGCCGGGCGAGCTGGGCGACGATCTGCCCCGGCACCCCGGCGCCGAACACCACGACCGACTCGCCCACGTGGATGTCGGCGTCCAGCACGGCGTTCAGGGCGATGGCGCCGATCTTGGCGAAGACCCCGGTCACCGCCTCGAGCCCCTCCGGCAGCAGCTGCGCGCGGCCGAGCTCCGCCGAGAGCACCGTGCTGGACCTGTGCCCCCAGGCGCCCCACACGAGCCGGCCCACGAGGTCCTGGTCGGCGGGTGAACCCGCTGCGTCGACCCGTCCCACCTCCTCGTAGCCGAAGGCGTCCACCGGGTAGGTCATGGTCGACGTCCCCGGGACGAACAACCGTCGCACCGGGTCCCAGGTGCGGGCGAGGTAAGGGTTGCTGCCTCGGTAGACGGTCAGCTCGGTGCCGGCGGAGATGCCGGAGAACAGGGTCTCGACCAGCACCTCACCGGCGCCCGGATCCCGGTCCTCGAAGTCGACGACCTCAGCCGTGGACGGCGCGGAGAAGCGGACGAGCTGTCCCATGGTGAGCGTCCTTCGCCTCGTTGTGACCACTGGCGTCAGCCGAACAGCGCCTGTCCGGGCCGGATCGCCAAGAGGCACGCATGGTCGCACGATCGCTCCGTCGTCCGGTGCCCACGGCTCTCGGCGAGATGGAACAGCTGAAATCGGCCGGGTGAATATCTTCTCGCGGGCGCGAGGAGCCGGGGAGGTGATTGACACACGTATTTCGCGGTGTAACTCTGCCCGTGGATCGGCGCACCAGGCGTCCTTCACGACCGCAACGCCGAGCGAGAGCAGACCCGTGCACCGTCGACCCCCCCCGGCCGCCGCAACCCGCGCAGCAGCGCGCCCCGCGCTCCTCGTCGCCGGTGCGCTGGCCCTGCTCGTGACCGCCTGCACCGGAGGTCCCGTCCAGTCCGCCGCCGATGACGAGAGCGCGTCCGGCGGCGCCACGTCGCTCAAGTACCTCATCGAGGAGCCGGAGGACGCAGCCGCGCTGGACGCCCTCAAGACACGCCTGGCGGTGTTCGAGAAGGAGTCCGGCATCAGCGTGGCGGTCAGCACGCTGCCCTTCGACACGATGCGCACCGTGCTGCAGACCCAGCTGCGCTCCAGCGAGGGTCCGGACGTCTTCAACTGGGGCTCCGGCCCGGGCTTCGGTGGAGCGCTGGCCAAGGCCGGCCTGGTCTACGACCTCACCGACGCGTACGCGAAGAACGACTGGCAGGTCTACGACTTCGCCAAGGAGCAGGTCACGGTCGACGGGAAGGTCTACGGCGTCCCCGGCGAGCTGGAGACCATCGGCATCTTCTACAACGCCGACATCCTGAAGAAGCTGAACATCTCGCCGCCGAAGACGATCGCCGACCTGCAGGCGGCCGCGGCGAAGATCAAGGCTGACGGCAAGACCGTGCCGCTGGCGGTGAGCGACAAGGAGGGGTGGCAGGGCGGTCACCTGCTGAGCATGGCGCTGTCCAGCAGCGTGGGGTCCGCCGGCGTCGAGAGCCTGATCGACGGCTCGAAGTCGTGGGACTCACCCGAGGTCGTCTCCGCGCTCAAGCTGTGGCAGGACCTCGACAAGGCCGGCTACCTGCCCAGGTCGCCGACGTCCGTCGACTACGACACCTCCACCGCCCAGTTCTTCTCCGGCGAGGCTGCCATGATCCCGACGGGCAGCTGGCTGGTGGGAGAGATCGACGACGCCGTGAAGTTCGACGTCGGCTACATCCCCTTCCCCTCGCCCGACGGCCCCGGCATCTTCACCGGCGGGATCGGCTCCGGCCCGTACGTCTCCGCCGGCAGCCCCGACAAGGAGGCCGCGGTCAAGCTCGTCGACTTCCTCGCCTCACCCGAGCACGGCCGGTGGATCGTCGAGAACCTGCACAGCATTCCGCCGCAGCCCGTCGACACCAAGGGGCTCAACATCTCGCCACTGTTCACCAAGGTGCTCGCGGACACCGCCACGCTGTCCACCGGCGACGGGGACTTCGGGCACAACATCGACGTCCTCACCACTGACGAGTTCAACAAGGCGATGTACGACGGCATGCAGGCGGTGCTCACCGGGCAGCAGACGCCCCAGGAGGTCGCTGCGGACCTGCAGCAGGCGGCCGAGAAGAAGTGAGCCGGCGCGCTCAGGAGCTGTCATGACCGCCACGTCGACCGCGGCTCCGGCGCTGCCGAGCACACCGCGGTGGCGTCGTCGGATCGCGTCCGATGCGCCCGCCCACACCCGCAAGGCGCAGGCGCGCCTCGGCATGGTCCTCGTGGCGCCGCTGCTGCTGCTCACCACCGTCTTCCTGCTGTTCCCCATGCTCAACGCCGTGTACTACGTGTTCGTCGACTTCAACGGGATCGACCTGAACCCGCCGTGGGTGGGACTGGCCAACTTCACCGAGCTGGTGCGGGACGACGACGTCTGGTCCGCCCTGTGGAACAACGTCATCTGGATCGTGATCGGCACGATCGCGCCCCTGGTGATCGGCTTGGCCCTGGCGATGCTGGTCTGGAACGTCGGTCGCACCAGCGTGCTGTACCGCGTGGCGTTCTTCCTGCCCTACGTGCTGCCGCAGGTCGCGGTCGGCGTCGTGTGGGGCTGGATCTACGAGCCCTCACGTGGCTGGCTCAACCGGGCCCTCGAGGCGGTGGGGCTCGAGGCGCTGACCACCGGCTGGCTGGGCAACCCGAACACGGCGCTCTACGCCGTCCTGGGCACCGCGGTGTGGGCGACGGCGGGCTTCGTGTTCGTCATCTTCCTGTCCGCGCTGCGCAACGTCGACGTCGAGCTGGTGGACGCCTCACGGCTGGACGGCGCCAACGGCGCGCAGCGACTGCGGTACATCATCCTGCCGCAGATCATGCCGGTGTTCCTCATGGTCACGACCCTCACCCTGGTGGGCGGCTTCAGCGTCTTCGACATCATCTTCGTGATGACCGGTGGTGGGCCTGCGGGCGCCACCGAGGTGCTGGGCACCTACGCCTACAGCAGCGCCTTCGAGCTGAACCGGATCAGCTACGGCACGACCCTGGCGCTCGTCATCACGCTGATGGCGGTCCCGTTCGCGATCTACCTGAACCGGCTGCAACGCAGGGCCTCGCTGCAAGGGACGGGCGCATGACCGCGACCAAGACGACCGAGACGGCCGCGCGCCGTGACCAGCGGCTGAGCTCCGAGGCCGCACGCGGCAGGAGCAAGGGCCTGGCCACGCTGACCGGCAAGCACATCCTGCTGATCGTCCTCAGCCTGCTGATGATCTTCCCGGTGGTGCTGACCGTCTCCACGGCGATGAAGACCAGCGCCGACGTCAAGGTCAACCCCTTCGGGCTGTTCAGCTCGTTCTCGACCGAGAACCTGGTGACGGCGTGGACCGTCGGGAACTTCCAGGACTACGTCCTGAGCAGCTTCCTGCTGTCGGTGCCGAGCACGATCCTGGTGGTGATCCTGTCCACCATGGGCGGCTACGCCTTCGCCCGGCTGCCGTTCTTCGGACGCAGCGTCGTCTTCTACCTGGTGGTGCTGGGTCTGCTCGTTCCCTTCTTCACCTACATGGTCCCGCTGTACTTCCAGCTGCGGTCCATGGGGCTGCTCGACAGCCTGGTGGGCGTCAACCTCGTCCTGGCCAGCACCGGCCTGTCGTTCGGCACGTTCTTCATGCGCGCGTTCTTCTCCGACCTGCCGACCGAGCTCGAGCAGGCCGCGCGGATCGACGGGGCGACCGAGTGGCAGATCTTCGCCAAGGTCATGCTGCCGCTGGTGAGCTCCGGCATGGCGGCGTTGGCCGTCTTCACGTTCCTGCAGAACTGGAACAACTTCCTGGTGCCGCTGCTCTACCTGCCAGGGGGTGAGTACCGCCCGCTGACCACCGGTCTCTACCTGTTCCTCGGTGGCCGCTCGGTCGACATCGGCCCGCTGGCGGCGGGCACGCTCATCACGATCCTGCCGGTCCTGGTGCTGTTCGTGGCGATGCAGCGCCAGGTGACCCAGGGCTTCCTCTCCGGTGCGGTCAAGGGCTGAGACGCTGATCCACTCCTACCTCTGGACTGACGATGCATGACGTGCTCGACCTGCGTGACACCGTTCCCGACGAGGCGGAGCAGCTGGCCCACAGCGGCTACCCCGTCGGCACCCTCGCGGGTGAGGTCCGCGAGGCCGCCGCCGCAGGCCACCTGCAGTCCCTGGCCGAACTGAGCGTCCGGCTGCTCGCGCTGCGCCGCAACGACTCCTGGACGTTCGACGAGCCTGACGACGAGGCGTCGCTGCTGCGGCTGGCGGCGCGGGCCCAGCGGGTCGACGTCGACCTCGCGCAGCTGCCCGACCGCATCCGAGGTGCCTGGGTCGGGCGCACCGTCGGGAACACCATGGGCAAGCCGGTCGAGGGGTGGGACCGTCGGCACGTCGAGACCTACCTGCGCGCGGCCGGCCAGTGGCCGCAGACGGGTTACCTGCCGCTGCTGGACCCGCTGCCGGACGGCGTCCCGGCGCTGCACGAGTCGGCGCCCCTCGCGTCCGCGGGCCGGTTCGTCGACGTGCCGCGCGACGACGACATCGACTGGACGATCCTGGCGCTGCACGTGCTCGAGGAGCACGGGCGCGCCTTCACCACCGAGCAGGTGGCGCAGGCCTGGCTCGACCGGATCCCGTTCCTGCAGACCTTCACGGCCGAGCGTGCTGCCTACCGCAACCTGATCCGCGGCCTGCGCCCGCCGGAGACCGCGACGCAGGACAACCCCTACCGCGAGTGGATCGGCGCGCTCATCCGCGCCGACGCGTACGGCTACGTCTCGCCGGGTGACCCGGCCGAGGCCGCGCGCATGGCCCTGGTCGACGCCCGGCTCAGCCACACCGCCAACGGCAAGTACGGCGAGATGTGGGCAGCGGCGCTCGTCGCCTGCGCGCTCGCCGTCAGCTCGGCGAAGGAGGCGCTGCGGCACGCGCAGCACGTCGTGCCCACCGACTCGCGTCTCGCCGAGGCGCTGCGACACGTCCAGCGGATGCACGACGGCGGCGCCAGCGCCAACGACGCGCTGGACTGGGTGGACTCCGCGCTCGGCCACTACCCGTGGGTCCACACCGTCAACAACGCCGCGCTCATCGCCATCGGGCTGCTGTACGGCCAGTCGTTCGTCGACGCCGTCGGCATCACCATCGCGGGTGGTCGCGACACCGACTCCAACGGGGCGACCGTCGGCAGCGTGTACGGCGCGCTGCACGGCGCCGGGGGTGTGCCCGTCGGTCTGGTCGGCACGACGCACGTGCACGTGCGCAGCGCGGTCCGCGAGTTCGACCGGGTCTCGATCGAGGAGCTCGCCGCCCGGACGGTGCGCCTCGCGATGGACCGCCTGCGCGAACGCTGATGCCGCGACCGGTCACCGGGCGAGCGCTGACCGGTGGCATGGCAGCCGGGATGGCGGCATGACGTCTCCGGCGCTCGACCGTCGCCTGGGCACCGCCGACGCGGTGGTCATCGGGCTCGGCTCCATGGTCGGTGCCGGGGTCTTCGCCGCGTTCGCCCCGGCCGCAGACGTCGCCGGCAGCGCGCTGCTCCTCGGCCTGCTGGTCGCCGCGGTCGTCGCCTACGCCAACGCGACGTCGTCCGCCCAGCTCGCGGCGCAGTACCCGACGTCCGGCGGCACCTACGTCTACGGCCGCGAGCGGCTCGGGCACACCTGGGGCTTCCTCGCCGGCTGGTCGTTCGTCGTCGGCAAGACCGCCAGCTGCGCCGCCATGGCCCTGACCTTCGCCGCGTACGCCGTCCCGCCGGGCTGGCAGCGACCGGTCGCGGCGCTCGCTGTCCTGGCGATCGCGGGCGTGAGCTGCCTGGGAGTCACGCGCACGGCGCGGCTGACCAGGGTGGTCGTGACCGTCGTCCTGCTGGCACTGGCGGTGGCCGTGGGGGTGGCCCTGACCGGCGTGGCCACCACCGCAGGGCTCGCCGGTGGTGCGGCCGGGTTCGCGCCGGGCGGCGTCCATGGCGTGCTGCAGTCGGCCGGCCTGCTGTTCTTCGCCTTCGCCGGCTACGCGCGGATCGCGACGATGGGGGAGGAGGTGCGTGACCCGGCCCGCACGATCCCCCGGGCGATCCAGGGCGCGCTGGCGCTGGCCGTCGCGGTGTACGCCGTCGTCGGGGCCACCCTGCTGCTCGCGCTGGGCCCCGACCGGCTGGCCGCCTCGGCCGCGCCGCTGACCGACGCCGTCGCCGGCACGGCATGGGCCGGGCCCGTCGTCCGGGTGGGGGCGTCGGCCGCAGCCCTCGGGGCCCTGCTCGCGCTCGTCGCGGGCCTGGGCCGCACGTCGCTGGCGATGGCCCGGACCGGCGACCTGCCCAGCTGGCTCGCCGACGTCCACCCGGTCCACCGGGTGCCGCAGCGGGCGGTGCTGGTGGTCGCCGTCGCAGTCTGCGCCCTGGTGCTCACCCTGGACCTGCGCGGGGCGATCGGCTTCTCCTCCTTCGGCGTGCTCCTGTACTACCTGGTCGCCAACCTGGCGGCGCGCACCCAGGACGGCGCGCACCGCCGCTTCCCCCGGCCGCTGCAGGTGCTGGGTGCCGGCGGGTGCGTCGTCCTCGTCTCGACCCTGCCCTGGCGATCGGTCGTCGGCGGGATCCTCGTGTGCGGGCTGGGCCTGGCCTACCGGCTGGCGCGGCAGGCCGCTCGCGGGCGCTGAGCGGCCGGCCCGGCGCGGCACCAGGGTGCGGGCGCGGACCGACTACGGCCGTCGAGGCGTTACCGTCGTGACCGTTGACCCACACACGGGGTCACCACCGCTCCACTGTGGAAGGCAGGCTCGTGGCCGGCTCGAAGTCCGACTCCGCACCGCGACGGCTCGTCATCGTCGAGTCGCCCGCGAAGGCGAAGACCATCGCCGGGTACCTCGGCGCTGGGTACGACGTCGAGGCCAGCGTCGGCCACATCCGCGACCTCGCCCAGCCCAGCGAGCTGCCCGCCGACATGAAGAAGGGGCCCTTCGGCAAGTTCGCGGTCGACGTCGACAGCGGCTTCGAGCCCTACTACGTCGTCGACGGCGACAAGCGCAAGAAGGTCGCCGAGCTCAAGCGCCTGCTCAAGGACGCTGACGAGCTCTACCTCGCGACGGACGAGGACCGCGAGGGCGAGGCCATCGCGTGGCACCTGCTGGAGACGTTGCAGCCGAAGGTCCCCGTGCACCGCATGGTCTTCCACGAGATCACCCGCGAGGCGCTGCAGCGTGCGGTCGAGTCGACCCGCGACCTCGACGACCGGCTCGTCGACGCGCAGGAGACCCGCCGCATCCTCGACCGCCTCTACGGCTACGAGCTCTCGCCCGTGCTGTGGCGCAAGGTCGGGCCGGGCCTGTCCGCGGGCCGCGTGCAGTCGGTGGCCACCCGCCTGGTCGTCGAGCGCGAGCGCGAGCGCATGGCGTTCCGGTCGGCGTCCTACTGGGACCTCACGGCCACCCTCGCGCCGCAGGCCGAGCAGGAGGCCGCCGGGTTCCCGGCGCGCCTGACCTCGCTTGACGGCGCCCGCGTGGCCACCGGCCGCGACTTCGACGACCTGGGCCGGCTGAGGTCGGCTTCGACGGTGCACCTCGACCAGGCTGGGGCGACCGCGCTCGTCGAGGCCCTCGAGGGCACCACGGTGACGGTCAGGTCGGTCGAGGAGAAGCCGTACACCCGTCGTCCGGCCGCGCCGTTCACGACCTCGACGCTGCAGCAGGAGGCCAGTCGCAAGCTGCGGTTCTCCTCGCGCCACGCCATGCGCGTCGCGCAGACGCTGTACGAGAACGGGTTCATCACCTACATGCGCACCGACTCGACGACGCTGTCGACCGAGGCGCTGACCGCCGCGCGCACCCAGGCGGCCGAGCTCTACGGCCCCGAGTACGTGCCGGCCCAGCCCCGCGTCTACGCCAGCAAGTCCAAGAACGCGCAGGAGGCCCACGAGGCGGTCCGCCCCTCGGGCGACCGCTTCCGCACCCCGGCGCAGGTGTCGGGCCAGCTGCGCGGCGACGAGTTCCGCCTCTACGAGCTGATCTGGAAGCGCACGGTCGCGAGCCAGATGGCCGACGCCCGCGGCTCGACCGCCTCGATCCGCCTCGCCGCCACCGCCCGCGACGGCCGTGACGCCGAGTTCTCCGCCAGCGGCACCGTCATCACCTTCCGTGGCTTCCTCGCCGCCTACGAGGAGGGGCGCGACGAGGAGCGCGCGTCGAGCGACGCCGAGCGCGACGCCGAGCGCCGGCTGCCCGCGATGGCGGTCGGTGACGCCCTCGACACCCGTGCCATGGACGCGAACGGCCACGAGACGAGCCCGCCGCCCCGCTACACCGAGGCGAGCCTGGTCAAGGCGCTCGAGGAGCGCGGCATCGGCCGGCCCTCGACGTACGCCTCGACCATCTCGACCATCGTCGACCGCGGGTACGTCGGCCAGCGCGGCAACGCCCTCGTGCCCTCGTGGCTCGCGTTCGCCGTCACCCGGCTGCTCGAGGAGCACTTCCCGCGGCTGGTCGACTACGACTTCACCGCGGCGATGGAGGGCGACCTCGACCGGATCGCGGGCGGCGACGAGGACCGCTCGAACTGGCTGCAGCGCTTCTACTTCGGCGACGCCGAGGGCATCGACGGGCTCAAGGGCCTGGCCGACGACCTCGAGCACATCGACGCGCGCGACATCAGCACCGTGCCGATCGGTGAGGGCGTGGTGCTGCGCGTCGGCCGCTACGGCCCCTACGTCGAGGTCATGGACGAGGCGGGCGAGCCGCAGCGCGCCACCGTCCCCGACGACCTCGCCCCCGACGAGCTGACCGTCGAGAAGGCCCGCGAGCTGCTCACCATGAGCGGGGACGACGGCCGCGAGCTCGGCGACGACCCGGCCACCGGGCGCCGCATCATCGTCAAGGCCGGCCGCTACGGTCCCTACGTCACCGAGGTGCTCGAGGAGCGTCCCTCCGACGACGAGCCGGACGCCGGCGCAGGCGCCCGCCTCACCCCGACCAAGCCGTCGGGCGGCCCGGTCAAGGGCGCGAAGAAGGCGGCCAAGAAGGCCGCCGCGGTCAAGCCCCGCACTGCGAGCCTGTTCACGGACATGACCCCCGAGTCGGTGACCCTCGACGACGCGCTGCGGCTGCTGTCGCTGCCGCGCCTCGTCGGCCTCGACCCCGAGTCCGGCGAGGAGATCACCGCGCAGAACGGCCGCTACGGCCCCTACCTGCGCCGCGGCACCGACTCGCGCACCATCAGCTCCGAGGCCCAGCTGTTCGACATCACCCTCGAGCAGGCGCTCGCGGTCTACGCCGAGCCCAAGCGCGGTCGCGGCCGGGCCGTCACCCCACCGCTGCGCGAGCTCGGCGTCGACCCGGTGTCGGGCGGCCCCGTCGTCGTCAAGGACGGCCGCTTCGGCGCCTACGTGACCGACGGCGAGGTCAACGCGACGCTGCGCAAGGACGACGAGGTCGACGCGATCACCCTCGAGCGCGCCGCCGAGCTGCTCGCCGACAAGCGCGCCCGCGGCCCGGTCAAGAAGCGCACGACCAAGAAGACCGCCGCGAAGAAGACCACCGCCAAGAAGACCGCGGCCAAGAAGACGACAGCGAAGAAGACGGCTGCCAAGAAGACGACCGCCCCCAGCTGATCTGGTCGGCGGCTGTCGGCGCTACGGCGGTGGTGGCCGGGAGTCGGTCGGCCGTGGTCCGGCGGTGGTCCGGCGGTGGTCGGTGGTTGCCGGCGGTGCGGCGTCCGGTGGCCACGTCGGTCGGGTCGCCGCGCCCCGTCGTCCGGGCGGCGTCCACGTGTCGAGACCGCGGCTGCCACGGACCCGGACGTGGGCGGCGGTGGATCCGGGCTGTCGGTGCCCTCGCGTAGGGTCGTGGACGTGGTCGACACCAGCACGCCGTCCGGGTCGGCGCTCCCCGCGGCGCCCGAGCCGCCGGACCATGACGTGCGCGCGGTCCTCGCGATCACGCCGTTCCGGCGGCTGTGGATGGCGCTCGGCCTGTCGTCGTTCGGCGACTGGCTGGGGCTGCTCGCCACCACCTCGCTCGCCGGTGCGCTCGCGACGGGGACGTCGTCCAGGCTGCTCGCGGTGTCGGGTGTCTTCATCCTGCGCCTCGCGCCCGCCGTGGTGTTCGGGCCGATCGCCGGGGTGGTGGCCGACCGGCTGAACCGCCGCTGGACCCTCGTCTACGGCGACGTGCTGCGCTTCGTGCTGTTCTGCACGATCCCGCTGGTCGGCACGCTGTGGTGGCTGTTCGTCGCGACCATCCTCATCGAGGTCGTCGGGCTGTTCTGGATGCCGGCGAAGGAGGCGACGGTCCCCAACCTGGTGCCACGCAACCGGCTCGAGGCGGCCAACCAGCTCAGCCTCGTCGTCACCTACGGCTCCGCGCCGATCGCGGCGGTGGTGTTCTCCGGGCTCACGCTCGCCAACGGGGTGCTGGACGAGTTCGTCCCCGCGCTCGCCGGCCAGCCGACGTACCTCGCGCTCTACGTCAACGCCCTGACGTTCCTGGTCTCGGCCGCAGTGATCTGGCGGCTCGAGTTCCCGCCGCCGACGCCGCTGAGCCACCAGGAGTCGGTGTGGCAGACCGCGCTCGAGGGCTGGCGGTACGTCGGCCGCACCCCGCTCGTGCGAGGCCTGGTGCTCGGCATGCTGGGGGCGTTCGCCGCCGGTGGTGTCGTCATCGGCCTGGCGCAGGCGTTCGTCGCCGACCTCAAGGCAGGTTCGCCCGGCTACGGCACGCTGTTCGCGTCCGTCTTCCTCGGCCTCGCGCTCGGCATGTGGACCGGTCCGCGGCTGCTGGCCGAGTTCTCCCGCCGGCGGCTGTTCGGCCTCTCCATCGCGGCCGCCGGCGTCTGGCTGGTGCTGCTGTCGCTCGTGCCCAACATCGTGCTGGCCGTGTTCTTCACCGTGGGCCTGGGCGCGTGCGCGGGCGTCGCGTGGGTCACCGGCTACACGCTGCTCGGGCTCGAGGTCGGCGACGAGGTGCGTGGGCGCACCTTCGCGTTCGTGCTGTCGATGGTGCGCGTCGTGCTCGTCACGGTGCTGGCGCTCGGGCCGGCCGTCGCGGCGCTGCTGTCGAAGGTGCTGTCGCTGCCCCACACCGTGCGCGTCAACGAGTACGTCGCGCTCACCTACACCGGTGTCATGGCGACCTTCCTGCTCGCCGGGCTCGCCGCGGTGGCCGTCGGCGTCGTGTCGTACCGCCAGATGGACGACCGGCCGGGCTTCTCGCTGCGCGACGACCTCGCGACTGCGCTGCGCGCCCGCGACATCAACGACACCCCGGTGCGGCGCCAGCGCCCGGGCGGCCGGTTCGTCGCCTTCGAGGGTGGCGACGGCGCCGGCAAGTCGACGCAGGTCCGGCTGCTCGGCGACTGGCTGCACCAGCAGGGCTACCAGGTCGTGCTCACCCGCGAGCCCGGCGCGACGCCGGTCGGTGCCCGGCTGCGCGAGCTGCTGCTGGCCGGCGAGCCGCTGCAGCCGCGTGCCGAGGCGCTGCTGTTCGCCGCTGACCGCGCCCAGCACGTCGACACCGTGGTGCTGCCGGCGCTCGAGCAGGGCGCGGTCGTGGTCACCGACCGGTACGTCGACTCCTCCGTCGCCTACCAGGGCACCGGCCGCGACCTCGGGGTGCCCGAGGTGTCGCAGCTGTCGCGGTGGGCGACCCAAGGGCTGGTGCCCGACCTGACCGTGCTGCTCGACATCGCGCCCGGTGCCGGCCGCGACCGCCGCGGCGACCAGCACGACCGGCTCGAGGCCGAGCCCGACGACTTCCACACCCGCGTGCGCGAGCGCTTCCTCGGGCTCGCCCGCAGCGCCCCGTCGCGCTACCTGGTGCTCGACGCCACCCTCGACCCGGCCGCACTGCACCTCGCGGTGATCGAGCGGCTCGCGCCGCTGCTCCCGGAGTCGCCGGTCGCGCGCGCCGAGCGCGAGCGCGGCGAGGCCGAGGCGGCCGCCGAGGCCGAGCGGCTGCGCCGGCAGGCCGAGCAGGAGGCCGCCGATCGGGCTGCCGAGGAGGTGCGGCTCGCTGCGGAGGCTGCCGAGCGCGCCCGTCGCGAGGCGGCGCAGCGC
>CAXTEJ010000059.1:0-19585 GCA_964243295.1 uncultured Actinomycetales bacterium | reverse complement strand
GGCCTGGAGCGCGCAGCTCGCGAGGAGCTCGCGGCGCGCGAGAAGGCTGCGGCACGCCGCGAGCGCCGCAGGCGGGAGGCCGACGTCGCCCGCGCGGTGCAGGCCGGGTCGTCGTACGCGCTGGGGCTGCTGGAGACCTCGCTCGCCACGGCCCGCGACGAGCGCGACGTCGCCGACCGGGCTCGGGCCGAGCGGGAGGCCGCGATGAGCGCGTCCCGCGAGGGGCTGCGCGGGCTCGAGGACGAGCTGCGGGTGCTGACCGACACGGTGCACCGCGACGAGGTGGCGCGCACCCAGCAGCGGCTGCGCATCGAGGCGCTGCAGTCCCGGGCGCTCGACGAGCTCGGGGTCGACCCCGACGTGCTCGTCGAGGAGTACGGGCCGCACCGGCCGGTGCCGCCGTCCGTGCCGGTGCCGGGCGAGCCCGCGCCGGCCGAGCAGCCGCAGCCCACGGCGTACGTGCGCGAGGAGCAGGAGAAGCGGCTGCGCCGGGCCGAGCGCGCGCTGGCCCAGCTGGGCCGGGTGAACCCGCTGGCGCTGGAGGAGTACGCCGCGCTGGAGGAGCGCCACCGGTTCCTCACCGAGCAGCTGGGCGACCTGACGCGCAGCCGCACCGACCTGCTGGACATCGTCCGCGAGGTCGACCAGCGGGTCGAGCAGGTGTTCACGGCGGCCTACCACGACACCGCGGCGCAGTTCGAGCGCGTGTTCGCCCGGCTGTTCCCCGGCGGCGAGGGGCGGCTGGTGCTCACCGAGCCCGGCGACATGCTGACCACGGGCATCGAGGTCGAGGCACGGCCGCCGGGCAAGAAGGTCAAGCGGCTGTCGCTGCTGTCGGGCGGCGAGCGGTCGCTGACGGCGGTCGCGCTGCTCGTCGCGATCTTCAAGGCGCGCCCGAGCCCGTTCTACGTCATGGACGAGGTCGAGGCCGCGCTCGACGACACCAACCTCGGCCGGCTCATCGTGATCCTGGAGGAGCTGCGTAAGTCGAGCCAGCTCATCGTGATCACCCATCAGAAGCGCACGATGGAGGTCGCCGACGCCCTGTACGGCGTCACGATGCGCGGCGACGGCGTGACGACGGTCATCAGCCAGCGGCTGCGCGAGGCCACCAGCGCCTGATGTGACCACCGCGATGTGAGCAGCGTGTGCACGTCGCGTGCCCGTCCGGTCGGCACGGCGGGTCGGCTCGCTGCGGCGGGGCCGTGTCAGGCACCGTGGACCCATGGTCGTCTTCGCGCTCGCCTTCATCGTCACCGTGCTGCTCGCGATGGGCGTCGTCGCCCTCGTGGCGGTGCAGGCGCGCCGTGACGGTCGCGAGGTGCTGACCCCCCACGGTGAGCAGCTGCTGCACACCGCCCGCGGGCGCACCAGCGACCTCGCGAGCGCGGCCCGAGAGCGTGCGGCCGGCCCGCGGGCCGACGCCCCCGGCCATGAGGTTGGCGACATCAGCGCCTGAGGCGCGGCGGATGGTCTAGGGCTGGCGGCCGCGGACGGCGAGCGACAGCCCCCAGCCGGTGACCAGCAGCACCCCCACCGACGTCGACGCCAGCGCGACGCCGTAGCCCGCGCCGTCGTCGGCCGCGCCGACGGCTGCGGCCGCGAGCGGCCCGAGGGCGCAGCACGCGCCCGCCACCCTTCCCAGCACCCGCACCGCGCCGTCGGGGCCGGGCCGGGCCAGCAGCGCGAGGCCGAGCGCCACGAAGGCGGCGAACGAGCAGGCGGACGCCATCGCCGTGAGCAGGTCGGCCTCGCTGCCGTCGGGTGCGGGCGCGACGTCGGGGCCGGCGTACCGCAGACCGGCGAGCACGAGCAGGGCGGCGCACGCGGCCGCTCCGGCGGCGAAGGCCACGGTGCTTGCGGCGTCGTCCCCGGCGTCGCGAGACCGGATGGGGCGGGCGGCGGAGAGGAGCAGCAGCACGCCTGCCGCGCACAGCGCGGTGGCGACGGCCGAGAGCCGGTAGGTGCCCGCGTCGGTCACGGTCGCGCCGACGCGCCTGACGTCGTCCGAGCCGGAGGTCGACAGCTGCACGAGCGCGTTGCCGCCCACCATGCCGCCGCCGAACAGCACGGTCGCGACGAGCGCGAGACCCCCGCCGACGGGTCGGCGGGAGGGGGGCGCCATGCGGCGAGGCTACCCACGGTCTGGGACCATCGCCCCCGTGGACACCCTCGAGCTGATCGTCTCCCTCGCCGTCGTCATCGCGGTCGGGGCGGTCGCCCTCGTCGTGGGGCTGGTGCGCGGTCGGGGGCGTGGTCGGGCGCCGGTCGCGCCTCGCCCGGACGTCGACCGGCTGCCCGGCGTCGGCGACGACGCCACCGAGCCGCGTGACGCGCCCAAGCGGTCGGTCGCCGACGTCGACCTGCTCGACCGGCTCGACGAGCCCCACGGCGCGACGGCCGTCGACGACGCCTACCTCGACGAGCTCGAGCGGCTGCCGGACGTCGAGCGGCCGGCGTCCGCGGTCGGTCGGCTGCAGCGGCTGCGGGCCCGGCTGGCACGGTCCAACAGCACCCTCGGGCAGGGCCTGCTGCAGCTGCTGTCGCGCGACCACGTCGACGAGTCCACGTGGGAGGAGGTCGAGGAGACCCTGCTCGCGGCCGACATCGGCGTCGGTCCGACGACCGAGCTCGTCGACCGGCTGCGCACCCAGGTCAAGGTCGACGGCGTCAAGGACCCCGCCCAGGTGCGCGAGCTGCTGCGCACCGAGCTGGTGCGGCTGGTCGACCCGACCATGGACCGCAGCCTCGCCGTCGACCGGCTGGCCGACCGGCCCGCCGTCGTGCTGGTCGTCGGTGTGAACGGCACCGGCAAGACCACGACCGTCGGCAAGCTGGCCCGCGTGCTCGTCGCCGACGACAAGGACGTCGTCCTCGGGGCGGCCGACACCTTCCGCGCCGCCGCCGCCGACCAGCTGCAGACCTGGGGCGAGCGGGTCGGCGTCCCGACCGTGCGCAGCGACCGCGACGGCGCCGACCCGGCCGCCGTGGCGTTCGACGCGGTCCGCACCGCCGCCGAGCTCGAGGCGGACGTCGTCCTGATCGACACCGCGGGCCGGCTGCAGAACAAGGCGGGCCTGATGGACGAGCTCGGCAAGGTTAAGCGCGTCATCGAGAAGCAGTCGCCTGTCGACGAGGTGCTGCTCGTGCTCGACGCCACGACCGGCCAGAACGGCCTGCGCCAGGCCCAGGTGTTCGCCGAGGTCGTCTCGGTCACCGGCATCGTGCTCACCAAGCTCGACGGCACCGCCAAGGGCGGCATCGTCGTCGCGGTGCAGCGCCAGCTCGGCGTCCCCGTCAAGCTCATCGGCCTCGGCGAGGGTCCCGACGACCTCGCGCCCTTCGACGCCGCCGACTTCGTCGACGCCCTGCTGACCTGAGGGTCTGGGCGGGCAGGCGACCTGGGGGCAACACGAGCGGTGGGGCGGCAACACACCGTTCACGTCGGGGGTGGGTTGGTCACCTGGGCGTAACAGGACCGGCGCGGCGCGGAAACAGCGCGGCGGCACTGTCATCGGCAGACGACGGGACCCCCGGTCGTCGATCTCTTCCCCCGCGACCGGCGTGATCCGGTCCCACTCCCGCGGAGGTCCTGTCGATGGACACAGGTGACACTGCCTGGGTGCTGACGAGCGCTGCACTCGTGCTGCTCATGACGCCCGGTCTCGCGTTCTTCTACGGCGGCATGGTCCGCGCGAAGAGCGTGCTCAACATGCTCATGATGTCGTTCGTGACGATCGGGATCGTCAGCGTGCTCTGGACGCTGTTCGGGTTCTCGGTCGCCTTCGGCCAGGAGGGCAACGGCTTCTGGGGCGGTCTGGACTACGCCGGCATGGTCGGCACGCTCGGCCAGATGACGACGATCAACGGCAGCGAGTACGCGGTCCCGCTGCTCGTGTTCTCGATGTTCCAGCTGATGTTCGCGATCATCACGCCGGCGCTGATCTCGGGCGCCATCGCCGACCGCGCGAAGTTCCTCGGCTGGTCGGTCTTCGTGACGCTCTGGACGTCGATCGTCTACTTCCCCGTCGCGCACTGGGTGTTCAGCTTCGGTGACGCCGACGGCAACGGAGCCGGCTGGCTGGCGTCGCGCGGCGTGCAGGACTTCGCCGGCGGCACCGCCGTCCACATCAACGCCGGTGCCGCGGGCCTGGCCCTCGCCATCGTGCTGGGCAAGCGCAACGGCTGGCCCAAGACGCCGTTCCGCCCCCACAACCTGCCGCTGGTGCTGCTGGGCGCCGGCCTGCTGTGGTTCGGCTGGTTCGGGTTCAACGCCGGTTCCGCGCTCGGCGCCAACGGCCTGGCCGGTCTGGCCTTCACCAACACCATGGTCTGCACCGCCACCGCCGTGCTCGGCTGGCTGCTGGTCGAGCGGCTGCGCGACGGCCACCCGACCAGCCTCGGCGCGGCGTCCGGCGCCGTCGCGGGCCTGGTCGCCGTCACCCCGGCCTGTGCCTCGATCGTGCCGTGGGCCGCGGTGCTGCTGGGCCTGGTCGCCGGCGCGATCTGCGCCCTGGCGGTGGGCCTGAAGTACCGCTTCGGCTACGACGACTCGCTCGACGTCGTCGGCGTCCACCTCGTCGGCGGCATCGTCGGCTGCCTCTACATCGGCTTCTTCGGCACCGCAGACGTCGAGGCGGCCGGCGGGGCCAGCGCCGACGGGCTGTTCTACGGCGGCGGCGCCGACCTGCTGGGCAAGCAGGCGCTGGGTGCGGCGTCCGTGCTCGTCTACTCGTTCGTCATCGCCCTCATCCTCGGGCTCGCCATCGACAAGACCATCGGCTTCCGCCTCGACCGCGAGGACGAGGAGAACGGCGTCGACCTGGTCGAGCACGCCGAGACGGGGTACGAGCTGGCCGGCGTCGGCGGAGGGTCCGCCTTCCACGCCGTCGCCTCGTCCACGCTGCACCGCAGCACCGACGCTGAGAAGGAGGTGCCGGCATGAAGCTGGTCACCGCGATCATCAAGCCCCACAAGCTGGACGACGTGAAGACGGCGCTCGAGTCGTTCGGGGTGCAGGGCATGACCGTCAGCGAGGCGTCCGGCTACGGCCGCCAGCGCGGGCACACCGAGGTCTACCGGGGCGCGGAGTACACCGTCGACCTCGTGCCGAAGGTGCGCCTGGAGGTGCTCGTCGACGACGGCGACGCCCTCGACGTCGTCGAGATCCTCGTCAAGAGCGCCCAGACCGGCCGGATCGGCGACGGCAAGGTCTGGACGGTCCCGGTCGAGGACGTCGCCCGCGTCCGCACCGGCGAGCGCGGCCTCGACGCGATCTGACCGCTCGGCGCGATCCGACCCGCTCGACCGATCGACCGATCGACCTGAAGGGGCACAGCATGGAGCCGCTCGCGGGGGCCGGCGCGCCAGGACGGACCCGCGCGGTCCGCGACCTGCGTGCCGAGCGGCTGACGTCGGCGGCCCGGTCGTCGTCGTGGCACCGCCACGACGGGCCGGGCCGCCGGCGCGTCCTCGCCGAGCTGGTCGAGTCCTGGCTCGGTGAGCTGTGGGACGACGCGACCGGCGGCGAGGACGTCACCGGCCTCGCGCTCGCGGCGGTCGGCAGCCTCGCGCGCGGCGACGCCGGTCCCGCGAGCGACCTCGACCTGGTGCTGCTGCACGACGGGCACCACCGCAGCTCGTCCGAGGTCGCGGCCCTCGCCGACAGCGTCTGGTACCCGGTGTGGGACGCGCAGATGCGGCTCGACCACTCGGTGCGCACCCCGTCGCAGTGCCGCGAGGTCGCCGCGCACGACCTCGCGGCCGGTATCGGCCTGCTCGACCTGCGCGTGATCGCCGGCGACGCCAACCTCGTCGCGGCGACCCGTGCCCGGCTGCTCGAGGACTGGCGCGGTGCCGCGCGGCGCCGGATGCCCGACGTCCTCGACGCCCTGGCCGAGCGGGCGCAGCGCCACGGCGACGCGGCGTTCCTGCTCGAGCCCGACCTGAAGGAGAGCCGGGGCGGCTTGCGTGACGTCACCGTGCTGCGCGCGCTCGTCGCGTCCTGGCTCGCCGACCGCCCCCACGCGCCCGTCGACGAGGCGCAGCGGGTGCTGCTCGACGTCCGCGACGCCCTGCACGTCGTCACGGGCAAGGGCAGCGA
Organism: uncultured Actinomycetales bacterium; assembly: GCA_964243295.1. Lineage (GTDB taxonomy): Bacteria > Actinomycetota > Actinomycetes > Actinomycetales > Angustibacteraceae > CAXTEJ01. The sequence continues at coordinate 13,482 of CAXTEJ010000059.1, read as the reverse complement.
CCAGCTGCTGCTGGCCGAGCAGGACACCGTCGCCGGGCTGGTCGGTGCCGCCGACGCCGACGCCCTGCTCACCCAGGTCTCGCAGGCCGCCCGCACCATCGCCTACGGCGTCGACACGACGGTGCGCCGCGCCCGCCAGGCGGTTCCGTCGCGACGGCTGCGACCGGGACTGCGACGCCCCCGGCTGCGGCCGCTGGGCCACGGCCTGGTCGAGCACGACGGCGAGGTCGTGCTGGGCGCGGGGCTGCGCCCGGACGCCGATCCCGTGCTCGCGCTGCGGGCCGCCGCCACCGCCGCCCAGCACGGGCTGCCGCTGTCGCCGGTCACGGTCGAGCACCTGTCCCGCGACGCCCCGGCGCTGCCGAAGCCGTGGCCGCCGGCGGCCCGCGAGGCGCTGCTCGAGCTGCTGTCGGCCGGCCAGCCGCTGGTGCCGGTGTGGGAGTCGCTCGACCTCGCGGGCCTCACGACCCGCTGGTTCCCCGGCTGGGAGCAGGTGCGCTCGCGACCGCAGCGCAACGCCGTCCACCGCCACACCGTCGACCGTCACCTGGTCGAGACCGTCGTCGCCTGCGGGCCGTTCCTGCGCGACGTGGAGCGGCCCGACCTGCTGCTCGTCGCGGCCCTGCTCCACGACATCGGCAAGCGGCCCGGCGCGAGCGACCACTCGATCACCGGCGCGCCCATCGCCCGCGCGGCCGCTGTCGTCCTCGGCCTGTCGGAGCAGGACGCCGACGTCGTCGGCCGGCTCGTCCTCGAGCACCTCTCGCTCGTCGACCTGGCGACCCGGCGCGACCCCGACGACCCCGGCACGGTGCAGGCGGTCGTGGCCGCCGTCGACGGCCGCGCCGACGTGCTGCGGCTGCTGCGGGCGCTCACCGAGGCCGACGCCCGCGCCGCCGGGCCCGCCGCGTGGAGCGCCTGGCGGGCACGCCTCGTCGACGACCTCGTCGGCCGGGCGCTCGCCGTGCTGCGCGGCGCCCCGGTGCCCGGCCCCACGCCGCTCACCGACCAGGAGGAGGCCCTCGCCGAGCGCGTACGACGGGGAGCCGGCCCGCAGATCCACATCGGTGCGCTCGACGGCCTGCACGGCGTCACGGTCGTCGCACCCGACCGCCTCGGGCTGTTCGGCGACGTCGCGGGGCTGCTCGCCTCGCACGGGCTGTCGGTGCGCTCGGCGCTGGTGCGCACCGTCGACGGCGTCGCGGTCGACACCTGGTGGGTGAGCGCCCCGTACGGCGACCTCCCGCCCGTCCCGACGCTCGTGACCGCTCTGCGCCGGCTCGCCGAGGGCGACCGCGGCGTGCTCGACCGGCTCGCGCGTCGCGACCGCGCCTACCGGCCCGCCCGCGGGGTGGTGGCGCAGCCGCGCGCGGTGCTGGTGCCCGGCGCGTCGTCGTCCGCCACCGTCGTGGAGGTGCGCGCGGCCGACCGGCCCGGCCTGCTGCACGCCCTCGGCCGCGCCCTCGCTGCGGCCGGGGTCGACGTCCGGTCGGCGCACGTGGCGACCCACGCCGGGCAGGCGGTCGACACGCTCTACCTCGCCGAGCCAGACGGCACGCTGCTCGACCCCTCACGGGTGGCCCAGGCGGTCGCGACCCTGGTGGACGCCGGCGAGGTGCCGAGCAGCTGACGCGAGCGGCCCACGGCTGCGGCACCGGGGCACGGTGCGCAGCAGCCGCCCGCCCCGCCACCGTGCGGTGGCCACGCGATCCAGGTGCACCGGTCAGCGCGGACACCGTCGGGGTGGCGACCGCGTCGGGCGACAGCGAGCGGGTGGCGTCATCGCGGCCCGGCGGACGGCGCGCGAGCACGTAGGCTGGGGCGGAACTGACCGGTCGACCCCGAGGACCCTCACGCCGTGTTCGCCACCCTGTCCGACCGCCTGGCCGCCACGTTCAAGAACCTGCGCGGCAAGGGCCGGCTGTCCGAGGCCGACGTCGCGGCCACCGTCAAGGAGATCCGCGTCGCCCTCCTCGAGGCCGACGTCGCGCTGCCGGTCGTGCGCCAGTTCACCGAGGCGGTGCGCACCCGCGCGCTCGGCGCCGAGGTGTCGGGCGCGCTGAACCCCGCGCAGCAGGTCGTCAAGATCGTCAACGACGAGCTGGTGTCGATCCTCGGCGGCCAGACCCGCCGGCTGGCGTTCGCCAAGAACCCGCCGACCGTCATCATGCTCGCGGGCCTGCAGGGCGCCGGGAAGACCACGCTCGCCGGCAAGCTGGCGCACTGGCTGCGCAGCGAGGGGCACACGCCGATCCTGGTCGCCGCCGACCTCCAGCGCCCCAACGCGGTGACCCAGCTGCAGGTCGTCGGCGAGCGAGCCGGAGTGCCCGTCTTCGCCCCCGAGCGCGGCAACCAGGGTGCCGAGCTCGAGCACGGCTCGGTGGGCGACCCGGTGGCCGTCGCCCGCGCCGGCGTCGCCGAGGCGCACGCCCGCCACCACGACGTCGTCATCGTCGACACCGCCGGCCGGCTCGGCATCGACGCCGAGCTGATGCAGCAGGCCGCCGACATCCGCGAGGCCGTGCAGCCCGACGAGGTGCTGTTCGTCGTCGACGCCATGATCGGCCAGGACGCCGCCCAGACCGCGCTCGCGTTCCTCGAGGGCGTCGACTTCACCGGCGTCGTGCTGTCCAAGCTGGACGGCGACGCCCGCGGTGGCGCGGCGCTGTCGGTCGCCAACGTGACCGGGCGCCCCATCATGTTCGCGTCGACCGGCGAGAAGGTCGGCGACTTCGAGATCTTCCACCCCGACCGCATGGCCTCGCGCATCCTCGACATGGGCGACGTCATGACGCTCATCGAGCAGGCCGAGAAGGCGTTCGACGCCGACCAGGCCCAGACGATGGCGCGCAAGTTCGTCGAGGAGGAGGAGTTCACCTTCGACGACTTCCTCGCCCAGATGGCTGCCGTCAAGCAGATGGGCTCGCTGAAGAAGATGCTCGGCATGATGCCGGGCATGGCGCAGATGCGCGACCAGCTCGAGAACATCGACGAGCGGGAGTTCGACCGCGTCGAGGCCATGGTCAAGTCGATGACGCCGTACGAGCGCCAGCACCCCAAGATCATCAACGGCTCACGACGCGCGCGCATCGCCCGCGGCTCGGGCCGCACCGTCACCGACGTCAACGAGCTGATCCAGCGCCTGGCCGAGGCGCAGAAGATGATGAAGGCGATGCGCCGCGGCATGGGCGTCCCCGGCATGCCCGGCATGGGCGGGCCCGGCCGCAAGGCCAAGGGCAAGCAGCAGCCCGTGCGCAAGAAGGGCAAGAGCGGCAACCCCGCCAAGCGCGCCGAGCAGGAGCGCTCGGCCGGTGTCAAGGCCGCCGAGGCCCGCACGGCCGCGATCGGCTCGGCGTTCGGGGCCGGTGCCCTGCCCGATCCGGACGACGCCGCCGGCCTGAGCCAGCTGCCGCAGGGTTTCGACAAGTTCCTCGGGCGCTGACCGGCAGCTGCTTGACCGGCGGCTGCGCTGACCGGCGGCGGCTGCGAGCCCGCGTGGCCGCTCGGGCTAGCGCCCGCGCAGCTTGCGAATGGACGCTCGTGCGGCCTCGTCGACGTCGGCCCACATGGCGGCGAAGTCACGGGCGCGGTCGTCGGCGTGCTGCCGCTCCATCGCCCAGAGCGCACCGTGGGCGAACGCGTGCGGACCGACGTCCAGGCTTCGCAGCAGGTCGCTCGCGATGACGGCGTCCTGGTGCTCGCCCAGCAGCGTCTGCACCGTGGTGGCGCGCTCGGCGAGCCGGCGCGCGGGCTTGCCGAGCGCCGGCGTCAGGGCCTCGGCGGCGTAGCGCGCTCGCTTGGCCGACTTGCGGGTGTCGTGCAGGTCGTCGTCCTCGCCGCTCGCGAGGGCGGCCTCCGCGCGCCTCCGCAGCCGGCGCCACGCGGTGGCTGCCAGCTCGGGCAGCACCGTCTCGGCGGGGCCGTCCGCCTCGGGGCGCAGCGCTGTCGCGCTCGCGAGGACCTCCAGCCGCTCGAGCAGCGTGAAGTACCGCTGGCCGCGCAGCGCGTGCAGCAGTGCCTGGTGAGCCGTGCGGGCGCCGGCGCCGAGCTCGTCCTGCACCAGCTCGGTGCGGGCGGCCTCGGTGGCGAGGTCGGCCGGCAGCTCGCCCAGCCGGCCGAGCATGCGCTCGGTCAGCACGTCGCGGTCGCGGACCTCGCCCAGCGCGCCGGCCAGCCAGGCCAGCTCCTCGCCCAGCCCCTCGACCGGGTCTGCGTCGAGCAGGGGGCCGAAGGTGCGCAGGGCGCTGCGCAGCCGACGCGAGGCGACCCGCATGGCGTGCACGGCCTCACCCCGCCCCTGCCGCACGTACGGGTCGGCGGCCAGCAGCGCCTGGACCTGCTGGGTCAGGTAGTCGGTGACGGCGGACGCCGCAGAGCCGCTGGGCGCGCCCGCCTCGTGGGTGGCGAGCGGGCCGAGCGTGCGAGCCAGCTTGGACCCGGTGGTCGCGGGGCCGGCTCCCGCCTTGCCCAGCACCTTGGCGACCTTGGCCAGCGCATCGCGCCCGGCGCCGAGCAGCTCGACCTCGATCTCGCGCCACGACTGGGTCGCGACCTGGCCCGTCGGAGCCTGGGTGCGTCGCCCCTGCACCAGGTCGTCGGCCACCTCGAGCAGCGGCGTCCCGTCGTCGCCGCTGATGACGGTGACGGTGCGGGTGGTGTCGATCTGCGCCACGGGCACCAGCGCCTGGCCGCGGGTGCGCGCCAGCACCAGGTCGGACAGGGACGTCGGCACCGCACCGGCGTGGCCGAGGGGCCGCGCGATCTCGTCGCGGTCGCTACCGGCCGGCAGCTTCAGGTGCCACCCGGCGTCCTTGCCGCCGAGTCGCCGCCGCAGCGTGATGCTCGCTCGGGCCAGCCGCAGGTCGACCGTGTCGTAGTAGGTGGCTCGCAGCTCGTAGGTCTTCGGCGGGTCGACCTGCCAGCGGGCGCGGGCGAGGTCGGGCAGCACGAACGAGGGGTCGGCGCCGAACTTGCGCTCCACCTCGATCACCGCGGGCTCACGAGGTGGTGAGTCGGCGCCAGGTGCGAAGTCATCCGACGATTATACCTCGCGTTCACCTCCCGTTCATGTGCGGCCGGCGCGGCCCGGCGCCACAGGACGCCGGGCCGCGAACCCGCTGTCAGACCGGCGAGACGGCCTCGAGCTTGGCGCTGCCGTCCTCGATGACGAACGACGCGCGCGTCGACACCGGGGCACCGGGCTGCTTGACGTACGGCAGCACCCGGAAGTCCGCGCGCATCGACTCGCGCGTGATCGACGTCCGGACGTAGCCGCGCTGGCTGTTGGCGAACCGGATGCCCGGGTTCTCCTTGAGCTGGACGTCGGTCGCCGCGGTCGTGTCGCTGCCGTCGCCGGTGCTGGTGATGCTGGTGCACACCAGCTCGGTGCCGACCGGGCGCGACGCGGGGTCGGCCGGGTCGACCGTCAGGTCGTTCGCGTAGTGCCGGTGCACGTCGCCGGTGAGCACGACGGGGTTGCGCACCCGGCCCTTGACGAAGCCGTCGATGATCCGCTGGCGGCTCGCCGCGTAGCCGTCCCACCCGTCCATCGAGAACGACTCGACGTCGCCCGCGGTGGTGTCGCGCTGGGCGAAGAACACCTGCTGGCCCAGCACGTCCCAGCGTGCCCGCGAGGCCGCCAGCCCCTCCAGCAGCCACTTCTCCTGCTCGGCGCCGGTGATGGTGCGGGCCGGGTCGAGCCGGTCCGTGCAGTCGACGCGCGTGCCGTCGCCGCAAGCCTGGTCGTCGCGGTACTGCCGGGTGTCCATCATGTGGAAGGTCGCCAGCTGCCCCCACTGGACGGTGCGGTAGATCTTGATGTCCGGGCCTCGGGGGATCGCGGCGCGGCGCAGCGGCATGTTCTCGTAGTAGGCCTGGAAGGCCGCGGCTCGCCGCTGCAGGAAGTTCTCCTGCGGCGCCTCCGGCACCGCACCGGCCCAGTTGTTCTCCACCTCGTGGTCGTCGAACACCACGACCCACGGGGCGACCGCGTGCGCCGCCTGCAGGTCGAGGTCGGTCTTGTACTGCGCGTGCCGCTGGCGGTAACCGGCGAGGTCGGTGGTCTCCGGGCCGGCGTGGTCGCGCGGGTTGCCGCCGGCGCCGGGGGCGACGTAGGCGTTCGCCACGTACTCGTACTGGTAGTCGCCGAGGTGCAGCACCAGCTCGGGCTCCTCCTCGGCCAGGCGCCGGTAGGCGGTGAAGTAGCCGTGCTCGTACTGCGCGCACGAGGCGAACGCCATGGCGAGGGACGCCGGGTTGCTGCCAGGGCGCGGGGTGGTGCGGGTGCGCCCGACGGGCGACACCTGGCCCTCGACCTTGAACCGGTAGGTGTACTCGCGGCCGGGGCGCAGGCCGGTCAGCTCGACGTGCACCGAGTGCGCGGCCTCGGGCCGGGCCGTGACGGTGCCCCGCTGGACGATGCGGCGGAAGCGGTCGTCCTCGGCCACCTCCCACTTCACCGGGTAGGGCCGCGCCGGCATGCCGCCGCGGCCGTCGGCGGCGAGCGGCTCGGGCGCGAGGCGCGTCCACAGCACGACGCCGTCGGGCGCGGGGTCGCCGGAGGCGACGCCGAGCGTGAAGGCGTCGGCGAGCGGCCGGCGGGGGCCGACCGCGGCGACGGCGGACGACGCGGGGACCGCCGCCGCGCCGGCGACCGCGAGGCCCCCGACGAGCAGCGAGCGGCGGGAGAAGGGGGAATCGGGCATGACGACCTCCAGATCGACAGGACGTGACTAAACGGACGCTAGGGACACGGGATCAACCGGTGACGACCGCGGCATGGCGATCGGGTGACCGGCTGCTGACCGGCTCGTGACCCGGCGGGCCGGCGACGCGGGCGGGTCGGCGCCCGCGCCGTCGTCCGGGCTCTCGTAGGGTCTGTCCCGTGCCGCCCGACGTCCTGCAGCTGCCAGGCCCCGTGCTGGTCGGCCCCGACGAGGTCGCCGGCCCGGCCTGGGTCGTCGGCGGGCGCGTGAGCTTCGACCGCCCTGCCACCGGCGACGTCACGGTCGTCGAGGGGCACGTGCTGCCCGGCCTGGTCGACGCCCACTGCCACGTCGGCCTCGACCGCCACGGCGCGGTCGACCAGCCGACCACCCGCGCCCAGGCGCTCGCCGACCGCGACGCCGGGGCGCTGCTGCTGCGCGACGCCGGCAGCCCCGCAGACACCCGCTGGGTGGACGACGACCCCGACCTGCCGCGCATCGTGCGCGCCGGGCGCCACATCGCCCGCACCCGCAGGTACCTGCGTGGCTACGCCCACGAGATCGAGCCCGACCAGCTCGCCGCTGTCGTGGCCCAGGAGGCTCGGCGCGGTGACGGCTGGGTCAAGATCGTCGGTGACTGGATCGACCGCGGCACCGGCGACCTCGCCCCGTGCTGGCCGCTCGACGCGCTGCGCGCCGCCATGGCCGTCGCGCACGCCGAGGGCGCGCGGGTGACCGCCCACTGCTTCGGCGAGGAGGCCCTGCCCGACCTGCTCGAGTCGGGCATCGACGGCGTCGAGCACGCCACGGGGCTAACCACCGACACCATCGCGGTCGCCGCCGCCCGGGGCGTGGCCGTCGTGCCGACGCTGGTCAACATCGCGACGTTCCCCGGCATCGCCGACGCCGGCGAGGCCAGGTTCCCGCGGTACGCCGCGCACATGCGCGCGCTGCACGCCCGCCGCCACGCCACGGTCCGCGCCGCCCACGAGGCCGGCGTCACCCTCCGCGTCGGCACCGACGCCGGCGGCTCGCTGCCGCACGGCCTGGTCGCCCAGGAGGTGGCCGAGCTCGTCACGGCGGGCCTGACACCGGTCGAGGCGATCGACGCCGGCTGCTGGGCCGCGCGCCGCTGGCTCGGCCGGCCCGCCCTCGAGGAGGGCGCGCCCGCCGACCTCGTCGTCTACCCCGCCGACCCCCGCGAGGACGTCGGCGTGCTGGCCCACCCCACGGCCGTCGTGCTGCGGGGCCGGGTGCAGGGCAGGGCCGGGTGAGCCCGACGCCGGGCTCGGTGCTGAGCGCCCGTGGCAGCCGCGTCCTGGTGCGACCGGGCACCGAGGCCGACCTCCCGTCGTACCGGCAGGCCGTCGAGGCCTCGGCGGGCCGGCTCTCGCGCTGGAACGCCGTCGACCCCGAGGACCTCGGCCGGCACCTGCGCGCGCAGTCCGACGTCCACCGCACCTTCCTGGTGCTGGCGCTCGACCGGGCCGACGGCCACGGCATCGTGGGCAAGATCAACGTCACCAACGTGGTCCGCGGCCGCTTCGCCTCGGGCACGCTCGGCTACGACGCCTACGACCCGTACGTCGGCCGGGGCCTGTTCGGCGAGGGGCTTCGGCTGGTCGTCGGGCTCGCGCTGCGGCCGGCGGTCGAGGGAGGCATGGGCCTGCACCGCGTCGAGGCCAACGTGCAGCCGGGCAACACGCGGTCGGCGATGGTGCTGCGCTCGCTGGGCTTCCGGCACGAGGGCGAGACCCCGCGCATGCTCTACCTGGCTGCGCGCGGGCCCGGCGCCGACGGCACCGAGGCCTGGCGCGACCACGAGCGCTACGCCGTCACGCGCGAGGAGTGGCCCGCCGCGCCGTACCCGCCGCAGCGGCGCTCGCGCCGGGTGCTGCTGGTCAACGGCCTGCCGGGCGCCGGGAAGACGACCCTGGCGCGGGGGCTGGCCGCCGAGCTGAGCCTGCCGCTGCTGAGCGAGCACGTCGTCACCGAGCAGGTGGGCGAGCGGCTGCCGGCTCGCGGGCTGGACGAGCTCGCCGGCCCCGGGTCGCCGCTGGGTGCCGGCGCCACGCAGGCGCTGTGGTCGCTGCTGGCGCACTGCCCGACCGGGGCGGTGGTCGAGAGCTGGTTCGAGGCCGGGGCGCGGGGGCTCGTCGAGGCTGGGCTGCGGCGCGCGGGCGTCGACCCGGCCACGGTCGTCGAGGTCTGGTGCGACGTGCCGCCGGCGGTGGCCCGCGCCCGCTGCGAGGCGCTCGACCGCCCCCGGCACGGGCTGCACTCGGGCCTGTCCTGGTGGGACGGCGACGAGCCGCTGCGGGCCGCGCCCCTGGCGCTCGGCCCGGTGCTGCGGGTCGGCACCGGTGAGCCGCTCGAGCTAAGGGACGTCGTCCGGGTGGCCCTCGAGGCGCGGGCGCTGGCCGTCGGCTGACCGGGCCGGACCCACCGCGGGCGCGGCCTCGGCCACCCGGGCGCGCGTGGCGAGCGGGGCGCCGCGCGTCTGGCAGAATGGTCGGCCGTACCCGGTCACGGCGGACCCTCTCGCCTCCGCGACCGTGTCCCGAGCACCACGGCGCCCGAGTCCCCACCCGGCGCCCGACGAGCTCACCTCACCCAGATCAGGAGTCCCACACCCGTGGCTGTCAAGATCCGTCTCAAGCGCCTGGGCAAGATCCGCGCGCCGTACTACCGCATCGTCGTCGCCGACTCGCGCACCAAGCGCGACGGCCGCGCGATCGAGGAGATCGGCAAGTACCACCCCACCGAGGAGCCCTCGCTCATCGAGATCGACCGCGACCGTGCGCAGTACTGGCTCGGCGTCGGCGCGCAGCCGACCGAGCAGGTCACGGCCCTGCTGAAGATCACCGGTGACTGGCAGACCTTCAAGGGCCTGCCCGGCACCGAGGGCACGCTGCGCGTCAAGGCCCCCGGCCCCGACCGCAACGCCATCTTCGACGCCGCGAGCAAGCAGGCCGCCGGCCTCGAGCCGGCCGGCGAGGCCGTCACCGCCCGCGTCAAGAAGGTCGCCGCCAAGAACCCGCCGGCCGCTGATGACGCCGTCGCCATCGCCCCGAGCGGCAGCGACGTCGCCGACGCCATCCCGGCCGGCAGCGAGGCGCCGACGTCCACCGAGCGCGCGGCTCCCGAGGTCCCGACGCCCGCTCCCACCGAGCGCAGCGACGAGACCCCGGCCGAGGCCTGACCGTGCTGGAGGAGGCGCTCGAGCACCTCGTCAAGGGGATCGTCGAGCACCCCGAGGACGTCGTCGTCCGCCACCAGAACGGTCGCCGCGGCGAGATGCTCGAGGTGCGCGTGCACCCCGACGACCTCGGTCGCGTCATCGGCCGCTCGGGCCGCACGGCCAGCGCGCTGCGCACGGTCGTGGGTGCCCTCGCCGGCGGCCAGTCGGTGCGGGTCGACATCGTCGACACCGACCGGCAGCGCTGACAGCACCCGCACCATCGCACCACCCAGCACCATCCAGCAGGACGTCGCCGCCGGGCGTCGGGCAGCCGCCCGGCGTCCGGCGCGTGCGTTCGGCACCCGTCGAGCTCACCGAACCCGACCCGATCCCACCGAGAGGGAGCACCACGTGCAGCGAGTCGTCGCCCGGATCGGACGCGCCCACGGGCTGCGCGGAGACGTGAGCGCCGAGGTGCGCACCGACGTCCCCGAGCAGCGGTTCGTGCCCGGTGCGACCTTCGAGACCGACCCGGCGTCGGCGGGCCCGCTGACCCTGGAGTCGGCCCGCGACCACAGCGGCGTGCTGCTGCTGCGCTTCGCCGGGGTCGAGGGTCGCGAGGACGCCGAGGCGCTGCGCGGCACCCAGCTGCTGGTCGACCTCGAGGCCTCCGACGAGCCGGACGCCTGGTACGACCACGAGCTGGTCGGGCTGCGCGCGGTGCACGTCGACGGCACCGAGCTCGGCACGGTCGCGAGGCTGGACGCGGGCGCTGCCCAGGATCTGCTCGTCGTGCGGCCCGTGGCGGGGGGCCCGCTCGTGCTGGTGCCCTTCGTCAGCGCGCTCGTGCCCGACGTCGACCTCGCCGGCGGGCGCGTGGTGCTCGACCCGCCGGGCGGCATGTTCGACGACGCCGCCGAGGTCGCCGGGGGCCCGGCGGACGCCGCCGGGGGCTGATTGTGCGCGTCGACGTCGTCACGATCTTCCCCGACTACCTCGCGCCGCTGCGGCTGTCGCTGCTCGGCCGCGCGCGCGAGGACGGCCTGCTCGACGTGCACGTGCACGACCTGCGCGACTTCACCCACGACCGGCACCGCACCGTCGACGACACGCCGTACGGCGGGGGCGCCGGCATGGTGATGCGTCCGGAGCCCTGGGGTGAGGCGCTCGACCACGTGCGCGCCGCCGGCCGCGAGCGGCTGGGGCCGGACGCCGTCCCGCACCTGCTCGTGCCCAGCCCGTCCGGCGAGCGGTTCGTGCAGGCCACCGCGCACCGGCTGGCGGGGGAGCGGTGGCTCGCCTTCGCCTGCGGCCGCTACGAGGGCATCGACGAGCGGGTGCTCGAGGAGGCCGCGACCCACGGGCCGGTGACCCCCATCAGCCTCGGCGACTACGTGCTCACCGGCGGCGAGGTGGCCGTGCTCGCCGTCGTGGAGGCCGTCGGGCGGCTGCTGCCCGGCGTGGTCGGCAACGCCGAGAGCCTGGTCGAGGAGAGCCACGAGGGCGGGCTGCTGGAGTACCCCGTCTACACCAAGCCGGCCAGCTGGCGCGGCCACGACGTGCCCGAGGTGCTGCTGTCGGGCCACCACGGCCGGGTGCAGCAGTGGCGCCACGAGCAGCGGTTGCAGCGCACCGCCGAGCGGCGCCCCGACCTGCTGCGGGCGCAGGCACCGGCGGCGTCCGACGTCCTGGAGTAGCAGCGGGCCGGCGAAAACCACGGATTTCCGCCCGTCACGACCGCTGTGGCAGGATGGGCAGTCGCGCCACGAGCCGGTCGCGGTCCCGCCACGGGGGAGCCGCGCGACCACGAGTGGCCCCGCCAGCACCTGCTCGACCGACCCTGCCGTGGGTGACCTGTGGCACCCACCAGAAAGTGATGTCTCATGCACATCCTCGACTCGCTCGACGCCGCCAGCCTGCGCGACGACGTCCCCGACTTCCGCCCCGGCGACACCGTGAAGGTGCACGTCAAGGTCGTCGAGGGCAGCCGCTCGCGCGTCCAGCTCTTCCAGGGCGTCGTCATCCGCCGTCACGGCGAGGGCGTCCGCGAGACCTTCACGGTCCGCAAGGTCAGCTTCGGCGTCGGTGTCGAGCGCACCTTCCCGGTGCACTCCCCGGTCATCGACAGGATCGAGATCGCCGTGCGCGGTGACGTGCGCCGCGCGAAGCTCTACTACCTGCGCGACCTGCGCGGCAAGGCCGCCAAGATCAAGGAGAAGCGCGACGCCGTCTCGCGCTGACGTCCCACCTCGCCGCCCGGCACACGCCTCACGTGTGTCGGGCGTCGTCGCGTCCGCAGCAGGTTAGGCTCGCCGTGATGGACGTCGCCCCCAGCGGCGCAGTGGGGCAGCCTCCCCTCGCCGCCGATACCGAGACCCGCACGCGGGCAGCAGCCGGGCCCCGCCGACCGCTCGGTCGCGAGGTCGCGGTGCTCGTCACCGTCGCGCTGGCGCTCACCCTGGTGGTGCGGCTGCTCGTCGTCCAGGCCTTCTACATCCCGTCCGGGTCGATGGAGCCCACGCTGGAGATCGGTGACCGCGTGCTCGTGTCGCGGCTGGCCTACCGGGTCGGCGACGTGCGGCGCGGCGACGTCGTGGTCTTCGACGGGCGCGGCTCCTTCGCACCCGAGGACGCCGTCGCCGCGGGCACGCTGCAGCGGCTGTCGCGGTCCATCGGGTCCTTCCTCGGCGTCGCGCCGTCCGAGCGCGACTACGTCAAGCGCGTCGTCGGCCTGCCGGGCGACCGCGTCGTCTGCTGCGACGCCGAAGGCCGGCTGAGCGTCGGCGGCACCCCGCTCGAGGAGTCCTACGTCATGCCGGGCGACCGGCCGAGCGACGTGCCGTTCGACGTCGTCGTGCCCGCCGGCCGGCTGTGGGTCATGGGCGACCACCGCTCCGACTCCGCCGACTCGCGCGCCCACCTCGGCGACCCGGGCGGCGGCACGGTCCCGCTCGACCGCGTCGTCGGCGAGGTCGTCGGCCGCTTCTGGCCGCTGAGTGACGCGGGGCGGCTACCCACCCGTGCCCCGACCTCCTCGGTCGCCGGCTCGTGAGCACCGTGCCGAGCAGCAGCAGCGAGGCCGGCGAGCCGCTGCAGGACGGCCCGGACGGCCCGCCCGGCGGCGGGGCGGGCCGGCCGACGTCCGGCGACCACCTGCCGCAGCGGCAGCAGCCGGAGGCGCCCAGCCTGTTCGCCGCGCTGCGCGAGACCGTCGTGGTCGTCGCGATCGCGCTGGCGCTGTCGCTGCTGGTCAAGACCTTCCTGGTGCAGGCGTTCTTCATCCCCTCGCAGTCGATGGAGAACACGCTGCTCATCGGTGACCGCGTCATCGTCAGCAAGCTCACCCCGGGACCGTTCGACCTGCAGCGCGGCGACATCGTGGTGTTCACCGACCCCGGGGGGTGGCTGCCGCCGTCCGTGCCGCCCGCCGACGGGCCGGTGCGCGGGACGCTGCGCTCGGCGCTGACCTTCGTCGGGCTGCTGCCGAGCCAGTCGGGCAACCACCTGATCAAGCGGATCATCGGGCTGCCCGGCGACCACGTCGTCTGCTGCGACGACGCCGGCCGCGTCAGCGTCAACGGCAAGCCCCTCGTCGAG
>CAXTEJ010000058.1:0-19702 GCA_964243295.1 uncultured Actinomycetales bacterium | reverse complement strand
GCAGCGGGCGCACAGCACGCAGCGCTCGCGGTCGAGCAGCACCTGGCTGGAGATGTTGATGGGCTTGGCGTAGGTGCGCTTGACGTCCTCGAAGCGCGACTCGCTGCGGCCGTTCGACAGGGCCTGGTTCTGCAGCGGGCACTCGCCGCCCTTGTCGCACACCGGGCAGTCGAGCGGGTGGTTGATGAGCAGCAGCTCCATCACGCCGTGCTGCGCCTTGTCGGCCGCCGGGGAGGTGCGCTGGGTCTTGACCACCATGCCCTGGCTGACGGTGATGGTGCACGAGGCCTGCGGCTTGGGCATGGCGCGCAGCGAACCGTCGGGGCCGGGCGTCGAGATCTCGACCAGGCACTGCCGGCACGCGCCCACCGGCGTCAGCAGCGGGTGGTCGCAGAACCGCGGGATCTGGACGCCGACCTGCTCGGCGGCCCGGATGACGAGCGTGCCCTTGGGCACCTCGACGTCGGCGCCGTCGATGACCAGCGTGACGAGGTCGTCCGGTGCCTTGGCGAGCGAGGTGCCGGTCGGGGGGGTGGTGACGGTCATCAGGCTCCGATCGCCACGGGTGCGAACACCGTCGAGGCGGAAGGGTCGAAGGGGCAGCCGCCGGCAGGGTTGCCCGGAGACGGCAGGTGGGCGAGGTACTCGTCGCGGAAGTGCTGGATGCTGGAGGTGACCGGGCTGGTGGCGCCGTCGCCGAGGGCGCAGAAGGAGCGCCCGAGGATCGAGTCGCAGACGTCGAGCAGCTTGTCGAGGTCGGCCTCGGTGCCCCGGCCGTGCTCGAGGCGGTGGAGCATCTGCTTCATCCAGGAGTTGCCCTCCCGGCACGGGGTGCACTTGCCGCAGGACTCGTGGGCGTAGAAGTCGATCCAGCGGTCGACGGCGCGCACGACGCACGTGGTCTCGTCGAAGATCTGCAGGGCGCGCGTGCCCAGCATCGAGCCGGCCTTGCCGACGGACTCGAAGTCGAGCGGCACGTCGAGGTGCTCGGCGGTGAAGATCGGCGTCGACGAGCCGCCCGGCGTCCAGAACTTCAGCTCGTGGCCCGCGCGGACGCCGCCGGCCATGGCGAGCAGCTCGCGCAGCGTGATCCCGAGCGGCGCCTCGTACTGGCCGGGTCGGGTGACGTGGCCGGACAGGCTGAAGAAGCCGTAGCCGGTCGACTTCTCGGTGCCCATGGACGCGAACCAGTCAGGACCGTTGAGCACGATCGACGGCACGCTGGCGATCGACTCGACGTTGTTGACGACCGTGGGGCGGGCGTAGAGGCCCGCGACCGCCGGGAACGGCGGCTTGAGCCGGGGCTGGCCGCGGCGGCCCTCGAGGGAGTCCAGCAGCGCGGTCTCCTCGCCGCAGATGTACGCGCCGGCGCCGGCGTGCACCGTCACGTCGAGGTCGAAGCCCGAGCCGAGGATGTTCTTGCCGAGGTAGCCGCGCTCGTAGGCCTCCTCGACCGCCCGCATCAGCCGGCGGTAGACGTGGACGATCTCGCCGCGCACGTAGATGAAGGCGTGGTTGCAGCCGATCGCGAACGAGGTGATGACCACGCCCTCGATGAGCAGCTGCGGCGCCGCCATCATCAACGGGGTGTCCTTGCAGGTGCCCGGCTCGGACTCGTCGGCGTTGACCACGAGGTAGCGGGGGCCGCCGTCCGGCTTGGGGAGGAACCCCCACTTCATGCCCGTCGGGAAGCCCGCGCCGCCTCGCCCGCGCAACCCCGAGGCCTTGACCTGCTCGATGAGCTCGGCCGGCGGGGTCGCGAGCGCGGTGCGCAGCGCCTCGTAGCCGCGGTTGCGCTCGTAGGTGTCCATCGACCACGACTGCTCGTCGTCCCAGAACGCGGAGAGCACGGGGGTGAGTGTCACGGGTGCAGCGGC
Source organism: uncultured Actinomycetales bacterium (assembly GCA_964243295.1). Classification (GTDB taxonomy): domain Bacteria; phylum Actinomycetota; class Actinomycetes; order Actinomycetales; family Angustibacteraceae; genus CAXTEJ01. Next base: position 17,825 of record CAXTEJ010000058.1, on the reverse strand, counting down.
CTGCGAGGACATGCTCACGGCTCCTTGGGGGGGTCGGCCGGCCGGTCGCGGGGTGCGTTGGTGGCCTCGGCGGTGCTGGGGGCGTTCGGTGACCCGGTGCCCGCGCCGGCCGGGTCGGTGGACGCGGCGCCGTCGACGCCCGATCCGGCGGCGGCGTCGTTGGCGCTGGGCGAGTCGGGCGAGGCGACGTGCTCGGCGGCGACCTCCTCCACCGGGGCCGCGTCACCGGACGCGGAGAGGGCGGGCGCCGTCCAGCCGTTGGCGCGGGCGACGTGCAGCCCGACGAGCGTGCGGGGGCCCGCGCCGACGCCCTGGTCGGCGAGTCCGTCCGGGAACCCGGCGAGGGTGCGCGACATCTGCTTGAAGGTGCACAGCCGGTCGGGGCCGCGCGTGGGCCGGACGTCGGCGCCCGAGCGCAGGTCGTCGACGAGCGCCCGCGCGCTCTCGGGCGTCTGGTCGTCGAAGAACTCCCAGTTGACCATCACGACCGGCGCGTAGTCGCAGGCCGCGTTGCACTCGATGCGCTCGAGGGTGATGGCGCCGTCCGGCGTGGTCTCGTCGTGCTCGACGTCGAGGTGGGCCGAGACGGTCTCCCAGATCTGGTCGCCGCCCATGATCGCGCACAGCGTGTTGGTGCAGACCCCGACGGTGTAGGTGCCGTTGGGGTGGCGCTTGTACTGGGTGTAGAACGTCGCGACCCCGGCCACCTCGGCGGTGGTCAGCCCGAGCAGCCGGGCGCACAGCTCGATGCCGAGCTGGCTGACGTAACCCTCCTCGGACTGCACGAGGTGCAGCATCGGCAGCAGCGCCGACCGAGGCTGGGGGTAGCGCGCGACGATCGCCGCCACGTCGGCCTCCAGCCGCAGCCGCACCTGCTCGGGATAGGCGGACGTCGGCACCGCGCTGACCGCGAGCTCGACGGAGTTCTCACTGGTCACCGGTCGACGCCTCCCATCACGGGGTCGATCGAGGCGACGGCGACGATGACGTCGGCGATCTGGCCGCCCTCGCACATCGCCGCGACGGCCTGCAGGTTGTTGAAGCTCGGGTCGCGAAAGTGCGCGCGGTAGGGGCGGGTGCCGCCGTCGCTGACCAGGTGGCAGCCCAGCTCGCCCTTGGGCGACTCGATCGCCACGTAGACCTGCCCGGCCGGCACCCGGAAGCCCTCGGTGACGAGCTTGAAGTGGTGGATCAGGGCCTCCATCGAGGTGCCCATGATGTGCTTGATGTGCTCGAGGCTGTTGCCCATGCCGTCCGAGCCGATGGCGAGCTGCGCGGGCCAGGCGATCTTGCGGTCCTCGACCATGACCGGGCCGGGCGTGCGCGCCAGCCGGTCGGTGGCCTGGGCGACGATCGACAGCGACTCGTAGACCTCGTCGAGCCGGATGCGCAGCCGCCCGTAGGCGTCGCACGTGTCGCGCGTCATGACCTCGAAGTCGTAGGTCTCGTAGCCGCAGTAGGGCGTCAGCTTGCGCAGGTCGTGCGGCAGGCCCGTGGAGCGAAGCACCGGGCCGGTGATGCCGAGGGCCATGCAGCCGGTCAGGTCGAGGTAGCCGACGTCGACGGTGCGGCCCTTGAGGACGGGGTTCTCGTTGAGCAGCCGCTCGAGGTCGTGCATGCCCGACCGGAGGTCGGTGATCATGTCGGCGACGAGGCCGTAGGTGGTGGCCGGGACGTCCTGCGCCACACCGCCGGGACGGATGTAGGCGTTGTTCATCCGCAGGCCGGTGACGTGCTCGATGACCTTGAGCACCTTCTCGCGCTCACGGAAGCCCACCGTCATGACGGTGGTGGCGCCCATCTCCATGCCGCCGGTCGCCATCGCGACCAGGTGGGAGGAGATGCGGGTGAGCTCCATCATCAGCACGCGGATGGTGGTGGCCCGCTCGGGCACCTCGTCGGTGATGCCCAGCAGCTTCTCGATCGCGAGGCAGTACGCCGTCTCCTGGAACATCGGCGACAGGTAGTCCATGCGCGTGCAGAACGTGACGCCCTGCACCCAGGTGCGGAACTCCATGTTCTTCTCGATGCCGGTGTGCAGGTAGCCGATGCCCGCCCGGGCCTCGGTGACGGTCTCGCCGTCGAGCTCGAGGATGAGCCGCAGCACGCCGTGGGTCGACGGGTGCTGGGGACCCATGTTGACGACGATGCGTTCCTCGTTGAGCGCGGTGGCCTCGGCGGCCACGTCGTCCCAGTCACCGCCGGCGGCGTTGAGGACGTGGCCCTCGAGGGGCTCGCCGTGGTCGGGACCGGCGTACGGGTCGGTGGTGGGATCGGTGACGGGACTGCTCATCAGCTGTACGACCTCCGCTCGTCGGGCGGCGGCACGCTCGCGCCCTTGTACTCGACGGGGATGCCGCCGAGGGGGTAGTCCTTGCGCTGCGGGTGGCCGGGCCAGTCGTCCGGCATCAGGATGCGGGTGAGTGCCGGGTGGCCGTCGAAGACCAGGCCGAACATGTCCCACGTCTCGCGCTCGTGCCAGTCGACGCTCGGGTAGACCTGCACGACCGAAGGCACGTGGGGGTCGGCCTCGGCGACGGCGACCTCCAGGCGCACCCTGCGGCCGCCGTGGGTGATCGAGAGCAGGTGGTAGACCGCGTGCAGCTCGCGACCGGTCTCGTGGGGGTAGTGCACGCCGCTGACGCCGGTGCACATCTCGAACCGCAGCTCGGGCTCGTCGCGCAGCGCGCGGGCAACCGTCGGCAGCTGCGGTGCCCGCACGAAGAACGTCACCTCGCCGCGGTCGACGACGACCTTCTCGACCGCCGCGTCGTAGCTGCTGCCGACCTCGGGCAGGGTGCGAGCGAGCACCTCGGGCACGAGGTCCCACCAGCCCGGCAGCGGGCCCTCGGCAGGCGCGGGCATCGCGACCGTGCGCACCAGCCCGCCGTACCCGCTGGTGTCACCGGCGTCGTGGGCGCCGAACATCCCCTGGCGCACGTCGACGACCTCGGGGGCGGGGGCCCCGGTGCGCTCGGCGACCACGACGGACGCCGCCTCCGCGGTGCGGGGGGCGGACTCCTGGGCGACGACCGAGTCCTTCTTCGTCTGCTCGGCGCCGGCCTGGGGCGTGCCCTGCGCGGGCACGTCGTCCTTCGGCAGTCGGGTCGTGCCGGGACCGTCGGTCACCGCAGCAGGCCCTTCATCAGGGACGTCGGCGTGGCCTCGAGCGCGGCGGCCTCGGCGGCGGCCGCAGCCTTCTCGCGGTTGACGCCGAGCGGGGCGTCCTGGATCTGCTGGTGCAGGGTGAGGATCGCGTTGAGCAGCATCTGCGGGCGCGGCGGGCAGCCGGGCAGGTAGACGTCCACCGGGATGATGTGGTCGACCCCCTGCACGATCGCGTAGTTGTTGAACATCCCGCCGCTGCTGGCGCAGACGCCCATCGCGATGACCCACTTGGGCTCGGGCATCTGGTCGTAGACCTGGCGCACGACGGGAGCCATCTTCTGGCTCACCCGGCCGGCGACGATCATCAGGTCGGCCTGGCGCGGGGTGGCGCTGAAGCGCTCCATGCCGAAGCGGGCGATGTCGTAGTCGGGGGTGCCGACCGCCATCATCTCGATCGCGCAGCAGGCGAGCCCGAAGGTCGCCGGCCACACCGAGCTCTTGCGCATGTAGCCCGCGAGCTTCTCCACGCTGGTCAGCAGCAGGCCTGCCGGCAGCTTCTCCTCGATGCCCATCTGAGCCTCAGTCCCATTCCAGTCCGCCGCGACGCCACACGTAGGCGTACGCGACGAACACGGTGCCGATGAAGAGCACCATCTCGACGAGAGCGAACATGCCGAGCTCGTTGAACCCCACGGCGAAGGGGAACAGGAAGACCGACTCGATGTCGAAGATGATGAAGAGCATGGCCGTCAGGAAGTACTTGACCGGAAACCGGCCACCCCCCGCGGCGCGCGGTGTGGGCTCGATGCCGCACTCGTAGGCGTCCAGCTTCGCGCGGTTGTAGCGCTTGGGGCCTGACAGCGACCCGGCGACGACGGAGAAGACGGCGAACCCGGCCGCGATCGCGAACAGGACGAGGATCGGCACGTAGGGGTTCACGCCGCTCCGCTCCCCTCTGGTCGTGGCTTCAGCGTCGCACCGGCGCGACGTCCTGCACTGATCTTAGAGCGGTGGTCCCGGGGCCGACGCAGCGGCCACCCCGATCGGGGCGGCGTGTCCGGGCGCCCGCACCACCCCGCGCCGACGTCACCCGTGGTCGGTGTGCCCGGCAGCGCTCATGGCGAGTGTAGGTCTGCCCTGCAGCGTGATCACGCCAGCAGCGGGCGCGCGGGCAAACCGTGCTCAAACCGTGTCCATGCCGGCGATCCACCCCTCGCCGCCGCGCGCCGAGCCCGCCCACCGGCGTCGAGACCGCAGGTTCGGGGCACCTGACGAGCGCCGGTGCCCCCTTCGTGCGGTCTCGCCGCCCACGGGGCCGGACGACGGACGGCCGGCCCCCCGCTCGGGGGACCGGCCGTCGTGGTGCTGGCTGTCAGTGCTTGAAGGCGTCCTTGATGTTCTCGCCGGCCGCCTTGACGTCCGAGGTGGCCTGGTCGCCCTTGCCCTCGGCCTGGAGGCTCTTGTCGTCGCTGGCCTTGCCGGCGGCCTCCTTGGCCTTGCCCTGCAGGTCCTCGGCGGCGTTGTTCAGCTTGTCCTGCAGACCCATGACGGTCTCCTCTCGCACGGCTTCGTTGACCCTCGCAGTGAACGCCTGCCGGGGCCGCACCGCATCCTGAAGATCGCGGGCTACGGCCGGGTCGCGCGGTGCAGGGCCACGATGCCGCCGCTGCGGTCGCGCCAGGCGACGTCGTCCCAGCCGGCGGCGCGCACGCGCGCGGCGAGGGCCCGCTGGTCGGGCCAGGCCCGGATCGACTCGGCGAGGTAGACGTAGGAGTCGGGGTTGGAGCTGACGGCGCGGGCGACGGGCGGCAGCGCCCGCACCAGGTAGTTGGCGTAGACCGTGCGGAACGGCCGCCAGGTGGGGCTGCTGAACTCGCACACGACGAGCCGGCCACCGCGCCGGGTGACGCGCAGCAGCTCGGCGAGGGCCGCGTCGGTGTCGGCGACGTTGCGCAGCCCGAACGAGATCGTCACCGCGTCGAACGACTCGTCGGCGAACGGCAGCCGCAGCGCGTCGGCCGCGGTGAACCCGAGGTCCGGACGCCGGCGCTTGCCGACGCGCAGCATGCCGAGCGAGAAGTCGGCCGGGACGACGTGGGCGCCGGCCCGGTCGAACGGCTCGCTGCTGGTGCCGGTGCCGGCGGCGAGGTCGAGCACGCGGGTGCCGCGGCGCGCGTCGACGGCCCGCACGACGGCCCGCCGCCAGGAGCGGTCCTGGCCGAGGGAGAGCACGTCGTTGGTGAGGTCGTAGCGCGCGGCGACGTCGTCGAACATCGCCGCGACCTCGGCGGGTCGCTTGGCGAGGCTGGCTCGGGTCATGCGGCCCATCATCACGCAGCGGCGCCCAGCGACGTCCGGGACCATCCCAGCCGCAGCGACGTCGGTCACAGTCGCGCCACCTGGGCGCGGGCCGCGCGGGGGCCGACCTACGCTGGTCGGGTGACGTCGTCGAACGCCGGGCGCACCGGTGCCGTCCCGGCTCCGCGGCTGGTGGCCCGCACGAGCGCGCTAGCCGACCCGGGTCCGCTGCTGGGGCTGCTGCCCGACGCGCCCGCCCTGTCGTGGGTGCGCCGCGGCGAGGGCCTGGTCGGCTGGGGCGAGATCGCGCGCTTCGAGACCGGCGGCGACGGCCGCTTCGCCGATGCCGACGCCTGGTGGTCGGCGCTGGTCGACCACGCCGTCGTGCGCGACGACGTCGAGCTGCCGGGGTCGGGACCTGTCGCGTTCGGGTCGTTCGCCTTCGACGCGCTCTCCGAAAGTGGTGGCGCTCTCGTGGTCCCGGAGGTGGTCGTGGGTCACCGCGGCGACCGGTGGTGGGTCACGACCATGGCGCTGTCGAGCTCGCTGCCGACGCGTCCCGAGCTGGTGCACCACGACGCAACCGGTCCCGGCGAGGCTGCCTACGCCGACGGCGCGCTGTCGTCGGCCGACTGGGAGCGAGCCGTGGCGGCGGCCGTCGCGCGGATCGGTGACGGCGGCCGTGACCGGCTCGACAAGGTGGTGCTGGCGCGTGACCTGATGGTGCGCACCGAGCGGCCGGTCGACCCGCGCTGGCTGCTGCTCGGGCTCGCCGAGCGCTACCCCAGCTGCTGGACCTTCGCCGTCGACGGCCTGCTCGGGGCCACCCCCGAGCTCTACGTCCGCCTCGAGCGCGGCCTGGTGCACTCGCGGGTGCTGGCCGGAACCATCCGCCGCACCGGCGACGACGCCCGCGACCTGCTGCTGGCCGGCACCCTCGCCCGCAGCAGCAAGGACCTCGAGGAGCACGAGTACGCCGTCCGCTCGCTCGCCGACTCGCTCGCGCCGCACTGCTCGTCGATGAACGTGCCCGAGGCGCCGTTCGTGCTGCACCTCGCCAACGTCATGCACCTCGCCACCGACGTGGCGGGCGTGCTCGCCGACGGCGCGTCCGCGCTCACGCTGGTGGCCGCCGTCCACCCGACGGCCGCCGTGTGCGGCACGCCCACACCCGCGGCGCTGCAGGTGATCCGTGAGCTCGAGGGCATGGACCGCGGCCGCTACGCCGGGCCGGTGGGCTGGATCGACGCCCGCGGCGACGGCGAGTGGGGCATCGCGCTGCGCTGCGCCGAGCTCGACCCGGACGACGGCAGGCGGCTGCGGCTGTTCGCCGGGTGCGGCATCGTGGCCGGCTCGCAGCCCGCCGACGAGCTGGCCGAGTCCGACGCCAAGCTCGTGCCGCTGCGGGACGCTCTCGCCCGCGGCTAGCCTTCGCGGGTGACCACCGCGCCGGAGCCCGGCGCCTCCCACCCCGCCCTGACCCGTGGCTTCACCCTCCTGCTGTCGGTCGCCGCCGGGTGCGCCGTGGGCAACCTGTACTGGGCCCAGCCGCTGCTCGAGCTCATCGCGCGCGACCTGGGCGCCTCGGTCGGCTCGGCCGGGTGGCTGGTCACCGCCACGCAGCTCGGCTACGCGGTCGGCATCGGGCTGATCGTGCCGCTCGGCGACGTGGTCGACCGGCGCCGGCTCGTCCCGCTCGTGCTGGTCGGCGCCGCCGTCGCGCTGCTGCTGTGCTCCCTGGCGCCGACCTTCGCGACGCTGCTCGCCGCCATCACCGTGCTCGGCGTCGCGACCGTGTCGGGGCAGCTGCTGATCCCGCTCGCCGGCGACCTCGCGGGCGACGCCCGCCGCGGCGAGGTGGTGGGCACGGTGACGTCCGGCATCCTCACCGGCATCCTGGTGTCACGCACGCTCGCCGGCCTGGTGGCCGGCGTGGCCGGGTGGCGCGCCATCTACCTGGCCGCGGCGGCCGTGAGCCTGGTGCTGGCCGTGCTGCTGCGCCGGCGCATCCCGGTGCTGCCCGAGCGCGACCACCTGCCCTACCCGGCGCTGCTCGCCTCGGTCGGGGCCGTCGTCCGCCGCTACCCGGCCGTGCGCTGGTCGCTGGCGCTGGGCGCCACCCAGTTCGCGACGTTCACGCTGTTCTGGACGGCGCTGACGTTCCTGCTGAGCGCGCCACCGTTCTCCTACCCCGTCACGGTCATCGGGTTGTTCGGCCTGGTCGGTCTGGCCGGCGCCGTCGCCGCCCAGCGCAGCGGCCGGCTGCACGACCGCGGCTGGTCGCTGCGGGCGACCGGCGCCGCGTGGGTGCTGGCGCTCGGGGCCTTCGCCCTCGCCGGTCCAGGTGGCGGCTCGGTGGTGCTGCTCGTCGTCGCGGTGCTGGCTCTCGACGTGGCGATCCAGTCGCTCAACATCCTGAACTCGGCCCGGCTGTTCGCCGTGTCCGGCGAGGCTCGCAGCCGGCTCAACACCGCCGTGATCACCACGAACTTCGTCGCCGGGGCGATCGGCTCGGCCGCCGCGGGTGTGCTGTGGTCGGCCGGTGGCTGGACGGCGGTCTGCGTCGCCGGCTGCCTGCTGTGCGTCGTCGGCCTCGCGGTGTGGGCTGCCAGTCGAGGCCCGCTGGCCGACGTGGCGCGGGGTGCGGCTGGGTGACGATGACGGGGCGGGGCCAGTGGCCTCGCCGCCCCGTCACCGCGGGTTCCCCCGATGAACCAGGTCGAGCAGGTGCTGCTGTGGTGCAGGTGAGGCGGGTGGAGAGGTGCTACTCGCCGATCCTGCCGTCGGCGGCCTGCTCGCCCTTCTCGATCACAGCCCCGCCCTTGCCACCGGCCTTCGCCTCGGCGGCGTCGCCTGCCTTCTCGATGCCGGCGTCGCTGACCTTCTCGGTGATGTCGTCCAGACCCATGGTGCCTCCTGCGCTCGGTGCCACGACCGGGACGACGACCGCCGCCTCGGGAGATCAGTGTCGGGCAGGTGGTGCGTCGCGGCGATCTGAACCGGCCTCAGCGGTCTGCCGCCCGGGCCGTCAGCGCGCGCCGCAGGTCGTCGCGGCGCTCGGCCACGACGCGCGTCGCGGTCGCGGTGAGGGCGCCGCTCGCGAGCAGGTCCTCGACCAGCGCCAGCGTTCGCTCCTCGATCACCGGCACCGGGAACAGCGACCCCGCCAGCAGCTGCTGTATCTCGATCGACGCCTCGGTCGGGTCGGGCCGCACCAGCGCCGGCAGCTCGGCGACGTACCGCTCGGCGTACGGGCGGACGACGTCGAGCTGGTCACGCTGCCAGAAGCCGGCGGCCACCGCGTCGAGCTCGTGGTTGGACAGGGTGCCGCCGGTCAGCTGCGCCCACGCGCGCTCCTTGTCGGCCGCGCCCGGCAGGGCGGCCCGCGCGGTCAGCGCCCCCAGCCGCCCGGACGACGAGGGGTCGCGCTCGCTCTCGGCCGCGATGGTCGCGTCGGCGGCGGCGCCGAGCACGGCGAGGCGCTGCAGCACGCGCCAGCGCAGGTCGGCGTCGAGCACGAGCCCGGCGGGCACGTCGACGTCATCGAGCCAGCCGCGCAGCGTCGTGACGTCGGTCGTGACCGCCACGAGCGCCCGCGCGTGCGCCAGCTGGGTGTCGCTGCCCGCGACGGCGGCGTGCGTGGCATCGAGCGACAGCCGCGACAGTCGATCGACCAGCCCGGGGCGCCGCGCCGGCGCAGCCTGGTCGGCGGCGGCGCGGCCGCGGGTAAGCACGGCCGCGACGAGCTGCTCGGTGTCGTGCGGGCCGAGCGCGCGCACGACGAGGTCGGCGTAGGCCGACGGCGCCAGCCGGCCGTGGCCGACGTCCTCCCACAGGGCCTGCCACAGCACCGCGCGGGTCAGCGGGTCGTCGAGCGCGGCGAGGTCGCTCAGCACGGTGTCGAGCGAGCGCGCGTCGAGGGCGATGAGCGCGAAGGTCAGGTCGCCCTCGTTGGGGAGCACCAGGTCGGCGACCGGGCGGCCGACCATGGCAGGCACCTCGGTGAGCGCGGTCGCGAGGACGTCGACGGGCACCACGTCGCGGCGTCGCAGCGCGTCGTCGTCGCGGGTGTAGAGGCCGAGCGCGAGGCGGTGGGGTCGCAGCGTCGGGTGCTCGTCGGGCGCGGTCTGGCGCACCGCGAACGACTCGTACGTGCCGTCGACGGTGACGGCGTACTCGACGGCGAGGGTGTTGACGCCGCTGCTGCGCAGCCAGCCGTCCGCCCAGCCGCGCACGTCACGGCCGCTGGCGGCGGCGAGCGCGTTGACGAGGTCGTCGAGCGTGGCGTTGGCGAAGGCGTGCACCGAGACGTAGGTGCGCATCGCGTCGACGAACGCCTCGTCACCGACCCACTCGACGAGCTGGCGCAGCGCCGAGGCGCCCTTGGCGTAGGAGATGCCGTCGACGTTGAGCATCGCCGCGTCGGTGTCGGCCACCGTGCCGGCGATCGGGTGGGTCGTCGAGCGCTGGTCGGCGGCGTAGCCCCAGCCCTTGCGGCTGACGGCGAAGCGCGTCCAGGCGTTCGTGATGCCGATGGCGTGCAGGCTCGCGCGGTGGGCGAGGTACTCGGCGAACGACTCGTTGAGCCACAGGTCGTCCCACCACCGCATGGTGACCAGGTCGCCGAACCACATGTGCGCCATCTCGTGCAGCTGCACCTCGGCGACGTTCTCGCGGTCCTGCGCGGTCACGGTGCCGCGGCGCAGGAAGGCCTCGTCGCGGAAGGTGACGCAGCCGGGGTTCTCCATGGCGCCGAGGTTGAACTCGGGCACGAAGACCTGGTCGTACTTGCCGAAGGGGTAGGCGACGGCGAACAGGTCGGCGTAGTAGTCGAGCCCGGCGGACGTCGTCGCCAGCAGGGCCTCGGCGTCCAGGTGGGGCGCGAGCGAGCGCCGGCACCACAGCCCGGTCTCGACGTCGCCGTGGTCGCGCTGCACGCCGTGGTAGGGCCCGGCCACGACAGCCATGAAGTAGGTGGCGAGCGGCAGCGTGGGGCTCAGCTGCCAGCGGGCAGGCCGCTCGGGGTCGCCGCCGGTCCGGGTCGCGGGGCTGTTGCCCAGCACCACCCAGGACGCCGGCGCGGTGACGGCGAGGGTCAGCGGGGCCTTGAGGTCGGGCTGGTCGAAGCACGCGAACACGCGCTGCGCCTCGTACATCGCGGTCTGGCTGTAGAGGTAGGTCAGCCCGTCCTGTGGGTCGACGAACTTGTGCAGACCCTCACCGCTGCGCGAGTAGGTGAAGCGGCCGGTGACCCGGAGCGTGTTGTCGGTCGACAGGTCGGTCAGCGGCAGCCGCCCGCCGGCCAGCTCGCCGACGTCCAGCGGCCGGCCGTCGAGCTCGACGCGCAGCAGCTCGCCGGCCACCTCGACGAAGGTGGCCGCGCCGGGCTGGGTGCAGCCAAAGCGCACCGTGGCCGTCGACACGAAGGTGTCGGAACGCTCGGCGTCGCTGAGGTCGAGGTCGACCTCGTAGGAGGTGACGTCGACGAGCGCGGCCCGCTGGACCGCCTCGTCCTGGGTGAGGTTGGGCACGCGCCCATCCTGGCTCATCGGACTGACACCCCGCTCGGCGCGAAGCGGCACTGTGGACGACGCGAGCGGGGTCGCCGAGCCTCACCCGGACTGACGCGATGGACACGCTGCGCAGCGCGCCGGCCCGCCCACCAGACACCGCCTGTCGGCGTCCGCGACACACCGCGTGGACGACCGCCGTCGGGCGGGCTGTCGCCCGGGCACCGGGTGGCCGGCAGGTGGGCCCGCACGCGACCGTGCGGCAGCCCCGCTCGGCGCCGGTGCTCGCTCAGACGTGAGCGGCCGCGGGTCCGACCTGCGCCACGGCCGGCTCGTGCAGGTCGGCGTGCGCCGCGCACCCGGTCACGGCCAGCGCGAGCCCGACGAGCACGGCTCCGACGGCGGCGTCGAGCCAGTAGTGGTTGCCGGTCGACACCACGACCATCACCGTGATGGCGGGGTGCAGCAGCCACAGCCAGCGCCGGCGCCGTGACCCGGCGGCGATGCAGACGGTGGCGATCAGCAGCGACCAGCCGACGTGGAGGCTCGGCATGGCGGCGTACTGGTTGGTCAGGCCGCCGCCGGTGGGCGAGCCGTAGACCGACTGCCCGAACTGGTGGGCGACGTCGACGAAGCCCATCGACCCCAGCATCCGCGGCGGCGCCACCGGCACCAGCAGGTAGACCGCGAGGCCGGTGAAGGTCGCGGCGAGCAGCGCCCGGCGCGCCCAAAGGTAGTGGACCGGGTGGGTCCAGAACAGCCACAGCAGCGCGAGCGTGGCCACGGTGAGATGGGCGTACTTGTAGTAGAGGTTCGCGAGCTGCGGCAGCGTCGTCGAGCGCAGCAGCAGGTCCTGCAGCCCCTGCTCGCGGGGCAGGGACAGCCACTGCTCGACGCGCAGCAGCTCGCCCGCGTGCCGGAACGCGGTGGCGACGTCTCCCCCGCCCAGCAACCGAGCCGCGCTGTAGGCCACCATCAGCGAGCAGACGAGCGCGACCTCACCCAGCATGAGCGGCACGGTGGGACGCCTGCCCCGAGCCTGCTCCGGAGCCGAGGACGTGCTCTTCCCGGTGCGCTGCCCGGGAAGGCACGCCACCGGACTGCTCGTGCCCTGTCTCGTCATCCGACCGAGCCCACGGCCCCCCGCGTGCAGTGTCATGCGTCCCCCTCGGCCCGATCCGTCGGACTTGTATACGCGGTATCACGCAAGGGCGCAACGACCTTTCGCCCACCTGGCACAGGCTCGAGTGGCTCGTGAACCATGGCGACACACCTCCTGTGCGGCTGACCTGCCGGAGAGGCCACGCTACGGACGGTCGTCGGCCAGGCACATCAGCCACAGGACCTACTCCAGCGCGCAGCGTCTCCGCCCTGCGGACGATCCCGACGCCCGGCCGGAGGACCAGGCGACGGTGGGCGTCGCGCGGACCACACGGCGCTCGCCGGCGGAACCAACGGCAAGAGCCCCGTCGAAGCCGCTTCCATTCCCGGCCAGCCGGTCCGCCACGCCGGCGGCTCAGCGCGGTGACGCTGCGGGGTCAGCTCGTCACGAGAGGGGGGTCAGGGCAGCGGCGGCAGCGGCGCGGAGCGCGGCGCCCGCGTCGCGATGGGTGGAGCGCTCGAGCCGCAGCTCGACGACGGCCAGGCCGGCCGGCGGGGTCGCCAGCGCGGCCGTGAGCTCCTGGCGCGTGCCGACCGGCCGGTGCCGGACGCCGGACGCCGCGCACAGCGCCGCCAGGTCGGTGCCGTGGGGGGTGCCGAACACCCGCTCGAAGGAGGCCGAGTGCGCCGGGTCACCCGGCTCGAGCAGCGTGAAGATGCCGCCGCCGTCGTCGTTGACGACCACGACCGTGAGGTCCGGCTGCGGCTCGGCGGGGCCGACCACGAGCGCGCTCGCGTCGTGCACGAACGTCAGGTCGCCGACCAGCGCGTACGTCGGACGCGTCCCGCCGAGCGCGAGCCCGGCCGCCGTCGACACGCAGCCGTCGATGCCCGCGAGGCCGCGGTTGGCGAGCACGCGCGGCGACAGCGGACCGCGTGAGCCCATCGCCAGGTCGAGGTCGCGCACGGCGTTGGAGGATCCGGCGAGCAGCACCGAGCCGTCGGGCAGCGCGTCGGTGACCGCGGCGGCGACCGACGCACCTGAGGGCCATGCGCCCGCCAGCAGGCCGGTCACGGCCGCGGCGACGCGGGCTCCGGCGTCCGACCAGGCGAGGACCCAGCCGGGGTCGGTGGCGGCCGGCGGTGCAGGGTCGCCGAGCAGGCTGACGAGCGGGTGCACCGCGCTGGCGCGGTGACCGGGGTCGGGCCAGACCAGGTCGTCGCTGACCAGCTCGACGCGGGTGCCGGGGTGGCGCACCAGCGCGGCCGCGGCTCGTGCCAGCGTCACGCGGCCGACGACGAGCACGCCCTCGGGTCGGTGCCGCTCGAGCCAGTCGGTGCAGGTCAGCAGCAGCGAGCCGTGCGCGACGGCGGCCGCGCGGGCGCCGCCGCCGGTCGGCTCGGCGACGAGCGGCCAGCCCCGCCGGGCGGCGAGCTGGGCGGCGAGGTCGCCCCAGTCCGGTCTGCCGGGCAGGGCGCGGGGCAGGTCGCCGACGAGCACGAGGGTGCGCGGGCCGAGGTCGGGCACCGCCGCGGACGTCACGCCCGGCGCCACGGCCACCCAGGGGGCGCCGCCGGGCCGGCCGTCGGTCGGCTCGACGAAGGGGTCGCTGCCGGCGTCCGGCACGAGGGGCTCGCGCAGCGGGACGTTGAGGTGCACCGGGCCGGGTGCCCCGCCGCGGGCGCCGGTCGCGGCTGCGAGCGCGCGGCAGACGGTGGCGCGCCAGGTGGCGACCTGGCCGGGCCGCTCGTCGGGCGTGCCGACGTCGTGGGCCCAGCGCACCGCCGTCCCGAAGAGGCCGACCTGCTGGGTGGTCTGGTTGGCGCCGGTGCCGCGCAGCTCGGGCGGCCGGTCGGCGGTCACCGCCACGAGCGGCACGCCACCGTGCGAGGCCTCGAGCACCGCGGGGTGCAGGTTGGCCACCGCCGTGCCGGACGTCGTCACGACCGCGACCGGTCCGGTGGCCTTGGCCAGGCCGAGGGCGAGGAAGCCTGCGCTGCGCTCGTCGACGCGCACGTGCAGGGTCAGCCGCCCGTCGCGGTCGGCGTCGTGCAGCGCGAAGGCGAGCGGCGCCGAGCGCGAGCCGGGGCACAGCACGACGTGCTGCACCCCGCCCCGCACCAGCTCGTCGACCACCACCGTCGCCAGCGCGGTCGAGGGGAGCACCCGGCCATCCTGGCGCAGGCTCAGCCGAGCAGCTGCGGCGAGGTCGTCACGACGGTCGCCTTGGTCACGGGCTTGCAGCCGGTGAGCAGGGCGCAGACCCGGCGCGCCTTCACCGGCAGGGCCGTGCGGGCGTTGCCCGAGGCCCACACGACGTACGACGTCGCGCGGCCGCGGGTGAAGCGGCAGGTGGTCACGACGACGCGCGTCGTGGCCCTGGCCGTGGCGCAGCCGCGGTAGGTGGCGCCGACCACCCAGCCGCGCACGGTGGTGAGGGCCCGCTGGCTGGTGCTGCCCGTGGTCATCGTGATGCCGAGGTTCGCGACCGGGTTGTTCCAGGAGTACCAGAACGTGCGGTCGACGCCGGCGCGGGTCGAGTCGAGGAACGCCCGGGCGGTGTAGTCGGCGGCCACCTGACCGCCGAGCTTGCGGCCGACGTACGCGCGGCTGGTGTAGTTGGCCTCGGTGTCCCACAGCGGGCGCTTGGGCGCCTTCACGGCGGCCAGCAGGGCCTGGGCGCGCTGCAGCGTCAGCAGCCGGCCGTCCGGCGTCGCGATGGCGTCGGGCTGGTAGGAGTGGACGGCGAACGCGTCGACCGGCCACCGGCGGGCCTTCAGCGCGTTCAGGTAGGCGCCGGCCCAGCGGGTCCAGGCGGTCTGGCGCGGCAGCATGCCGGTGGCGACGACGAGGGCGCGCTTGTCGACGGCCTTGATGCGGACGTTCGCGACGGCGGTCAGGTCGGCGAGCTGCACGGGGGTGCCGGCGAAGAACTGCGGCAGCGCCGCCTCGTTCCACACCTGGTAGCTGTCGATGCGGCCCCGGTAGCGGGTGGCGACGGCGGTGACGTACGCCGACCAGTCGGCGGCGGCCGGGACGCTCGCCGACGGCACGGCCGCGCCGCGCCTCGCCGCCCACGTCGGGGTGCCACCCAGCACCAGCGTCACCTTGGTGTGGCGGGCACGGGCCTTGGCGACGTACCAGTCGAGCTTCTTCCAGTCGTAGCGGCCGCGGGCGGGCGCGAGGTCGGCCCAGGTGGTCCCGGTGTCCCACAGCCGCAGCGCGCCGTAACCGGCCGTCGCGACCTGGGCGGAGTCGTGCATGCCGAACGACTCGGCCGCCACGACGCGGGCGACCGCCACGGGTGCGGGGGCGGCCTGGGCGGCGGTGGTCGGCGTGCCGACCACCAGGACCGAGGCTGCTGCGGCTGCGAGCGCGACGAGACGGCGCACGGGGGGCTCCTTCGGGTGGGGGCCGCGTGGCGCGGCCGACCTCCCGGGCATCGGCTGCGGCCGACGGGCCCTTGAGCCGGACGTGTCAGGGTGTGGTGACGCCCTGCAGCAGCACCGGCGAGCTCGTGACCGTGATGGCCCTGCTGGCCGGTCGGCAGCCGGCGAGCAGCGTGCAGACGGTGCGCGCGCGCACGGGCAGCGGGACGGGGCGCGCGGTCGGTGCCCAGGCGACCAGCGAGCGGGCGCTGCCGCGCACCAGCGTGCAGGTGGTGACGCCGTGGGCACCGGTCGCGCACCCGGTCATGGTGGCGCCGACCAGCCAGCGGTCGACCGTGGTTAGCGCGGTGGCGCTGGGGCTGCCGCTCGGGGTGTCGATCGCGAGCAGGGCCGTGGTGGGGTTGCCGCCGTACCAGTAGGTGCGCGCGACGCCGAGCCGCACGGAGTCGAGGTAGGCGCGCGCCAGCCAGTCGGCCGACTGCTGCCCGGTCACCTTGCGCGAGGCGAACGCCGGGCTCGTGTAGTTGGCCTCGGTGTCCCACAGCGGACGCCGCGGCGCGCCCACGCTCGTGAGCAGCCGCTGCACCGACCGCACCGTGGTCACCCGGCCGTCGGGTGTGGCGAGGTGGTTGGGCTGGTAGGAGTGCAGCGCGAAGGCGTCGACCGGCCAGCCGCGCGAGCCGAGTCCGCGCAGGTACGCCGTCGCCCACGTCGTCCAGGCCCGCTGGCGCGGCAGCAGGGACGTCGACACGACCCGGGCGGCGGGGTCGACCGCCCGCAGCCGGTCGGTCGCCACCTTCGTGAGCCCGGCGAGCTGGTCGGGAGTGCCCTGCCAGAACAGCCGCAGGGCGGCCTCGTTCCAGATCTCGTAGGAGCCGATGCGGCCGCGGTAGCGCTGGGCGACGGCGCCGACGTACGCCGCCCACTGCCGTTGCGAGCGCGGCGGCGAGGCCGCTCCGGGCGTCAGCCAGGGTGCGCCGACGGCGCCGGGGTCGACCGCTGCCCAGCCGGGGGTGGAGCCGAGGACGAGCGTCACCTCGACGCCGCGGGACTGCGCAGCCGCCACCAGCTGGTCGAGCCGCGACCAGTCGAAGCGCCCGGGCTGGGGCTCGAGCCGGGCCCAGGTGGTGCCGGTGTCCCACAGCCGCACGGCGCCGTACGACGCGCTCGAGGCCAGCGTGCCGTCGTGCATGCCGATCGCCGTGCGCGGCACCGGGCCGGCGAGGGGCGTCGTGGTGTGCGCTGCGGGCGCAGCGGCCGGGGTGGGGCGCGCGGGTGCGGCGCAGCCGGTCAGGACGAGCAGGCCGGCGAGCAGCGGCAGGAGGAAGGAGCGGCCGCTCACACCGTGCGGCGACGGCTGGTCGCCGCTGCGGTCGCGGCCTGGACGGTGCGGTCGTCGGCGCCGAGGCGGCGCAGCGACGCGGTCAGCCGCGCGGCTGACTCGGCGGAGCGCACGATCGGCTTGACCAGCAACGACCGTCGCAGCGCGTCGGCAGCAGATGGGCTCATGGCCTGGCCTCCTCGGTCAGCACGTGGACGCCATGATAGACGCCACGGCTCGCAGGTCACAGCCCTTTCCTCAGCAGCAGCGTCTGTCCCGCCGAGTCGAGCAGGCCGAGCACGTCGTCGCGCCCGAGGTCCTCGAGCGTGCCGGGCGGGCCGTCGAGGGCCACGCAGCCCACGACCTTGCCCCGAGAACCACGGTCGTCGATGACCGGGGTGGCCACGACGACGCCGTACTTGTCGCGCACGTCCTCCATCTCGGCCCAGCTGAGCCCGAGCCGCACGTCGTCGGGCAGGCCCAGCCACTGCGTCTGCGTGACCGGCCCCAGCTCGTCGTAGGCGGCGTGGAGGTCCTGCGCCACGACCTGCCCCCTGCTGACGCAGGTGCCGATCACACCCTTGCCCGGGGCCCAGCGAACCGTCGACGCCGCCGGACGCCGCCGCGCCCGCACCCGGTGGGTGCGGGTCAGCGTGGGGCGCCACGGCCGCCACACCTCCCGGCCGACGGAGTAGACCGCGAGCCCGAGGTCGCGGTAGTCGAGGTCGACCATGTCGACGATCGCCCAGCCGGTGGCCGAGAGCACGACGTCGCGCTCGGCCTCCAGGCTCGACGCCCGCTGTCGCCGCCACTCCGACACGGCCGAGGCCACCGTCGACCCCGCCGCCAGCGCCGCCGCGAGCACGACCGCCGCCACCGCGCTCGGGCGCGGCAGCGAGATCACGTGGCGGCCGTCGAGCGCGAGCAGCACCGTGACCGCCGCCGCGACGAGAGCCACGAGCACCTTGACTGCCAGACGGACCATCCGCGACCCCCTTACCGAAGCGCCGCCGAGCCTAGGCGCGGCTACCGACAGTGCACCCCACCGTGCTCACCGCGACCGACATCCGCCCGCCCACCCGGCCATCGCCCCACCC
>CAXTEJ010000057.1:9059-20122 GCA_964243295.1 uncultured Actinomycetales bacterium | reverse complement strand
CTGAACGTCCTCAGCTACGCCACCGACCTCAGCGTGTTCGCGCTCAACGTCGTGACGCTGCTCGGGCTGGGTCTCGCCATCGACTACGCCCTCTTCATGGTCTCGCGGTTCCGCGAGGAGCTGGCCGCCGGGCGAACGGTCGCGGACGCCGTCGAGCGCACCGTCGCCACGGCAGGACGCACCGTCGCCTTCTCCGGGCTGATCGTCACGGTCGCCCTCGCCGGGCTGCTGGCGTTCCCCCAGATGTTCCTCCGGTCGATGGGGCTGGGCGGCATGGCGGCCGTGGCCGTCGCGGCTGTGACCTCGCTGACCGTCCTGCCCGCCGTGCTCGGCATGCTCGGGCACCGGGTCGACGCCCTGCGCCTGCCGTTCCTGAAGCGGCGTACGGCGGGCGGCAGCGCCGCTTGGGGCCGACTGGCCCGGGCCGTCCTGCGCCGCCCGATCGCTGTCATGGTGGGTACCGTCGGGCTGCTGCTCGCGCTGGGACTGCCCTTCCTGCACATCCAGTTCGGCAGCGTGGACGCCCGCGCGCTGCCGGCCGACAACGACGTCCGCGTCGTCGCCGAGTCGCTCCTGAAGGACTTCCCCGGGCAGTCCACCTCACCCATGGAGCTCGCCGTCGTCGGTGGCAGGGCCGGGCTCCCGGCGTACGTCGCAGCGCTTCGGCAGGTGCCCGGTGTGACCGACGTGACCGAGCGAGGCAGCAAGGGCGGGGTGACCGGCCTGACCGTCACGCAACCGGCCGACCCGCTGTCGCGGACCGCTCGTGACACCGTCGACGCCGTCCGCGCCCTGCCCGCTCCGCCCGGGGCGCAGGTGCTGGTGGGCGGTCCGACGGCCACGTTCTCCGACCTGCAGGCCAGCCTCGCCGACCGGCTGCCCATCGCCGGCGTCCTCGTCGTCGGAGCCATGCTCGTCCTGCTGTTCCTGGCCTTCGGCTCGGTCGTGCTGCCGATCAAGGCCGTCCTGATGAACGTGCTGTCACTGTCGGCCATGTTCGGGGCGCTGGTCTGGATCTTCCAGGACGGCCACCTGACCGGGTTCCTCGGTATCGACACCGTCGGCCCGATCGAGTCGACCCAGCCGATCCTCATCCTGGCCCTCGCCTTCGGCCTCTCCATGGACTACGAGGTCTTCCTGCTCTCGCGCATCCGCGAGGAGTGGGACCGCACCCACGACAACGCCCTCGCCGTCGAGCTGGGCCTGTCGCGGACCGGGGGCCTCATCACCAGCGCGGCGGTCCTGTTCATGGTGGTCGTCGGGGCGTTCGCGACGAGCGGTGTCGTGTTCATCCAGATGATCGGAGTCGGGCTCGTGATCGCCGTGGCGATCGACGCCACCCTGGTCCGGGGGCTGCTCGTCCCAGCGGCCATGCGTCTCCTGGGAGACGTGAACTGGTACGCGCCGCCGGTGCTCGCCCGCGTCTACGGGCGCTTCGGCGTCCGGGAGGAGGCCGCGCCCCCCGCTCTCGAGGGGCCTCGCGACACGGTCCCGGGCCAGGAGGAGCGGCGCACCGCAGGCGTCTGAGCGGCCCGGCGTTCGACCACAGGCGCGAACTGGCCCGGCGCGGCCGGCCCTCCACGGGCCGGTCGCGCCGGTTGCTGCACCCCCTGCTGGTCGCCGCCGTGCTATCGGGCGCCGTGCGCGCCCGCCGCTCGACCTCTGGTGCTGGCCAGGTAGGCGACAGCGGCGACCCCGGCGAGCGTCCCCGCCAGCACGAGAACGGCACCGATCGGCCACAGTCCGCTCTGGTCGCTGCGCGCCGCCTCCGCGGACCAGGCGGCGGCGAAGACCAGGGGGATGACGGCGATCGCGACGCCTGGACGCCGGAGCAGCCCGGCGGCCAGCGCGAGGGCGGCAAGCGTCGTCGCGCACCCCAGCACCTGCCAGGTCTCGTACGGACCGCTGCTGGCACCCGTGGCTGGGTCGAGCTGGCGGTCCTGGTCCCAGCCGAGCCACGCCAACCATGTCAGGGCGGTGGCCGCCGCCAAGCCGGTGACGAGAGGCCAGGTCCTGGTTCGCCCTCGGCGGGCGGTATGGAGTGTCACGCACCCATGGTGCCGTGCCGTGTGCGCGAAGGGGGCTTAGCTAAGTCACCTGCGTGCGGTAGGGTAGAGATCATGGTGTCGCTCCAGCAGGTCGGTCTCGCGGTCAAGCGGCTGCAGTGGCGGCACCACCGCGCGGCGAACGGCGCTCTCGCCGGCATCGGGGCGTCGCTGGCCCAGTGGGACGTCCTGCGGCACCTGAACGGCCGCCCGGGTGCCTCGCTGCACGACCTGGCGCTGCTCACGTTCCAGACCGACCAGTCGATGGGCGCTCTCGCTGCCCGGATGGTGGAGCGCGGTCAGCTCGAGCGCCTCGACGCGGGGGGTCGTGCGGTTCGTCACCGGCTCACCGACGAGGGCCGTC
This sequence comes from uncultured Actinomycetales bacterium, assembly GCA_964243295.1. Lineage (GTDB taxonomy): Bacteria > Actinomycetota > Actinomycetes > Actinomycetales > Angustibacteraceae > CAXTEJ01. Next base: position 17,713 of record CAXTEJ010000057.1, on the reverse strand, counting down.
GGGTGCTCGACGAGGGCAGCGCCCTCATGGATGGGGTGTTCCGCGAGACGCTCGGCCACCTCTCCGAGGACGAGCTGAGCACCCTGCACCGCCTGCTCGTCACCGCCCACGAGGCCACCGCGGTCAACGGGACGACTCCGGCCGCGGCAACGGCGACGCAGTAGGCGCCCAAGGGTCCTCGACCCTGTCCGGCAGCCGGGTCAGCGCCCCCCGCCGTACGGCCGCAGCAGGTCTGCCGCTCGCTCGGCGACCGCGATGACGGTGGCCTGGGTGTTGCCTCTGGTGATGGTCGGCATCACCGATGAGTCGACGACGCACAGCCCGTCCAGGCCGTGCACGACGAGGTCCGGACCGACGACGCACGCGTCGGTGTCGCCCATGCGTGCGGTGCCCACCGGGTGGTAGTAGCTGCCGAGGGCGGCATCGATCAGCGCGTCGAGCGCGTCGTCGGGAGCATCCGCCGGCAAGGGCAGAGCGCCGGTCGACGAGCGAAGGGCGGGGGCGGACAGCTGCCGCAGCGCCATCCGCACGGCCGTGCGGAGCGCGACCCGGTCGGCGGGGTCGTCGAGGTAGGCCGGGTCGACGTCGGGCGGGTTCCGTGGATCCGCCGAAGCCAACCGCACCTGGCCGCGGCTTCTCGGGGCGACGAGCGCCACGAGGCACAGGAGGGCCGGCCCGTCGGGCGGCATCATCGGGTTGCCCCGGTCGAGCAGCAGCGTGCACAGGTGCACGTCCGGCACACCAGCGCCGGTCTCAGCACGGTCCAGGCTCAGGGCGGCCACGGACTGGCCCAGGGATGCCAGCGGCCCGCGCCGCAGCAGGGCGTAGGCCCGTGACGGATCGGTGCCGACCGGGTCGTGGCCCTCGTCAGGCTCCCTGAGCGGCACGAGGAGCGGGACCGTCGGGTGGTCGTGCAGGTTCTGCCCGACGCCGGGGAGGTCGACCACCACGGGGATCCCCAGCGAGCGCAGGTGCTCAGCCGGGCCGATGCCGGACAGCATGAGCAGCTGCGGGGTGCGCAGCGCCCCGGCGGCCAGGATCACCGAGTGGCGCGCCCGCAGCAGACGGCCGCCGGCTGGACCGCCGTCCGCGCAGTGGACACCCCTCGCCCGGCCGTCCTCGACGACGACGCGGTGCACGGTCGCACCAGTGACGACGGTCAGGTTCGGCCGTTCCGCCGCGGGCCGCAAGTAACCGTCCACGACGCTGTGGCGGGCGCCTGAGCGGATGTTGCTGTACGGCAGGCCGATGCCGACCCGGTCGCGGCCGTTCAGATCGTCGGTGAGCGGCCACCCCTGGCTGGCGCCGGCCTCCAGCAGAGCGAGGGACAGGGGGTGCACGTCGCGCGGGGAGGACACAGCCATCGGGCCGCCGCCACCATGAAAGGCGTCAGAGCCGAGCTCGTGGTCCTCGATCCGGCGCAGATAGGGCTGGACGTCGGCCCAGCCCCAGCCGGTCGCGCCGTGCTCCGCCCAGCCGTCGTAGTCCGACGGCTGCCCGTGGAACCACCACATGGCGTTGACGGCGCTGCCGCCGCCCAGGCCCCTGCCCGTGACCATCGGGACCCGTCGGTCGTGGAGCGCCCGCTGCGGCGCTGTCACGTCCTGGAAGGTGGACGCCCCGGCCCACAGACCCGGCGCGGCCCCGGGGACACCGATCTCCGGTTGCTCGTTGCGCGGCCCCGCCTCGAGCAGCAGGACGGTGCAGCTCGGGTCCTCGCTCAGCCGCGCCGCGAGCACGCAGCCGGCGGCGCCCGCGCCGACGACGATGACGTCCACCTCCGGCGGGGCCGGCTCCCCGACCGTTTCGCCCGCGCCCCGTGCCGCACCGCCGTCCTGCGTCATGGCGACACACAACCCGATCCCCGCCGGGAACGGAAGCCGGCGGCCGCGGCCGGCTCGTACGCGGGCCCGCAGGCGTGGAGTGGAGGGCGGAGGCCGGGTGTCGAGACGACCCGACGACGCTAGCGCAGCGTGATCGTGAGCGGCCCCCGTCGGGCGGCAGCGGCCAGGTCTGCGGCCTGCCCCGCCGAGACCGCCAGCACCAGCAGCGCGCCCGCGCCCGGGTCTGCGCCACCACCGCCACCGAGCAGCCCGCCCGCGCCGGCGTCGACGCCCGTGGCGGCGAGCACCGTGGCGGCCGTCGCCACCACCTGTGCCTGCGCGGCACCGTCCGCGGCCACCAGGACGTCGACCCGGCCGCCCACCTGCGCGAGCGCGGCCGCCTCGGCGTCGGCCACCCGCACCGGCGCGGCCACCCGGCCAGCCGGCTCGCCGGTCAGCAGGCCCGGCCCGACCAGCCGGGCGTCGGTGACGACCTCACCGGCACCCCCGGGCCCGGCCAGCGACCGGCCCGTCACCGAGCCCGCCGCCAGCGCGCCGGGCGGCACGGCGCGGGGCGGCAGGTGGACGACCCGCAGGTCGCCCACGGTGAGCACGTGCCCGGACGGCAGCTCGCGGGCGAGCACGACCGCCGGGGCGGTCGGCGCGGCACCGGGCGCGAGCACGTGCAGGCAGGCCGCGACCGCCGCCGCGGCGAGGCCGGCAGACAGCAACCGGCGCAGCGTCCACGGCGGCCGGCGCAGAGGCACCCGGCCCGGGTCGGCGTCGCGGCGGGCACGGCCGCGGCGTGGCAGGTCGGGGAGGTGCACGGTCAGGGCAGCTCGAACGGCAGCGCGAGGCCGTCGAGGGCCCGCCGGGCGGAGAAGCCGGAGCCGCCGATCTGTGCCGTGGTCGCGTGGCTGGTCATGCTCGGAGACTAGGTGCGGGGCTGCCGCGCCGGCCGTCGTCCGACCTGGCTGTGGACGGTGGGACGGACGCCCCCGGTTGTGGACGAGCGGGCTCAGGCCGCGGAGGTCGAACCCTTCGAGCCGCTGCCGGACGTCGCGCTGCCGGACGAGCCGCTGGCGGGTGTCGACACCGCCGGCGTGCTGGTCGGCGCAGGCTTGTCGGAGCCGCCGCCCGAACCGGAGTCCTTGCCGCCGTCCTTGCTGCCGCTGCCGGTGCTGCCGGAGTCGCCCGCCGGCTTCGAGCCGTTGCCCGTGCCACGGCTGTCGTTGCGGTAGAAGCCCGAGCCCTTGAAGACCACGCCCACCGACGAGAACACCTTCCGCAGCCGGCCACCGCACTTCGGGCACTCGGTCAGCGCCTCGTCCGAGAACGACTGGACCGCCTCGAACCGGTTGTCGCAGGCGGTGCAGGCGTAGGGGTACGTCGGCATCGGGGTCCTCCAGCTGGCTGAGCCGGAATCTGGCACTCCGGCCGTTCGAGTGCCAATCATACGCGCGCGCCGACGTCCGCCGTCCCGCTCACCCCGCCGTGATCATGCGATCGCGGCCCACCCATCCCCCCGCGGACGCCGGCGCGGCGCGCGCCGAGCCGGGATCGCATGATCACGGGGAGAGGCCCAGAGAACGTCACCGACCACGACATCTCGGCTGGGCCGAGCTGTTGGGCGTCGGGGCGCTGTTGCCTGTGGTGCACCGGCGTCCACGTGGTCACGGTCGTGCTGTTCGGGGTCGTGGTGCTGGGTTCGGTGCTCGTGGAGCGCGAGGCACTCGACTGACCGCGGTCGCGATGCACGTGGCCCGAGGCCGCCGCGCCGGCGTCCGGGCGTGATTTCCTACCGGCCGCGCGGCTGACGGCGCGCGCGGCGTACGACGAAAGCCAGCAGCCCCGCGAAGGCGACCACCGGGACGGCGACGAGGGCGGCCCCTGGGCCGTCGGAGCCGTCCGAGGGCGCGGCCACCGGTGCTGTCGGTGTCGGTGTCGGTGTCGGTGTCGTTGTCGTTGTCGTTGTGGATGTCGACGTGGGCGTCGCTGTCGGCGGTGCCGTCGGGGTCGGCCTCGCCGCGGCGACCGTGAAGCGCAGCCGGCCCGACACGGGGTGTCCGTCCGCCGAGGAGACGCGCCAGGTCACGGCGTACGCGCCCGGCGCGAGACCAGCGGGCAGGGCGCCGGTGACGCTGTCGCCCGTGACGGTGACCGGTGTCGTGACCGTCGAGCCGCCGGGGCGGGTGAGCACCATGCGGGAGAAGTCCGGCAGGACCTCGTCGGAGAAGCGCAGCACCACCCGGCTGGGGGCGACCACCGTGGCGCCGGCCTTGGGGGTGGCGCTCACCAGCTCGTCGTGGGCGCTCGCCGTACCGGCAGTCGCGACGCCCACGACCAGCAGGGCGGGGGAGGTCAGCAGCAGCGCGGCCACCCGGCGGCGCAGCGCCGTGCGCGCGGACGACGAGGGCACCCGACCACGGTACGTCCGCCGCCAGCGCCCCCACCCCCCACCCCGGTGATCATGCAATCCCGGACCACCCCCCTTGCCGTGATCTTGCGATCCAGGACCATCCCCGCCGTGATCTTGCGATCCAGGACCAGCAGGCGGGGCGTTCTGGGCGCACGGCGGTCCTCCGCCGAGCCGGAGCTGCATGATCACGGGGAGGGGGCGGGGTCAGCCGCGGCGCGCGGGACCGCCGGTGCTGTCGTCCCGGCTCCACAGGGCGAGGCGGCCGCCGCGGCTGACGGCGCGCAGCCTGTCCTCGGTGGCGCTGCGGGTCGGCGTGGTGGTCACCACGAGCAGCTGGTCGCCGCGGCGCAGCACGGTGCGCGGGCCCGGCACGAACCCGGCGCCGTCGCGCACGACCATCGTGACGTTCGACCCCTCCGGCAGCCGCAGCTCGAAGACCTCGAGCCCGTGCACGCGCGAGTGCGCGCCGACCCGCACCTGCAGCACGTCGGCGTGCAGCTCGGCGAGCGGCGCGACCTCGACGTCGATGTCCTGGGCGCCCTCGTCGTCCGCGACGCCCAGCCGGCGGGCGAGCAGCGGCAGCATGGGCGCCTGCACGAGCGTGAACACCACGACGAGCACGAAGACGAGGTCGAACAGCCAGGTCGTCCCGGGCACGCCGGAGGTCACGGGCACCGTGGCGAGCACGACCGGCACCGCGCCCCGCAGCCCGGCCCACGACAGGAAGGCCTGGTGGCGCCACGGCATCCGGAACGCCGCCATCGACACCACGACCGACAGCGGCCGCGCGAGCAGCAGCAGCACCAGGCCGAGCACCAGCGCCGGCACGAGCTGGGCGCCGAGCCGGGACGGCGACGCGAGCAGCCCCAGCAGCACGAACAGGCCGATCTGCGCCAGCCACCCGAGCGCCTCGGCGAACCCGCGGACCGCGACCCGGTGCGGCAGCTGGGAGTTGCCAAGCACCAGCCCGGCGACGTACACAGCAAGGAAGCCCGAGCCGTGCACGCTGGCCGCCGCGGCGTACGCGGCGACCGTCAGCGCGATGACACCCAGCGCCAGCAGCGCGGACGACGGCAGCTCGGCCCGCTGCAGCCCCCGGGCTCCCAGCCACCCGACTGCCAGCCCGAGCCCGGCGCCGAGGCCGAGCTCGACGACGGCGAGGCCGAGCAGCTGCCACCAGGGGCCGGTGCCGTGGCCGCCGCTCGCCTGCTCGGCCAGCGCCACGACGAGCAGGACGACGGGCGCGTCGTTGAGGCCCGACTCCGCCTCGAGGATGCCGGCGAGCCTTGGGTGGATCGGCACCCGGCGCAGCACCGAGAACACCGCGGCGGCGTCGGTCGACGACAGCACCGCGCCGACGAGGACGGAGACGGTCCAGCCGAGGTCGAGCAGCAGCTGGGTGGCGACCGCGACGACCCCGACCGACACCAGCACGCCCACGGTCGACAGCACGGCCGCGGGCGCGACCGACGAGCGAACGCTCGACCACCGCGTGGTCAGCCCGCCCTCGGCCAGGATCAGCACGAGTGCGCCGTAGCCGAGCACCTGGGTGAGCGCGGCGTCGTCGAAACGCAGGCCGAGCCCGGCCTCGCCGATGGCCACGCCCAGCCCGAGGTAGAGCAGCAGCGAGGGCAGGCCCGAGCGCAGCGAGAGCCGCACCGCGGCGATCGCGACGAGCACCACGACCGCCCCGACGAGCAGGCCGCGGTCGAGCGCCTCGACCGTCACGGGCTACCCAGCCGGCACGAGGTCGGGCGCTGGCAGGACACGCGCCCTCACCCCCTCCGTGACCGTCCGGCCCGTGCGGCCGCGTGGCTTAGTCTCGCAGCGTGTCCCGACTCGTGGTGTTCCGTCGCGCCGCGATCGGAGTCCTGGCAGCCCTCGTCGTGGTGGTCCTCGTCGTCGCGGTGGGGCTGACGACCGTGGTACGGCGCTCGTTCCCCGAGCGCGACGGCACGACCGGCGTCCGCGGGCTCAGTGCCTCGGTGGAGGTGCGCCGCGACGACCAGGGCGTCCCGCAGATCTACGCCGACACCGCCGACGACCTGTTCCGCGCGCAGGGTTTCGTGCAGGCGCAGGACCGCTTCTTCGAGATGGACCTGCACCGCAAGGTGGCGAGCGGCCGGCTGTCCGAGCTGGTGGGCGACAGCGACACCGCGCTCACCTCCGACCGTGTCGTGCGCACCCTGGGGTGGCGCCGCGTGGCCGAGCAGGAGCTGCCGCTGCTGTCGGCCTCGACCCGGCGCTACCTGCAGGACTACGCCGACGGCGTCAACGCCTACCTCGACGGTCGGTCGCCGTCGCGCATCGCCATGGAGTACGTGACCCTCGGCGTCGGCAAGCCCGACATCCGCATCGAGCCGTGGACGCCGGTCGACTCGGTGGTCTGGCTCAAGGCGATGGCGTGGGGCCTGAAGACCAACTACGAGGACGAGGTCACCCGCGCGCGGCTGTCGGCCACGCTGCCGGTGGGCCGCATCAACCAGCTGTTCCCCGACTACCCGTACGCCACGAATGCGCCGATCCTGCGCTCCGGTGGCGCGACCGCCGGCCCTGAAGCCGTTGTCGCACAAGCTGTTTCGCGCGTGACGCAGGAGGTGCACCGAGTGGCGGCGACGTCGTCCGGGACGCAGGCGGTGCGGTCGAGCGGCACGCTGCTCGGCTCGGTCGTCGGGCTGCCGGGGGAGGGCGACGGCGTCGGCTCGAACTCGTGGGTCGTCTCGGGATCGCGCACGACGACGGGCAAGCCGTTGCTGGCCAACGATCCGCATCTCGACCCGTCGGTGCCGGGCGTCTGGTACCAGATGGGCCTGCACTGCCGCACCGTCTGGGCGCAGTGCCCGTACGACGTCGCCGGCTTCACGTTCGCCGGCGTGCCGGGGGTGCTCGTCGGTCACAACGCCCGCATCGCCTGGGGGCTGACCAACCTCGGCCCGGACGTCACCGACCTCTACCTCGAGCGCGTCGTCGGCAGCACCGTGCAGCGCGACGGCTCCTACGAGCCGCTGCAGGTGCGCCAGGAGACCATCAAGGTGCGCGGCGGGGACGACGTCCCGCTGACGGTCCGGTCGACGCGGCACGGCCCGATCGTGTCCGGCGTCCTGCCCGAGACCGCGGCGGCCGGTCGCGACGGGCCGCTGGGCGGCGAGGACCCCGTGTCATACGACGTGTCGCTGGCCTGGACGGCGCTGACGCCGGGACGCACGCTGGACGCGCTGTTCGCCATGGATGCCGCGCAGGACTTCACCCAGTTCCGTGACGCCGCACGGCTGTTCGCGGTGCCGGCGCAGAACCTCGTCTTCGCCGACGTGGACGGCACCATCGGCTACCAGGCGCCGGGCGACGTGCCGGTGCGGGCGGGTTTCGACGGGCGCTGGCCGGTGCCCGGCTGGCTCAGCCGCTACGACTGGCAGGGCCGCGTGCCGTTCGACCAGCTGCCCAGCGAGCAGGACCCAGCGGACGGCATCATCGTGACCGCGAACCAAGCCGTGACCGATGCGCGCGAGCCGTTCCTGACCCGCGACTTCGACTACGGCTACCGCGCCCAGCGCATCCGCACGCTGCTCGAGCGCGGCGGCACGATCAGCCCGGGCGACATGACCTCGGTGCAGCTCGACACCCGCAACGCGATGGCGGCGACGCTGGTGCCGATGCTGCTGCGCATCCGGCTCTCGCGCGACCCGTTCACCGCCGAGGCGCAGGACCTGCTGCGCCGGTGGGACCTGCGCCAGCCCGCCGACTCCGCCGCGGCCGCCTACTACAACGCGGTGTGGCGAAGCCTGCTGCGGCTCGGCTTCGACGACGAGCTCGGTGGCGACCTCGCCGCGGACGGCGGCGACCGCTGGTTCGCCGTGGTCACCCAGCTGCTGGCCCGCCCCGGCGACGCGTGGTGGGACAACCGGCTCACGCCTGGTCTGGTCGAGAGCCGCGACGAGATCCTGCGCCAGGCCATGGTGTCGGCCCGCGTCGAGCTCACCAAGGCGCTCGGCAAGGACCCCTCGCGCTGGCAGTGGGGCCGGCTGCACCGGCTGACCCTGGAGCACCCCGTGCTCGGCGGCGACGATGCGCCCTCCGTGGTGCGACGGCTGGTCAACCGCGGGCCGTTCGAGCTCGGCGGCAGCTCGTCGGTGGTGGACGCCATCGGCTACGACGCGTCCCAGGGCTTCGCCGTCAACCACGTGCCGTCGATGCGCATGGTCGTCGACCTGTCCGACCTCGACCGCTCGCGCTGGGTCAACCTCACCGGCGCCTCAGGCCACCCCTTCGACCCCCACTACGACGACCAGACCGCCGACTGGGCCGCGGGCCGCACCTACGCCTGGCCCTTCACCGCCGGCGCCGTGCGCGAGGCCACCGACGACGTCCTGGTGCTCGAGCCCGACGGCTGACACGTGCGCGAGCGGCACGCCGCG
>CAXTEJ010000057.1:0-8959 GCA_964243295.1 uncultured Actinomycetales bacterium | reverse complement strand
GGCGCGGCGCGCCGTCCCGCCCCGCCGTGATCTTGCGATCCCGGCACGCCGCGGCGCCCTGGCCGGTCCGCGATCGCATGATCACGGGGGTGGGGGCGGGCTGGTGCGGACGACGCGCAGCGGGGTGACCGCGACGTCGACGGGGACGTCGTGGGGCTCGACGGGCAGCGGACCGGGCACCAGCTCGTGGTCGTGCAGCAGCGCCACGACGAGCGCGCCGGGGCGACGACGGGCGAGCGCGCGGTCGTAGCTGCCGCCGCCCTGGCCGAGGCGGCGCCCGGCGGCGTCGACCGCGAGGGCCGGAACGACGAGCACGTCCGCGTCCGCGACCGCCACGGGCCCCAGCCGCTCGCCGCCGGCCTCGACGAGACCGGGCAGCAGCCCCGCCACCCGGGTGCCGTCGTCCGCCACCCAGTCGAGGTCGCGGTCGGCGAGGACGACGGGCAGCAGCACGCGCACCCCCCGCTCGCGCAGCGCGGCCAGCAGCGGCGCCGTGCCGGGCTCGCCTGCGCGTGAGACGTACGCCGCGACGACCCGGGCAGCGGCAACCCGCGGCAGCGCGATCACGGCGGCCGCCAGGGCGTCGTCACCAGGACTCGTGGCGCCGCCGCGCCGTCGGCCGCGCAACCCGGCCCGCGCAGCACGCTTGACGTCGGCCGGGTGGGTCAAGCGCGTCTCGTCACCCATCCGGCCCATCCCCCTGTCACGCTGCGCCTTGCATCGGTCACACTGTGCTGATCGCTGGGGCGGCCGCATCGCGGAGGTCCATGATCGACTCGTGACGGACGACTCGTTCCGTGTCACCATTCCACCGCACGAGAGGGACGGAGAACCCCATGACGTCGGTGCGGTCGAGGCTCGCGCTGGCGCTGGCCGTGGTGCTGATCATCCCTGCCGTCGCCGCGGCGTTCGCGGTCGGCGTCGTGGCCCCGCGCGTCGCGCGTCAGGCTGCGGCGGCCGTGGCGCAGCAGTCGGCCGGGACGGTCGCGGCGACGCTCGTGGACCGCTGCCGCTCGCTCGGCGAGTCGGCCGTGGCCATGGCTCTGCAGGCGGCCGGCCCCGACCTCGCTACGGTGGCCACCGGCGTGGTCCAGCGTCAGGGTTCGGGGGCGTTCGCCGCCCTGGTCCGGGGCGGCCGGGTGGTCAGCTCCTCAGGCCAGCTGCCGCAGGACGTGTCGGCCGCCGACCTGGTCCGCGAGTCGTGCGCCCGACCGGCCGGTGAGGCTCCTACTGCGCCAGCGGCCGTCAAGGGTGCGCCCGTCGTCAGCTACGTCGTCCCCGCCGTGAGCCCGACCGGCGCCGCCCTCGGCAGCGTGGTCGTGGGCGTGTCGCTCGACCGCCTGCAGCTCACCGAGCTGACCGAGGACCTGTCGCTGCGCACCCGCACCCTGGTGGCGCTCGCGTGCCCGGACGGTCGCGGTTCGTCGACGGCGACGGACCCCGGCCTGTCGCAGGTCGTGCGGCAGATCGCGGCCGACGCGAGGATCGACCAGCCGACCCAGAGCGAGGGCGGCTGGCAGGTCGCGGCCGTCACGGCCGAGCGCGCGAGGACCGTCTGCGCCGTCGCCGCCGCGCGCCAGAGTGAGAGCAGCGCGGTGTCGCTCGCCGCCCTCGTCGGCCTGCTGGCGTTCGGCCTGCTGGTCTCGCTGGCCCTGGTGCTGCGCCTCGCCGACAGCCTGACCCGGCCGATCCTGGCGCTCACCGAGGCGGCCGAGCGGGTCTCCCGCGGTGACCTCACCACCCGGCTGCCGGGCACGAACAGCGCCGAGCTCGACCGGCTGTCGGAGTCGTTCAACCACATGACCGACGAGCTCGAGAGCAAGATCGGCGAGCTCGAGCGCAGCCGCGACCTGCTGCGCCAGAACGTCGGCCGGCTCGGTGACACCCTCGAGCGCACGCACGACCTCGACGGTCTGCTGATGACGGTGCTCGGCGCCGGGGTCTCCGCCACCGGCGGCCAGCGGGCCACCGTGTGGCTCGTCGAGGGCGGCTCGGTCGTCTCCCGCGTCTCGGCCCCGGCCGGTGCGCCGCGCTCGTCCACCCGGCGGCTGCCGCTCGGCACCGACCTCGCCGGCCGGGTGGCGGCGGACGGCCTGCCGCGCCGGCTCACCGAGAGCGGTGCCGACTCGACCACCGTGCTCGGGGGCCCGGCGCTCGCGGCCCCGCTGCGCCGCGGCCACACGGTGCTCGGTGTCGTCGTCGTCGAGCGCGAGCCCGAGCAGCCCGTCTTCGACGCCGACGACGAGGCGATGCTGGTCTCGCTGGCCGGTCCGGCGGGCATCGCGGTCGACAACGTGATGCTGCACCGCGAGGCGCAGCGGCTGTCGGTGACCGACCCCCTCACCGGCGCCGGCAACCTGCGTCACATGACCACCACGCTGGCCCGTGAGGTCGAGCGCGCCAGCCGGTTCGCCCGCCCGCTGTCGGTCCTGCTGCTCGACCTCGACCACTTCAAGAACGTCAACGACACCTACGGCCACACCGTCGGCGACGCCGTCCTGCGCGAGCTGGCTCGCCGGCTGTCGGCCTGCGTCCGCGAGGTCGACGTCGTCGCGCGGTACGGCGGCGAGGAGTTCGTCGTGGTCACGCCCGAGACCGACGTCGACGGCGCCGAGCGGCTGGCGGCGCGCATCTGCGAAGCCGTGCGCGAGGAGCCCTTCGTCGTGGGCCGGGACGTCGTGCCGGTCACCGTGTCGGTCGGCATCGCGGCGCTGCCGCTGCACGGGACGGCGAGCGGCGACCTCGTGCGCTCGGCCGACGAGGGCCTCTACGCCGCCAAGCGCGCCGGCCGCGACCAGTACCGCGTCGCCCCCCACGGCGAGCTGTCGACGGCGAGCGGGTTGAGCGTCGAACGGTAGCCTCGGCGCCATGACCTCACCCACGGGGACCTCACCCACGACCTCGCCGGCGCCGGGCGATGCCGGCAGGACCGTCACCAAGGCCGTCATCCCGGCCGCCGGCATGGGCACGCGGTTCCTGCCCGCCACCAAGGCCATGCCCAAGGAGATGCTGCCGGTCGTCGACCGGCCGGCCATCCAGTACGTCGTCGAGGAGGCCGTCGCGGCCGGCCTCGAGGACGTCCTGATGATCACGGGCAGGGGCAAGGGCGCGCTGGAGGACCACTTCGACCGCAACCTGCAGCTCGAGCGCGTGCTCGAGGCGAAGGGTGACGAGAAGAGGCTCGCCGCGATCCGCTGGTCCAGCGAGCTCGCGCGGGTGCACTACGTGCGCCAGGGCGACCCGCGGGGGCTCGGCCACGCGGTGCTGCAGGCCGAGAGCCACGTCGGCGACGAGGGCTTCGCGGTGCTGCTCGGCGACGACCTGATCGACGCCCGCGACCCGCTGCTGCCGGCCATGCTCGCGGTCCGCGCCCAGCACGGCGGCAGCGTCGTGGCGCTCATGGAGGTGCCGCCCGAGATGGCCCACCTGTACGGCTGCGCCGCGATCGACGAGGCGGCCAGCGACGGCGATGTGTACAAGGTCACCGGCCTGGTCGAGAAGCCCAAGCCGGAGGACGCCCCCAGCAACTTCGCGGTCATCGGCCGCTACGTGCTCGACCCGTCGGTGTTCGCCGTGCTGCACGACACCCCGCCCGGCCGCGGCGACGAGATCCAGCTGACCGACGCGCTGCAGACCCTCGCCGCGAGCGACGCCCCCGGCGGCGGCGTGCACGGCGTGGTGTTCCGCGGCCGCCGCTACGACACCGGTGACCGCCTCGACTACCTCAAGGCGATCGTCACGCTCGGCGTCGAGCACGAGGAGTTCGGCGCCGACTTCGCCGCCTGGCTGGCCGACCGGCGGTGATGAGCCTCGAGGACCACCTGCGTCGGTGCCTCGACGCGGTGCGACCCCTCGAGCCGCTCGAGCTGTCGCTGCTCGAGGCGCAGGACTGCGTGCTCGCGGCCGACGTCGTGAGCCCGCTCGAGCTGCCCGGCTTCGACAACTCGGCCATGGACGGGTACGCCGTCCACGCCCGTGACGTCGCCGCGGCGACCGAGCACACGCCCGTGCGCCTGCCCGTGGTCGGCGACGTGCCCGCGGGCGTCACGACCCACAGCCACCTCGCGGCCGGCCAGACGGTCCGCATCATGACCGGCGCACCGATGCCGGACGGCGCCGAGTCCGTCGTGCCGGTCGAGGCCAGCGACGGCGGCGTGCGCGAGGTCCAGCTGCGCGCCCCCGCTCCCGAGGGGCAGCACGTGCGCCGCGCCGGCTCCGACGTCCGAGCCGGTGACGTGGTGCTGCGCGCCGGCACGGTCCTCGGGCCGGCCCAGCTCGCGCTGCTGGCCGCCGTGGGGCGCGCGCGGGTCAGCGTCCACGCCCGGCCGCGGGTCGTCGTCCTGTCGACCGGAAGCGAGCTCGTCGAGCCGGGGCAGCTGCCGGGGTACGGCCAGGTCGTCGACAGCAACGGCATCATGCTCACGGCCGCCGCCATCGACGCGGGCGCCAGCCCCTACCGGGTGGGCCTGGTGCCCGACGAGCCCCGCGCGTTCCTGTCGACCCTGCACGACCAGCTGGTGCGCGCCGACCTCGTCATCACCACCGGCGGCGTCAGCGCCGGGGCGTACGACACGGTCAAGGAGGTGCTGTCGACCCTCGGCACCGTGTGGTTCGGCAAGGTCGCGATGCAGCCCGGCATGCCGCAGGGCTTCGGCACCGTCGGGCCCGACGCCACGCCCATCTTCACGCTGCCGGGCAACCCGGTGAGCGCGTTCGTGAGCTTCGAGATGTTCGTGCGGCCGGCGATCCGCAAGCTGGCCGGCCACACCAACCTGCAGCGCCGCACCGAGACCGCGACCGCGCTGCAGTCGTGGAAGGCGCCCGCCGGCAAGGTGCAGTTGGCGCGCGGCGAGCTCGGCACCCGCCCCGACGGCGGGCGCGTCGTCCGGCTCGCGGGGGCTCAGGGGTCGCACGTGCTCGGCGGGCTCGCCCAGGCCGGCTGCCTGGTCGTGGTGCCCGAGCAGGTCACGCGCGTCGAGGAGGGCGACCAGGTGCAGTGCCTGGTGCTCGAGCGGCGGCGCCGATGAGCGAGCAGCCGCCGTCCCTCACCCACGTCGACGCCCGCGGGCAGGCGCGCATGGTCGACGTGTCGGCCAAGGACGTCACGGTGCGGACGGCGACCGCGCGCGGCCGCGTGCTGCTCGGCGCCGCAGCCGTCGCGGCGCTGCGCTCGGGGGAGGTGCCCAAGGGCGACGCGCTGGCAGTCGCCCGCATCGCCGGGCTGCAGGCCGCCAAGCGCACGCCCGACCTCGTGCCGCTGGCCCACCCGGTCGCCGTCCACGCCGTCGTGGTCGAGCTCGAGGTCGCCGACGACGGGGTCGACGTCGAGGCGACGGTGCGCACCGCCGACCGCACCGGCGTCGAGATGGAGGCGCTGACCTGCGTCGCGGTCGCGGCGCTGACGGTCATCGACATGGTCAAGGCGGTCGACCGGACGGCGCGCATCACCGACGTCCGCGTCGTGGCGAAGTCGGGCGGGCGCTCGGGCGACTGGACGGCGCCGTGAGGGCGCTGGTGGTCGTCGCCTCCAACCGGGCGGCGGCAGGCGTCTACGCCGACCGCGGGGGTCCGATCCTGGTGGCGGGGTTGCGGCGCTTGGGTTTCGACGTCGACGGCCCGCAGGTGGTGCCCGACGGCGAGCCGGTCGCGGAGGCGCTCGCGGCCGCCGTCGCCGCGTCGTACGACGTGGTGCTGACGACCGGTGGCACCGGCCTCACGCCGGGCGACCTGACACCGGAGATGACCCGCCGCGTGGTCGACCGCGAGGTGCTCGGCCTCGCCGAGGCGATCCGGGCGTACGGCACCGCCCACGGCGTGCCCACGGCGGCGCTCTCGCGCGGGATCGCCGGGCTCGCGGGTCGCACGCTGGTCGTCAACCTGCCGGGCTCGACCGGAGGCTGCCGCGACGGGCTCGCGGTGCTCGAACCGGTGCTGCTGCACGCCGTCGACCAGGTGCGCGGGGGCGACCACCCGTCGTCCGGCACGGCGGGACTCCCGCCCGACGGCCCGGACGAGGCGCCCGCGGGGACGGCGTGAGCACCGGCTGGCCCGTCGAGCTCGCGGACGGCGACGTCGGGCTGCGCCCGCTGCGCTACCGGGACGCCAAGCGCTGGCGCGAGCTGCGCGAGGAGAACGCCGCCTGGCTCGACCCCTGGGAGGCGACGTCGCCCGACCCGCGCCTGCCGCCCATGCAGTACCGGCAGCTGGTGCGCGCCATGAGCTCGGAGGCGCGGGCCGGGCGCGCGCTGCCGTTCACCATCACCTACCGCGGCGAGATGGTCGGCCAGCTGTCGGTCGCCGGCATCGGCTGGGGCTCGTTGCGGTCGGCCCACATCGGGTACTGGATCAGCCGGCACGTCGCCGGCCGAGGCATCACGCCGACCGCCGTCGCGCTCGCCACCGACCACTGCCTGTTCGCCATGGCCCTGCACCGCGTCGAGGTGAACATCAGGCCGGAGAACGTCGCCAGCCTGCGCGTGGTCGAGAAGCTCGGCTTCCGGGACGAGGGCCTGCGGCTGCGCTACCTGCACATCGACGGCCAGTGGCGCGACCACCGCAGCTTCGCCCTCACCGCCGAGGACCTGCCGCAGGGCCTGCTCGCGCGCTGGCACGCCCAGCGCCCCGCCTGACCCACCCCACCCCACCCCGCCCCGCCGTGATCATGCAATCCCGGCCCGCGCCCCTGCCGTGATCATGCGATCCCGGCTCACCGGCGTCGGCGGGCCGCGTCAGCCCCGCTCTGCGGCGCTCGGGTGCGCGCCGGGTGCGGCCGCGGTGGTGGCGAGCGTGGTTGAGCCCGGTCGACGCAACGGCCTCGACCACGAGACCAGCGCAGGAGGTTGCCGCGCAACGGCTTCGGACGACGTCACCGCCCGCGCGACCGTCGTCCCCGGGTGGAGGGAGCAGCGACACACCCGCCGACGTGCGGGACTGCGGCGTCACCGACGCATACCGTGGGTGATCGTGGACCCCAGCAGCCTGATCTTCGTCGCCGTCATAGGGATCTGGGCGGCCTTCCTGCTCGGTCACTGGGTCCGCCGCCGCGACCAGCTCGCCACCGCCCGCTCGATCGACCGCTTCTCCGACGCCATGCGGGTCCTTGAGCGCCGCGCCCCGGCCCCCACGGTCGGGTCGCACAGCGGGCGCGCCCACGTCATCGCCGCCAAGCCACTGCCGACGCCACGCGCCAGCGCATCCGTGCGTCACGCCGCGACGGGTGCGGTGCCGGCGAGAGCTGCAGCCCGAGGTCGCACGGTGCGCCCCTCGGCGAACGCGGCGGCCGGCGTCCCGGCTCCGCTGCCCGCGCCTGTCGAGACCACAGCCGCCCGCGCCGCGGCTCTTGCCTCGCGGCTCGTCAAGGCTGGTCGTGCTGCGGCGCAACGGCTTCACGCGTCTTCGGACACGCCGGTCACCCGTCCCGTGGCCGTCAGCTCGGCCGCCGCCCACCGCCGCGGTCGCGTCCTCGCCGGCCTGGTCGCGGCCACCGCCCTCGGGTGGGTCTTCGCCGGCGCCACGCCGCTGCCGTGGCTGGTCCCGGCGTTCGTCACCTGCCTGCTGGCCGCCTTCGCCGTCGGTCTGCGTCGCGCCCTGGTCCGCGAGCGGACGTCGGCTCGCCGGGCCGCGCGGGCCGCATCGGGTCTGCCGCGGCAGTCCGGCGCGGCTGCCATCGGCGGCCCAGCAACGGAATCGCGTGACGTCCGCCTCGCCCGGCGTGCCGCCGTGCGCGCCGAGGTGCCCGCCGCCGGTGCTGTGCGAGTGACCGCCGCGGACGCGCCGGTCGACGAGACCGAGCCCGAGCTGATCGACCTGACGGCTGCGGCCGCGGACGACGCCGCCGCCGACGTCCACGCCGCAGCACCCACCGGTCGCAGCTTCCCGAGCGCTCCGGACGGCCCCGGCTGGCAGCCGGTGCCGGTGCCGCCGCCCACCTACACGCTCAAGCCCAAGGCGCCCGCGGCGCCCTGGCCGGCGCCGGCCGACGCACCGGTGACGGTCCCCGAGCCACCGGTCATCGACCTCGACGAGATCATCGAGCGCCGGATCGCCTCGG
This sequence comes from uncultured Actinomycetales bacterium, assembly GCA_964243295.1. Classification (GTDB taxonomy): domain Bacteria; phylum Actinomycetota; class Actinomycetes; order Actinomycetales; family Angustibacteraceae; genus CAXTEJ01. The sequence continues at coordinate 909 of CAXTEJ010000057.1, read as the reverse complement.
GCGCCTGAGCGTGCCGTCCGTGGTCGGCCCGTCCCGCCGCGGCTGGTAGTCTCGGCCACGCTTTGGGGCTGTGGCGCAGCTGGTAGCGCACCTCGTTCGCAACGAGGGGGTCAGGGGTTCGAATCCCCTCAGCTCCACCCATCGGGCCGCCCTCTCCGCCTCGCTCGAGCGTCCTCGCGCTCGCCCCGGACGTCCACGCGCCCGTCGCGCCGAGTCCACGTCCCAGGTCTAGGATCGGCCAGGTCGTTGCACTCTCAACAAACGGAGAACCCCCATGGCTGACGTCAACGTCGCGATCGTCTACTACAGCGCCACCGGCAGCGTCTACGCGCTCGCCCAGGCCGCCGAGGCTGCGGCCCAGAAGGCGGGCGCCGAGGTGCGGCTGCGCAAGGTGCACGAGCTCGCACCGCAGGAGGCCATCAACAGCAACGAGGGCTGGAGCAAGCACGCCCTCGAGACCCAGGACGTGCCTGAGGCGACGCTGGACGACCTCGAGTGGGCGGACGTCATCCTGCTCGGCAGCCCCACGCGCTACGGCCTGCCGACGGCCCAGCTGAAGCAGTTCCTCGACCAGACCGGCCCGCTGTGGGGCACCGGCAAGCTGGTCAACAAGATCGGGTCGAGCTTCACCAGCACCGGCACCGCGCACGGTGGCCAGGAGTCGACGATCCTCGCGATCAACAACACGTTCTACCACTGGGGCTCGATCATCGTGGCCCCCGGCTACGCCGACCCGATCCAGTTCCAGGCGGGCAACCCCTACGGCGCCGGCCACACCAGCAACAACGGCGCCACCCCGCCCGGTGAGGTCGAGCTCGGCTCGGTCGCCTTCCAGGCCCGCCGCTGCGTCGAGGTCGCCGCTGCCCTCAAGACCGGCCTCGCCGCCGGCTGACCGAGGGCTGCGCGCAG
>CAXTEJ010000056.1:0-21262 GCA_964243295.1 uncultured Actinomycetales bacterium | reverse complement strand
GCGCAGGCTGCCGGCACGCGCGCCGGCGGCACCTCGCCGCGAGGCACGCGCCCACCGGTGCGCGAGCCCGACCTCGTCGTGCTCGTGGCGGAGGGCGCGCTCGACGCGCGGGTCGGCGACGACCTCGTGCGGCGCGACGTCGCCCACCTCGGCGTGCTGGTCATGGCGGACCGGGTGGTCGTGGGCCCGCTGGTGGAGCCGGGGTCGAGCGCGTGCCTGCGCTGCCTCGACCTGCACCGCCGTGACCGCGACCCCGCGTGGTTGCACCTGCTCGCCCAGCTGCTCGTGCTGCGCCGACGCGACGCGCGGCCGGTGGGCGAGAGCGGCCTGGCCGTGATGGCGGCGGGGCTCGCGACGCTGCAGGTGCTCAGCCGGCTGGACGGCGAGGTGCGCCCCGACGCCGTCGGCCGCACCCTCGAGGTGTCGCTGCCGCACGGCGCGGTGCGCCGCCGGTCCTGGCGGCCGCACGCCGGCTGCGGCTGCGGGCGGCTGAGCACCGTCGGCCCGGGCGCGATCACCGGGGGGCATGTGAGCGCAGCGGGCCGCGGTGACCGATGATGGAGGGGTGACCGATCTTCCCCGCAGGGCGGTGACCCGCACGGCGAAGCTCGCCTCGCTGCCCCTGGGCTTCGCCGGCCGCACCGCCGTCGGCTTCGGTCGCAGGGTCGGCGGCAAGCCCGCCGAGCTCGTGGCCGCCGAGGTGCAGGCCCGCACCGCCGAGCAGATGTTCAAGGTGCTCGGCGAGCTCAAGGGCGGTGCCATGAAGTTCGGGCAGGCCATGTCCATCTTCGAGGCCGCGCTGCCCGAGGACATCGCCGGCCCCTACCGCGCCACGCTCACCAAGCTGCAGGACTCCGCTCCCGCGCTGCCGGTGGCCGTCGTCCACAAGGTGCTGGCGGCCGAGCTGGGCGCCGACTGGCGCTCACGGTTCCAGCGCTTCGACGACACCCCGAGCGCCGCGGCGTCCATCGGCCAGGTGCACCGGGCGGTGTGGGCCGACGGTCGCACCGTCGCGGTGAAGGTGCAGTACCCCGGGGCCGGGCCCGCGCTGATCTCCGATGTCAACCAGGTCGCCCGGGTCGCCCGGCTCAGCGGCAGCTGGATCCCCGGCCTCGACATGAAGCCGATCCTGGACGAGCTCAAGCGACGCCTGGCCGAAGAGCTCGACTACGGCCTGGAGGCCGAGGCCCAGCAGCAGTTCGCGGCCGCCTTCGTCGGCGACCCCGACTTCCGGCTGCCGCAGGTGGTGGCGAGCGCCGAGCACGTCATCATCAGCGAGTGGCTCGAGGGCGTGCCGCTGTCACGGGTGATCCGGGACGGCAACCCGGCCCAGCGCGACGCCGCCGCGAGCCGCTACCTCGAGTTCCTGGTCGCGGGGCCGCAGCGCAGCGGGCTGCTGCACGCCGACCCCCACCCGGGCAACTTCCGGATGACGCCGGACGGCCGGCTGGGTGTGCTCGACTTCGGCGCGGTCAACCGGCTGCCCGACGGGTTGCCGCCCCACCTCGGCTCGCTGCTGGCCCGCGCCATCGACGGCGACCACGAGGCCGTCGTGGCCGGGCTGCGCGAGGACGGCTTCATCAAGCCGTCCATCGACGTCGACGGCCCGATGCTGCTCGACTACCTCGACCCCTTCCTCGAGCCGGCCCGCACCGAGACCTTCCGCTTCACCCGGGCCTGGCTGCGCGACCTGTTCAGCCACATCAACGACCCGCGCAAGCCGCAGTGGGGTGTCGGGCTCAAGCTGAACCTGCCGCCGCAGTACGTGCTGATCCACCGCGTCTGGCTCGGCGGCATCGGCGTGCTGTGCCAGATCGAGGGCGAGGTGCCGGTGCGCGACGTGCTGGCCCGCCACCTGCCCGGCTTCACGCCGGGCGCGGTCTGAGCCTGCTCCACGCTCCCGGACGACGAACCGCTCGCTACCCCTCGAGCATGCGGGCGAGGGCGGGCCGCACCTGCCAGGTGGCGACGAGCTCGTCGTACTCGGCCTGCACCTGCGGTGACGGCGGTGCGTCCGTGCGCACGGCACGCAGCAGCACGTTGCGCGGGGTCTGCGAGCTCTCGACGAACTGGATGACGTCGACGCGGTAGCCGCGCTGGCGCAGGATCGCCGCCCGCACCGCGTCGGTCAGCACGTCGGCGAGGCGCTCGGCCAGGATGCCGTGCCGGGTCACGACCCCGAACGGCGACGGGGTGGGGTGCTCGCGCAGCTGCTGCTGCAGGTCGTGGTGGCAGCACGGCGCCGCGAGCACCACGGGCGCGCCCCACCCGACGGCCCGGGCGAGGGCCTCGTCGGTGGCGGTGTCGCAGGCGTGCAGCGCCAGCACGACGTCGGGGGTCTGGTCGGGGCTGGCGGCCGCGATCGTGCCCTGGGCGAAGGTGAGCCGCTCGCCCCAGCCCAGCTCGTCGGCGAGCTCGGTGTTGCGGGCGAGCGACTGCGGCCGGACGTCGATCCCGACCATCCGCACGGGCAGCCCGCGGGCGCCGGTGAGGTAGGCGAAGGCGGCGAAGGTCAGGTAGGCGTTGCCGCAGCCGAGGTCGACGACGCGCAGCGGGCGGTCGGGGCCGACGTCCGGGAGCACGCCGGCGGCCCGGGCGGCGTCGACGGCGGCGTCGAGCGCGCGCAGGAACTCCTCGACCTGGCGGTACTTCGCCTGCCTCGTGGGCTTGACGCGCCCCTGGTGGTCGCTGATGCCGATGACGTGCAGCACGGGGTCGGCGGGGTCGAGCAACCGGGCCTTGGTGCGGTCGTGCCCGTGCTGCGCGGCACCGTCGCCGGGGACGTCGGCATCGCCGGCGCCGGCAGGCTGGACGGCGCGGGAGTGCACCAGCGCGTCACCCTTCTTGGTGACGCGCAGCTGCACCGTGCGGTCGGCGGTGTCGACGTGCCAGTTGCCGAACGGCTGGTCGAGCAGCTCGGCGACGGCCTCGGTGGCGGCGTCACCGGGCTCGAGGTTGCGGGTGTGGGCCTGCCGGTCGTCGTACGCCGTGACCTGCAGCCGCCGGCCGGCCCGCAGGTCGACGTAGCGCAGCTCGACGCGGCGCCACGCCGGGTGCTGACCGCGCCGGCGGCCGGACCCGACGGCACGCACGAGGGTGGTGTCGTCGAGCACCGCGGCGCGGACGTCGGCGAGGGCCTCGCCCAGTGCCTGTGCCATGGGACCAGGGTCCCACGGCGCAGGCACCGGACGCTGCGGCCGGCGCGCGGCTGCGCCGAGCGGCGCTGGTGTCAGCCGGCGAGCAGCCGCAGCCGCAGCTGGGCCTGCTCGGCGGCGCGCTCGGCGCGCCGGGACGCGCGCCGGGCCTTGGCGAGGCGGACGACGTAGGCGGCAAGCCGTTGTCGCTCCGCCTCGTGGAGGCGCCGTTCGAGATGGGCTCGGGCGAGCTCTTCGTGCAGGTGATGTGACATGCGGGTGCTCCTGATGGTGATCGGACGGCGCTGGGCGCCGGTCGTGGGGTGCGGGGTGGACGCGGAGGACGGCAGGGCGGCGATCGCGACGGAGCCGGCGGTGATCACGCGGCCACCTCGCACTTGCGAGGGCGACCCCGGGGCCGCTTGCGCGCGACGACGACGCCCTGGACGAGCAGCTGCCCGCCCCAGACGCCCCAGGGCTCGCGGCGCTCGAGGGCACCGGCGAGGCAGGCCGTGCGGACGGGGCAGTCGCCGCACAGCGACTTGGCGAGCTCGACGTCCGCCGGGGACTCCGCGAACCACAGCTCGGCGTCGCGGTTGCGGCACGGGATGGCCGGGCGCGCCGGGTCGTCGTCGAGGGTCGGCTCGAGCAGGGTGGTGAGCTGCATCGGTGCCACCTCCATGTCAGGTCGGGGCCCGGGAGCGGGCCGAGGGGCTGCCGGCGTGGGTGGTGCCGGCGGGGCGGGCGGTGCTGCGGCGTGGCGACCGCCGGGCGGTGCGAGCGTGGTCATCTCGGTCTTCCGTGCTGGGCGGGACGGGGAGGTGGTGCGGTGCGTGCTGTTCTCGCGGTGGTGCCGGTGGAACCCCCGGGCAAACAAAAAGGCCGCGGATCCCGGGTGTCGGGGATCCGCGGCCTGTGCGCCGGAGGTGGGGCTAGTCCGGTGGAGCACAGGCCGTGGGTCCGGCGACGTCGATGAGCAGATCGGTGCCGCGCACGCGACCGGCGAAGGGCATGACGGTGCGCTCGTACGACGGGGTGACCCCCACGGACACACGACCGACCGCGTGGGCGGCGACCACGACCGCAGCGCCGGCGAAGCGGGTGTCCGGCATCGCACGCAGCGATGCGCTGCGGGTCGTCTGGACCGGCAGCGCGGAGGTGGTCTTCTCCATGAGGGACACCTCCTTCGAGGGCGTCGGGGCCGGCGGCGGGTGCGCGGGCTCTGCTTGGGCGTTGACGGAAAGGCTAGGGGGTGCCCTCGCACGGGCACAACGTATTTACGGGTGAACTTCGTCGGGTGCTTCGTGGCCCACGTGGGCGGCAGGCGCGGACCGGTGCGACTGCGCGGCTGCCGTGACCACAACCGTTGTGGCGCAGGGGTTTCGGTCAGCGGTTCGCGGTCAGGGGTCGACCAGCGGCGGCGTCTCCACCGCGGCCGCGGCCTGCACGGGGTCGGCGCCCGCGAGCACCGCGAGCAGCTGCTCGCCGTACCGCTCGCGCTTGGCGGCGCCGATGCCCGGGATCGCGGCGAGCCCCGCGACGTCGCCGGGGCGGCGCTCGGCGAGCGCCACGAGCGTCGCGTCGGTGAACACGACGAACGCCGGCAGGCTCGCCGCGGTCGACACCGCCACCCGCCACGCGCGCAGCGCCTCGAACGTCGACTCGTCGTACGTCGGCGGGCACGACGAGCAGCGGCCGACCTTGCGCTCGACCCCGGTGGTGAGCAGCACCCCGCAGGTGCGACAGGTCGCCGCCGGCGCCTTGGCGCGCGAACGGGGCGCGGCGGCCGGCGCCGGTGTGGTCGTCTCGGGGCGCAGGCCGGTGAGGAAGCGCGAGGGCTTGCGGCTGCCCCGCCCCCCGGGCTGACGGGCCCTGGCCCACGACAGGTGCAGGTGCTCGCGGGCACGGGTGATGCCGACGTACAGCAGCCGCCGCTCCTCCTCGACCGCGTCGATCCCCTCGGCCATCGAGATCGGCAGCAGGCCCTCGCTGACGCCGACGAGGAAGACCGCGTCCCACTCCAGGCCCTTGGCCGAGTGCAGCGAGGCGAGGGTGACGCCGTCGACGGTGGGCGCGTGCTGGGCGGCGGAGCGCTCGTCGAGCTCGGTCACCAGGTCGGGCAGCCGGGCGCCCGGGCGGCTGGTGGCGAGGGCGTCGGCGAGCGCGGCGAGCGCCTGCAGCGACTCCCACCGCTCGCGGACCGCGCCGGTCGCGCTGGGGGCCCGCACCGCCCAGCCGGCGCTCGCCAGCACGTCGCGCGTGGCCTCGCCGAGCGGTGCGGTGCCGTCGTCGGACCGCGCGGCGCCGCGCAGCAGCAGGACGGCCTCGCGCACCTCGCGGCGGTGGAAGAAGCGCTCGCCGCCGCGCAGCACGGTGGGCAGCCCCGCCTCGGCCATGGCCTGCTCGAGCTGCTCGGACTGGCTGTTGGTGCGGAACAGGACGGCGATCTCGCTGGGCCGCACGCCGGCCGCGACGAGCGTCTTGGCGCGGGCGGCGACCCCGGCGGCCTCGGCGACGTCGTCGTCGTGCTCGGTGAAGGTCGGCGGGGGGCCGGCTGGACGCTGGGCCACGAGCTCGAGCCGGGCGTGGCGCTGCGCGCGGGGCACGCCGGCGAGCAGGCCGTTGGCGAGCGCCACCACCTGCGGGGTCGACCGGTAGTCGCGGACGAGCTTGACCTGGCGCGCCGTGGGGAAGCGGCGGCCGAAGTCGAGCAGGTAGCGCGGGCTCGCGCCGGTGAAGGAGTAGATGGTCTGGCTGGCGTCGCCGACCACGCAGACCTCGTCGCGGTCGCCGAGCCACAGGTCGAGCAGCCGCTGCTGCAGCGGGCTGACGTCCTGGTACTCGTCGACGACGAAGTGGCGGTACTGGTGGCGCACCGTCTCGGCGATCTGCGGGTTGTCCTGCAGCACTCCGGCGGTCACGAGCAGGACGTCCTCGAAGTCGATGACCCCGCGCTCGCCCTTGACGTCCTCGTAGGTCTGCAGCACGCGCGCCATGGCTGTCGCGTCGAGGCCGGCGGGGTCGCGCCCGGCGCGGCGGGCCGCCGCCGGGTAGGTCTCGGGCGTCAGCAGGCTCACCTTGGACCACTCGACCTCGGCGGCGAGGTCGCGCACGGCGGCGCGGTCGAGCTGCAGCCGCAGCCGCGACCCGGCCTCGGCCACCAGTGCGGCCTTGTGGGGCATGACCTCCGGCGCGGCGCCGCCGACCGCCCGCGGCCAGAAGAAGTGCAGCTGCCGCAGCGCGGCGGCGTGGAAGGTGCGGGCCTGCACGCCGGCCACGCCGAGGTCGCGCAGCCTGGTGCGCATCTCACCGGCGGCCCGGGCGGTGAACGTCACGGCGAGCACCTGCTGCGGGACGTAGACGCCCGAGTGGACGCCGTAGGCGATCCGGTGCGTCAGCGCGCGGGTCTTGCCCGTTCCCGCGCCAGCCAGCACGCACACCGGCCCGCGCAGCGCCGTCGCGACGTCGCGCTGCTCGGGGTCGAGCGCGGCCAGCACGGCGTCCGGCGAGGGCGGCCCGCCCGCCCCCGCCAGCAGGCTGAGGTCGGTGTCGTCGGGGGCCGTGCGGGTCTGGCTCATCGGGCCCATCCTCGCACCGGCCGCCGACACCGGGTGCGCCGTCCACAGCCGGCGTGCGGGAAGATCGCTCCCGTCGCAGGCGTTGGAACGGACCGGACGGCGGTCGGTGACGACCCCCCGGCCGACGTCCGCCCCACCCGACCCCTGACCGAAGGAGCGCGCATGAGCACCCCCGCACCGCCCGCAGCCGGCACCATCACGATGTTCTCCACGACCTGGTGCGGCTACTGCCGCCGGCTCAAGACGCTGCTGGACCGCGAGGGCATCGGCTACACCGAGGTCAACATCGAGCAGGACGAGGCGTCGGCCGAGTTCGTCGAGCAGGCCAACGGCGGCAACCAGACCGTCCCGACGATCCTGTTCCCCGACGGCTCCGTGGCCACGAACCCCAGCCTGGACGACGTCCGGGCCCGGCTGGCCGCCTGAGCCGCTTGCTCGTCGAACCGGTCACCCCGCAGGGCCTGGCCGGGCTGGTCGCGCGCGACGGCGCTGAGCTGTCGCACCGCGCCCGCCCGGCCGGCCACGGGGTGGCCGTCGGGGTCGACGGCGTGGTCGCCGCCGACACCACCGCGCTCGCGGACGCCGTTGCCGCTGCGCTCGCCGACCGGGGTCTGCCCGTGCTGCGCGCGTCCCGCGGGGGCTTCCTGCGACCGCGGTCGCTGCGGCTCGAGCTCGGCGACGACCCGCTGGCGCCCTACGAGCGCTGGTACGACGACGCCGGGCTGCGCCGCGAGCTGCTCGACCCGCTGGCCGAGACCCGGCGCGTGACGACGTCGCTGTGGGACGCCGAGCGCGACCGCGCCACCCGGGAGCCGCGCCGGGAGGTGCCGCCCGGGTGCGTCGTCGTCGTCGACGGCCCGTTCCTGCTGCGGTGGACCCTGGCCGACGCCTTCGCGCACGTCACCCACCTGCAGACCTCGCCTGCCGCGGCCACGCGTCGCGGCGCTGGCGCCCTGGTCGGGTCGTGGCAGGCCTACCTCGACGAGATCGACCCCGCCACCCAGGCCGGCATCGTCGTCCGGCACGAGGACCCGCGCCACCCGGCGGTCGTGCGCGCCGCGGGCTGAGCCGCTCTGGGCGCGAGCTCAGCCCCAGGGGCCCCCGGCGTCCTGCAGCTCGCCGCCGTACCAGTCCTCGATCAGGGCCCGCGCGATGCTGATGCTGGGCGGCAGCAGCACCTCCCCGGAGCCGACCGCCTCACGCAGCTCGTCGCGGCTGAACCAGCGGGCCTGCTCGATCTCGACGCCGTCGACCTCGATGGCGGTGGTGTCGGCGTAGGCGTGGAAGCCGAGCATGATCGAGGCGGGGAACGGCCAGGGCTGGCTGCCGCGGTACTCGACCCGCCCGACGGTGATGCCCGACTCCTCGGCGACCTCGCGGCGCACCGCAGCCTCCAGCGGCTCGCCGGGCTCGACGAACCCGGCGAGGGTCGAGAAGCGCCCGGGCGGCCAGGTGGTCTGGTGCCCGAGCAGCACCCGGTCGGCGGCGTCGACCACCGTCATGATCACCGCCGGGTCGGTGCGCGGGTAGTGGCTGCTCCCGTCGTTGTCGCACCGGCGCGACCACCCCGCCTCGCGCACCTGGGTCGGCTCGCCGCAGCACGGGCAGCGCGGGTGGCTCGCGTGCCAGGCGAGCAGCGCCACCGCCTGCGTGAGCAGGCCGGCGTCGCGCCCGCCGAGGACGGCCCCGAGCTCACGCAGCCCGCGCCACGACGCCGGTGGCTCCGCGAGCGCCGACGCGACAGCCACGTAGTCCGTTCCCGCCACATCTGAGCCCAGGAACAGCGCGAGCCGGTCCCCGTCGTCCGGCACCGGTGAGCGCAGCGCGAGCGCGACCTCGTCCCCCTCGGTGACGGCGGCGCGGCCGGACGCGAGCTCGAGCACGCGCGTGGCCGGGTCGGCGAGCAGCGCCGGCAGCAGGTCCTCGTCGCGGCGGTGTCCGGCGCGGTCGACACCCGACCGGGCGAGGGGCAGGGGCAGGTCGGCGGGGGTGTCGAGCGTCACCGGCTCACCGTACGGGCCGTCCGGTGACGCCGCCGCGCGGCCCGGCGTCGCATACGGTGGTCGGCGTGACCGCCCGCTCCAACCTCGTGCTCGCCGCCCTCGCGAGCGTCGCCGTCCCCGGCCTCGACCCGGTGGCCGTGGGGCAGCCCCAGGTCGACGGCATGGACTTCGACGTGGCCGTCGTCGACGACACCCAGGCCCGCCGGTGGGTCGTGCGGGTGCCGCGGCGCACCGCCGCCGCCGCGAGCGTCGACCTCGAGGCTCGGCTGCTGCCGCGGCTCGCGCCGGTCGTCCCGTTCGCGGTGCCGCACCCGGCGGGCCTGTGCGAGCTGCCGGACGGCGGCCGCGGGATGGTCTACCCGTTCCTGCCCGGCCAGCCGCTGCATCCCGGCGAGCTGCAGCCCGGGGACGGGCTCGCCCCTGAGCTCGGCCGCGCGCTGGCCCGGCTCCACGACGTCCGCCCGGAGGTCTTCGACGAGGTCGGGGCGCCGACGTACACCGCCGAGGAGTACCGCCAGCGGCGGTTGTCGGACGTCGACCGCGCGGCCGCGACCGGCCAGGTGCCGGCGTCCCTGCTGGCGCGGTGGGAGCACGCGCTCGAGCAGGTCACGCACTGGCGCTTCCTGACCACGCCGGTGCACGGCGACCTCGCGGCCGAGCACGTGCTCGTTGACGGTGGCCACGTCAGCGGCATCATCGACTGGGGCGAGGCGCGAGTGGCCGACCCCGCCGACGACCTCGCGTGGGTGGCGGTGGGCGCCGACAGCGACTCGCTGGACGCGGTGCTCGAGTCCTACGCCATGGCCCGCAGCGAGCAGCCCGACCGCTACCTGCTCGACCGCGCCCAGCTGGCCGGCGAGCTCGCGTTCGCCCGCTGGCTGCTCGGCGGGGTGGCCGCCGACGACGGCGCCGTCGTCGACCAGGCCACGATCGCGCTCGAGGAGCTCGCCGAGCGCCTCCACGCGGTCGACGCGCAGACGTGACGCCGCTGCGGGTCGGCACGTTCAACCTGCTGTCGGGCCGCAGCGTCGACGACGGCCTCGTGCTGCCCGAGCGGCTCGCCGGCGCGGTCGCCGCCCTCGACGTCGACGTGCTCGCCGTGCAGGAGGTCGACAGCGGGCAGGACCGCTCCGGCGGCCTCCACCAGCTGGCGACCGTCGCCACGGCTCTCGGCGCGGTGGCCGGCGCGTTCGCCCCCACCCTCCACGGCGTGCCCGGGCCCGGTCGCGCGTGGCGCGTGGCCGAGGGCGAGCCGGTCCGCTGGCCGGCGGACGCGGTCGTGGCCGGCGGCCCGTCGTACGGCGTGGGGCTGGTATCGCGCCTACCGGTGCTGGCGTGGCGGGTGCGCCGGTTCCCCGCCGCCCGCGGCTTCCTGCCGCTGGCCGTCCCGGGTGCGAACGGCCGGCCCAGGCTGCTGGTCGTGCCCGAGGAGCCGCGCGCCGCGCTCGCGGCCGTGGTCCGGACGCCGGACGGCCCGGTCACGGTCGTCAGCACCCACCTGTCGTTCGTGCCGTTCGCGGCCGTGCGCCAGCTGCGTGCCGTCGCCCGCTGGGCCGCGGCGATGCCGGGCCCGCGGCTGCTGCTGGGCGACCTCAACCTGCCCGGCCCGCTGCCTGCCCGGCTGACCGGCTGGGCGCGGCTCGGGCGGGTGCCGACGTTCCCCTCGCCCGCGCCGCGGCTGCAGCTCGACCACGCGCTGGGGCACGGCTGGCCGGCCGACCTGGTGGTCGAGGCGACCGCACCGGCCGCGCCGCTGTCGGACCACCGGCCGCTGCTGCTGCGGCTCCGCTGACCCGGCCGCGCTCGACCTGCGGCACTGCTGCCGCGGCGCAGACCCAGGCGTGTCGACCGCCCCACCATCCCCGTGATCATGCGATCCCCGCCCGCTCCGCTGTTCTCGCGCAGGATCACCAGGCCCGCGCGACCAAGGCCTGACCCCCGGACGCCGGTGCCGCCGTGTGATGCGCGCCTGCGTCGCGCGGCGAGCTGTCAGCGGAGCAGCGACAGCTTCAGCCCCTCGTGCGAGGCGACGAACCCCAGGCGCTCGTAGAAGCGGTGGGCATCGGCCCGAGACCTGTCGGTGGTCAGCTGCACCAGGGCGCACCCGCGCCGTCGCGCCTCCTCGATCGCCCACTCCAGCAGGCAGGCGCCCAGCCCGCGGTTGCGGTGGTCGCGCCGGACTCGCACCGCCTCGACCTGGGCGCGGAGCGCACCGCGCCGGGAGAGCCCGGGCAGGAAGCTCAGCTGCAGCGTCGCGACCACCTGCGCGCCGTCGGTCGCGACGACCAGCAGGTGCGCCGGATCGGCGTCGACCATCTCGAAGGCGCGCACGTACGGCTGCAGATCCAGGTCGCCGGTGGCCCCCTCGCGGGTGGCGCCGAGCTCGTCGTCGGACAGCAGGTCCACGACAGCCGGGACGTCCCGCGCGGTGGCTCGCCGCACGAGCACCGTCCCGCCGTCCACGGACAGCCGAGCCAGCACGGTCGTCCTCCCGTCGGCGCTGACGTCCTGCGCGTGCTGCACCCTCGGACCGCGGCCGAACCTCAGGGCTCGCCGGTCGTGGCCCGCTGCTGGGTCTGCGTGAGGTCGATGACGTCCGCGTCGTCGTCCGCGGGACCGCTGCTGCCGCTGCCGCGGTGGCGCCACACGCCGGTCGCGACGATGGCGCCCGCGAGCACGGCCGACAGCCCCAGCTCGAGCCTGTGCCCCTCGCGCACCAGCATCAGCACGAGGACGAAGACGATGAAGGCGATCGCCACCCAGGTCAACACCGGGAAGGCCCACATCCGCACCGGCGCCCGCTCGCCCGCGGCGTCCATGCGGCGGCGCAGCACGAGCTGGCTGCAGGCGATGACGAGGTAGACGAACAGCGCGATGGCACCGGTGGTGGCGAGCAGGTAGCCGAAGAGCTTCTCCGGCAGCAGGTAGTTGCCGATCACGGCGACGAAGCCGACCGCCGTCGAGGCCAGGATCGCGTTGCGCGGCACCCCGCGCTCGGACACCGACCGCCAGCCGGCCGGCGCGTCGTGGCGGCTCGACAGGCTGAACGCCATGCGCGAGGCGGTGTAGAGCGCGGAGTTCAGGCAGCTGCTGACGGCCGTCAGCACGACCAGGTCGACGATGACCTTCGCGCCGGGCACGCCGATCAGGCCCAGCACGTGCTGGTAGGAGCCCTCGTCGACCAGGCCCGGGTCGTTCCAGCGCGACAGCGCCACGACGACGAAGATCGAGCCGACGTAGAACAGGCTGATGCGCCAGATCACCGAGTTGACGGCCTTGCTGATGCCCTTCTGCGGGTCGGCCGACTCGGCCGCGGCGATCGTGACGATCTCGGTGCCCATGAACGTGAACATCGTCGTGAGCATGGCGGCGAGGACGGCGCCCCAGCCGTTGGGCAGGAAGCCGCCGGCCTCGGTGAGGCCACCGATGCCGCTGGTCTGCGAGGAGGGGAAGGCACCGAAGATGGCGAGCGTGCCGACGACGAGGAAGGCGACGATCGCGACGACCTTCACCAGCGCGAACCAGAACTCGAACTCGCCGTAGTTGCCGACGCTGAACAGGTTGGTCGCGGTCAGCAGCGCGGTGATCAGCAGCGCCCAGAACCACTGCGGCCCAGAGAATGCATCGTTCAGGATGATCGCGCCGGCGGTCGCCTCGACCGGGATGACGAGCACCCAGAACCACCAGTAGAGCCAGCCGACCGAGAACCCGGCCCATCGGCCGAGGGCGCGGTCGGCGTACGTCGAGAACGACCCGGTGTCGGGCTGGGCGGTAGCCATCTCGCCGAGCATCCGCATGACCAGGACGACCAGCGTGCCGGCGAGGACGTAGGAGATGATCACCGCTGGCCCGGCCTCGGCGATCGCCTTGGACGAGCCGATGAACAGGCCAGCGCCGATGACGCCGGCGATGGAGATCATGGTGACGTGGCGGGCCTTGAGCCCGGCACCCAGCTGTCCCTGCTGCTCAACCGACATCTGCTGCTCCCTCTCGCCGCGGCCAGATGCGGACACTAGCGCCCGAATGGGACCAGTGGGGGGTCGGCGATCCGCGAGCCGCCGGCCGGTCAGCGGGCGTACCAGGCGGCGAGCTGGGCGAAGCCCGCGTCGAGGCTGGTGCGCGGCGTCCAGCCCAGGGCCTCGCGGGTGCGGCGCTGGTCGAACCAGTGAGCGGTGCCGAGCTGCTCGGCGAGGAACCGGGTGAGCGGCGGGGTGTCGCGGCGCCCGCGGCGCTCCCACACGGCCTCGACGAGCGACCCGGCGGCCGCGGCGACGGGCAGCGGCACGCGGCGGGTCGGCCCGGGCACGCCGGCGGCGGCGCAGATGCGGGCGAGGAGGTCCGCGACGGGCCGCGGCTCGCCGTTCGAGACGACGAGCGCCTCGCCGTGCACCGGTGCGGTGACCGCGGCGACCAGGGCGTCGACGGCGTTGTCGACGTACGTCGTGTCGATCAGCGCACCGCCGGGCCCGACGAGCACCAGGCGGCCGGCGCGGGCGCGCTGCACGACCCGCTCGACGAGCTGGGTGTCGCCCGGCCCCCACACCAGGTGGGGCCGGACGGCGACCACCGACAGCTCGGGGCCGTCGGCGGCGAGCGCCTCGAGCTCAGCGACGGCCTTCGACCGGGCGTAGCGGCCACGCGCGGCTGCCGGGTCGGCCGGCTCGGCGCCGACGCCGACCAGCGCGCTGCCGGCGTGGGCGACCGACGGACTCGACACGTGCACCAGCCGCTGCACGCCCTGGCGGCGGCAGGCGTCGATCACCGTGCGGGTGCCGACCACGTTGGCGCGCTCGTACTCGGCCCACGGCCCGACGACGTCGACCTTGGCGGCGCAGTGCACCACCGCCTGGTGCCCCGTGAGCGCGCGGCACACGGCGGCGTCGTCCGTGACGTCGGCCAGCACCTCGCGGCAGGCAAGGCCCGACGGGCGCCGCTGCAGCACGCTGACCTCGTGCCCGCCCTCGGCGAGCGCCGATGCCACACCGCGGCCGAGCATGCCGCTCGCACCGGTGACCAGCACCCTCATCGGCCGGCCAGCACCTCGTCGGCCCAGCGGGCCAGCTGTCCGCGGTCGACCTTGGACTGGTGGCGGATGTCGACCGGCAGCGCGTCGCGCACCAGCACGGCCGCCACCTCGGCGCCGGCCGCCGCCCGCACCGCGTCGGTCAGCCGGACGTCGGCCACCGGCCCTCGCTGCGCCTGACCGGGGACGACCACGGCGACGACGACCTGACCGCCCGCGGGCCCGCAGCCGACCACCGCGGCCGCGGTGACGTCGTCCAGCCCCTCGACGCGCTGCTCGACGCCCACCGGCGTCAGCGGGCCGGCGGCGGTGGTGACGACGTGCTGCAGCCGGCCCTCGATCCACAGCCGACCGTGGGTGTCGAGGTGGCCGACGTCGCCGGTGCGGTGCCAGCCGGCGTCGCGCGCGCTCGCGCGCTGGGTGGCCCACAGCGCGTCGTAGTGGTCCTTGACGTGCGCGGCGCGCACGCAGACCTCGCCGGTGAGGCCGGCAGCCTCGCTCAGCGGGCCGTCCGCCACCCCGGACGCCGACAGCGCGCTGACCCGGACGTCGACACCGGGCAGCGGACGGCCGACGCAGACGCCGTCACCGTCCCCCGCGGCCACGAGCTCGTCGAGCGAGACGTCGGTGACGGGCAGCGCCTCGGTCATGCCGTACGGCGTGTGGGCGGCGGCGGCGGGCAGGACGCGGCCGACCTCGCGCAGCAGCCGCACCGGCACGGGCGCGCCCGCTGACATGAGCAGCCGGACGCGCGCGAGCGCTGCCCGCTGCGAGGAGGTCGTCTCGTCGGCGGTCGCGACCACGTTGCGCAGTGACGCCGGCGAGGCGAACACGACCGTGGCCCCCACGGCGGTGGCCGCATCGCCGAGCGCCGCCGCCGTCAGCGTGCCGGGGCGGGTGACGTCGACGTCGGGCACGGCCGAGGCGACGCCGAGCGCCGGGCCGTAGAGGGAGAAGGGCGCGAAGGCGGCCACGAGCGCGTCGCCGCGACCGAGGTCATAGGTGCGGCGGATCAGGGCGACCTGCGCCTGCACCTGGCGGTGGCGGTAGGCCACGCCCTTGGCGGGGCCGGTGGCGCCGGAGGTGAAGACGACCGCGGCGAGCGCGTCCGCATCGGGGCCGGGCAGCTCGGTGGCGTTCGCCGGCGCCACCCGGTCGAGCCGGTGGTCGGCGCCGACCATCGCGCCGCCCACCCCGAAGCGGGTGCCCGGCAACCGCATCAGCCGAGCGGCGGCCAGGCCCCTGGCGCTGCCGATGATGTGGTCGACGCTCGCGCCGCGCAGCGCGCGGCCCATGCCCGCGAGGCCGAGCCCCTGGTCGGCGACCACGATGGTGGCGCCCGCGCGCCAGACGGCGTAGACGGCGGCGGTCAGCTCGGCCGACGGCGGCACCAGCATCGCGACCCGGTCGCCCGGCCGGACGCCGGCACGCACCAGGGCGGCAGCGGCGGCGGTCACGCGGTGGTGCAGCTGCGCCCAGCTGACGCTCACGCCGCCGACCTCGACCACCGCGGGGCCGTCGTCCGACCGGCGCTCGTCGATCTCGGCCCACAGCGGGCGGCCGGTGGGCGCGGATGGGGCATCCGCCGGGGGCGCCGGGACGTCGAGGTCGGCCAGCCAGTCGACGAGGTCGTCGGCGTAGCGGGGCGCGTCCTCGGTGACCAGGTGCGAGGCGCCCTCGTAGCGGTGCAGCTGCGCGTGGGGAAGCCGCTCGCGCAGGTCACGCAGGTGGGCCTCGCCGAAGACCGGGTCGCGCGGGCCCCACAGCAGCAGAACCGGGGCGGTCAGGGTGCGCAGCCCCTCGGCGACGGCGTCGAGCGCCGGGTGGCTGGGGTGGTGGGTCGCGAACGGGATGTCGGCCACGAAGTCGCCGACCGCGCCGCGGCGCGCGGCGCTGGCGTAGGGCGCCGCGAAGGCGTCGCGCACGTCGGCCGGCAGCGCGGGACGCGACAGGGCGGTCGTGGCGCGCACGAAGACGGGGGTGCGCACGCAGGCGACCTGGCGCACGCCCGGCAGGTGGGCGGTGCGGATCGCGAGCGGCCCGGGTGAGGACCGCGGCTGGTGCACAGCGGTGTTGGTGAGGACGACGCCACGCAGCTGGTCGCGGTGGGCCAGCGCCCAGCCCAGCGAGATGGGGCCGCCCCAGTCGTGGGCCACGGTGACCACCGAGCCGGTGACGCCGAGGGCAGCGGTGAGGCGGCCGAGGTCGTCGATCCGCTCGGCGTAGGTGCGCGGTGCGTCCAGTCGCTGCGACCAGCCCATGCCGAGCTGATCGACGGCGAGGACCCGCCAGCCGGCCGGGGCCACCGCCGCGAGCCGCCGCCACAGGTAGGACCAGGTCGGGTTGCCGTGCACGCACAGCAGGGTCGGGGTGTCGGCGCCTGCCGTGGGTGCGGTGTCGAGCAGGTGCCAGGTGCGCTCGACGCCGGTGGCGTCGGCGACCCGGACCAGGCGCGACCACGCGGGGTCGAGGCCCGGCAGCACCTGCGGTGGCAGGCGGGCGCCGCCCTCGGTCACCTGCACGTGCGCGGCCGGGAGCGGGCGCGGGTCACCAGGCGAGCTCGAGGCACGCGGCGTTGAGCCCCGAGCCGATGCCCATGAGCAGCACGCGGTGCCCCGGCTCGAGCCACTCGGCCGCCGCGGCGAGGGTGGTCGGCACCGACGCGGGCCCGATGTTGCCGCGCACCGGGAAGGTCTTCGGCACGCGCTCGGGGTCGATGCCGGTGCGCTTGCACATGCCAGCGGTGTGCACCGAGGAGATCTGGTGGATGACGTAGGCGTCCATGCCCGACCAGTCGAACTCGCGGGCGGCGTCGGTCCACAACGTCTCGATGAGGTCGAGACCGGCGTCGAGCAGACCCTTGGTGTCGGTGCGCATGTCGGCGACGTCGCCGACGCACAGCTCGTGGTGCATCGTGGCGGCGCGGGTGACGCCCCCGAGGACGCGGTGACCCTCGGGGTGCAGGTCGGCGCGACCGAGCACCATCGCCGCGGCACCGGAGCCCAGGGTGAGCGACGCGAACTGCGCCATGACCTCGGCCTGGGTGGTCTCGGGCCGGTTGAGGCGCTCGATGGTCGCCTCGTGGATGGTGCGTGCGTCCTCGCCGTTGACGACGAGGGCGTAGTCGATCTGGCCGGTGTCGATCATGGCGCTGGCGAGCTGCATGCCGTTGACGAAACCGAGGCAGGCGTTGGTGACGTCGAAGTTCTGGCAGGACGTCGGCAGCCCGATCGCGTGGTGCACGCCCACGGCCGTCGACGGCTCGAGGTGGGCGCGGCTGACCGAGGTGTTGATCATGAGCCCGATGCGGGAGGGGTCGATGCCACAGTCGGCGAGCGCCTTGGCTCCGGCCATCGCGGCGCCGTCGGCGAAGGTGACGCCCTCGCTCCACCAGCGTCGCTCGCGGATGCCGGCGAGGGACTCGAGCAGCCCCGTGCGCAGCCCGACCCGCCGCAGCGTGTCGGCGAGGCGGGCGTCCATCTCGGTGGACGTGACGACCACCGGCCCGTCGATCGCGCAGACCGACAGGACCGCCGTGTTCGTCGGGCGGTAGACCGCGTTGCCGCTCATCAACATCCTCTCGCCACCGGGAGCCGATCCGCTCCGCGGCATAGCCCACCACGTCCGGCACGCCGCGGGCCACTCGACGGTACGCGGTCGACAGCACCACCCGCGCATCGAGGGTGTGGCGCCGGCGCCACGCCCGCCATCACGCCACGCTGTCGACCCCGCGCAGCAGCCGCACCAGCCCGGCCTCGTCGAGCAGGTCGACCGGCCGTACCGTCTCGCCCGTCGAGGCGTAGAAGAACGCGGCGCCAACCTGCTCGAGCGGCGTTCTCCGCAGCCGCGACCACGCGAGCCGGTAGACGGCCAGCTGCACCGCGCCCGCCGCGGCGTCGGGGCCTGTCGGCGGCCGGCCGGTCTTCCAGTCGACGACGTCGACGCCGCCGTCCGCGCCGTCGGCACGGTCGGCAGCGGTGCCGGGGCGGGCCAGCACCGCGTCGACCCGGCACCGCACCACGGTTCCGTCGACGGGCGTCTCGACGGTCGCCTCGACGGCCACGACGTCACGACCGGACCACTCGCTCGCGAGCCAGGTCCGTTGCAGTGCAGCCAGTTCGGTGTCAGCAGCGGCACCATCGTCGGCGGCCCCGGGCAGCTCGGTGACGTCGACCATCGCCGCCGCGCCGAGCTGTCGCTCCACCCACGCGTGGAACGCGGTGCCGCGTCGCACCTGCGGCACCGGCTCGCGGGGTACCGGGCGGCGGACGTCGAGCGCCAGCGCCTGCGGGTCTCGCGCCAGCTGCACCAGTCGCGACGCCGACAGGTGGGAGGGCAGCGCGGCGGTCACCTCGCGGTCGCGGCCGCGGTCGCGCTCGGCCAGCAGCACGTCGACCTCCCACGCCCACCGCTGCGCGCGCTCGGCGGCCGTGGGCCCGCCGGCGCGCGCGGCGGGCGCGGTGTCGGCGGACGTGTCCGACGCGCCGGCGCGCGCCACGGCCGCGGTGTCGGCGGACGTGTCCGACGCGCCAGCGGACGCGCTTTCGGCGGACATGCCGCGCCCGCCGGGCGACGAGCCGGCGGACGAGGCGGGCGAGGCGCCGGCGAGCCAGCGGGCGCCGAACAGGGTGTCGGGCCCCCCGATCCCGGCGGTTCCTGACGCAGCGTGCGGCGGGTGCGGCGACAACATCGCGGCCGCGACGCGTGCTGCCCCCGCCTCGACGTGGGCGCGCCGGGCGCCGAGCGGGTCGAGCGGCCAGGGCTGCGTGCGCGGCGAGAGCGTGCGCGGGTTCGGCGAGCCCTCCTCGGGCATGGGCACCTCGGGCCCAGCCGTCAGGCCTGGCTGCAGGCCGGGGGTGCCCCCGCGGCCGGAGCGCTCGCCGGCGCTGCTGGCCAGGCCGTGGAGCAGCTCGTCGAGGAATCGCGACCGCAGTCGCGGCGTCGAGGCGTCGCCCCACACGTGGCTGGTCAGCAGCAGCTGCTCACGGGCGCGGGTGACCGCGACGTACGCGAGGCGCCGCTCCTCGGCGAGCTCGTGGTCGCCGCCGCGGGACTTGAAGTCCTCGAGCTCGACCTCCAGCTCCCTCTGGTCGGTGGCGGCCGACCACCGGACGTTGGGCAGCCCGTCGGCGTCGCCGCGCAGGGCGTGCGGCAGTGAGCCGAGGTCACCCAGCCACCCGGCGTCCTTCACCTCGCTCAGCCGCCAGGCACCGTCGACGCAGGACGCCCGGCTGCTGTGGGCTGGGAACGTGCCCTCGACGAGGCCCGGCACCGCGACGACGTCCCACTCGAGCCCCTTGGCGGCGTGCACCGTCATCAGCTGCACGGCGTCGGTGTCGACCTCGACCTCACCGGGCTCGAGGCCACGCTCCTTGTCGGCGGCCGCCTCCAGCCACGAGAGGAACGCCCCGACCGTCGGCCGTTCGGCACTCGCCTGGAAGTCCTCCGCCACCTGGGCCAGCGCGTCGAGCTGGGCCCTCGCGGCAGCGGGACGCACGCCGGGTCGGCTCGCCACCTCGACGTCGACCAGCAGCGCCCGCTCGGTCTCGACGACGAGGTCGGGCAGCGACAGCCCGGTGCGGCGGCGCAGCTGCTGCAGGATGAGCGCGAGCCGGGTCAGCCGCGTGCGGGCCTGCGGCGACAGGCTGCGACCGAGGGGGTCGGCCCAGTCGTCGGCCGGCAGCTCGTCGAGCGCCTCGACGAGGCTGCTCTCGTCGACGACGTCGGCGATGACCACCGTCGCGGCGTGCTGGTCACCTTGTGCCGCAACGGATTCGTCCACCCCAGGCCCGGCGCTCCGTGCGGATGCGTGGCTCGCCTGGGCGACACGGCGGCGGTGCAGGTCGCGTGACCACGCACCGAGCGCGACCAGGTCGCGCGGCCCGATCCGCATCATGGCGCCGGTGAGCAGCCGCATCAGCCGGTCGCCGCGGCTGGGGTCGTGCACGACGTGGAGCGCCGCGAGCACGTCCGCGACCTCCGGCTTGCTGAGCAGCCCGCCGAGTCCGACGACCTCGACCGGCAGACCGCGGTCCTTCAGCGCGGTCTCGAGCACCGTGAACTGGGAACGCTTGCGGCACAGCACCGCAGCCGTCACGCCCGACCGAGAACCGCCACGCCACCACACCCCCGCCAGCTCGGCGGCCACGGCGGCCGCCTCGTCCTCGACCGTCTCGTACGCGCGCACGACGACCCGCCCAGGGCCGGCGCCCGGCCGCGCCGCCAGCCGCTCGACCGGGACGGTCGAGCGCCCCGTCAACGGCTGGGCCACGGTGTTGGCCGCCTCCAGCACGGCGACGTCGTTGCGCCAGCTGGTCGCGAGGCTCAGCACCGGCGCGGGCGCGCCGTCCGATCCGCGGAAGCGGTCACGGAACCGCAGCAGCGTGCCCGCGCTGGCGCCTCGCCAGCCGTAGATCGACTGGTGCGGGTCGCCGACCGCGGTGACGGCGTGACCGTCGCCGTAGAGCGCCTGGAGCATCATCAGCTGAGCGTGGCTGGTGTCCTGGAACTCGTCCAGCAGAACGGCTCTGGCCGCCGCCCGCTCCGCGGCGACGAGCGACGGCACCGTCTGCGCGAGCCGGGCGGCGAAGGCCACCTGGTCGCCGAAGTCGACGCTGTCGCGGTCGCGCTTGGCCTGCTGGAAGGCGCTGACGATGGGGAGGATCTGCCGCCGGGCGCCGAGCCTTCGCACCAGCTTGCGCACCTCCGCGCGCTGGCCGCCCGATCCCTTCGCCTTGCCGCCGTAGGGAAGCAGGTCGAGCGCGGCGATGCGGTCGGCGAGCCAGTCGTCGACGTCGCCCACGGGAACGAGGTGCTCGGCGCACTCGCCCGCGAGGTCGAGGACGGCCGCGGTGACCGTCGACACCGCGGACTCGACCGACGACATGTCGCCGCCCCACCGCTCGACGACCTCGCTCGCCAGCTGCCAGGCGGCGGCCTCGGAGAGCAGGCGGGAGTGCGGTTCGACGCCGAGCCGCAGGCCGTGCTCGCGCACGAGCCGGCCGGCGAAGGCGTGGTAGGTCGAGACCGTCACCTCACCGGTGGTGTCGTCGGTGCTGCCATCGGTGATTCCAGCCATGGTGCCGTCGGGCGCCACCGGCAGCGGCGCCCACAGACCCGTACCGCGCAGCATCCGCAGCCGGCGGCGGATGCGCTCGGACAGCTCGGCCGCCGCCTTGCGCGTGAACGTCAGCCCCAGCACCTCCTGCGGCAGCACCTGGCCACCGGCGACCAGGTACACCACGCGAGATGCCATCGTCTCGGTCTTGCCCGAGCCCGCGCCGGCGACCACGAGCAGCGGCCCGAGCGGCGCCTCGACGACGGCCTGCTGCTCGTCGGTCGGTCGCGGCTGGCCGAGCGCCGCCGCGATCTCGACCGCCGACGGCGCCCGGCGGACCCGGGGCGTCGGCGTCGCGGTGGTCGCGGGCGGCGGGGTCGGCGTCGCGGCGAGCCCGGCCGGGCTGGCGCCGGCCGGGCGGGTGCGCGTCCCCCCTGCGGGCAGCACGCCACCGCCGCCGCCCAGCC
>CAXTEJ010000055.1:0-22318 GCA_964243295.1 uncultured Actinomycetales bacterium | reverse complement strand
TCGGGTTCGGTGCCGTGGTCCATACCGATGAACCTAGCCGGCACCACCGACAGAAGCCGTTGGGCGACAACGGTTGTGGACAGTGGGACGAACACCCGAACCTGTGGACGAACGGCAGCTGTGGATGACGTGCGATGCCGAAGCGACAACCAGTCCGCCGCCGGTTGCGGCGTGGTCGCGGGCGTGGTGGCGAGGCAGTGGTCGCGATGGCGACCAGTACGCCGCAACCATGGCGGTGCCGAGGGCCGATCCATCCCGGGCGCGACGCGCTCGACGACCTACCGACTCAGCGGCCCACAGACCGCCGCCAGGCTGAGAACGAGGTGAGAGGCGCACTCGCCGGGCGCACGAGCCACGGCCACGGGTGCTG
The DNA here is from genome assembly GCA_964243295.1 of uncultured Actinomycetales bacterium. Taxonomy (GTDB): domain Bacteria; phylum Actinomycetota; class Actinomycetes; order Actinomycetales; family Angustibacteraceae; genus CAXTEJ01. The sequence goes on along the minus strand of CAXTEJ010000055.1, from coordinate 21,948 downwards.
CTCCACCACGTCCAGCTGACGCGAGATCCGTTGCCAGCCGGGCACGGGCGCGTACGTCGCGGCCAGGCGGCGTCCGGCCAGCTCGCTCGGGACCTCACCCAGGCGCACCTCGAGCGGACGGCGCCCGGCGAGGTCGGCGAGGGTCTGCGACAGGAACACCAAGCGCTTGCCGGACAGCCGCAGCCGGCGCAGCAGCGGCTCGTCGAAGACGAACACCGCGGGCAGGTCGGAGTGCGCGTCGAGGGCGGGGTCGTCGTCCCCCAGCGACTCCGCGGTCAGCCAGACTGCGTCCGCATCGCCGCTGCCGATCGGCTCGTCCGGCCCGGACGGCGTGGGCCCGGCTCCGAGGTGCGGGCCGTCGACGCGCGGGCCGGCGGCCGAGTCGGGCCAGCCCTCGATGGGGCAGCGGTGCCGCAGCGGGCAGGAGGCGCACAGCGTGGGGGCGCGCTTCTCGACCTGCCAGCGGCTGAAGCCGTAGGGTTTCCCGGTTCCGGCGCCGACCGTCCACTGCCACCCGAGCCGGTTAGCGGCGCGCGAGCCGTCGAGCAGGTGCTGGAAGAACTCGTCCTCGCCCTCACGCCAGTCGCGGCCGTGCCGCACGCTCCAGTGCGACGACATCCACATGCGTGTCTGATTCACGAGCCAGCCGTCGTCCACGAGTGCGGTGTAGACCGACGACACGCAGGCCATGTCCGTGACCCACGGGTCGCCCTTGATCACCGCGGCCTCAGGAGGCCTGTACCGCAACGCTTCTCGCATCGCCGTGCCGGTGCGCGCGTACACGTGCCGGGCGTACTCCTGCCACAGCAGCTCGTCGCGGTAGCGGTCGCGGTCACGAGGCGAAGCACCGGAGACGGCGTCCCACATCCGCGGCAGCTGCAGCAGCCCGTACCGCACGTACGGCGACACCTGGGTCGCGCCGCGACGTGACACGGGCAGGACGGTGCTGCGCGAACGGGAGTACCCCTCGACGTCCAGGCTGGCGAGCGTGGTGTCGGCAGCCTGCTGACCACCGCGCACCGCGCCGGCGCGGACGCCGTCGGCCCCCTCCAGCGTCAGGTCGCCGAGGTGGTCAGAGACCCAGGCCAGCAGCGCCTCGTCGTCGTCGATCGGGGGTAGTGCGGGGAGGACGGGCACTGGCCAAGGTTGCCCGACCAGGTGCGACCAGGCGTCCGCTGCCCCGGTTCACGTGCCGGTCGGCTCAGTGCCAAGGGCTTCCTGGGACGACCAGCCACGCCGCTGTTGCGACAGCCAGGACGCCGGCCCCGACGAGCCACTCGGTGCGCGTCAGGGCGCCGAGCATGCTGCGCGGGCGCCCGTGACGCCGTCGCCCTGCCGGCCCGGTGACGCGGTCACGGGCGCGCAGACCGATGGCGACGGCCAGCAGGAACAGGCTGGGGCTGGCCACGACCAGGGCGATGACGGTGTAGACGAGGGCGCCCGAGTCGTTGTAGCCGAGGATGTTCGCCCAGATCGATCCGGCCCAGAGCAGCAGCGGCGGGCTCAGCGCGAGGCACACCAGCTCGACCGACAGCGTCGCCGCGCCCACCGCCGTCCGGCCGCAGCTGGTCGTGACGGGGAGCTCCGGCGCGGCCATGCGCGATTCGACCACATCGAACGTGTTGGCAGGTTCAGAACAGCCGAGCGTCCGGGTCGTCCATGCCGCTCAGGGCGAGGTAGTCGAGGGTGACGCAGCGGATGCCGCGGTCGGTGGCCAGGGTGCGGGCCTGCGGCTTGATCTCCTGGGCGGCGAAGACGCCGGTCACGGGCGCCAGATGGGGGTCGCGGTTCATCAGCTCGAGGTAGCGGGTGAGCTGCTCGACGCCGTCGATGTCGCCGCGCCGCTTGATCTCGACCGCGACGCTGCCGCCGCGTCCGTCCCGGCACAGGATGTCGACCGGGCCGATGGCGGTCATGTGCTCGCGACGCACCAGCGAGTAGCCGTCGCCGAGCGTGGTGATCTGCTCGGCCAGCAGCCGCTGCAGGTGGGCTTCGACACCGTCCTTGACCAGTCCCGGGTCGATCCCGAGCTCGTGCTCGCTGTCGTGCAGCACCTCGTGCACGAGCACCTGCAGCCGGTCGTCGGCCTTGGCCTGCTGCACCGTCCAGACCTGCGTGACTCCGGCCTCGGTCTCCAGCTCGGACGGCTCGGCGACGCTGAGCGAGCAGGGCGGGCTCATCCAGTTCAGCGGCTTGTACGACCCGCCGTCCGAGTGCACCAGCACGCTGCCGTCGGCCTTCACCATCAGCAGCCGGGTCGCGAGGGGGAGGTGGGCGGTCAGGCGACCGACGTAGTCGACCGAGCAGCGAGCTATGACCAGACGCACGCCGGCAGCCTAGCGACGACACAGCGCCACTCAGTCCCCGAAGTAGCGCACCGTCGGTCGCACCAGCAGCAGGGGCGCGCGTGACTGCACCAGGGCCAGGTGGAAGGCCGCCGCGTCACCCTCGACGTCGCGCGCGCCCACGCCCTGCAGCGGGTCGTCGTACCCCTGCACCGGCGGGGTCAGCAGCCGCACCTCCACCGACCGCTCTCGTCGTCGCCGAACCGGTAGGAGCCGCTGCGTCAACCGCTGCCCAGCCCGCCGCCGTCGTACGCCGGTCGCAGGCCTGCCGCGCGCCACCGCGCATTCAGCGACACCGGGTCGATCGCGGCGCCAGGCCCGCCGAGCACCACCAGGTCGGTGCGCTCGCAGCGCAGCGTGTAGCCGTCGTGGTCCTTTTAGTCGTTCATGCCCTCCCGGCACTCGTCGGTGCGGACGCGCGCGGTCGTCGTCGCCCCGGTGGCACCGAGCACGTCCGCGGTCAGCCGGTCGAGCCGGACGCCGGAGCCGGCCGCGCGCGGACCACCTGCCGGTCGTCGGGCTGCGCCTGCGGTCGGATGCCGTCCCACCCGCCGGAGAACGACCAGATCACGAACGCCCCGAAGGCGACGGGCACCAGCACCACCACGGCGCCGAGGGCGAGGAGCCACCCTCCCCACGTGGGCAGCCGGGCGCTCATGCAGGCGTACCGGCGGTGAGCAGCACGGGTGCGTCCAGGTCGCTGTTGTCGACCACCAGGTCGGCCCGCGCCCACGGCGTGCAGGCGGCGAGGTAGAGCCGCTGCCCGCCGACGTACCGCGCGAGGTCTGGGTGGTCGGGGTCGTCGGGGCTGCCGTCGCGCGCTGCCATGCGGGCGACCGACACCCCGAACGGCACCTGCAGGAACACGGACAGGTCCCAGGTGCCGACCAGCTCGCCGCGATGGAGGAACAGCCCGTCGATCACCAGCACCGCGCCCTCGGCGGCCTCGCGCGCCGGCACGTCGAGCGGCTGGTCGCCGGCGAGGTCGTGGGACGCCGGGCGGTAGCGGCGGTCGCCGCCGGGTGACAGCGGGTCGAGCACCAGCCGCCGCAGCGCGTCGAGGTCGTAGGAGTCGGCGACGAAGCCCTCCGGCGACGACCGTCCACGCCGGTGCCGCACGGCGCGGGGGTTGAGGAAGTCGTCGGCGCCGATCCGGACGACATCGCGCCCGAGCTTGCGCAACCGGTCGCCGAGCTCGTCGGCGAACCGCGTCTTGCCCGCGCCGTCGACCCCGTCGACCGCGACGCGCACGCAGTCGGGCGAACGGGTCGGGACGGCGGACGCCACCGCATCGAGCAGCCGCAGCCGGGCGTCGCTCGTCGTGGCCATGCCCGCAGGCTGCCACGATGGCGGCCGTGACGAGCGCGACCTCGGCCGACCTGCACCCCGTCGGCGCACTGCTGACCGACGCGCTCGCCGGCCGCTTCCCGCCCGTCGACGGCAGCTGGCGGCGCGTGCCGCCGTGGCGACCGGGCCTCGAGGCGGTCGTCGCGCTCACCGGTCACGCCGTGCTGTGCGTCGCGGACGACGTCCCCACCGCCGAGCTCGAGCGCCGCGGCGTCGACGGGTACGGCGGCGCGCACCACCCGGCGGTCGCCACCTACCTCGCGGGCGAGGGGTGGGTCGACGTGCTCGACGCGCTGCTCGTCGTGGCGGGGACGGGCGTCGGCCCCGGCCGGCTGATGCCCCGACCCGACCTGGCCGGCCACCCGCGCGCGCGGCACGCTGCCGACGTCCGGGACGACGTGCGGGTGCTCGGGCCGGCGTCCGGAGACGCGCCCGTGATGCTGTCGCGCGGGGTCGGCGGGCTGCCCGAGGTGAGCCTCGAGCTGCCCCCGGGGATGGCGGGCGGGGGTCTGGGCCGTGCGCTCGTGGCCGACGTCCGGGGGCTGGTGCCGGCGGGGGAGCCGCTCGTCGCGGCGGTGGCGCCGGGCAACGCGCGCAGCCTGCGGGCGTTCCTCGCGGCGGGGTTCGCGCCCGTCGGCTCGGTGCAGCTGATTGGCCCCGGTCGGCGCTGACGGGTCACTGCCCCCGCCAGCCCGGCGGCCCTGTGCCGCAGACTGGGGACGTGCCCCGCCCCAACCGCCGACGACGCGACGAGCCCGCACTCGACCTCGCGCGGGTGGGTGGGCTGCAGCGCCGCGAGGTTCACCCGGACGGCGAGTGGTTCGTCCGCACCGTCACCGGCGCCGCGGCCACCAAGGCCTACCGCTGCCCCGGCTGCGACCAGGAGGTGCTGCCGGGCAGGCCGCACGTCGTGGTCTGGCCGGCGGACGGGCCGCGCAGCGACGCCGTGGCCCTGGGCGACCGCCGGCACTGGCACTCGCCGTGCTGGGCCGCTCGTCAGCGGCGGCGGTGACCCAAGCCGCCCCCTCCCACGCGGACGCCGCCCCTGGTGACGTGGGGGCCGGCCCGACCGCGCGAGGGTCAGAGCAGCTCATCGAGCCAGACCTGCTGCACGAGCAGCAGGTCGAGGCTGCGGGCCAGCCAGGGCAGCGCGTCCGCAGGTAGCGCGGCCGGGTCGAACCACGCCACCTCGGAGCACTCCGAGACCGGTGACGGCTCACCCTGCCAGCGGATGCTGCTGAAGAACGCGTCGATCCCGTGCATGTCGCCGTCCAGGTAGCGCTGGACGCCGAGCGGCACCACGTCGGCGGGGTCGACGACGACGCCCACCTCCTCGAGCGTCTCCCGAACCGCCGCCAGCGCCCAGGACTCGGCGCGCTCGGCGTGGCCGCCGGGCAGCCCCCACAGGCCCTCGCCGTAGGTCACGCCGCTGCGCCGCGCCAGCAGCACCGCGCCGTCCGGTCGTCGCAGCAGCAGCCAGCCGCAGACGTGCGTGCCGATCTCCTGGGCGCCCATCCCGTCGACGGTAGTGCGGCGGGCGGACGCGCGCCTCGCCCCCGTCGCTGGTGATGTCACGCGAGCCGGGATTGCATGATCACGGGAGGGTGGGCCGGGATTGCACGATCACGGCTGGGGGAGACCGGGGTGGGCCGGGATTGCATGATCACGGGGAGGGTGGGCCGGAGGGGCCGGTCGCCACGTCGTACGACGAGAGGTCGGGGACGGCCCAGCTGCCGTCGTCCGAGCGGCCGACGGGCACGACCTCGGCCACGGCGACCACGGGGATGACGCCGTAGACGTGGGGGTAGGGTCCGTCGTCCACGCCCTCGACGGCGTCCCACTGCACGCTCGCCCCCTCGTGCTCGAGCCGGTCGACGTCGAGCACGAGCAGCTCGACCGCGGGCACGTCGGCGTAGTGGCGCGCGAGGACGCCGGGCAGCTGGGCGGCCGTCGAGGCGTGCACGAAGTCGACCTCGACGATGCTCACCCCGCGGGTCGAGACGTCGTAGCTGCCGGCGTCGTGGGCCGCGTCCCAGTCCTCGGGCAGGGCGGCGTGCAGGATGCGCATGACCGGCAGCCTAGGGGCGACGGACGACGTCGACCCGGGCACGGATCACGCCGTGCGCTGCCGGGGCAGCAGCACCTCCTGGTAGAGCAGCAGCAGGCCGGCCGCCGCGGGGATCGCCATGAGCGCCCCGAGCACGCCGAGCAGGCTGGCGCCCACCAGGGCGGCGATGACGGTGATGGACCCGGGCACCGCGACGGTTCGGCTCATGACCCGGGGGGCGATGACGTAGTTCTCGAGCTGCTGGTAGATGACGTAGTAGATCGCCACGACGATCGCGTCGGACGTCGAGGTGAACAGCGCGACGATCAGCACGAGCACCGCGCCGATCGTGGCGCCCACCATGGGGATCAGGCCGAGCAGGCCGACGAGCACTGCGAGCACGGCGGAGTAGGGGATGTCGAGGATGGTCATCATGATGAAGCTGCAGACGCCGTTGATCGTCGCGACGGCGACCTGGCCGATGAAGTAGCCACCCACGCGGCGGGTGATCTCCTCGGACAGGAACGTCACGCGCTGGCGGCGGCTGAGCGGCACCATGCGGTAGCCCGCGGCCTTGACGCGCGGCAGCGACGCCAGGAAGTACAGCGTCAGGATGAGCACGGTGAAGGCGCTCAACAGGCCGGACGCCACCGCCTTGCCCGCGCCGAGGACCCCGCCGAACAGCGAGGTCCACAGGTTCTGGTCCCTCACCCGCTTGGTGAGCTCGGTCTGGGCCGTCGTCAGGATGCCGTACTGGTCGTCGAGGCGGCGCAGCGTCGAGTTGCGCAGCAGGTTCTGGGTGAGGTCGGGCGCGTTCTCGGCCAGCGCGGTGGCCGACTGGACGACGGGCGGCACCACGAGCGCGATGACGCCGGCGAACAGCGCCACGACGAGCACGAGCACCAGCCCTACCGCCGACCCGCGCCCCAAACCACGGTTCTGCAGGCCCTGCACCACCGGGTCGAGTCCGAGGGCCAGGAACAGCGCCACCACCAAGAGGGTCAGCACCGAGGTGACCATGGTGAGGGCGTGCACCAGCCCGTAGGCGGTGAGCACGCCGAGGGCTCCGACGAAGCCGACGTAGAAGGGCGAGCGCCGGTTCAGCGGGCGACCCGGCGTGCCGTAGCCCTCGCCCGGCGGGCGGTACATCGTCGCGCCCGTCTCACCGGTCACCGCCGTCTGCGCGTCCGCGGCCTGGGCCGCCTCGGCGCGCCGGGAGGTGTCGTCGTCGTCGAGCAGCCCGCCGACCGACACCGGCGTCCCGCCGGTCGCTGAGGAGGCGTCGGGCCGTTGCTGCGTGGTCATGGGGCCAACGTACCGAGCCGCCGGGGGGCGCCGCCCGATCAACCCGTCATACCGGGCGTCCCGGACGTCGAGCGGGCTCCACCAGCTCGACGAGGACGCCGCCGGCGTCCCTCGGGTGCACGAAGTTCACGCGGCTCCCGGCGGTGCCGCGCCGGGGCCGCTCGTAGAGCAGGTGGAGGCCCCGCGAGCGGAGCACCTCGCTGACGCGCTCGACGTCCTCGACCCGGTAGGCGACCTGCTGCAGTCCGGGCCCGCGGCGGTCGAGGAACCGGGCGATGGGCGAGTCGGGGGTGGCCGGGGCGAGCAGCTGCACGCACGAGCCCGAGTCGCCCACCGCGACCATCGCCTCCTCGACGCCCTGCTCCTCGTTGACCTCCCGGTGCACCAGCGCCATGCCGAAGGCGTCGCGGTAGAACGCGATGGCGGCGTCGAGGTCGGCCACCGCGACGCCCACGTGGTCGACCGCGGTGAACAGCGGGTCGGGCGTGCCGCGGGGGGTCGCGCTCGTCATGCGGTCACGGTAGGCCTGTGGGGCGGCGGCTACCCTGGCCGGCGTACCCGCGCGTCGACTCGACGCCCGCGCACCACCTCGACGTGGAGGCCCCGTGACCGACCAGCACCCTGCCGCCCGCACGTCCGTCATCGTCGCCGGGGCGCGGACGCCGATGGGCCGGCTGCTCGGCTCGCTCAGCTCACTGAGCGCCGCCGAGCTCGGCGGCGTGGCGATCGCCGCCGCCCTCGAGCGCGCGGGCGTCGCACCCGAGCAGGTCGAGTACGTGGTCATGGGCCAGGTGCTGACCGCCGGGGCGGGGCAGCTGCCCGCCCGGCAGGCGGCGGCGGGCGCAGGCATCCCCATGACCGTGCCCGCGGTCACCGTCAACAAGGTCTGCCTGTCAGGGCTGAACGCCATCGCGCTGGCCGACCAGCTGATCCGGGCCGGCGAGCTCGACGTCGTGGTGGCCGGCGGCCAGGAGTCGATGAGCGCGGCGCCCCACCTGCTCGAGCGCTCGCGCACCGGCTACCGGTACGGCGACGTCACCGTGCGCGACCACATGGCGCACGACGGGCTGTGGGACGCCTTCACCGACCAGGCGATGGGCGAGCTCACCGAGGCCGCCAACGCGGGCGAGGGGGCCTTCACCCGCGAGGAGCAGGACGCGTTCGGCGCCCGCAGCCACCAGCTGGCGGCGCGGGCCTGGAAGGACGGGCTGTTCGCCGACGAGGTCGTGCCCGTCCCGGTGCCGCAGCGCAACGGCGAGCCGGTGATGGTGACCGAGGACGAGGGCATCCGCCCCGACACCACGGTCGAGTCGCTGTCACGCCTGCGCCCCGCCTTCGGCGCCGGCGGCACCATCACGGCGGGCACCGCCAGCCCCATCTCGGACGGCGCCTGCGCGGTCGTCGTGATGAGCCGGGCGCGCGCCGACGAGCTCGGCCTGCCCTGGCTGGCCGAGATCGGCGCGCACGGCATGGTCGCCGGCCCCGACTCCACCCTGCAGCAGCAGCCCTCGCGGGCGATCGCGCGGGCCTGCGAGAAGGAGGGCGTCGCCCCGACCGACCTCGACCTGGTCGAGATCAACGAGGCGTTCGCCGCCGTCGGGCTGGCCTCCACCCGCGAGCTCGGGATCGACCCCGAGCGGGTCAACGTCAACGGCGGCGCCATCGCGCTGGGCCACCCGATCGGCATGTCGGGTGCGCGCGTCGCGCTGCACCTGGCCCTCGAGCTGCGGCGCCGCGGCGGCGGCGTGGGCGCGGCGGCGCTGTGCGGCGGCGGCGGACAGGGCGACGCCCTGGTGCTGCGCGTCCCCCGCGGCTGAGCGACCGCCGGTGGCGCGCCCCCTCGACGTGCCGGCGCTGGTCGAGCAGGCCTGCGCCGGCAGCCCACGAGCGGTCGCACGGCTGATCTCGCTCGTCGAGGACGGCGACCCCGCCCTGCGCGAGGTGATGGCGGCCCTCGCGCCCCGCTCGGGCGGCGCATGGGTCGTCGGCATCACCGGCAGCCCGGGGGTGGGGAAGTCGACGACCACGTCGATGCTCGTGAAGGCCCTGCGCCGCAACGGCGCTCGCGTGGGGGTGCTCGCGGTCGACCCGTCGTCCCCCTTCTCAGGTGGAGCGCTGCTCGGCGACCGGGTGCGCATGCAGGACCACGCGCTCGACGACGGCGTCTACATCCGGTCGATGTCCACCCGTGGCCACCTCGGCGGGCTGGCGTGGTCGACCCCCCAGGCGCTGCGGGTGCTGGACGCCGCGGGCTGCGACGTCGTGCTGGTGGAGACCGTGGGTGTCGGGCAGAGCGAGGTCGAGGTCGCCGGGTCGGCCGACACGACCGTGGTGCTGCTCGCGCCGGGGATGGGCGACGGCGTCCAGGCCGCCAAGGCGGGCATCCTCGAGATCGGTGACCTGCTGGTGGTCAACAAGGCCGACCGGGACGGCGCGGCCACGACCGTCCGCGAGCTGCGCGCGATGCTGGCGCTCGGCGGGGCCGGTGCCGCGGGCGACTGGCGGCCGCCCGTGCTGACGACCGTCGCCAGCCGCGAGGAGGGCCTCGACGAGCTCGTCGAGGCCCTGACCGCCCACCGGGAGTGGTTGCACCGCAGCGGCGAGCTGCGCCGTCGCCGGCTCCACCGGGCGGCCGGCGAGGTCGAGGCGATCGCGGTGCAGCAGCTGCGCTCCAGGCTCGCCGACGTCCGGCACGGTGACCACCTGGAGGCGCTCGCCGCCGAGGTGGTCGACGGGTCGACCGACCCGTGGGCGGCCGCCGACCGGCTCGTCGACGCGCTCGCGGGCTGACTGCCTGCTGGCGCGCAGTCCCAGGCTCGCGGCGTGCTGCTCAGGCGGCGCGAGCCGCGAGCACCTGGCGGGCGATGGCGCGGCCGTGCTCGGCCGCCGAGGCGCGACCGCTCTCGAGCGACGCGGCGGCGATGTCGCGCAGCGAGGCCATGGCCGGGTTGACGTCGGCGAGCGTCAGCTCGACGACACTGACCTTGAGGTCCAGGCCGAACACGTCTGCGAGGACGCGCTGGGCGTAGGGGGTCGCGTGGTCCCAGCCGGCGCGCGGAGTGCCCTCGCCGTAGCCGCCGCCGCGGGCGATGACGAGCAGAGCCGGCCGCCCGGCGAGCAGCTGTCCGGCGCCCGGACCCATGCGGGGGTCGGTGATGACGACGTCGACCCACGTCTTGAACGAGGCAGGGGTGCCGAAGTTGTAGAGCGGCAGGGCGAAGACGTAGGCCTCGGCCTCGGCCAGCTCGTCGACGAGCTGGGCCGCCTGCGCCTGGGCGTCGCGCTGGGCGTCGGTGAGCGCGTCGGCCGGCGTCCAGGCGGCGCCCGCGGCTGCGGCCCAGAGCTCGCTCGACAGCGGGGACGTGCCGAGGTCGCGGCGGACCACCCGGCCCTCGGGGTGGGTCGTCAGCCACTCGGCCTCGGCGACGTCGGCGACCTGCCGGCTCACCGAGCCCTCGGTGCGGATGCTGGTGTCGAGGCGGAACAGGGACATGGGGGCTCCTTAGCGGGGCGGCGCACGGCGCTGCCGAAAGTCGTTGGTGACACAGATCGTATGCCCTACAGATCGGTTGTCAAGCAGACGGTCTTGCCGGCAGACGGTGCTACCGTGTGGGCATGACGGAGAGCCACGAGGCGGGGCGGGGTCTGGACGACGACCTCGGCTGGGCCCTCGGCACGGTCTTCCGCGGCTACGTGCGGGCGGTCGACACGGTGCTGGCCGAGGTGCCGGGCGGCCCGCGCGGCCTGCAGGTGCTGACCGCGGCCGCCGGGCCGCCGACGACCGGCAACCAGGGGGCCCTCGCCGGGCGGCTCGGCATCGACCGCACGGTCATGACCTACCTCGTCAACGACCTGGTCGCGGCTGGTCTGGTCACGCGCGAGCCCGACCCCGTCGACCGTCGCAGCCGCGTCCTGGTTGCCACCGACGAGGGGCGCCGCGTGCTGGTCGACCGCGGCGGTGCGCTCGCGGCGGTCGAGGCCCACATCCTGGCGCCGCTCGGTGAGGACGCCGCCCAGCTGCGCTCGCTCGTGCAGCGCCTCGCGTGCGCCTACCGGACCGAACCGCTCACCTGCTCGGGCGTCGAGGCGCTGGCGGCGACCGAGCTGCCGCGACCGGTCTGACGCCCGCTCACCGCCTCCTTCTGCTGGGGCGTCGATGCCCTTAGGGTCGGGCGCGTGACGATCTCGGGGGAGTCCACGTCAGCGCCGGCGTCCGGCACCGCACGCACCCCCGACGTGACCGGGCCGCCGCGCGGCGAGCCGGCCATCGAGGTGGTCGACCTGCGCAAGCGCTACGGCGACCTCGCCGCGGTCGACGGCGTCTCGTTCGAGGTCCCGCACGGTGAGTTCTTCGGCATCCTGGGGCCCAACGGGGCCGGCAAGACCACGACGCTGGAGATGATCGAGGGCCTGCGGCAGGCCGACTCCGGCAGCGTGCGGCTGCTCGGCCGCAGCCCCTGGCCACGCAACCCCGAGCTGCTGCCGCTCATGGGCGTGCAGCTGCAGGCGTCGGCGTTCTTCGACAAGCTGAGCGCCCGCGAGCAGCTGCGCACCTTCGGCGACCTGTACGGCGTCGACGACGCCCGCGTCGACGAGATGCTCGAGCTGGTGGGGCTCACCGACAAGGCCGACACCCGTGAGGACCGCCTCTCCGGCGGTCAGCGGCAGCGGCTGTCGATCGCGTGCGCGCTCGTGCACGACCCGCAGCTGGTGTTCTTCGACGAGCCGACCGCGGCGCTCGACCCGCAGGCGCGCCGCAACCTGTGGGACGTGCTGCGCGAGATCAAGGCGCGCGGCACCACCATCGTCTACACGACCCACTACCTCGACGAGGCCGAGATCCTCTGCGACCGCGTCGCCATCATGGACGCCGGCCGCATCCTCGCGCTCGACACCCCGGCTGCGCTGGTGCGCGGGCTGCAGGCCGACACCCGGGTGGCGCTGCCGGCCGGGGCGCTGAGCGAGGCCGAGGCGCGCGCCCTGCCGGGCGCCGACCGGGTGCAGCTGGCCGACGGCGAGCTCGTGCTGACGACCCAGCAGCCCGCCGTCCTGGTCAGCGCGCTCGCGGCGCGCGACCGGCTCGACGGGGTGAGCGTGCGCACCGCGACGCTCGAGGACGTGTTCCTGCAGCTGACCGGACGGGAGTACCGCGCATGAGCGCCACCACCACACGGACGCCGGCGACGGCCGGTGCCGCGCGCCGGTCCTACACCGCGAGCCCCGGTCGCCAGCTGCGGGCGCTGGCCGGGGCGATGCTGCGCAGCTTCTTCCGCGACCGCACGGCGCTGTTCTTCACGTTCTTCTTCCCGCTGATGTTCCTGGTCGTCTTCGGGCTCATCTTCCGCGACAGCGGCGCCAGCACCACGCAGATCGGCGTCGTCGGCCAGGGCCAGCTGCTGCAGGCGCTGCCGACCCAGGTGCTCGACCCGGTGCGCTACCCGACCCTGAAAGCCGGTGTCGAGGCCGTGCGCCAGGGCGACGTGCCCGCCGTCGTCGAGCAGCAGGGCGACCAGCTGGTGCTGCGCTACGCCGCCAGCGACGCTGTCAAGGCAGCCACCATCCAGGGCATCCTCGGGTCGGTGGTCGACCGCAGCAACGTCGCCGCGACGGGCCAGCCGCCCCGGCTGGCGCTGCAGGCCGAGCGCGTCGAGGACCGGTCGCTGCGCCCGATCCAGTTCACCACCGGCGGCATCCTGTCGTGGGGCATCGCCACCTCGGCGGCGTTCGGCGCGGCGCTGACCATCGTCAGCTGGCGCCGCAAGCAGCTGCTGCGGCGGGTGCGGCTGTCGCCCGCGCCGGTCTGGACGGTCGTCGCTGCGCGCGTCGGCGTCAGCATCGTGACGGCGCTGGTGCAGGCCACGCTGTTCGTCCTCATCGCCCTCACCCCGCCGTTCGGCCTCCGGCTCGCCGACCAGTGGTACCTCGCGCTGCCGGTGCTGGTCTGCGGCACGCTCGCGTTCCTGTCGATCGGCCTGCTGGTCGGCTCGGTCGCCAAGACCGAGGAGGCCGCGAGCGCGATGGCCAACTTCATCGTGCTGCCCATGGCGTTCCTGTCCGGCACGTTCTTCGACATATCGGCGGCGCCGGCCTGGCTGCGCGGTGTCAGCGAGGTCTTCCCGCTGCGGCACATGAACGACGCCATGCTCGACGTGCTCGCGCGCGGGCAGGGCGTGGGCTCGGTCATCACGCCGTGCCTGATCCTGCTGGGGTTCGCCGTCGTCCTGACGGCCATCGCCACCCGCGTGTTCCGCTGGGACGACGCCTAGGGACGACGCCCAGGGACGACGCGTAGGGTCCGTCCCATGCTGATCGCCTTCTCCGTCGCCCCGTCCGGCACCGGTGAGTCCGTGTCGGAGGCCGTCGCCGACGCCGTGCGCGTCGTCCGCGAGTCCGGACTGCCGCACCGCACCGACTCGATGTTCACCACCATCGAGGGCGACTGGGACGCGTGCATGGACGTCGTCAAGCGGGCGACCGAGGCCGTCGGTCGCCACGGCGACCGCGTCTCGCTGGTGCTGAAGGCCGACATCCGGCCTGGGCGAACGGGCGAGATGCAGGCCAAGCTCGACCGCCTGGAGGCGGCCATCGAGGGCAGTGCTTCGCTGTCGGCCTGAGCCGTGGCTCGCTTGTGTCCGGCCGAGGACCGGCACCCTCCGGCCCGCTGCTCGCAGGCTCGCCTGACGCGGGCCTGCGGGCACCGGCCCTCGGCCTGTGCGTTGACCCCCCAGCTCGCTGCTCGCGGGGTTCGGCTGACGCGGGCCTGCGGGCACCGGCCCTCGGCCTTTCCGATGAGCTCCCTGCCCGCCGCTGATGTCGCGAGCCCTCCCGAGCCGCTGGTCACCGGCTCCGGGGCGGCCGTGGCGCGCGCCTCGCCCTGCTCGACCAGGCCGTCGTGACCGGCTTCGCGATCCGTCCGGCGGTGCCGGCGGACGCCGGGCGGCTCGGTCGGGTGCACACCGCGGTGTGGCGTGAGGCCTACGCCGACCTGATGCCTGCGGACTTCCTCGCCGCGCTGGACGAGGGGCGCTCGGTCGCTCGGTGGCGCGACCTGCTGGCCGAGGCGGCCGACGACGCGTCGCGGTCGATCCTCGTCGCCACGGTGGACGGCGAGGTCGTGGGCTTCGCGACCACCGGGCCCAGCCGCGACGATCCGCCGCTGCCCGCGTTCGAGCTGTACGCGATCGACGTGCTGGCCGCCCACCACGGCGGTGGACTCGCGCAGGCGCTGCTCGACGCGGCGCTCGCGCCGGCGGTCAGCTTGTGGGTGGTGGACGGCAACGCGCGCGCCCGGTCGTTCTACTGGCGCAACGGTTTCATTCCCGACGGGCTGACACAGACCCATGCCGGGACCGGCACGGCCGAGGTGCGGCTGGTGCGCCCCGCGCGGGCGGTTCGCGGCGCCGTCCCGTCGGGGGCCGGTCAGGCCGAGGCGGGGACGTAGCGGGCGTCGACCGCCTCGATGGTGTGCGTCAGGAGGGCCAGCGGCACGGGACGCGCGATGACGTACCCCTGCGCCACGTGGCAGCCCAGCTCGCCGAGCTGCTGCAGGATCTGGTGGTCCTCGACCCCCTCGGCCACGACGTGCAGGCCGAGAGCCGACCCGATGCCGACGATGCTGCGCACGAGGGCGGTGCTGGCGCGCTGCTGCGACGGGTCGCTCAGGCCCATCACGAAGGAGCGGTCGATCTTGACCTCGCTGACCGGCAGCCGCTGCAGGTAGGCGAGGCTGGAGTAGCCGGTGCCGAAGTCGTCCAGCGACAAGGTGACGCCGAGGTCGACGAGCCGGCCGAGGACCGGGACGGTGCGCTCGGGGTCGCCCATGACGGCGCTCTCGGTGATCTCGAGGATCAGGTCGCGGGGGAGCAACCCGGCCACGGCGAGGACGTCGCGGATCTGGTCGGGCAGGCCGGTGTCGTTGATGTTGCGCGCCGACAGGTTGACCGCGACACGGACGTCGTAGCCGGCGTCGCGCCAGGTGCGGCAGTCGCGCATCGCCTTGGACAGCACCGCCGCGGTGAGCTGCTCGATCAGCCCGGTCGACTCCGCGAGCGGGATGAACACCGCCGGGCTGAGCGGCCCCAACGTCGGGTGCGTCCAGCGGACCAGGGCCTCGACGCTGGTGACGCGGCCGGCGGCCAGGTCGAGCTTGGGCTGGTAGTGCATCTGCAGCTCGTCGCGGTCCAGCGCGCGGCGCAGGTCGGCGAGCAGCGCCAGCCGTTCGGCTCGGCCCCTGTCGAGGGCGTCGCTGTAGGTCTCGACCAGCAGGTGCGCGTCCTTCGCGGCGTACATCGCCGTGTCGGCGTGGCGCAGCAGGTCCTGGTGGAACTGGCCGGGCGACCCGATGGCGATGCCGATGCTCGCGCCGGTGGTGACCGTCGCGTCCGGCAGGTCGATCGGCACCGCGAGCGCCGCGCCGATGCGCTCCGCGGCGTCCGTGGCGGCCTCGCCGACGTCGTCCCGCGTGCGCAGCAGCACGGCGAACTCGTCACCGCCGAGCCGCGCGATGGTCGCGTCCGGCAGGTCGAGCCCGCGCAGGCGCTCGCCGACGACCTGCAGCAGCTGGTCGCCGACGTGGTGGCCGAGGGCGTCGTTGACGTCCTTGAAGCGGTCGAGGTCGAGCAGCAGCACGGCGCAGGCCCGGTCGTCGACCTGCGCGAGGGCACGGGTCATGTGCTCGATGAGCAGCGCCCGGTTGGGCAGGCCCGTGAGCACGTCGTGGGTGGCCTCGACGCGCAGCCGCTCCACCAGCCGGCGGTTCTGCATAGCCACGGCGAGGTGACCGGTGAGCGTCGTGAGCAGCGCGAGGTCGTCCACGGTGAAGCGCGTGGTGTCGCCCACGCGGCCGAGGGCCAGCACAGCGCCGCTGGCGTCGCCGTGCGAGAACGGCACGATCATCGCGTCGTCGACCGCGCGCTGCTGCAGCCACCGCCGCTGCTGCGCCCCGGTGGGGTGGGCCGCGTCGGTGATCAGCACCGCCTCGCCCAGCAGCACGACCGAGGCCACCACCTCGTCGGGCGCGGCCCCCATGGTCGTCTCCACGGTCGTACCACCGTCCGGGGTGCTCGTCAGCCGCAACCGCTGACCCGTCCCCCGGCCCGGCCCGGGCGCGCCCGGGCCGTGCAGCTCGAGCTCGACGCTCGTCGCCTTCACCAGGGCCTGGATGCGCCCGAGCAGCGTCTCGGCGAGGTCGGACACGGCCGCGCTGCGCTCGCCGTCGGCGATGAAGTGCTGCACCACCTCCAGCGAGTGGTGCCGTCGCCGCAGCACCAGGTAGGCCCGGTAGGCGACGGTGATGAGCGCGATCAGGACGGTGAGCACCGCCGCACCGAGGAACCCGTGGCTGACGAGGAGGGCGACGTCGAAGCCGATGGCGGCGTTGATCACCACGAAGACGGACGCCGGCACGAGCACCTCGACGCACTCGCCGAGGCGCAGCGGGCCCTGGTTGATCCGGATGACGACCAGCACCAGGCTGCTCATCACCAGGTCGACCACCGCCAGCGAGGCGTAGAGCGCTGCGGCCATCGTCGACGTGAGGTGGTCGCCCGGTCCGACCATCACGTGCAGCAGGACCACGACGAGCGCGGTGTCGAGCAGGTACGCCGCCGTGTTGTAGGCCAGCTTCAGGCCCGACGAGCGCTGCGCCACGAACACGCCGAGCGCGCAGCCGACCCGCACCGCGACCAGCACGAGCGGCGGCAGGTACATCAGGCCGAGCAGCAGCGGCACACCGGCGAGGCTGAACGAGCAGGCCTGGCTGCGCACCTCCACCAGCGCCTGGCCCAGCTCGGTGGCGACGAAGGCGCACGCGAGCGCGACCGCGACGACGAGCAGGGCGGTCCCGTGCGGCGCCGGAAGCAGCGGCTGGTCGGGCGCGTGACGCACGAGCAGCACGCCCGCGACGGCGAGCGCCGCTGTCAGCAGGCCGGTGAGCAGGGAGGCGGCCGTGACGCCGGGCAGGACCCGCTGCCACCCACCGGCTCCCGACACCGCCTCCGTCTGCACGTCCGCCCCGCTCCGTGAGTGACGCCGTGGGCCGACCCCGGCTCAGGCGGGTCAGCGGCGACCTGCGGACGCCTCATACAGGTGTCGGCCGGGGCGCCGCTCCCTTGAGCGCCCCGGCCGACCTGTGTGCTGCTGTCTCGGCCCGTCTCAGCTGTACAGGCGGCTCGCCCAGCGGGCGCCGTCCCAGCTGGAGTCGGCCCAGCGGGCGCCGGCCCACCGGGCGCCGTCCCACGAGGCGTCCGCCCAGCGGGCGCCGGCCCAGGCCGAGTCGGCCCAGCGGGCGCCGGCCCAGCCGGACGACGTCCACGCGTCGCCGGCCCAGCGCGCCCCTTGCCACTCACCGCCGTTCCAGGCGGTGCCCGTGGCCGACGCCGCGGTCCACGCGGACGGGTCCCACGGGGTGCCGAGGACGTCGACCTCGCCGGCGAGGACGTCGCCCGACTCGGGGTCGACCATGTTGCTGCCACCGCGGGCGGCCTCCAGCGAGCCGAGCCCGGTGGCCGAGGGCCACACCTGGTTGACGGCCAGCGGCAGCGACCTGGTGTCGCGCGCCTTGGCGACGGCCGCCGCGATGTCGAGCTGACCGGCACCGGCTGCCAGGTTGGACGCGCCGACGATCGGGCGGGCCGTCCGCACGAGCAGCGACTTGACCTGGTCGGGGGTCAGCGCGGGGTTGGCCTGGACGAGCAGGGCCGCGGCGCCGCTGACCACGGCAGCCGCCTGGCTGGTGCCGCTGCCGCGGAACAGCCGCCCGGTGAGGTCCCCGGCGACCCGCCCCTCGGGGTGCTCCACGTCGACGAACGACCCGGGCGCGCGCAGGCTCACGATCGAGCGTCCCGGAGCGACCAGGTCGGCGTGCCGCGCCGCGGTGCCCACGCTCGAGAAGTCCGCGACCGAGGGCTGGTACCACCCGAGTGCGGTGCCGCGCGGGTCCGATGCCCCGACCGCGAGGACGTACGGGTCGATGGCTGGGTCGCTCAGCGTCCCGGCGTCCGCACCGGCGTTGCCGGCCGACACCACGACGACCAGGCCGCGCTTCCAGGCGTGCTCGGCGGCGGCGGCCAGCGGGTCGAGCTGGTAGGGCTGCAGCGACGCGGTCCCGAAGGACAGGTTGACGACGCGCACGTTCATGCCGTTGTCGGTGCGGTGCTGAGAGACCCAGTCGAGCGCGGCGATGACCTGGCTGACGTCGGTGCTGCCGTCGGTCGTCGCGAGCTTGAGCGCCAGGATCTTGGCGTCAGGAGCGATGCCGAGCTGCTTGGTGACGTCGTCGGTCTTCGGAGCGCCGGTCTTGGGGTCCGTGGCGACCGTGTCGCGGGCCGCGATGATGCCGGCCATGTGGGTGCCGTGGCCGAAGGTGTCGTGACCGGTCAGGGCGTCGCTGTTGGTCTCGAGGGACAGGTCGGGGCCGCGCACCACCTTGCCGGCGGCGTCCAGGCCTGGCACGGCCTCGACGCCGGAGTCGATGACGGCGACCGTCACGCCCTGGCCCGTGACCGCTCGGCCACTCGCGTCCTTGGTGTTCCACACCTCCCGCGCGCGGGTGGCGTAGCTCGCGGTGAAGAGCGAACCGGGGTCGAGGGTCGCCAGGTTGATGCCCCTGAAGTCCTTGCCCACTCGGTCTGCGGCAGCGTCGCCCCACTTCGTGCCGACGACCTCCGCCCTCGTGCCGTCATGATCATCCGCGACCGCGGCCGGCGCTCCCGCGACCGTCGCGGCGAGCACCGCGGCGGCGCACGTCCCGATCACCAGGCTCCTCGTGCCACCCGGTCCCCACCACCACTCGTGTCGTGGCATGCCGTGTCTCCTTACAGATCGTTGCGAATAGGTCACTGAGAGCAAGGTGGCAGGTGCCGGGTGTGTCCAGGTGGGATCGGCTCGTCCTGTCACCCACCCGGGTGCCTCCGCGCCGCCGGAGCACCCGATCGGCCGATCCCTGCCCAGGTCACGAGCCGGTGACGGCGCTCGCGCCTGCGCCGCGCGGCCGCCCCTGATGGCTGATCATGTGGCGGGCACGGACGACGACACGACGGCACGGCGGCACGGCGGCACGACGACACGGGGGGCGGTGGCAGGCGATGGCGGGGCTCGTACTCGCACGCCTGCGCCACCGCCGCTCGCAGGCGCTGCTGGTCGGCCTGCTGTCAGGGGTGGTCGCGCTGTGCGCCGTCCTGGGCGTCGCGTACGCCCGCGCGGTGGAGGAGTCGGTGCAGCGGCAGGCGATCGGGGCTGCGAGCCAGTCGGCACGGGGGGTCGCCGTCGTCGCCACGGGGGCCCGGCCCCTCGACTCCGACCAGCTGCGCCGGAGCATCGCACCCGTGCTGGCTCGCGAACCCGGGTGGGGCGCCGCGGTAGCCGGATCGAGCGCCGACGGGCTGGTGCGGCACGGACGCCGGTCGGTGCTGCTGCCCGTCACCAGCCGCGACGGCGTCTGCGCGCACCTGCGCCTCGTCGCCGGTCGGTGCGCCGGCGGTCGCGGCCAGGCGCTGCTGTCCGAGCGCACCGCCTCGCTGCTGGGGCTGCGGGTCGGTGACCGCGTCGACGTGCGCGACGCCGCTGCCGGCGCCGACGCGCCCCCGGTGCTGCGGGCGCTCGACGTCGTCGGCGTCTACGCCACCCACCGGGTCGACGACGCCTACTGGTTCGACCGGCCGGTCGCCGACAGCGTGCCCGCGACCGGTGATGCCAGCGCTCCGGTGGCGGGCGACGCCGTCGTGGTCGGCGCGGCCGTGCTGCGCTCGGCCCGGTGGCGGTCGATGACCACCACCCTCGACGTCCCGCTGCGTCCGGCGCAGGTGCCGATCGCCCGGACGGCGGCGGTGCGCGCCTCCCTCGCCGAGGTGCAGCGCGCCGCCACGGCTGCCGGTGCCACGACGCAGACCCAGCTGCCCGTCGTCCTGTCCGCCGTGCCGGCGCTGCGCGAGCGGGCCCGGGCACCGCTGCCGGTGCTGGCGCTGCAGCTGGTGGTGCTGGCGCTGGTCGTCCTCGGCTACGTCGCCGCCGCGACCACCGACCAGCGCCGCCCCGAGGTCGCCCTGGCCCGGCTGCGCGGGCAGCGACCCCTCACCGCGGCGCTCGCCGTCGTCCGCGAGCTGGGGCTGCTCGTGGTCGCCGGCTGCCTCGTCGGCGGCGCACTCGGCTGGCTCGCCGCCGCGGTCGCGGCCCGGGTGTGGCTCGCGGACGGCGTCCCCGTGCCGCTGCGCTGGCCCATGCTGGTGGCCGGTGCTGGGGCTGCGGGCGCCGGGCTGGTGGCGGTCACGCTGACCGCCGTGCCGACGGTGCGCGAGCCGCTCGTGACGCTGCTGCGCTCGGTGCCGCCGCGCAGCTCGGCCCTGCGCGCGGGGCTCGCCGACGGCGTCGTGGTGGCGCTGTGCGCGGCGGGGCTCGTCACGCTGCTGACCGGCGACCCCGACGACCCGACCGCCCTGCTGGTGCCGGGGCTGCTGGCGCTCCCGGGCGGCCTGGCGCTGTCGCAGCTCGTGGTGCCGGCTGCCGGCGCGGCGGGTCGCGCTGCGCTGCGCCGCGGCCGGCTCACGACGGCCCTGTCCGCGGTCGCCGTCGCCCGGCGTCCGGCGCTGCGCCGGCTGGTGGCGATCGTGACCGTCGCGGTGGCGCTGCTGGTCTTCGCGGTGTCGGCCGGCTCGGTCGCCGCCGACCAGCGGCGGGTCGCCGCCGACCGTGGCCTAGGGGCGAGGGCGGTGCTCACCGTGCAGGCGAGCGACCTCGCCTCGCTGCGCAGCGCCGTGGCGGACGCCGACCCCGACGGCCGGCTCGCCACCCCCGTGCTGGAGTCGACGTCCGTGACGGCCGAGGGGCCCCGCACGCTCGCGGTCGACCCCGTGTCGTTCGGCCGCACCGCCCTGTGGGGTCGCGCCACCGAACCCGGAGACGGTGCCCCCTCCGAGCTGACCCTGCTGCGCGGACGGCGTCCCGAAGCCGTTGCGCTGCAGGGCGACGAGGTCAGCGTGCGGGTGCGGCTGACTGCGGCGCCCATCACACCGACCGCGGACGAGTTCCTCGACCTCAGCGCCGACCCGCCCGTCCCCGGCCTGCAGCGGCCGGTGAGCCTCCACCTGCTGCTCACCGGCCCGGACGACGTGCTGCGCGACGTCGACCTCGGCGCGCTGCGCACCGGCGAGCAGCAGCTGTCGGCTCCCGTGGCGTGCGCCGACGGCTGCCGGCTGCGGCAGGTGCGGGCGCAGCGCACGTTCGGCGACTTCTCGGGCGCTGCGCTGACCGTCGCCGTGTCGGACCTGCAGGACGGCACCGGTCAGGTCGACCTGCGCGCCGACGACCGTGGCTGGTCCCCCGTGCCCGGCTCGAGCCCCACCACCCTCGCCCAAGGGACCGTGCTGTCCCTTCGCGGACGCAGCTTCGGCACCGACCTCGCAGCCCAGCGCGCGGACGTCCCGCCCTTCCCACCGGCGCTCGTGGCCGGCACGCTGCCACCCGCCAGGTTCTTCGTCGCTGCCGGCTCGGTCGACCCCTCCACGCTGGTCGAGGCGCCCGGGCAGAGCGGCGCGACCTTCGCCCTCAGCCGGGTCGGACGGCTCGGCGAGGTGCCGGGGGCGCCGTCACCGGTGGCGCTGGTGGCGCTGCGTGACGTCGAGGTCGAGGACGGCCTCGACCCTGCCGTCCGCCAGCAGGTCTGGCTGTCGGACGACGACCCCGCGGTGGTCGCCCGGCTGACCGACCGGCTCCGGACGGGCGGCGTCGAGGTGACGGCAACGGCCACGGCGGCGGGCTCGGCGGCCGAGCTCGCGCGGCAGGGGCCCGGCGCCGCGCTGCGCCTCGCGTCCATCGCCGGCTTCATCGCCGTGCTGCTCGCCGGGTGCGTGCTCGCGGTGTCGGTCGCCACCTCGGGCCGGGTGCGCGCGAACGACCTCGCCGGCCTGCGCG
>CAXTEJ010000054.1:0-22416 GCA_964243295.1 uncultured Actinomycetales bacterium | reverse complement strand
GCACTGCTCGACCCGACGGCGGACGACGGCGGTGCTCCGCCCGTGGAGCAGGCGGCTGCGAGCGCGAGCAGGGCCGCCACGCCGGCACCGCGCCGGGCGCGCACGCCGGTCGCGGCGCTCACCAGGCACCGCCGACCGCGATACCGACGGCGGCCGCGGCGACGCACAGCGCGGTGGGCACCGCGGCGGCGAGGGCCGCGGCTCCCCAGCGCCGGTCGCGCAGCAGCCGCAGCGTCTCGACGCTCGCGGTGCTGAAGGTGGTGTAGCCGCCGCAGAACCCGGTGCCCACGACGCGCTGGGTGGTGGTCGGCGCGCTGCCCAGCAGCGCCGCGCCGGTGACGAGCCCGAGCAGCAGCGAGCCCGTCACGTTGACCACGCCGGTGGCCCACGGCAGGGGCGACCCGGCGAAGCGGGTGCGCGCGAGGCGCTCGCGCACCTCCCCGTCGACGACGAGCCGGGTGATGGCCCCCGCTCCCCCGGCGAGCGCGACGAGCAGGGCGCTCACGTCGGCCGCCGCGAGGCCGTGACGCGTGCGGCGGCCGCGGCGCCCAGGGCTGCGGCGACCAGCCCGGCGGCCAGGCTGGTGAGCAGGTACGCCGCGGCGAGGCCCGCCCGGTCGCCGCGCACCAGCAGGTCGGTCTCGACCGCGAGCGTGCTGAAGGTGGTCAGCCCGCCGCAGAAGCCGGTGCCCAGCAGCAGCCGCAGCGTGCGGCGGTGGCCGGCGTCCGGGCCGCTGCGGGCGAGGTGCTCGAGCAGGGCACCGAGCACGAGCGCACCGAGCACGTTGACCGTGAAAGTGGCGGCTGGCCAACCACCCGCGGGAGCCGGCGACGAGCGCTCGGCGAGGTCGCGCACGGCCGTGCCGACGACGCCGCCGGCACCGACGGAGAGCAGCGACGAGGGTCGGCGGTGCAGGGCTGGCACAGCGCCAGCCTATCGGCGGCCGTAGTCACTGTGCGTGATCACACGAGTAACTGCGTTTGCCAGCGGCGGGATCACCTCGCTTTGCTGCTTCCTCGCGCAACTACCGCGCACTGCCGACGGGACGAGGCTCCGATGACGCACCTCCGCCAGGCCGCCACCCTTCCCCCCCTTCCGCCGTGCTGATCGACGCGCGCGACCAGCAGCCGGGCAGCCTGCTGCGGGCGGACGTCGCGGTCGTCGGGGCCGGCCCGGCGGGCATCAGCCTGGCTGGGCGGCTGCGCGGCAGCGGGCTCAGCGTGCTCGTGCTGGAGGCGGGCGGCCACCACCCGACCCTGCGCGACCAGCGGCTGTTCGCCGGCGAGAACGTCGGGCACCCCTACTGGCGGCTCGACGGGTGCCGGTACCGCCTGCTCGGCGGCAGCACCAACCGCTGGGGCGGCTGGTGCCGCCCGCTCGAGGACCTCGACTTCGAGCGGCGCTCGTGGGTCGACGACAGCGGCTGGCCGATCGGCACGGCCGACCTGCAGCCGTACTACAAGGACGCCGGCGAGCTGTTCGAGCTGGCGAGCCCCGACTTCGACCTCGCGTCGTGGCGCCACCGGCTGCCCACCCCGCTCGACCTGACGGGCACCGAGTTCGAGAACACGGTGTTCCAGTACAGCCCCGAGACCAACTTCGGCGAGCGGCACCACCCCGAGCTCACCGACGACCCGGCGATCACGACGGTCGTGCACGCCAACGTGACCGACATCCGGCTCGACCCTGGCACCGAGCGGGTCTCCTCGCTGACCGTGCAGGCGCTGGGGCGCGAGGCGTTCACCGTGCAGGCGCGCGCTTTCGTGCTGGCAGCGGGCGGGCTGGAGAACCCCCGGCTGCTGCTGAACGCCGTGGCCGACCGGCCGGCGGGGCTCGGCAACCAGCACGACCTGGTCGGCCGGTACTTCATGGAGCACCTGCACGTCCCGGCCGGCCACCTCGTGCCGACCGACCCTGCGGGCCTGACCAATGCGTTCTACCAGAAGGCCTCCTACGACGGCTCGAAGGTGCGCGGCGTCATCACGCCCACCCGCGAGGCACAGGAGAAGCACGGTCTGCTGGCCTGCTCGATCGGTGTCGAGGACGACAAGTACATCTACGGCACAGCTCTCGTCGGCCAGGTGCCGTCGGTGGCGACGCTGCCGATCCGCGCCTTCCGCCCCGACCGCGACGGCCCCCGGCACCGGGCTGCGGTGAAGGCCCACGCGCTGCTCAACGACCTCTACAGCAAGAGCCGGCGCTGGACGACGCGGCACGCGGCCGAGGAAGCGCTGCGCGCGGCCGGCCTGGACGTCGAGGTGCCGGGTCCGACGCAGTCGCTGTACTTCCGCACCGAGCAGGCGCCCGACCGCGACAGCCGCGTCCTGCTCGGCGACGAGACCGACGAGCTCGGCCAGCGCCGCATCAAGCTCGACTGGCGCGTCACCGACCGCGACCTGACGACGATCGAGGCGTGGCTCGGCCGACTCGGCGAGGCGTTGCAGCACAAGGGGATCGGCACCGTGCTGCCGCCCGTGCCGGACTGGCAGGACGAGATCCTCGGCGGCCCCCACCACATGGCCACCACGCGGATGGCTGCGTCACCCAGCAAGGGCGTGGTCGATGCCGACTGCCGCGTGCACTCGGTCGCCAACCTCTACGTCGCCGGCAGCTCGGTGTTCAGCACCGGCGGCTACGCCAACCCGACGTTCACGATCGTGGCGCTCGCGCTGCGGCTCGCCGACCACCTGCGCGACGAGCTCGGCGCCTCCGCGGCGAGCTAGGCCGCCTGCGACACGACGAGGCCGCCACGCCCGGCGGCCTTGGCGAGCCACCACTGCCACTCGCGCAGCGGGGGCGGGGTCGAGCCGGTCAGGAGCACGGCCACGACGGCCGCCGCGGCGACGCCGAGGAAGGCGGCGCGGGCAGCGGGCGACATCACGCTCCGAGCCGGCACGGTCCCTCCATCCTGCGCGAGAGGTCCCGCGACCACGGACATCGACCGACCGCGGCGCGATCGTGAGCACCGGGGTCGGCTCAGCCGTGACGTGACCGGCGATACTGGCCGCATGACGGCGTTCACGGCCCCGCGGTCTGCCGGCGCCCGCTGGGCCGACGTCGCGGACGAGGTGGCTGCCACCCTCGCCGCGGACGTCGTCCAGCGGGAGGCAGCCGGGCGCGCACCGCACGCGGAGGTGGCTCTGCTGCGCGGGCACGACCTGCTGGGGCTGCTCGTCCCCGCCTCCGCGGGTGGGCACGGCCAGCCGTGGACCACCGCGTTCGACGTGGTCTCGCGGGTGGCGCGCGTCGACCCCTCGGTCGGGCACGTCCTCGGCTACCACTACCTGCACAGCTGGCGCACCCGGCTGGGCCGGCGCCCGGACGTCGTCGCGCGCCTGGACGCCGGCACCGCCGAGCACCGCTGGCTGTGGGGCGGCGCCGGCAACCCGCGTGACGCGGGCCTCGAGCTGCGCGCCGTGGCGGGCGGCTACCTGGTGAGCGGCCGCAAGTTCTTCGCGACCGGCGCGGAGGTGTCGGACCGCGTCCTCGCCACGGGCACGGTCGTGACCGATGGCGAGGCCGCCGACGACCCGGCACCCGACCCCGCTGACGCGGCCGGGCGCAAGCTGGCCTTCGCGATCCGCACCGGGACACCGGGTGTCACGCACGGCGGCGACTGGTCGGCGATGGGCCAGCGGGTCTCGGCGTCCGGCTCCATCGCGTTCGAGGACGCGTTCGTCCCCGACGAGGACGTGCTCGGCCCAGGCGAGCAGACCGATCCGTCGGCGCCGGCCTACCCCAGCCTGTCGGTACTCGGCTTCCAGGCGATGCTCGCGCTGCTGCAGGTGTCGATCGCGGAGGGGGCCCTTGGTGCCGGGGCCCGCTACACCGCCACGCGCTCACGGCCGTGGGCGACCAGCGGTGTCGACCGCGCGGTCGACGACCCGCTGGTGCGCGCGCGCTACGGCGAGCTGGCGAGCGAGGTCATGGCCGCGCGCGCCCTCACCGACCGGGCGGCCGCAGGCTGGGCCGCGGCCACCGACCGCGGGTGGGACCTCACGGGCACCGAGCGCGGGGAGGCCGCCGTGCAGCTGTCGGCGGCCAAGGTGGTGACAACCCGCGTCGCCCTCGACGTCACCGCGACGGTCTTCGAGCTCACCGGCGCGCGGGCCACCAGCGCCGGCACCGGCCTGGACCGGTACTGGCGGGACGCACGCACCCTGACGCTGCACGACCCGGTGTCGTACAAGGCCGTGGAGGTCGGCGACCACCTGCTGACCGGGGCCCACCCCTCGCCCAGCCAGTACGCCTGAGGTCAACGACCGGCGGCCAGCTGGTCGTAGCTCGGGAACTGCCGCGAGATGCCGCTGCCGGTGAAGTCGCCGACCCAGCCGTCGTCGTCGTGGAAAAAGCGGACCGACACGTAGTCGGGGTCGGTGCCCATGTCGAACCAGTGCGTCGTGCCGCCCGGCACCGAGAGCAGGTCGCCCTGCTCGCACAGCACGGCGTGCACCTTGCCGCCGACGTGGAGGTAGAACACGCCCGAGCCGCGGGCGAAGAAGCGGTCCTCGTCGTCGTCGTGGGTGTGCTCGTCCAGGAACTTCTCCCGGCTCGCCCGCACTTTCTGCTCCCACGCGGCGTCGTCGTCGCCGCGGCGCATCTGCACCACGTCGACGAGCACGTACCCCTCCTGGGCGTTGACGGCGTCGATCCGGTCGCGGTAGGCGTCGAGCACGTCGTCCTGCGTCGGCTCGTCAGGCAGGTCGCGCAGCGGCCACTGCTCGTAGCGGACGCCGTGCTCCTTCAGCGCGAGCGCCACCTCGGCCGGCTCCTCGGTGACCAGCTCGGCCTCGTCGGGCCGCTCGTCTGCCCACACGGTCAGCAGCGTCATGGTCGGTCCCTCTCCGTCGTGGTCCGCCGGTCACGTGCCGTCGGTCCTCCCATGGTGCTCCTCCGCACGCCCCGCAGCGCGGTCCTGCCGCGACCCAGTCCACATGCTGAGACGCGCGTGTCTCGGCTGCCGTCACCGCGGGGTGCCGCGTCATCCTCGACCCGTGCCTACCACCCGCCTCCTGCGCCCCGCCGCCGTCGCCGCCACCGCCGTGCTGGCGCTCACGGCCTGCGCCCAGTCCGACCCCGCGCCGACGCCGGCCGCCGCGAGCTCGGCCACGACGCCCACGAGCACGGCGAGCGCAGCTCGCCCGAGCCCGTTCGACGGCTCGCCGGTGACGATCGCGCTGGTGCGCCAGAGCGGCGCCGGCGACTACTTCGAGGCGTGGGGGCAGGGCGCCCAGAAGCAGGCGGCGGCGTCCAACATCACGCTCGCCGTCACCGACGCCCGCAACGACAACGCGCGCCAGGCGTCCGACCTGCAGCAGGCCATCAGCGCCAAGCCCGCGGCGATCATCGTCGACCACGGCCAGACCGACACCATCGAGCCGCTCGTCGCGCAGGCCGCGAAGGCGGGTATCCCCGTCATCACCTACGACGTCGCCCTGCCCGAGGGCACACCGGGAGTCGTGGCGACCAGCCAGTCCGACGAGAGCCTGGCCAAGGGCGTGCTCGACCAGCTCGTCAAGGACGTCGGCGACGGCGCCGAGGTGGGCCTGGTCTCGGCGACCGGCTTCGCCGCTCTCGACCGCCGGGGTGCGGTGTGGAAGACCTACGTCCAGCAGCACGGCCTCAAGCAGCTGTTCTTCACCGGCGAGGTGACCGAGTCGACGGCGACCGACAACATCCCGCTCGTCGACGCGGCCCTCAAGCAGCACCCGCAGGTCAAGGCCATCTTCGCGCCGTACGACGAGATCACTAAGGGCGTCGTGCAGGCGGTGCAGCAGAACAACCTGCAGGGCAAGGTGAAGGTCTACGGCATCGACATCTCCAACGCCGACCTCGAGGTCATGACCGCCGACGGCAGCCCCTGGACTGCCACCTCGGCCACCGACCCCGCGCAGATCGGCGCGGCCGTCGTCCGGACGACGGCACTGAAGCTCGCGGGCCAGCTGCCGAGCGACTCGGTGCAGTTCCCGGGCGTGACGCTGACGCGCGAGACGCTGCTGCAGCAGCAGATCACCTCGGTCGACGCCCTCGTGGCCGCCGAGCCGAAGCTGCGCCTCGACACCGTGTCGGTCGCCGACTGGCTGCCCAACGCGCAGTGACCGACGCGACGGCCGGACACCCGCCCACCGGCGCGGCCGGGTCGCAGCACGCCCCCACGGTGTCGCTGCGCGGCGTCGGCATGGCGTTCGGCAGCCACGTCGTCCTGCGCGACGTCGACCTCGACCTCGCGCCCGCGCAGGTCACGGCGCTGCTCGGGGCCAACGGCGCCGGCAAGTCGACGCTGATCAAGGTGCTCTCGGGCGCTCTTCCCGGGCACGCCGGCACCGTGGCCGTCGACGGCACCGAGCAGCGCCTCGCCACACCGGGGCGGGCGCGCGCCCTCGGCATCGCGACGGTCCACCAGCGCGTGAGCGAAGGCGTGGTGCCCGGCCTCAGCGTGCAGGAGAACCTGGCGCTCGACGACCTCGCCCGCCCGCCGCAGGGGCGCCGGGGCTGGCTGCTGCGCCGGCGCCAGATCACGACCGTCGCCCGGCGGGCTCTGGGCGCTCTCGAGCTGGACTGGCCCGACTCGGTGCTGCGCCGGGACGTCGCCACGCTCGGCATCTCCGACGCCCAGCTGCTCGTGGTGGCTCGGGCCCTGCTCCACCGGCCACGGCTGCTCATCCTGGACGAGCCGACGTCCGCGCTGTCGGCCGTGGAGGCAGGCCGGCTGTTCGACGTCGTCCACCGGCTGCGCGAGGACGGGCTCGCCGTGGTGCTGGTCAGCCACCGGCTCGGGGAGGTCGACGCGATCGCCGACCGGGCCGTCGTGCTGCGCGAGGGGCGCATCACCAGCGACACGCTGCGGCCGCTGCGGTGGCCCGTGATCCTGCCCGCGATGCTCGGGGACGGCGCGCAGGGGCTCGCCGCGGCCCAGCCGGACGACCGGCGCAACGCGCGGGCGCTCTCCGCCCCGCCCGCCGGGCCGGTGGCGGTCGCGGTGCGCGGGGCGCGCCTGCTGCCAGGCAGCGGGCCGCTCGACCTCGACCTGCGCGCCGGCGAGGTCACCGGGGTGGTGGGGCTGATCGGCGCGGGCAAGTCCGAGCTCGCCCACGGCCTGTTCGGGTCGACACCGTGGGCCACCGGCACCGCCGACATCACCGGCATCGACCGGCTGCCGCGCAGCCCGGGCGAGGCGGTGCGGGGCGGGGTGTTCCTCGTGCCCGAGGACCGCGCGGCGCAGGCGCTGCTGCCGGGGTGGTCGGTGGCGCGCACCCTGAGCCTGCCCTTCGTCGGCGCCGTCACCTCGCGCCTCGGTGTGCTGGACGCCGGCCGCGAGCGCGACCGCGCGAGCACGACGATCGAGCGGCTCGGCGTCGTCACCCGCAGCCCGGCCACCGAGGTCGGCACGCTGTCGGGAGGCAACCAGCAGAAGGTGGTCGTCGGCCGCTGGCTGGTCGAGCGCGCCCGCGTGCTGCTGCTCGACGAGCCCTTCCGCGGCGTCGACCTCGGCGCCCGCCGCGACATCGGCGAGCAGGCGCGGGCCGTGGCCGCCGGCGGCGGCTGCGTCGTGGTGCTCAGCGCCGACGTCGACGAGGTGCTCGAGGTCGCCGACCGCGTCATCGTGCTGGTCGACGGGCGGGTCAGCCTCGACTCACCGGTCACACTGGTGTCCCGGGCGGACGTCGTCCGGGCCTTCTCCGGAGAGGCTGCCGCGTGACCACCACCAGCACGACACCACCGGCGACGGTCACCCGGGCGGCGCGACCCGGGGGCGTGCTGCGCGACCTGGTGGTCCGCTACGGCTTCGTCGCCGTCACCGTGCTGCTCATCGGGTACTTCCTGGCCACCGAGCCGAGCTTTCGCACGTCGTCCAACCTGTACGGCCTGCTGGTCTACGCCGCGCCCACCGCCATCGCGGGGCTGGGCGTCACCATCGCGATGACCGTCGGCGGCCTCGACCTGTCGGTGGGCAGCACCGCCGGCTTCGCGGTGTCGCTGGCCGCCTGGGTCATGGTGGTGCACAACCAGGTCGGCGGCGTGGCCGTCGCCGTCGTGCTGCTCGCCGGGGCGCTGATCGGGCTGCTCAACGCCGCCCTGGTGGTGTGGGCGCGCATCCCCGACCTGCTGGCCACCCTCACCACGATGTTCGCCATCATGGGTCTGAAGCTCGTGCTGGTCGACGGCCGCTCGATCTCCTCCCGCATGACGCTCGAGGACGGCACCACCGCGCCCGGCCGCTTCACGCAGGGGTTCCTGTGGCTGGCGCGCGGCACGGTCGGGCCCGTGCCGTTCCCGGCGATCCTGCTCGTCATCGTCGCCGTGCTGGTGTGGTTCCTGCTCGAGCGCACCCGCTGGGGCAGGCTGCTGTACGCCGTCGGCTCCAACCCCGAGGCCAGCCGGCTGGCCGGTGTGCCCGTCGGGGTCTACCGCAGCCTCGCCTACGTCGCCGCCGGGGTGCTCGCCTCGGTCGCCGGCCTGCTGCTCGCCGCCCGCATCGGCCAGGGCGACGTCTCGGCCGGCAACTCCCTGCTGCTGGACGCCGTGGCCGTCTCGCTGGTCGGCACCTCGGTGCTGGGGCGCAACGTCCCCAACGCGTGGGGCACCGTGCTCGGGGCCGTGCTCATCACCGTCATGGTCGTGGGCTTCAGCATGAAGGGCCTGCCGTACTACGTGCAGGACGTCGCGAAGGGTGCCGTGCTGCTCGTCGCGCTGCTGTTCAGCTACACGCTGTC
Organism: uncultured Actinomycetales bacterium; assembly: GCA_964243295.1. Taxonomy (GTDB): domain Bacteria; phylum Actinomycetota; class Actinomycetes; order Actinomycetales; family Angustibacteraceae; genus CAXTEJ01. Next base: position 13,702 of record CAXTEJ010000054.1, on the reverse strand, counting down.
CGCCCGGCGCGCGTCCCTGCCCGGCCGGACCACGTAGCCGCGGTGGACCCGCTGCTGACGCCCGACACGGTGCCGGCGCACCTCGCCGCCCAGCCCGAGCTCGCGGCCGCGCTCGACCTCACCGGGCCGGTCGACGTCCGGGAGGTCGGTGACGGCAACCTCAACCTCGTCTTCGTGGTGCGCGACGCAGGTGGGCGGTCGCTGGTGCTCAAGCAGTCGCTGCCGCACGTGCGCACCGACCCCGGCTGGCCCATGACCCGCGAGCGCACCGCCCGCGAGGCGCGGGTGCTCACGGCCCACGGCCGGCTCGACCTCGAGCACGTGCCGGCGCTGCTCCACCACGACCCCGTCCGGCAGGTGCTCGCCATCGAGGACCTGTCGGACCACCGGGTGTGGCGCACGATGCTGTGCGAGCGCACCGCCGCGACGACGGACGACCGCGCGCTCGACCGCGCGGCCGCGGCCGAGCTCGGCCGCTACGTGGCCCGCACCGGCTTCGGGACGTCGGTGCACGGCCTCGGCACCGCGGGCCACAAGGCCGCCGTGGCGGCGTCGATGAACCCCGAGCTGTCGCAGATCACCGAGGACCTCGTCCTCACCGAGCCGTTCGTCACCCACCCACACAACCGGGTGCACCCCGACAACGAGCCGGACCTCGCGGCGCTGGTCGCCGATCCCCGGGTGGGCACGGCGGTGGGCCTGGCCAGGCTCGCGTTCATGACGCGGGTCGAGTCGCTGCTGCACGGCGACCTGCACACCGGGTCGGTGTTCGTGCGCCCCGGCGAGCCGGCCTCGGTGCGGGCGTTCGACGCCGAGTTCGGCGCCTACGGCCCGCTCGGCTTCGACGTCGGGGTGCTGTGGGGCAACCTCGTGCTGGCCGCGGCCCGCGCCGGGGCGCTGGGCCGTGCCGACGACGCGCGGGCGCTGCTCGACCTCGGCGCGGTCACCTGGACGGCCTTCGAGCAGCAGTGGCGCGAGCTGTGGCCCGGCCGCGTCGACCCGCGCCTGCTCGGCGAGGCGGTCCTCGAGACGACCCTCGCCGCCGTGTGGGCCGACGCCGTCACCTACGCCGGCGCCGAGGTCGCCCGACGGGTCATCGGGTTCGCGAAGGTCGCCGACGTCGAGACCCTCGCGCCGGCGCAGCGGGTGGTGGCCGCCCGCGGAGCCCTCCGCGCCACGCACGAGCTGCTCGTCCACCGCGGCGACGCGCGCGCCGGCCGCGCCGACGTCCTGCGGCAGCTGGCGTCGGGGCCGCTGGGGCTCTGATCGCCCGCAGCGCGACGACTCAGCGCGTCTCGACAGCGAGCTGCAGCAGGAACTCGACGATCTCGGTGTGGTGTCGGGCCTGCATCAGGTCACGTCCCCAGGCGTACATGCCGTGCCGCGCGACGACCACTGCCGGCGTCCGGACGTCGAAGCTGCGGGCGACGTCGTCGCCGAGGGCGACCATGTCCTGGCTGTTCGGGACCACCGGGATGGTGACCGTCTCGTCGTGGGCGCTGCGGCCGATGCCCTTGAGCATCTCCAGATCGCGCAGCTCGATGCCGTCGGGCCACCAGTGGCCGGCGAGGACGGCCTGCAGCGCGTGCACGTGCACCACCGCGCCGGCCCCCGACAGCGCTGCGACGCGGGCGTGCAGCGCGGCCTCGGCCGAGGGCACCAGGTCGGGGCGCGGCTGCTCGGGGACGGCGACCCCGAGCTCGTCGACGACCACGACGTCCGCGCTGGTGAGCTCACCCTTGTCGAGCCCCGAGACGGTGACGGCGAGCCGCAGCGGGTCGCGGCTGAGCACCACCGACAGGTTGCCGGACGTGCCCCGCATCCAGCCCATGGCGGCGAAGCGGGCCGACTCGGCGGCGAGGGCCCGCCCGGCCGCCTCCAGCGCGCCCGAGCCGTCGGTGCGGAAGTCGAGGGTGCTCACGCCGTCACCTCGACGGCGTCGAAGCCGTCGACCACCGGGTGGTCGCCGAAGTCGGCCCCGGCGTTGGGCTCGCCGTCGCGGCGCACGCCGACGACCTGCCACCCCGCCTCGCGCGCGGCGTCCAGCTCGGCCGGCAGGTCGGTCAGGAAGACGATGTCGCGGACGTCGTCGACCCCGAGCCGCTCGGCGATGACGCGGTAGGACGACGCCTCGCGCTTGCTGCCCGCGCTGACGGTGTCGAAGTAGCCGTCGACGAGCGGGGTGAGGTCGCCGGCGTCGGCGTGCCGGAACCACGGCACCTGGCTCGCGACCGAGCCGGAGGAGAACACCGCCAGGCGGACGCCGGCGCCGTGCCAGGCGCGCAGCCGGGGCGGCACGTCGTCGAAGAAGTGCGACCGCAGCTCGCCCGCCGCGAAGCCCGCCGCCCACAGCTGCCCCTGCAGGGTCTTCAGCGGCGTGGCCTTGACGTCGGCGTCCATCCAGCCGTGCAGGGCCGCGACGACCGCGTCCAGGGGCGCGTCGTCCGCGAGGCCCGCCTGCTGCCGGGTGGCGGCCACCGCGGCCACGACGTCCGGGTCGCCCTGGTGCTCGCTGATCCACGGCCCGAGCCGCGGGCGCGCGTAGTCGTACAGGTCGCCCTGAACGAAGCCCGCCGCGCTGGTCGTGCCCTCGATGTCGAGCACGACGACACGGGCGGTGATGGGGCTGGGCAGGCTCACGGTGACGGCTCCTCGGTGTGGTCGTCGTGGGCGTGGTGGTCGCGCACGCGCTCGGGCGGGTAGACGCCGCGCTCGGTGACGATGCGGGTCACCAGGCGGGGCGGGGTGACGTCGAAGGCCGGGTAGTAGCCCCGGGTGACGAGCGGTGAGGCGGTGCGGGCGCCGAGGGCCGAGAGCACCTCGTCGCCGTCACGCTCCTCCACCACCACGTCGGACGCCGTAGGCGCGCTCGGGTCGGGGGCGAGCACCAGCGCGTGGAACGGCACCTCGAACGCGGCCGCCGCGGCCGCGATCCCGAGGGTGCCGACCTTGTTGACCACGTGCCCGTCCATCGTCACCCGATCGGCTGCGGTCACCAGCGCGTCGACCGGGCCCAGCCGCGACTGCGGTGACAGCACCGCGGCGGCGGTCGAGTCGGTGACGAGCGTGACCTGCTGGCCCATCTCGGCCAGGGTGTGGGCGGTGAGCCGCGCCCCCTGCAGGTAGGGACGGGTCTCGGTGGCCACCCACTCGTAGCTGCGCCCGACCAGCGCGGCCTGCTGCACGACACCGACCAGGTAGGCGTCCATCCAGCAGTGCGTGAGCACCCGGGCGCCGTCCGGCAGCAGCTCCGCGGTGAGCCGCCCCAGGGTGGCGCTGCCCTCGCGGTAGCGCGCGTCGAGGGCCGACGCGGTGCGCTCGACGAGCTCGGCGAGGTCGTGCCCGCGCGTCCCGGCGTCGACGGCCACCACGGCCGCGGCCAGCACCTCGGTCACGGCGTCGCGCACGTGGTTGTTCGTCGGTCGCGCGGCGGTCAGCACCCGGGCGGCCTCCCCCAGCGCGCGCACGGCGTCGCCCGGCGCCGCATCGCGCTGCTGGCGAGCGGTCAGCGCCATGGCGGCGAGCGCGGCGTAGAACGGCCCCGAGCTCTGGGTCACCATCGCCCGGATCGCGGCGGCGACCTCGGCGGCGTCACGGCACAGCACCCACTCCTCGCGGGCCGGGAACACCCGCCGGTCGAGCACGAGGACGCCCTCGCCGGTGAGGCGGATGCTGTCGTCGAGCACGGGCCTCGGCAGACCCGACGGCCCGGACGCCGCGCTCACGCGACCACCTCTTCCGCGACGGCGACGAGGTCGGCGAGCGCACGCGCATCCGGGGCGACCGTCCGGTCGAGCAGCAGCCGGTGGGCGAGGCGCAGCGCAGCGAGGGACGACGGCCCCGGGTCGGGCAGCGTGTCGAGGTCGCTCGCGTGGCTGTAGCCGCCGACGCGGCGCACGAGCTCGACGGCGGCGAAGCCGAGGGTGTCGTCCCAGACGTCGGCGAGGTGGCCGGCCAGCCACCCGTCGTCCAGGAAGGAGTCGGTGCGGCCGGTGAACCGGTGGCACCAGACGCCGGCGAAGGCGTCCCAGCACTCCTCGACGCCGGCGGCGTGCCGGGCGGCGCGCCCGGGGTCGCCGAGCGCCGCGGCGCGCAGCGAGGCGAGCAGGAGGTTCGCGACGAACAGCCCCAGGTCGAGACCGACCGGGCCGACGACGGCGAACTCGGGGTCGATGACGCGGGTGACCGGTGCGCCGTCGCGCACCCCCACCATGACGCTGCCCGAGTGCAGGTCGCCGTGCACGAGCGACTGCGCGCTCGACCCGAAGGCGACCCGCAGCCGAGAGACGGCCGTGCGGGCGCGCGGGTCGGCGCGCAGGGCAGCCAGGTCGGCGTCGACGAGCGAGTGGTGGTGGTTGTGCTCGGCGGCGGTGAGGAACGGGTCACCGAGCAGGTACTGCTCGGTGACCTGCGCCAGCAGCGGGTTGACCGACGCGGCGAGCAGCGCCGCCCGGTCGGCGGCGCCGGCTCCGGCGACGCTCGTCGCGAAGCTGACCTCGCCGACGAGCTCGCCCACCTCACGGGCGGCGCTGCCGAGCTCGGCCCCGTCGTCCAGTGTCGTGCGCAGCACCCGCAGGTCGGACAGGTCCTCCATGGTGAACGCAAACAGGTCGGGGTCGACGTCGAGCACGCGCGGGGTCTGCGCGGGGGCGTAGCGGGCGAAGGTGGCGAGGGCGCGCGCCTCGACGAGCGCCCGCTGCGGGCTCATCGGCGAGCCGGGGCCCAGCCGCCTGATCCACGGCGGCGCCTGCTTGACGGCGAGGCCCGGCAGCGCGGTGTCGCCCGGCGTCGCGACGAACACGCGGTTCATGTTCCCGTCGCCCACCTCGCGCACCTGCCCGGCGGCGGCGTCGCCCGGCAGCAGCCCCCGCCCGACCAGGTAGGGCCAGACGTCGGCGACCTCGAGCACCTGCGGATCAGCCATGTCGGTAGTGTCTCCTAGACATGGAAACAGTCCCCAGTCGGCTCACATCGCGGATGCGGCCCTTCACCAGCACGATCTTCGCCGAGATGACCGCGCTGGCCCGGGCGACGGGTGCGGTGAACCTCGGCCAGGGCTTCCCCGACACCGACGGGCCGGCGTCCCTGCTCGAGGACGCCGTCGCCGCGATCCGCGGGGGTGTCAACCAGTACTCCCCCGCCGCCGGCGAGCCGGTGCTGCGCGCGGCCGTCGCCGAGCACCAGCGCCGGTTCTACGGCCTGGACGTCGATCCCGACGACGTGCTGGTCACCGCGGGTGCCACCGAGGCGGTGACGGCCGCGGTCACCGCGCTCGCGGGCCCAGGGGACGAGGTCGTCACCTTCGAGCCGTACTACGACTCGTACGCGGCGAGCATCGCGCTCGCCGGCGCGCAGCGGCGCACGGTGGTGCTGCGGGCACCCGACTTCGCGATCGACCCCGACGAGCTGGCGGCCGCGTTCTCACCCCGCACGCGCCTGGTGCTGCTCAACTCCCCGCACAACCCGCTGGGCAAGGTCTTCACCCCCGACGAGCTCGCGCTCGTCGGACGGCTGGCGGCCGAGCACGACGCGGTGGTGCTGTCGGACGAGGTCTACGAGCACCTCACCTACGGCGCCCCGCACGTGCCGATCGCGACGCTGCCCGGCATGGCCGGGCGCACGCTGACGGTGAGCTCGGCGGGCAAGACGTTCTCGGTCACCGGCTGGAAGATCGGCTGGGTGCACGGCCCGACCGAGCTCGTGCAGGCCGTGCGTGCCACCAAGCAGTTCCTGACCTTCGTCAACGGCGCCCCCTTCCAACCGGCGGTCGCCAACGCGCTGGCCCTGCCCGATGCGTTCTTCGACGAGCTCGCCGCCTCCCACACCCGAAAGCGCGACCTGCTGGTCGACGGGCTGCGCGCCGCCGGCCTCGCGGTCACCGTGCCCGACGGCACCTACTTCGTCACCGCCGACGCGAGCGCCCTCGGCTGGGACGACGCCTTCGCGCTGTGCCGCGAGCTGCCGGCGCGCGCCGGCGTTGTCGCGATCCCGGTGCAGGTGTTCCACGACGACCCGACGGCGGCGCCGAGCCTGCTGCGGTTCGCCTTCTGCAAGCGCGACGAGGTGCTGGTCGAGGCCGTCGCCCGCCTCGCCGCAGCCGACCTGCGCCCCGCATGACGGTGGCGCTGTTCGTCTCACCGGGCGGGTAGGGCTCAGACGCGCACGACGTGGGGCCCGAGATGGGCGTACTTGCGGGCGTCCGACAGCGGCAGTCCCTCGTCGGTGACGATCGTCTCGATGTCGCGCAGCTCGCCGAAGCGGCAGAAGCTCGTGATGCCGAACTTGGTGTGGGCACCCACCAGGATCCGCCGGCGCGAGCACCGGATCGCCTGGGCCTTGACGTCGGCCACGGCCGGGTCGGGCGTGGTGAGCCCGGCCGACAGCGAGATGCCGTTGGCGCCGAGGATCGCGAGGTCGACGACGAACCGGCCCAGCGTGCTGGTGGTGACCGACCCGACCGACGCGAGCGTCGCTGGGCGCAGCCGCCCGCCCAGCATGATGACGGTCAGGTCGGCCCGGCCGGCGACCGCCGCCGCCAGCGGCACCGAGGCCGTCAGCACCGTGATGCCGCGGCCCACGGGCAGCCGCTCTGCGACCAGCTGAGGCGTGAACCCCTCGTCGATGAAGACGCTCGACTCCTCGGTCAGCAGGCCCACGGCCGCGCGGGCGATGCGCTGCTTCTCGGCGACCCGCAGCCCGGTGCGCGAGCTCAGGTCGCTCTCGTAGCCGGCGTTCTCGACCGGGTAGGCGCCGCCGTGGGTGCGGCGCACGACGCCGTGCTCCTCCAGCCGCCGCAGGTCCCGCCGCACGGTCTCGGGCGAGACGTCGAGCTCGCTCGCCAGCTCGACGACGTCGACCCGCCCGTGCTGGCGGGCCTGGGCGAGGATGCGCTGGTGCCGCTCGTCAGCCTGCACTCCACCCCTCTCGGCGACGGCCGGTCGGACGTCGGTGAGCCGAACCCTACGGCGGGTCAGGCCAGCGGGCCGGCGAGCAGCGCCTCGACCGTCGCACGCGAGCCGCGCTCGTGCAGCGAGGTGAGCGCCGCCGTGTAGGCCTGCGTGAACCGCTGCTCGTCGACGAGGCCGCCGAACAGCTCGTGGTCACGCAGGAACGCCAGCGGGTCGTCGGCCTGGGCGAGCGCCGCCGCGCGGAGCCGGTCGGTGAGCCGGTCGACGACCTTGATCGGCTCACCGTCCTCGTCGACGCCCTCGGAGTAGCGCGCCCAGCTCGCCACGACCGCAGCGGCCCGGTGCACCTCGCCGCCCTGATCGAGGTTCCAGCGCACGACGGGCAGCAGCCACTTGGGGATGCGGTCCGAGCTCTCCGCGCACAGCCGCGCCACCGTGTCGCGCACCTCGCCGTTGCTGAAGCGCCGGATCAGCTCGTGCTTGTAGGCGTCGAGGTCGATCCCCGGCACCGGGTGCAGCGTGGGTGTCGCCTCGTGGTCCATGTAGTCCAGCAGCAGCTGGGCGAACGACTCGTCCTGGCACACGTCGTGCACCAGCCGGTAGCCCGCGAGGTAGCCGACGTAGGCCAGGGCCTGGTGGCTGGCGTTCAGCAGCCGCAGCTTCATCAGCTCGTAGGGCTCGACGTCCGGCACCAGCTGCACTCCGACCAGCTCCAGGGGCGGCCGCTCGACGAACGCGTCCTCCAGCACCCACTGGGTGAACGGCTCGCAGACCACGGGCCAGCCGTCCTCGACACCGAAGGTCTCGGCGAGCTCGGCGCGGTCGGCGTCGGTCGTGACCGGGGTGATGCGGTCGACCATGCAGTTGGGGAACGGCACCTCGCTGGCGATCCACGTGGCGAGCTCGGGGTCGCGCATCCGGGCGAAGGTGGTGAAGCTGCGCTTCGCGGTGTCGCCGTTGCCCTGGATGTTGTCGCACGACAGCACGGTGAACGGGGCGGTCCCGCGCTCGCGGCGGCGGGCGAGCGCCTCGACGACGAGCCCGAAAGCCGTGCGCGGCAGCACTCCTGGCTCGAGGTCGTGCTGCACCCCGGCGTCGGTCTCGTCGAACTGGCCGGTCACGGCGTGCACGTTGTAGCCGCCCTCGGTGATGGTCAGCGACACGATGCGCGTCGACGGCGCGGCCATCCGCTCGATGACGGCCTCGGGGTCGTCGGGCGCGAACAGGTATTCGACCAGCGACCCGATGACGCGGGGCTCCCGGCGTCCGTCGGGGTGCTTGACGACCAGCGTGTAGAGACCGTCCTGCTCGTGCAGCACGTCGGCCATGCGCTTGTCGAAGGGCAGCACCCCGACCCCGCAGACCCCCCAGTCCATCGCCTCGCCCTGCTCCATGAGCCGGTCGAGGTACATCGCCTGGTGGGCGCGGTGGAACCCGCCGACACCGACGTGGACGACGCCGACGGTCACGGCCGAGCGGTCGTACGTCGGCCGGGCCACCTTGGCGGGCAGGTCGGGCAGGGTGGCCTGGGACAGCGCGACCCTGCCGGGCGTGGTGTGAGTGCTCACTTGACGGCTCCTAGGGACAGGCCGCGCACGAGCTTGTCCTGCGCGGCGAAACCGGCGATCAGCACCGGCAGCGAGACCAGGGTGGCTGCCGCGCAGAGCTTCGCGAGGAACAGGCCCTGGCTGGAGATGAAACCTACGAGGAAGATCGGCGCGGTCGAGGCGCGCACCGCCGTCAGGTTCACGGCGAACATGAACTCGTTCCAGCTGAAGATGAAGCAGATCAGGCTGGTGGCGACGATGCCCGGCATGGCGACCGGCGCGATGACGTTCCACAGCACCCGCATCAGCCCTGCGCCGTCCATCTGCGCCGCCTCGAGAATCTCCTTGGGCACCTCGGCGAGGAACGAGCGCATCATCCACACCGCGATCGGCAGGTTCATCGAGGTGTACAGGATGACCAGCGTGTAGATGTTGTCGAGCATGCCCGCGCGCTTGACGAGCAGGTAGATCGGCAGCAGCGCGGCGATCGCCGGCAGGAACTTGGTCGACAGGAAGAAGAACATCACGTCGGTCCACTTCTCGACCGGCTTGATCGAGAGGGCGTACGCGGCGGGGATCGACAGCGCCAGCACGAGCAGCGTCGAGACGATGCTGGCGGTGGCCGAGTTGAGGAGGAACGGCGTCACACCGCGGTCGAACAGGTTGCCGTAGTTCGACAGCGTGAGTGGCGCGAGGATCGAGGGCGGGTTCGTGGCGGCGTCCGCCTCGCGGTGCAGGGAGGTCAGCAGCATCCAGGCGACGGGCGCGAAGAACAGCAGCGTGATGATCCAGGCGAGCACGGCCCAGCCCTTGCCTGCGGGCTGACTGGTGTCGTCCTTGGGCTTGCGGCGCAACGGGTTGGTGCGGGGGCGGGTCTGGACGGCGACGCTCACTTGATCTCCTCCTCGACGAAGAGCGACGACACCACGCGCAGCGCGAAGGTCGCGATGGCGATGGTGCCGATGACGGTGACGACACCGGCTGCAGCCGCCTGGCCGTACTCGTACTTGCGGAACATCGTCAGGTAGATCTCGTAGGGCAGGTTCGTCGTGGCCGACCCAGGGCCGCCCTGGGTGATGGTGAAGATGGCGTCGAAGGTCTGCACGATGTAGATCGAGCCCAGCAGCGCGGCGAGCTCGAGGTACTGCCGCAGGTGGGGCAGCGTCACGAAGCGGAAGGTCTGCCGGGCGGTCGCCCCGTCGACGCGGGCCGCCTCGAGCACGTCGCCCGGCTGGGCCTGCAGGCCCGACAGGATGATGAGCATCATGAACGGCGTCCACTGCCACACCAGCGCCGCGACCACTGCGGCCATCGGGGTCGACGACACGTAGTCGACGACCGGCCCCTGCTCGGCCCCGAACAGCTGCCACACCCAGTTCAGGACACCGTTGAACAGGCCGTAGTCGGGGTTGTAGAGCGCGTGCTTCCACAGCAGCGCCGCGGCGACCGGCATCACGAGGAACGGCGCTATCAGCAGCGTGCGGGCGAGGCCACGGCCGGGGAACTTGCGGTCGAGCAGGATCGCGCAGGCGAGGCCGAGCACCACGCTGATGATGACGACGGACGCCGTCAGCACCACCGTGTTGACGACGGCGGTGCGCAGCCGGGCGTCGGTGAAGACCGTGGCGTAGTTCTGCAGGCCGGCGAAGGACTCGTAGGTGCCGAGGCCGAGGAAGCTCTTGCTGCCCGGCGTCAGCACGTTCCAGTTGAGGGTCGACACCGCGATGGTGACCAGGAACGGCAGCTGGGTGACGACGACCATGAAGATCAGGGCCGGCAGCAGCGGCCCCCGCCGTGCCCACGTGCTCGGTCCGCGGCGGACGGGGACATCACGCCTCGGGGCTGTCGCCCGCGGTGTGTCGGTGATCGTGGCCATGGCGGTCCTCGCTCGTCTCTCGGGTCGGTCGCACGTCAGGTCGGTCGCCTGCTGGTTCGCCCGAGGGGCGAGGAGGCGGCGGCCGGGTCGCTGCGCGCGACCCGGCCGCCGCGTCGGTCACTTCTGGTACTTCTTGGCGACGTCCTCGGCGAGCTTCTGCCCGTTGGCCAGAGCCTCCTCGACGGTCCCCTTGCCGGCGATCACGGCGCTGATGTCCTGCGACACCTTGGTGCCGAGGTCGGCGAACTCCGGGATGTCGACGAACTGGACGCCGACGGTGGGCCGCGGCTGCACGCCCGGGTTGGTGGGCTGCGCCTCCTCGATCGACTTCAGCGTGATGTCACCGAAGGCCGCGGAGGCCTTCTGGTACTCGGGGACCGAGTAGGTGCTCGCACGCTTGCCCGCGGGGACCCGCGACCAGCCGAGCTTCTCGCCGACCAGCTTCTCGTAGTCCTTGCTCGACGCCCACAGCATGAACTTCGCCGCGTCGTCCGCCTTCTTGGTGGTCTTGGGCATGGCCCACGCCCAGGTCCACAGCCACCCCGAGGTCTTCGTCTTCTCGACGGGCGCGAATGCGTACCCGATCTTGCCGGCAGCCTTGCTGACGGCGGGGTCCTCGAGCGAGCCGGCGGCCGACGTGGCGTCGTACCACATGGCGGCCTTGCCCTGGCTCAGCGCGTTGAGGCACTCGCTGAAGCCGGCCTGCGACGCACCCGCCTCGCCGTGCTCCTTGACCAGGTCGACGTAGAACTTCACGGCCTGGGTGAACTCGGGCGAGTTCACCTGGGGCTGCCAGTCCTTCGTGAACCAGGTGCCGCCGAAGGTGTTCACGACCGTCGTCAGCGGGGCGAACATCTCGCCCCAGCCGGGCAGGCCGCGCAGGCAGATGCCCTTCATGCCGGGCTCGGCGCCGTCGACCTTGGCCGCGATGTCGGCGACCTGGGTCCAGGTGGGCCGCTCGGGCACCGTGATGCCCTTGGCCGCCATGACGTCCTTGCGGTACATGAGCATCGAGGACTCACCGTAGAACGGGACGGCGTAGACCTTGCCGTCCTCGCCCGACAGCGACTGGATCATCGGCTTGAGGATGTCGGCCTGGTCGAAGCTCGCGTCCTTGGTCATGTAGGAGCCGGTCTCGTGCAGCCAGCCGTTCTTGGCCCAGATCGGCACCTCGTAGGCGCCGACGGTCGCGACGTCGTACTGGCCGGCCTGCGTCGCGACGTCCTGGGTGACCTTGTCGCGCAGCTCGTTCTCGGGCAGGACGGTGTAGTTGACCGCGATGCCGGTGTCCTTGGTGAAGCTGTCCTTGGTCAGCTTCTGGATGTCCTCCATCTGCGGGTTCCCGACCATCAGCACGTTGATGGAGCGGCCACCCCCGCCGCTGCCGCCGGAGGCGGCGTCGCCGCTGCCGGTGTCGCCACCGGCGCCCGCGCACGCCGTGGCCAGCAGGACCGAGCTCATCGCACCTGCCTGCGCGGCGCGGGCCCAGGGAAACCGTCGGACGCCGGCAGAGCCGGCGCGGTGTGCGGAGTGAACTGCCACGAATCCTCCTCGTCGAGGGCCGCACGGTGCGGCGGGTGTCCGTTGGGGCACAGGCGATGCTGCTTGATCCCGTGCCCGATCGGGCGATCCCGACTCAAGCCCCCACGCACGGCCAGGGCAACCACCGCCGCCAAACGGGCATTGCCACATGGCAAACGGGCGGGCTCGGTCATGACGTCGGGGACGTCAGCCGCCCTCGGGCCCGCTGCGGCGCACCAGCTCGCGCACCTGCTCGGCCGACTCCGCGCGCAGGGCCGCCCGTGCCAGGTCGGTGCACGAGCCGACGTCCGACGTCCGCACCCGCTGCTTGACCGACGGCACCGCGTACGGCGACACGCTGAGCTCGTCGACGCCCAGGCCCAGCAGCACCGGCACGGCGAGCTCGTCGGCCGCCGCCTCGCCGCAGACCGCGACCGGGAACCGGCCCCGGCCGGCGCGGCAGGTCGCGTCGACCAGCGCCAGGACCCCGGGGTCGAGCGGGTCGGACAGGTGGGCGACGTGCGGGTTGCCTCGCTCGGCGGCGAGGGCGTACTGCGTGAGGTCGTTGGTGCCGATGCTGACGAAGTCGACCAGTGCGGCGAAGGACTCCAGCCTCAGCGCGACGGCCGGCACCTCGACCATGATGCCCACCTGCACCGAGGCGTCGGTGGCCGCCTCGGCCTGCAGCGCGGCGTCGAGCGCGACGCGGGCGCGCCGCAGCTCGTCGACCGTGGTGACCATCGGGAACATCACGCTGACCGGTGTGCGGCGCGCCACCCGCGCGATGGCGGTCAGCTGGCGGGCGAAGACCTCCTCGCGCACCAGGCTCAGCCGCAGCCCGCGCAGCCCGAGGAACGGGTTGTCCTCGGGCGGCACGGGCAGGTAGGGCAGCGGCTTGTCGCCTCCCACGTCGAGGGTGCGCAGCGTGATCCGCTGCCCTCCCAGCGCCTGCGCCACCGCGAGGTACAGCTGCTCCTGCTCCTCCACCGTCGGCTCGTCGGTGCGCCCGACGAAGCACAGCTCGGTGCGCACCAGCCCGGCGCCGTCCGCCCCGCTCGCCCCGCCGGCCCGTGCGTCGGCGAGCGCCCCCACGTTGCAGGCCACCTGCACCGTGACCCCGTCGCGGGTGGTCGCGGGTCGCTGCGCGTCCGCCGTCGCCCGCTCGCGGTCGACCAGGGCCGCAGCCCGGCGACGCTCGACGTCGGCGACCAGGTCGGCAGCGGGCTCGACGACCACCGTGCCCGCCGTTCCGTCGACCGCGACCGGGGTGCCCTCGGGCAGCGACAGCACCGCGTCGCCGGCGCCGACCACAGCCGGGATGCCCCGGGCCCGGGCGAGGATCGCCGCGTGCGAGGTCGCGCTGCCACCGGCCAGCACGACCGCCTGCACCGTCGCCGGGTCGAGCCCGGCCGCCTGCGCCGGCGTCAGGTCGCGCGCGACGACCACGCCCGCACCCGTGGGCTCGTCGGCCACGGCGTCGGTGAGCGCCCGCAGCACCTGGTCGCCCACGGCGCGCACGTCCTCGCCGCGGGCGCGCAGGTAGGGGTCGTCCAGGGCGGCGAGGCCCGCCACCGCCTGGTCGACGACCTGCGCCCAGGCGTGAGCCGCGTCGTGCCCGTCGTCGACGAGCGCCCGGGCCGGGTCGATGAGGTCGGGGTCGTCGAGCAGCGCCAGGTGGGCGGTGAAGATGCCTGCCTCCGCGTCGCCGACCGCCCGGGCCGTGTCGACGCGCGTGCGCTCGACCTCGTCGCGGGCGGCCGAGACGGCGTCGAGCAGCCGGCGCCACTGCTGCGGCCGGTCAAGCGCCGCGACCGGGTCGGCGGCCGGTGGGGGCAGCACCGGCCGGGCCG